>JAPOYA010000060.1:0-17670 GCA_026706815.1 Acidimicrobiaceae bacterium | reverse complement strand
AAACCCAAAACCCCCCCGCGAACCCAACAGACAAAAGCCACAAAATAGACCAAAACAGAAAAGCCCGCCCCACCCCCCCCCCACCCCCCCCAAAACCCCCCCCCCCCCCCCCCCCCCCGTCAAGGACCCCCGACAGAAACATCGAGCGGACAACACCGCGACACCGGCCGTCTCCCGCTCTCGGCTCGCTTCGCTCACCGGGCCGCTCAGCCTCCCAGCGCCGACCGCTCCAAGCTGCCCGAGGCCCGACTACACGCCCAGCAGGATACGGGCTACGAGATCCTGGCCGAAGGCCGTGAGGATCGCCAGATACATCAAACCCGTGGCGGCCATCACCGCGGAATAGGCGCGTTCGCGCAGGGCGGCTCGAGTGACGACGACCAGTCCGATCGTGGTCACCGTACAGGCAAGCCAGAACCAGCCGAGCAGGCCGTTGTAGGCATCGTCGATCGTGCCGTTGAGCACGGACACCATCCCCGTGGGCCACAGCAGAAGGACCGTTTCGGGCACCCAGACAATGCCCGTCCATTTGACCAGCTCAAGGATCGGCCCTCTCGCCAGGCCCGGCTGCACGAGATACCAGTGGCCCAACAGCATGGCGTCAGACACCACGCCCAGGAACAGAGCGCTGACCAAGCCGCGGGCAACCGACAATGCGACCGGGTCACCGGCGTTGATCGACGCGAACAACACCGCCATCATGCCGACCGCTGCTGCGGCCAAGTCCAGGTGGGGGGGGAACTCCGGCGCCGAAGCATCGAAACGGGGCTCGGCTCGGTCGATCCCGGTCATCTCGGCCACCCGCGCGGAGCGTCGCTCGACCAGTGCCCGCCGCCCCGAAACGCCCGCCGACTTGCGAGCTATCGACACGACCAGCGCAATCCCGCCGGCCAGCAAGAATCCGAGTGTGGTCAGATCGCGCGTCCAGACCACATCGGTTGCCAATGCCGCAGCCACCGAACCCGCCGCCAAGGCCGAGAACACGATCCTCTGCAGCCAGCCGTAGCCGAGCCCGACCTCGCGGCGACGCGTCGTGACCCACAAAAAGACCCAGCCGCCTGCTGCCCATTGCAGCAGAACCGTGGCGGCGTCAACGCGGATCACCGCGTCAAGCTACCGCGCGGGCCGACTCGTCATGCCTCCACAACGGCCAGATGGTGGTCGGCGAGGTTCAACGAATCAGGGCCTGCCTCGGTCGCGACGACGATGTCCTCAAGGCGCATGCCCCAGCGGCCCGGCATGTAGATCCCGGGCTCGACCGAGAAGGCGTTGCCTGCCATCAACGGCTCCGTGTTGCCCTCGACGATGTAGGGGTCCTCGTGCGCCTCGACCCCGATCCCGTGGCCCGTCCGGTGGATGAAGAAACTGCCGAATCCGGCCGCCGCGATCCGCTCCCGCGACGTCCGGTCGACGTCTTGTGCGGGCGTCCCGACCCGGGCCGCGGCCACCGCTGCTGCCTGGGCCTCATGCAGAACCGCGTAAGCCTCCAGATACTCGCGATCTGGTCGAGGCCCCACCCAGACACAGCGGGTCACGTCCGAGCAGTAGCCGACGCCGTCGTCCCCGACCATCGTCCCTCCGAAGTCGCACAGGAGCGCCTCGCCCTCGGTGATTGCCCGGGACCCAGCCTCATGGTGGGGGCTGGCGGCGTTGGGTCCGGTCGCCACGACGGCAAAGTTCACCCGGTCGTGGCCCTCGGCGATGATCTGGCGGCCGAGTTCAGCCGACACCTCAGCCTCGGTCTTGCCGATGAGCGGGATCTCGCCGCGCTGCAACCGTGCCGCGATCGCGTCCACGGCCCGGCTCGCGGCTCGCAAGCGCTCGATCTCGTCGGCGTCCTTCACCGAGCGAATGCCACTGGTTATCGAACTGGCCCGGCGAAACTGCGTGTTCGGTCGAGCAGACATCAGGTCAACGAGAAAGCCCGACCACATCTGATCGCCCACCGCGGCAACTGACACAGGCCCCATCAGCGTCGCGATCAGCGCAATCGGGTCCTCGGTCTCAGACCACGGCCTCAGCGCGAACAACTCGGGGCGCGGCTTGACCCGTGAAGCTTCCAGACCGGGAACGACCAGCGTCGCATCATCGTCTCGGGGCACCACCAGCATGGTGATCCGCTCCAGCGGCATCGCCTCGTAGCCGCAGAAGTACGGCAGATCAGCACCGACCGACAACAGCAGCACATCCACCCCGTCGGCGGTCATCTTCTCTCGGGCCCGGTCGAGGCGGTCAGCGAACATAGTTCTCAATGCTAGACCTCATCTCCCCTGCACGAAATCCGCGCGATCCCCTACATTGCTTGTGGTTGTTCGCGGCTTGTGGTTGTTCGCGCAGATTTCAGGGAATCGGCGGACTGGCGGGCATGGTAACTCGAACGGGTCAGCGGTGAGGACTCCACATGTGCGATTCCCGCCGACTCGCCGAAGCGCTTCCACTCGTCGAACACCTCAGGCTGCCACCACTGGGCCACGGGCAGATGGTGAGACGTGGGGCGCAGATACTGGCCAATGGTGACAATGTCAACGCCGACCGCGGCGAGGTCTGTGAGGGTCTGGCGAATCTCGTCGTCGCCCTCCCCCATCCCCGCGATTATCGACGACTTGGCAGTCAGACCAGCCGCTTTGGCCCGAGCCAATACCGAAAGACTGCGGGCATAACCAGCCGACGGACGTACTGCACGCTGCAACCGCGCCACCGTTTCGATGTTGTGGCTGAACACGTCGGGCCGGGCGTCGAACACTGTTTTCAACGATCTGTCGCATCCCTTGAAGTCCGAGACCAGGGTCTCCACGCGGCATTGAGGTGAGCGCTCGCGGATCGCGGAAATCACCTCGGCCACCGCACCGGCGCCCCCGTCTTCAAGGTCGTCGCGGGCGACCATCGTGACGACGACATGGCGCAACTCCATCAACTCGACGGCCTGTGCCACCCGTGCCGCCTCATCCGGATCCTGCGCCTGCGGAACACGCGTGTCGACCAGGCAGAAACCGCAGGCCCGCGTGCAACGGTCTCCCAGGATCATGAAAGTGGCCGTGCCGTCGTTCCAGCACTCGGAAATATTGGGACAGCCCGCTTCTTCGCAGACAGTCACCAAGTCAAGCTCGCGCATCGTGGAACGGACCCGGCGATACTCCGGCGCCGGATCGAACTTCACACGCATCCAGGAAGGTTTGCGGGAACGCAAACGCACCGGGTCGTGATTGGTCGCCCCCGCTTGAGCGAGACGGCCGAGCAACCGCACCGAGGTGCCGTCAGCCTGTTCAGAGAACGCCTGCGCAGACGGTGCTTGTCTGGACAGTGCCTGCTCAGACAGTCCAAGATCCTCGCCGCGAGTGAAGGGCGCCAGATCCGTGCGTCTTATTCTGAACCCGACGCCGGCGCGGTCGACTGATCCGTGCGGAGCGAACAGAGCGATCGCCCGTTGCGTGAACACCTCGACCATCTCGGGCATGGAGACGTCGACCCCGAGCGCTGCCAGCGAGGTGACGCCCTTGTCGCTGATCCCACAAGGCACGATTCGCTCGTACCAGCTCAAATCGGGGTCGACGTTGAGCGCCACACCGTGCATGGAGCGTCCCCGCGTTATCCGCACCCCGATCGCCGCGATCTTCTGGGGCCGTTGTCCTTGGGGATCAACCCAGACGCCGGTGCAGCCCTTGATGCGCCCCGACTCGACGCCGACATCTCGCAGCGACCCGATCAACAACTCTTCAAGCGATGACACATACGCAGCCGTGTCGGCCATTCCGCCGCCGCGACGCCCCGGCACTTCAACAATGGGGTACGCGACCAGTTGACCGGGGCCGTGGTAGGTCGCGTCACCCCCCCGATCCGTCTCAGCCAGCTCACAGCCGAGCGACTCTAGGTCGGCCAGCAGGTGCTCGACCGGCGTCCGGCGAGTCACAGTCACGACATTCGGATGCTCCAACAACAGCAGATAGTCGTGTCGGCGATTGCCGAGCAACGACCGCTGCAAAGCGAGCGCATCGGAATAGACAACCCGTCCCAACCAGCGGATGCGCAGTGTCCGCCCAGCAGCGACCAAGGTGCTCAGCGGACCTCCGCCTCCCAGTCGCGAGTCTCAATGATCTCCTTGACCCGATGCAGGAACGCCGCGGCGTAGGCCCCGTCGAAAGCACGATGATCCCAGGCCATCGCCAACACCCCCACTGAGTGAATCGCGATCGATTCGTTCCCGAACGAATCAGTGACCACAACAGGCTTTCGAGCCACACCGTCGGTCGACAGGATTGCCACCTGAGGCTGATTGATGATCGGGAACTGCATCATCGTTCCGTATTGACCGGCGTTGGTCAGCGTGAAGGTGCCACCAGAAAGGTCATCGGGCAGCAGCTGCTTGCCACGCGCGCGGTCGGCGACGTCCGCAATGTCTCGAGCGATCTGTCGCAGCCTTTTTCCCTCTGTGCCCTTGATCACCGGCGCCAGCAGTCCGTTGAAGTCGATGTCAACGGCGATGGCAAGGTTGACCTCGTCGTGGACGACTAGATGGTCACCTCCGAAACTGGCGTTGAGGTGCGGGTATTCGCGCAAGGCGTCGACGACCGCTCGGGCGATGAACGGCAAGTAGGTGAGGCTGAACCCCTCCTCTGCCCTCCACCCTGATTTGAGCGCTTTGCGTACTTTCTCGACACCCTCATAGTCGATTTCCATCGCCGTGAGCACGTGCGGCGAAGCGCTCTTGGACATGACCATGTGCTCTGCGGTGCGCTTGCGGATGTTGTTGAGCGCCACAACCTTGTCACGGGTCCCCACCTCGGTCGACGGGGTCGAAGCCGCTGCCGGAGGCGAGCCGACCACGGCCGCCGGGGACTCCGAGGCAGCCCGCTCGAACGGCCGCTCAGCGACGGGCGGGGGCAGCGACGATTCCGAAGGGGTCTGTCGAGGAGCAGACGCGGGCGGCGCAGACTGCGCCCCCGAGCGGATCACACCCTCGACATCGGCTCTGGTGATGCGCCCGCCAATGCCCGTGCCTGCAATCATCGAGGCATCGAGCCCGTTGTCGGCTATCAGTCGGCGCACTACTGGAGACATGAGCGAACGCGATGCCCCCCGCGGCCCTCGCGCTCCCCGCGTCGTCGACTCAGTGTGCTCAGCAACAGGCGCGTCCGACGTCTCCTCATCAAGAGGAGGCAGCGGAGGCGGCAGAGTCGACGACTGCGGAGACGCTTCGCCTGCGGCGTCTTCTGAGCCGGCGAACACCTGCGGCGATTCTGCTTCAGGCAGCCGAGACTCAGACACGAGCACGGGCTCCGGTTCGGGTTCCGGCGCCGGGAAGGCCTCTGCGGCTGGTGGCGCCGCGGCTGGGGCTGGGGCTGAACCGGCAGGAACGTCGCCGGCAGGGACGTCGCCGATCTGGGCGAGGACCTGCCCGACCTCCACGAGGTCCCCCTCATTGGCGAATATCTCGGTCAGCGTGCCGGCTATGGGCGACGGAACTTCTGAGTCGACCTTGTCAGTGGAGACCTCGAAGAGGATCTCATCCATCTCCACACGGTCGCCTACCTGTTTGAACCAGCGGGTGATCGTTCCCTCGGTGACTGTCTCCCCCAACTGCGGCATGGTCACATCAGCCATCGAGTCCTCTTCCCGTTCGTTTCTTCCCTGTTCGCTTCATTCCTGTTCGTTCTGCGGTTCACCGGCAGCAAGTTTGCATCAACCATGAAGCGAACGCCCGGTTAAAGCCAGCACAGATTCTCCGAACAGCTCGCTCATGGTCGGGTGCGGCTGAATGAAAGCGGCCACATCGTCGACCGTCGCCTCCCAGTTGACAGCAAGATAGGCCTGACCAAGCTGTTCAGTGACCCACGGGCCGACCATGTGGACGCCGAGTATCTGCCCACCTGTGCCGTCGCCACGCTTCTGCGCGATGACCTTCACGATTCCGTCGGTGTCGCCAACGATCTTGGCCCTGCCGTTGCCGATGAAACGCAACGACGAGGTCACGACATCGTGACCCGCCGCGATCGCCGATTCCTCGGTGTGCCCGGCGAACGCCACCTCAGGATGGCAATAGATGCACCACGGCGTTCCGTGATAGTCCAACGGAGCGGGTTCTTCGCCCAGCGAATCGGTTACTGCCAACATGCCTTCGGCGAAGGCCACATGGGCGAGTTGCGGGGTGTCGATCAGATCGCCGACAGCCCAAACACCCGGTTCTGCCGTGCGGCAGCGGCCATCCACCTCAACATAACCCCGCTCATCGACAACCACAGCGGTGCCGCTCAAATCCAACAGGTCGGCATTGGGCCGACGACCGACCGAGACCACCACCAGTTCGACGTCAACCGACTGGCCGTCGCCGAAGGACACCGACGTGCGCGAGCCGGAAGCATCGGGGGAATGACCATTGACCGGAGCAGAGGTATGCACCGTTATGCCGCGTTTCTTGAAGCTGCGCGCCACAACTCTGGCGGCGTCGCGATCACATCCGATGAGAATCTGGTCCAGCGCTTCAATCACGGTGACATCCACCCCGAGATCAGCCATCATCGAAGCGAATTCGCAACCGATCGCACCGCCGCCGATCACCGCGGCACTCTGCGGGAGCGCTTCGATCGACAACAGTTCGTCAGAGGTCATCACGAATTTCCCGTCCACTTCAAAACCTGGAATCGTGCGGGGCAGCGATCCCGTGGCAAGAATCACCGACGGGGCGGTGAGCGCATGGGCCTCGCCCTGTCCGCTGACCGTCACCACCCTGTTGGCGCCAAGCGTGCCGATGCCGTTGTAAACGGTGACCTTTCGGCCCTTCATCATCGACCCGAGCCCGGCAACGAGTTGGTCGATGACGGCCTGCTTGCGCTGCATCGCGACATCCCAGTCGAGCGCCGGCGCGGAAGTGGTCACACCGAAGTCGCCCGCATGGGAAACAGTGCGGAAGACGGATGCCGTCTCCAACAGCTCCTTGGCAGGGATACACCCGACATGCAGGCAAGTGCCTCCGAGAGCGCCCTTCTCCACAAGCCCAGTGTTCAACCCGACACCCGCGGCATACAGGGCGGCTGCGTAGCCGGCAGGACCACCTCCGACAACGATCACATCGTGTTGTGTCACATTGTTTTGTGTGTCTATGGGACTTCCTCCCTGTGCGAGCCTCATGTTACCGGAGCCGACTCTCTACCAGGACGGGCTCAGGCGACGATCATCAACAACTGAACAGCTCCGGCAACAAGAATCGCCAGACCGACCAGAAGCGAGACTCCGATCAACATTCGGGTACTCATCGTGACCTCTTCTTCTCGCGACCTTCTTCGCGACCTCTACTTTGCTTCTCTGCTTCTCTATCATGGCGCCAGTGAGGCGAATCGGGCTTTCTCGGATCGCTGCTGCGCTGACGGTCGCAGCACTGCTGGCCGGCGCATGCAGCGGCCGATGACTGTCACTTTCGGCGGCGAATCATCCAACCCAGAATCTCGCTGAGAATCGCGCCTGCTACAGCGGAAATCACAATGACCAACCACAACGGCGCGCTGCGGTCGATGAAGAACCACTGGACTGGAGTGCTGTCGGTGTTCTGCACGACGAAAGCGATCAGCGCCAAGGCCACGAGCGCAGCTCCGATGAACTTGCCGATACCGGTTCTGGCCGGTGGTTGACTTCTCTGGTCGTCTGACATCCTCGGTCCTTTGCCGTCTCGGTCCGCGCGCGCTCGACTATCCGCGACACTCTATGATTCGCAGCATAGGACGCGGCTCACCTTCACACGAGAGGCAGGACCGGGGCAGGGCAATGCGAGTACTGATCAGCGGCTCGACAGGTTTGATCGGAACATCGTTGGCTGCCGCACTCAAAGCCACCGCTCACACGCCGGTCCGGCTGCTGCGGTCGCCGGACCGAGACGACGCCGAGAGCGTTCTCTGGAACCCGGCGGCCGGCGAGTTCCCGAACGAAGCGCTCGAGAACACAGACGCGGTGGTTCACCTCGCTGGAGCTTCAATAGCCGAGAGACGCTGGAGCGACGCCCAGAAGACCCGGATTCTTGACAGCCGAACCACGACCACCGCTCTGTTGGCTGACGCGATCGCCGCGGCCGAGAATCCTCCGGCGGTGTTCCTCTCGGGTTCAGCCATCGGTTTCTACGGAGACCGCGGCGACGAAGAGCTCAACGAGATCAGTTCCGGTGGCAACGGCTTTCTTGCCGACGTGGTGCGCGCCTGGGAACATGCCGCCAGTCCGGCGCGAGATTCCACACGGCTCGCGTTTTTGCGCACCGGCGTGGTACTGGCTGCCGACGGAGGAGCCCTCAAAGCGCAACTCCCGTTCTTTCGACTCGGGATCGGCGGGCGCGTCGGAGACGGACGCCAGTGGCTGAGCTGGATATCGATCCAAGACATGGTGCAGGCCGTCATCTGGCTCCTCGAAAACGAGGTCTCAGGCCCGGTCAACATGACGGCGCCCAATCCGGTCACCAACGCCGAGTTCACCGCGACCCTCGGCCGAGTACTGCGCCGCCCGACCATTCTGCCAACCCCCAAAGCCGTGATGTGGGCCGCCCTGGGACGGGAATTGGCCGAGGAGCTGCTGTACGCCGGCCAGAAGGTCGAGCCCGCGGCGCTGATTGCGAGCGGCTATCAGTTCCGTCAACCAGACCTGGCCCAAGCATTGCGGAGCGTTCTCAACAAGCCGCAGTAGCGGGTCTCGCTAAGCGTCGACAATCCAAACGTCGTCGGGCATTTCACGTTCGAAGGCACTCACCACCCCGCCGACCCGGCGATCTGTGCCGTCCCACACGATCAACGCCTCATCGGCGACTCTTCTCAGCCATGCATTCCGCCGCTTGAGCGCTTCGCCGGCATTTTTCGGGGTTGTGGGGACCTTGCGCTGCAAGCACACGACTTTCGAAGCCCCGTCCAACATCAGCGAAAAGTGTTCTCTGTCAGCCGCAGGCCACTTGACGGCGGGGTTGGGATAGGGCAACACCACCGCGTAAGGAACGCCGGAGGCGGTCGCGGCCTCCGCGCCGAGGGTCTCCGCGCCACGGCGCAACCCCGTCAGCACCACCAGGTCGTCGTCGAGCTCCTTCTTCGCCGCCAAGATCTCCGCGAGTCGCTGACGCGTCATGCTTGATCTGCTGTCCTGAGAGTCGACTTGGGAACCGCCTGAGTCTGCGCTGGGCTGCATCCCGAGGACTGCCACGCAACGACCCGTCGGCCGCCACGAGCCCGCATCGGCTCGCTCCCCCGCGGCGCGCTCACCGAACCCCGCGGACCCAGGCTCATCAGCCTCATCAAGGTCATCGGGCATTCCGACACCGCTGCGTCCCAGCTGCGTGCGAGAAGCTTCGGCCGCCAAACGATCCGCAACGTCGTTCCATTCGTCGCCGGCGTGCCCCTTCACCCACCTGAACGCAATCTCGTGCGGCGCCGTGCGGTAGAGCTCAATCAGCGGTTCCCAGACGTCTCGGTTGGCGACCGGCTGTTTGTTGGAGTTGCGCCAGTCCCGTTTGAGCCAGCCGGCCCACCAGCGGTCGCGGAAACAGTTGACGACGTATGTCGAATCCGAGACGACTTCAACGGGACCGCCAAGCGGGCCGGCCAGGGCCCGCAACGCTTCGAGCACCGCGGTGAGCTCCATCCGTTGATTGGTGGCTGCCGCCTCAGCGCCGCTGGCCCAGCGGCCATCGGGCACAACCCAGCCCCAACCACCAGGCCCGGGGTTCCCCAGACAGGCGCCGTCCGTGTAGACAGTTGTTGAGTCAGTTGCGCTGCTAATGCGCTCATTCTGTGATCTCCATCGACAACTTCCACCCATTGCTTGGACCCCAAAGCAAAAAAGTGCTGCGAGAATAGAAATACATATGGCTGACCATTTCTCCCGCCAACTACCCGATATCGATCCTGCCGAAACGACCGAGTGGATCGATTCCCTCGATGCGGTCCACGCAAGTCAAGGCCAGGCTCGGGCCCGCTACCTGCTCGCCAAGCTGCTCGAGCGCTCCAACGAACTCCAGATCGGCGTTCCCCCGACCACAAGCACGCCCTACATCAACACCATCCCCGCCGAATCGCAGCCTTTCTTTCCCGGCGACGAGAACATAGAACGGCGCATCCGCGCGATCATCCGTTGGAACGCGGCGACCATGGTGATCCGCGCCAACAAGACCGCTGACGGCATCGGCGGCCACCTGTCGACGTTCGCTTCCAGCGCGGCCCTCTACGAAGTCGGCTTCAACCATTTCTTCCGCGGCAAAGAAGACGGGCTCCCCGGCGACCACGTGTACTTCCAAGGGCATGCCGCCCCAGGCGTCTACGCACGGGCCTTCCTCGAGGGGAGGCTCAACGAACAACAGCTCGACAATTTCCGCATGGAAGTCGGCGGGAACGGCCTTTCCAGCTACCCCCACCCCCGGTTGATGCCGGAGTTCTGGGAGTATCCCACCGTCTCAATGGGACTGGGCCCGATCAATTCGATTTACCACGCTCGTTTCAACCGCTACATGCATCAACGCAAAATCGACGACACCTCCCAAAGCAACGTCTGGAGCTTTCTCGGCGACGGCGAATGCGACGAGCCCGAAACCCTCGGCGCGATCGCTCTCGCAGGCCGATCCGACCTCGACAACCTGAAATGGATCGTCAACTGCAACCTCCAGCGGCTTGACGGCCCCGTCAGAGGCAACGGAAAGATCATCCAAGAGCTCGAAGGCGTGTTCCGCGGCGCCGGCTGGAACGTGATCAAGGTGATCTGGGGCAGCCGCTGGGATGAACTTCTGCATCGCGACGTAGACGGAGTGCTTCTCAACAAGATGTCGGAGACAGTCGACGGCGAATACCAGCGTTTCGCCGTTGAAGACGGCGCCTACATCCGCGAGAAGTTCTTCGGGCCAGACCCACGGCTGCGCAAACTCGTAGAACATCTGAGCGATGACGACCTCAAGGCGCTCCCCCGCGGCGGCCACGACTACCAGAAGGTCTACGCCGCTTTCAAAGCCGCAGCCCAGACCACAGGACAGCCGACCGTGATCCTGGCCAAGACCATCAAAGGCTGGACCCTCGGTGAGGGTTTCGAAGGACGCAACGCCACCCACCAGATCAAGAAGATGACCAAGGCTCAGCTTCTGGAACTGCGGACCCGGCTCCACATGGAAGAGGAAATCTCCGAGGAGTCACTCGAAGACGGCATCCCGCCGTACTACCGGCCGTCACCGGACTCAGAGGAGCGCGAGTATCTGATGGAGCGGCGCCGAGCCCTTGACGGGCCCCTGCCCAGCCGCATCGTGCGAGATCGCCGACCGCTCAAGCTGCCCAGTGAGGCGCCGTTCCTCGACCTTCAAAAGGGCTCGGCTGGGCGCGCCGTGTCGACCACAATGGCTTTCACCGCGGTACTGCGAGACCTGTTGAGAGACAAGCGATTCGGCGAGCGCGTGGTTCCGATCGTCCCCGACGAGGCCCGGACCTTCGGCATGGACTCGCTGTTCAGAGAGTTTCGGATCTACGCGCCGCAAGGGCAGCTCTACGAACCAGTAGACCACGACCTGCTGCTCTCGTATGCCGAGTCCGAAGACGGGCAGATCCTCGAGGAGGGCATCACCGAGTGCGGTTCGACCGCCGAGTGGATCGCCGCGGGGACCGCCTACGCAAACAGCGGTGTTCCCATGGTCCCGTTCTATTCGTTCTACTCGATGTTCGGGTTTCAACGGGTCGGCGACTCGCTGTGGGCAGCGGCTGATGCGCGGACACGAGGTTTTCTAATGGGCGCCACCGCCGGACGCACCACCCTGCTCGGCGAAGGCCTGCAGCATCAGGACGGTCACAGCATGCTGTTGGCGTCGACAGTTCCGTCTTGTGAAGCCTATGACCCCGCTTTCGCCTACGAGCTCGGCACGATCCTGCGCGAAGGCCTGCGTCGGATGTACCCCGACGGGCGCTCCGAGGGCGGCGAGGACGTCTTCTACTACATCACGATCTACAACGAGAACTACGAGCAGCCCCCGCGTCCGGACCATGTGCAGGACCGCGACATCACCGAGGGAATCTACAAATTCGACGACGGCCCGGACGCGGCTGAGCGCCGCGCCACCATCCTCTTTTCTGGGACCTTGAACCTGGCCGCGCGCGAAGCCCAGCAGATCCTCGCCGAGGAGTACGGCATCGGCGCCGAGCTCTGGAGCGTCACTTCATACAAGCGACTACGCGCAGATGCACTGGACGTGGAGCGCCGCAACCGGTTGTCACCGGGCCGACCCGCCGAAGTGTCCAACGTGGCACGCAGGCTGAGCGACAGTGAGGGGCCGATCGTCGCCGTGTCCGATTGGATGACGCTGGTACCCGATCAGATAGCGCGATGGACGCCTCGCCCGTTGCATGTGCTCGGAACAGACGGGTTCGGTCGTTCCGACACCAGGGAGGCACTGCGCCGATTCTTCGAGGTCGACGCCGACAACATCGTGGTGGCAGTGCTGTCGGCCATGCTCGAGGAGGGCGCCGCGAGCCGCGAGGAAGTGAGCCGCGCCATCGCCGAGGCCGGTATCGATCCATACCGACCAGACCCGGCCCATCCGGACACCGGTGCCTGAGGCGCCGCGGCCGCGGATCGCCGAGGGCACGCTCGTCGTCACCGGCGACCCCGAGGCGGACCGCCTGCTCAACACCAACCCGCTGGCCCTCATGATCGGAATGCTGCTCGACCAGCAGATCCCCATCGAACGGGCCTTCGCCGGCCCCTTCCGCTTGGCCCAACGACTCGATGGCACCCTCGACGCCGCCCGGATCGCCGCGATGGACCCGGAGGAGCTCGTCGCTACAGCCGCTCAGAAGCCCGCCGTCCACCGCTTCCCGGCCATGATGGGGCGGCGCATCCACAAGCTGTGCGAGCATCTAGTCGACGAATACGAAGGCGACCCGGAATCGCTGTGGGCAGACGCCGATGACGCCGAAGTGCTCTACAAGCGACTCTTGGCGCTGCCTGGCTACGGCCCGGTGAAAGCCCGGATTCTCATGTCCATCCTCGCCAAGCGCTTCGATTGTCAACCATCGGGCTGGGAGGCGATCGCCGGGGCTTTCGCGTCGGAAGATCTCCGCAGTGTCGCCGATCTCGGCGACCCGGGCGCTCTCGGTAGGCTCCGCGAGAAACGCCGGTCCGAGAAACGCCGATCTGGGAAACCGAGAGCCGAATAATCCCGAGCCCCAAGCGCCGGTTGATCCTCAGGCGACCTCGGAAAGCAGCCGGTTGCGCTGCCGGTCCAGCCAGCCGAGGACGACCGCCATCGCCCGGGGGTCATGGCGCAAGTGATGGCTTGCCCCGTCAATGATCCGCAAGTCGGCCGCACCATGCGCGTCGGCAACGGCACGGGCGTCCAACACCGGCACGACCTCGTCATCGCTGCCATGAATCAACAACAGCTCGCGCGGGGACAGACGGACCGCAGCCTTGCTGGCGTCGACGGACCGCAGTTGCTGGGACCAGTTGCCGAAGTCCTCTGGAAAGTCGCTGTCGCGGATTGCTCCCATCTCGCGTGCAAGCACGAGCAGCTTGCGGGGACTGCGGGCCCAGTCGCTGAAATCAGCCGGCAGCGAGACCGCGCAGACGCCGCGGATCGATTCATCAGCCGCACCGGCCTCAACGGCCAGAGCACCACCAGTGCCGAACCCCAAAAGCCATACGCCGTCGCAGTGCGCCGACTCACGCAGACACGCGATCGCGCCTTGAAGGTCCCGCAGCCAACCCTCAAGCGAGAAGTCGCCGCTGGATTGCGCGATTCCCCTGCTCGAATATGCCAGCGCAGCCCAACCGCACTCTGTCGCCACTCGATCTGCCAAACCCGGAAAGCTCGACGTTGAATTGATGCCACCGCCGGCCTCTGCCGGGAAACCGTGGGCAATCACCAGCCCGGGTTGGGCGGCGCCGCGATTCTGGCGAGGGCGGGCGAGATGGGCTTCCAACTCGATCCCGTCGACCGAGAACCGTCTGTCCACGAAAGCCTCGCCTCGCCCGTCAGGTCGATCGCAAGCGGTAGCCGCGGTTGCGGGCTTCGGCCAGAGTGTCCGGTCCGAAGGCCAACCCATGGGGGCCATTGGCAAGCCCGGTGATCTCTGCGGCGACAGACTCGTCTGTCACGTCGTCAAGGTCGTAAACCACTTGAATTCGCTTGTCGCCCAGATAGCGACTGTCCTCGAATCGACCCGGTCGTTCCATGCATTCAAGATAGCCGCGGTATCCGAGAAACGAAGAGCGCCAGCCTTCAATCGTCACGGGCCGGCGGCGCGGGACTGGTACGGGGTTCTTGCTGGAGGTTGCACTGCTTTCGTCCTCGCGCTGCAGAGCCGCTCACCGCAGCAAGGCGAAAGCGACCGCGCACATGCTCGCAAGACCCCAAAAGCTGCCTAGGAATCTCCAAATTCGCGACGCGTCTTTGAACCAGGGAGCGGAAGCTTCACGCGGCGGGGCGTGGCCCCCTGTCTGATGGTCGTTGTCGGCGGTTCGGCGGTGAGGGGTCAGTCGTTGTCTTTGATGGTGACGGTGGCTGTGCCGCGAGCGACAGCTGCGCCCTGGGGGTTGGTGAGGGTGACCTGGAAGGTCTCGTCGCCCTCGATCGTGTTGTCGTCGAGGACGGCTATGTAGAGGTAGCTGTAGAGCAGTCGTGTGCCTTTGGTGAACATCAGCTGGCGGCTGGGGGTGGTGCCGTAGCCGCGGTAGTCGGCGCCGTGGGTGGCGGTGCCCTCTTGCGTGGTGAGTTGCACTGTGACGGTCTCGTCGGGCGTCTCGCTCAAATACACCATGAATCTGAGGTAGCGGCCGTTCTCCGCTACCTCGGCGTCTTGCACCGACAGGGCCGGACCCGCGGGCACAGGCGGCGGTGGCGGTGGGTCGTCGTCATCGGCGACGGCGACCGTGGCGCTGCTCTGCGTACCCGACACCGTGTAACCGGCGCCCGTGCCGACAGTGGCAGTGAGCGACCCGTCGGGCTCGTCGACGTTGTCGCCCGCTGTGACCACCGACAGTTGCGCGGCGCCGCTCGTCGGGATCACAACGGTACGCGTTCCGGTCGTAGCACCGAAATCGCCGGACTGCGCGACCGCCACCGTCACAGACAACGGCGAAGCCGGCGCAGGATCAGCAGTCACCGTGAACGACGCCGCGCTGCCCTCGGTGACCGCACCGCCCGCAGTCACGCTCACAACCGGCGGAGATGGTGGAGGAGGAGGAGGAGGCGGCGGTGGTGGAGGCGGCGGCGGCGGAGGCGGGTCGTCGTCGTCGGAGACGGCCACCGAGGCTGAACTCTGCGTACCCGACACCGTGTAGCCGGCGCCCGTGCCGACAGTGGCAGTGACCGACCCGTCAGGCTCGTCGACGTTGTCACCGGTTGTCGCAACCGAGAGTTGTGCTGTGCCTGTTGTGGGCACCACCACGGTCTTGGAGCCTACGGCGGCACCGAAGTCGCCTTGCTGGGCGACCGCGACGGTGACGGTCAGCGGCGAAGCCGGCGCAGGATCAGCAGTCACCGTGAACGACGCCGCGCTGCCCTCGGTGACCGCACCGCCCGCAGTCACGCTCACAACCGGCGGTGGAGGAGGAGGCGGTGGGGGGTTGTCGTCGTCGGCGACGGCGACCGTGGCGCTGCTCTGCGTACCCGACACCGTGTAGCCGGCGCCCGTGTTGACCGTGGCGGTGACCGACCCGTCGGGCTCGTCGGTGTTGTCGCCTGTTGTTGCGACTGACAACTGCGCCGATCCTGTTGTGGGGACGACCACGGTCTTGGTTCCGGTTGTCACGCCGTGGTCGCCGGTCTGGGCGACCGCGATTGTGACTGTGAGCGGGCTGGCCGGGGCGGGGCTGGCGGTGACGGTGAACGTTGCCGGGCTGCCCTCGGTGACGGCGGGGCCTGCGGTGATGCTGACCACCGGCGCAGGCGGCGGGTCGTCTGTGTCTGGGGTGTCGGTGTCGGGTGTTGTTGGGGTGGTTCGGCAGGTTTGGAGGCGGTCGAGCTCGGTGTAGATTTGCTGCCACAACTCGTTGGGGCCGTTGCCTTGCCAGTTGGGGGTCTGGCGGTCGGGGCGGGCTTTGAGGTCGGCGACGGTGTAGGCGTCTTCGCCTTTCATGGTGTTGTGGGCGCGGGTGAAGGTGTCGACGAGGTCGGGGCGGGCGCCGTTCCACGGGTCGGCCGTTTTGGCGGCGACCCGTTTCAGCAGCGCCGTGTCGGAGGTCTTGCACACCGCAGAGTTCGCTGCGTCGATGATGGCGAAGGTCAGGCTCTGGTCGACGGGCACCTCCACAGCGTCGTTCGTGCCGTCGAAGTAGGCGGCGCCGGCGAGGGCGAGGGTGAGGGTCTCGTTCTCGGTCTGGTTGTCGGCGAGGGCGGTGAGGGTGAGCACGGCGCGGTCCGCCCCGGCTGAAAAGGTGATCAGCGACTGGGCGGAGCTGAGCGGCTGGTTCTCGCTGACCGACACGCCGGGGCTGGCCGCCTCGTCGAGGGCGAGGGTGTAGTCCACACCCGGCGTGGCGCCGGAGGCGCGCAGCAGCGCCCGCACCTGCTCGTCGCCTTCGAGGCTGGTGGCGAGGCGCAGCGTGACCGTGGCGCTGTCGCCGCCCTCGACCAGCCGCGGCACGCCGCTGTCCGACGAATCCGACGTGCCCTGCGCCTGCGGGGGACCACCCGACCCGCCGCCCGAGCCAGAGGAAGGCGCGTTCGAGCCGATCGGGTTGCCGTTGTGGTCGCCGGGGCCGCCGCTGACCTGCGGGACGCCGTCGCCGACGCGGGCGCGCAGCGGGTCGGGGGTGTTGTCCGCGTAGGCGACGGGGCGGCTGCCGGTGAGGTCGTGTGACATCCACACATAGCCGGGCACCTTCGCCGTGGTCCGATGCGGGGAATGCAGATAACCGCCGGCGCCGTTGCCGCAAGCGGTGTCGACCCGATCGTGGAGAACCCCCGCGCGCCCGACCGGCAGCAGATGCACCCGCATCGCGTCCATCGCCACGCTGCTGTAGCCGCCGCCTGAGATCGTGTGGGTGACGTCGACGCACTCGTCGTTCACGAGCGGGGACACATACACTCTGAACCCCGGCCTGAAGACCCACCCGCCGCCGCTCTCGCGGACCAGGTCCTCAGGATCCAACACGACCTCCAACTCGTCGTCGGTGAACGGCCCGTCCGCTCCGTGGACATCATCGTAAGGATCGAGGTCCAACGCGAACCCGACCCGGCCCGTCTCCGCGTTGCTGTTGTCGGCGTGGTCAACCGCCTTGACCGTCAGCGTCACCGGGCCCGTCGGCTGGAACCCCGGATGGAACCACACGAAATAGTCCAGCGCCGAGTACTGATTCTGGCCCGCGTTGCGCCGCAGATACAGATCCCGGCTCCACCAATAGTTAGTCTTGTTCAACGAACCGTCCGCGTTGCGCGTCGCCGGCTTCGCATAGCGGCTGATCGTCCAGGTCCCATCGGCCAGATACCGCGCCTTCGGCAGATAATACCCCTTGGGCAACTCGTGTTTGAAATAGTGGAACTCATACACCTCAGGCTTCGGCACCGACGCCGCGATCTCGTCATCCGCGATCACCAGGCTCACCGAATGAGGATCCCCCCGCGAATACACGGCGTCGTTCGCCGGCAGCGTCCACACCAGCGTGCCGTACGCCGCGTCGGCGCTGTTGTTCGTGACGCTGATGTCGAAGTCCACGCTCGTGGCGCCCTGCGGGATCGTCGCGCTC
>JAPOYA010000027.1 GCA_026706815.1 Acidimicrobiaceae bacterium | reverse complement strand
CAGAACGCCGCCAACCTCGTGGCCGGCATCGAGGCCTCCAAGCAGCGCCCGCTGGCGCGCCTGCTGTTCGGACTGAACATCCGCCACCTGGGCGGGGCCGTGGGCGAGTTTCTCGCGGACGAGTTCAGACACCTGGACGACATAATCGCGGCGGACGCGGAGCGGCTGGCGGAAGTCCCCGGCGTCGGTCCCACCATCGCCGCCAGCGTGCGGGCCTTCTTCGATGACAAGGACAACCGGGCCGTTGTCGAGAAGCTGCGCGCCGCCGAGGTGAACTTCGCTCGCCCGCCACCTACCGACGAGGGCGAGGTCTTGCCGACGACCCTCGAGGGCATGGCCATCGTCGTAACCGGCACCCTCGAGAACTACAGCCGGGAGGCGGCGGCGGCAGTGATCACCGCGCGGGGTGGTCGGTCGCCGGGCAGTGTGTCGGGCAGTACGACGGCCGTCGTGGCGGGGGCGTCGCCCGGCGCCTCGAAGCTCACCAAGGCCGAGAAGCTGGACGTCCCAATCCTCGACGAGCAGGCGTTCGAGCACCTCCTGGCCACTGGCGAGTTGCCCTGAGCGCTGGTCTCTCACCCCGATCGGGCGCCAGTGCGGCCGAGGTCGACGTTGCGGCGAATCCCCCAGGCGGACAGGATCGGGCCGCCGGCGTTCACCGACGGGTCGAGGTCGTTGATCCCGCTGCTCCGGCGGGCACGACACGCCTCCACGAGAGCGCTGGTCGGCGGGTCCGTTCGTTCGAGCAGGTAGCCGAGCCGCTTGAACATCGCTCCGCTACCGACGAGATCGCCGTACTCCACAAGCCGGGCATCGTCGCGGTCGCCCCGGTGGAGGTACTCGTCGAGCATCTCCGATGCCGACCTGATTCCACCGCCCCAGATGGGATTGGCGAGCACGTCGACGATCGTCTTGGCAGGATCGGTGACGTACACCCTCGATCCATCACGCCACACCGGCATGAGTCCGACATGCTTGCTGGACGGCACAGTGTGCAGAACGAATCCCGTGCCACCGAGGGTCGGATGCCGGTCTCTCGGCCGCCGAGCGGTCGCCATCAGGACACTCCGGTAGATCTGCTCCGTCATATCCCAGTGTTCGGCCGCACTCCATCCGGCGATGTACGCCGGCTCGAAGGCCGACGATCCGACCACCCAGGGATCCATATGCGCCCGCCCGGATCGATGGGAATCCAACGGGACCGGGAGATAGAGACCGCGCCGAACGCGGTCCAGCCATCCCCGATCCGCGAGATAGCGGGTGAGGCGCCTCGCCCGAGCCGGATCCAAGTCCAGGCGCTCCGCTGCCTCCGCCGCCGTGAACGGCTCGCTGAAAGCTCGATGGAGGTCCTCAACGATTCGTCGATTCTCACGCGAGATTCCCGATGTGTCTACCACAAGCGGATTATAGCCCACTAGATGGGCGTATCAACATCTACGATATACATTCCACCCCTATCCGCCGAACTCACGCGGCGGACCTGCTCACTAGTCGCGAGTGACGGTTCCGGCGAGCAAGCAGACGAACTGGTCTTCGTCGATGATTTGGATCTTGCCGCCTTCGGCGACGAAGCCGAGGGCTCTGCGGTGCTTGCTGCTCAGGCCCGTTTCGCCGACTCTGCGCAGGTCGATCGTGCCGACGACGAGATAGTCGGTGCGCTTGCTGACCGACTCCGTCGGCGCGGCACCAGCATCCACTGCTGCTTGGAACGCTTCACGCCGAGGCATGCACTCCAGCGTGCCAGTGAAAGCGATCTTCTTGGCGAACAGCAGACCGTCCGCGTCGGGTTCGGCGCGGGGAGCGAAGTCCTTGGCGCTGAACGAACTTGACGACACCGACGATGACGGCTGGGCGTTCGAGTACGGGCGGTAGGCGCTCAGATCACAGCGCCCGAGGCGGTACCCGTGCAGCGCGAGGAGTTCCGGATGCGTGGTGCTGAAGCGCTCGGGTAACGCCAGCCACAGGTGCCCGGCGGCTTGCGCGTCCGAGACCGGATCGTGATGTGACAGCGGAATCCCGAACTCGCCGGCCAAGGCCTTGAGGCCCCATGATGGCGCCTCGGGCATCGCTGAGCGCGCGAGGCGGTACGTGCACGCGAACGGGAACGGCGCCGGCTCATAGCCATAGTGCTCCGCGCTTCTCCGCAGCACCGACATGTCGAACGCCGTGTTGTGCGCAACCACCAACTGTCCGTCGAGCATTCCGGCGACCTGCTCCCAGACCTCCGGGAATCCAGGGCTGTCTCGGGTGTCGGAAGGTCCGATTCCGTGCAGGGCCGTGTTGAAAGCGTCATAACGGTTTCCGGGCGGGCAGATCAACAGCCTGCGCCTGCTGATGGGGGAGCCCTGCTCGAAGACGACCACCCCGACAGCGCAAGCTGAACTGCGCTCGCTCGTGGCGGTCTCGAAGTCGATCGCAGCGAACGATCTACCCCAATCGCAAGCAGACCAATCTGTGGCGTTCATCGTCATCCTCCGTGCGGCCTCTCGCCCTACCGAGAGAGATGTCCGAATCCGTCGGGTTACAAGCATGGCGCGCGCCATCGCAACGAAGCACGAAGGCGAGAATGCATCTGCAGCTGACGCCCTTTCTCTGACTCCATGCAGCTAGCGCTCAAGGGGTGCGTACTCCCCGGCCTCCCAATGCCTGTCGCTGTGTCGCTCAGGCGGCCCTGAAGCACCAGCGGACCTCGCCCCGGCGCGGCGA
>JAPOYA010000030.1 GCA_026706815.1 Acidimicrobiaceae bacterium | reverse complement strand
GGGCAGAGTGATCTATGCGGTCCCGGGAGTGCCCTGGGAGATGAAGGAGATGGTGTTGGAGGGAGTTCTCCCGGATCTGCGGGAACGGGCGGGCATCACCGCGGTGATCCGCAGCCGCATCCTGCGAACTTGGGGCCAATCCGAGTCCGGCCTGGCCGAACAACTCGACGAGGAGATCCGGCGTCTCGACGAAACCGGCGCGGCAACGATCGCCTTCCTTGCGAGTGGTCTCGAAGGTTTGAAGGTGCGTATCACGGCAAAAGCCCACAGCGAAGCCGAAGCTCTCGCCATTCTCGATGACGAGGAAGCCCGAGTGCGCCGCCTGATCGGCGACATCGTCTTCGGAACCGACGACGACACGATCGAATCGGTCGTTCTGGACCTGTTGCGTGCCCGTGGAATGACTCTCGCCTTGGCCGAATCGTTCACTGGAGGGCTCATCTCGAACCGGATCGTCGGCAATCCCGGCTGCAGCGACGTGTTTCGGGGAGGGGTGATCCCGTATCACCGCGATCTCAAGCAATCGCTTCTCGGTGCGGGCGAAACCGGCGGCATGAGCGTGGTCAGCGAACAGATGGTCGTCGAGATGGCCGAAGGCGCATGCCGCGTTCTAGACGCAGACGTCGGCCTCGCTCTGTCGGGCGTCGCCGGACCCGGGCCCCATGAGGGCGTCGACGCTGGGGTCGTTTGTATCGGTGTTCATATACGTGGAAGAACTGGCGACGACACCAGAGAAGGATCGACTGCCAATGACTTCTCTGAGGCGACCACGATCAATCTGCCGTTCGATCGTGAGCGTATCCGGCAGTTCAGTTGCATTATGGCGCTCAATATGCTTCGCACCCGATTGCTTGATCTCGATCAGCTGACAAGGACTCAATCTGATGCGTGCTGAACTCGACCCAGAACTCCTCGGACAGACGATCCAGGATCTGTACCGCATGAAGCAGGGCGAGGCCATGAGCGCCATCGTCCATCTTGGAGTGCGCCTCGGACTGTTCGACGCCCTCAATGCGGCACCGGAATCGACTTCGGTTGAACTCGCAGACGCGACCGGCCTGCATGAGCGATGGATCCGTGAATGGCTTTGCGCGGTCGCGGCAGCGGGCTTGGCCGAGCACGCGGACGGCCGGTTCAACCTGACGCCGGAGGCCTCAGCGACGCTGTGCGAACCGGATCATCCCGCGGCGACCGCTGGCGTCTTCGGGCTCCCCATCACCCATCACGAGATCAATCGCACGGCCGAGGCGTTTGAAACCGGGTTGGGCATGACTTGGAGCGAACACGGAGTCCATGCCTGTCACTTTCAGGCCGCAATGAGCGCTTCAGGACAGCGGGCCTGGCTCGTGCCGGTGATCCTCGACTCCATCGAGGGCATGACTGAGCGGTTGACAGCGGGGGCGACGGTTGTCGACGTGGGCTGCGGTTCGGGCGTGGCCGCTGCGGCCATCGCCGGCGCCTATCCGCAATCGACTGTGCTCGGAATCGACCCGTCGGCCCACGCCATTGAATCGGCGAACCAGCGGGCCGCAGCGGAAGGTCTCGGCAACCTGTCGTTTCGCTCCGGCGCCTTCGATGATCTGGTGAATCTGAGCGCTGTCGATCTTCTCGTTACTCTTGATGTGCTCCACGACCTTCCAAATCCACAAGCGGCGGTTCTCGCGGCCAAGTCCTGTCTGGCGGACGACGGTGTGTGGATGGTCGCCGACATCAAGACCCGAGGGGGCCTTGAAGAGAATCGCGCCATCCCCGTACTGCCGCTCATGTACGCCATGTCGATCCTCTACTGCATGTCTTCGGCAATGTCTGAGCCCGACGGAGCCGGTCTGGGCACTCTGGGGCTCACTGTTGAAGTATTCGAGCAACTGGCTTTCGAGGCGGGATTCGGCAGTGTCGACGCCCGCGAGTTCGAAATCGATCCGCTCAACCGCTATTACGAAGTGCGAATCTGACCTAGCTCTGTTCTAAAGCAGAACGCAGAGCAGAGACCAGACCAGGGGAGCCGAGCCAGATGCCGTTCATCGAGGTCAATGACCTCACGATGTACTACGAGTTTCACGGTCAAGGCCAGAATCTATTGCACATCTCAGGCAGTGGCGGCGACCTTCGTCTCAGCGCACCGCACCTGCACGGTCTCAACAGGGACTTTCTGGGTCTGCACTATGACCAGCGCTGTCTGGGCCAGACGACGTTCGGTGACCATGAACCGACCATGTCCGACTATGCGGACGACGCGGCGGCTCTGTGTGCGGTTCTCGGATGGCGGCGCGCCCGGGTGGTCGGCACATCGTTCGGTGGGATGGTCGCCCAGCATCTGGCCATCCGTCACCCCGACCTCGTGGAACGCCTGGTGCTGAACTGCACTTCTCCGGGCGGACCGTTGGCTTCGTATCCTCTGCATGAGTTAGAGGCCCTTCCAGCGGCGCAGAGAAGCGAGTTGATGCTGTCGCTCATGGACACCCGCTACACCGCCGGCAGCGGTGGTGGACTACCGGGGCTGGAGGGGTTCGCCTCGAAGTTGCGCGAGCACGGCGCGCGTTCGGTCACAGCAGAGGAGGCCGAGGGGTACACCAGGCAACTCCAAGCACGCCGACACCATGATGTGACCGCCGACCTTGGTTCGATATCGGCGCCCACTCTGGTGTGCGCGGGGGTTCATGACGGGATTGCCCCGGTCGCGAGCTCTGAAGCGATTGCTGCCGGCGTCGCCGATGCGAGGCTTGAAGCCTTCGAGGGAGGCCGCGTATTCATGCTGCAAGGACCCCAGGTCTCTGTCGGTGACCCGCGAGTTCCTGCTCGAGTAGGCGCGCCTTCTCGGTCGACGGGTTAGCGCGCGCCGGTTCGCGCGCGGCCTGTCAACGAGAGCGTCGCCGACCGTGACCTGCAGCGCTCTTGTGTTGTCGCGCGGCGCCACTGGACACTTGTTGTCGGCCCCGGTGTTCGGGCTTGTGTCGTTTGTTGTTCGGGTTTGGCTTGCTCGGCTGTTTGGGCTTGGGCTTGGAGCGCCGGTTCCTTGATGGGGCAGCCTTTGAGGGGACAGTCACAGCCGGTCCGTCGAGAGGAGGCGGCGCGGAGATTTCCTGTGAAAGCTCGAGCCTCCGTTTCATGGCTTTGACCAGCCTGATCTGGGAGGGGTCTACGAACGACACCACTTGGCCGACAGCTCCGGCGCGCGCGGTTCTTCCCGAACGGTGGATATAGGCGGAGTCCTCATCGACCGGGTCGTAGTGAACAACGCACTCGACGCCGTCGACGTGAATGCCGCGGGCCGCCACATCGGTTGCGACTAACGCAAGGGCCTTCCCCGAGGCGAACTCCCGAAGCGCTCTGGAACGCTGCGCTTGTGAGCGGTTGCCGTGGATGGCGGTTGCGGGAATTCCCACCCGATTGAGTTGTCGGGCCGCTCGATCAGCGCCGTGGCGAGTTCGCGTGAACACGATTGTGGAGCCGAAAGTTGCTATCACCGAAGCGCACAGGCTGATTCGCTCAGGCCTGGGAATCTCCCAAAAGTAGTGTTGTGCAGCCCTCATGTCCGGCGTCGGGGATCCCACCGCATGGCGTACCGGATCGGTCTGGTACTGCTTGATGAGCTTGCCGACGTCACCTGCGAGGGTCGCCGAGAACAGCATCGTGTGACGATGCTCGGACGTTTTGTCGAGAATGCGGCGCACCGCAGGCATGAAACCCATGTCGGCCATGCGATCGGCCTCGTCGACCACGACGGTGGAGACCCTGCTGAGACTGACGGCACGGCGTTCAATGAGGTC
Source organism: Acidimicrobiaceae bacterium (assembly GCA_026706815.1). Taxonomy (GTDB): domain Bacteria; phylum Actinomycetota; class Acidimicrobiia; order Acidimicrobiales; family Aldehydirespiratoraceae; genus VXYK01. The sequence goes on along the minus strand of JAPOYA010000030.1, from coordinate 21,913 downwards.
CTCGAGACGGCCGGGTGTGGCCACGAGCACGTCGACGCCTCGTCGCAGCTTCTTGATCTGGGGCTCAAGGCCGACCCCTCCATACACCGCTGTGATACGGCGTGCCACGGCGTCGGCCAAGGGTCGGAGCTCGGTCGCGATCTGCTCTGCCAGCTCCCGAGTCGGCGCGAGGATCAGCGCGGTCGGGAGCTTCGGTTCGGCTTGCCGAACCCGTGTCAGCAGCGGAATGCCGAAGGCAAGAGTCTTGCCCGAGCCGGTGGGGGCGCGTCCGACAACGTCACTGCCCCTCAGCAGGTCGGGGATCGTGGCGGTTTGGATCTCAGACGGGGACGTGATGCCACGCAGGTCCAGGACCGCGGCAATTGAATCGGATACGCCGAGATCGGCGAACGTGGAACTCATCGGGGGGCACTCCAGCAGCGGGGATGGTGTCCAACGTCAGCGTCGTCCACATGGCCCGGTGCCTAGCAGGCTATCGCTGCGCCGCGCGGTTGAGACACAGCGGCAGCAGCCACTCGCCGGGACTGCTCGCTGGGACTGCTGCCAGAAGCCGAGCGAATAGGCCGCAGATCATCATGCTCGCGACGCGAGGCTGTGGCCTGAGCGGCCTGCCTGTGCCTCTGCCTGTGGCCTGTCTGCCTGTTGGCCTGCCTGTGGCCTGAGGCCCGGTGAGCGCAGGTGAACAAGAGCGGGATGTGGCGCAGCGAACAGAGCGCGCGAACAACGTCTTTCAAGCGGCCGTGTCTGTCAGTCCGGCGACCCCGGCCCAGGTTCGGCCAGTCGGGGATGTCGTGACGTCTTTCAGCGGCCGTGTCTGTCAGCCCGGCGACCGCTTCGGGAGCGTCTAGGTGTGCGCCGCCATGTGCTCGGCGAGTCGCCGGAAACCCTCTTTCCAGGAAACGGAGCACGGACCAACGACATTGCGAACCGCGTCGGTGTGGATCACCGCGCTCGGAATCGTGAACTCGTTCACTTCGAAAACCGGCTCGGGCGCGCCGACGACCTCGCAGATGTAGCGAGTCCACTCCTCGACCGACACAACCTCGTCGCCGCCCCAGTTGAGAGTCGTGGCATCGGGGGCCGCGGCGTCGAGCAGGGCTGGGACCTGCGCGATGATGTCGTCGTGATGGATCGGGTTGTAACGCGAGCCGTCGGGATGCACGGGGATCGCCTGGGACGCCCGAGCCATCATCAAGTGAAAGACCGGCCAGCCGCCCTCATCGCCGTAGGGCACGCACAATCGGGCGATGGTCGTCGGCAGGGAGAACTCGCGAGCAGCGAAACGGGCGACCGCTTCAGCGGCGGTTTTTACCGTCGAATAGGTCGGCAGGAGGTTCTGGTGGTGATCGCGGCCCAGCGCCGAGTCCTCGCGCATCGGCGCACCGCCGGTCGGCGCGTAGACAGCGGTGGTGGAGCAGTGCAACACGGCACTCGCGTTGCGCAGATGACTCATCAGATGGCCGGCAGCTTCCGCGTTGGCCGCGAGGTCCTTGTCCCACCTGCCGGTCTTGGCGACCGCAAAGTTGAGCAGATAGTCGACCTCGGCAGGCACGGACCCAAGGTCGGGATCGGTGAGGTCGACCGCGTGGCAGACCACCGCGGCCGCCTCCATGCGTCGGCGTGCGGCTGGATCCTTGAAGCGGGCAATCCCGTGGACCTCGTTGCCCGATGCCGCCAACGCTGTTGCGATCGGCTCGCCCACTTGGCCGGTGCAACCGGCAACCACAATTCTTCGATTCTCGAGGGAGGTCACGCTGGAGTCTTGCTGTGGCGTGCCAGATTGCGCAACCGGGACGCGCCACGAGCCAGATCATGACGTGTAGTGACAACCAGACCGAACAGTCCGATCAGCAACAACCATCGAGACAGGCCAAACGCCATAGGAAGAAGCCCTATCAAAAAACAAGGCCGCCAAATATAGACCTGCTCACGACGGGGTGTAGCCGTAGCCCAGCGAACAATCTGATCACTGCCACTCCGGTGCTTTCTTGCAAACCTGGTCAATTGAAGGAAGATTGTGGCCAGAAGCGACAGACCACGCATAACTCGCAGCCTTCGCAGCCGCATGTGCCGCATCCAATACGAGCAGGGCCTACGACCAACAGGAACTTGCACACCTGCCTGTCAGGCCACACGACTCGCACCATATGCCTGAAATTCAGCCCGCCTACCCGCGCGGCCGCTAGTTGGCTCTTGAGCCGGGTTCTTGAGTTGGTCCTGGGAGTTGGCTCGCGGCTCGGCTAGGAGCGAGGGATTTCACGCCACGGTTGATTCTTGTCGTAACCGGGTTCGCGGGGCAATTGCAGTGAGCGCTCGCCGATGTTGTTCCTGAGGACCTCGTCGGTGCCGCCGCCGATGGAGATCGAATAGCGGCCCAGCAGTTCCATCTGCGCCCAGAAGACCTTCTCGCCGCTGCCCGCGTCCAGTTCCGCGCCCATAATCCGACTGGCGAGGTCACCTGACAGCCGCCGGTTGCTCGAAGCCATCAACTTGATGAGCCCAGGGTCCAGTGGCGGCGACTCGCCGCGTCGGATTGCGTGCTGGACCTGCTCTCCCATCCAAGTTGAGACCATCTCTCGGCACCAGTAGTCGGCGAGGCCCTGACGCGTCACAGGATCGCTGAGGAGACCCTTGTCGGCGGCCAGTTCAATCAGCTTCGCACGCGTCGGGATGCGGGCGCCCGCAATGAACGCGGACTCGTTGGACAGCACCGTGCGAGCCGGCAGCCAGCCCTCATTGATTTCACCGATGACATTGGCGACCGGCACCCGGACATCGGACAGGAAAACCTCGTTGAAGTGCGCAGATCGGTTGATCTGCACGAGCGGCCGAACCTCAATTCCCGGTGTCGACATGTCCACCAACAAGAAGGTGATGCCCTTGTGCTTGGGAGCGTCGGGGTCTGTGCGCACCAGGATAAATCCCCAGTCGCAGAACTGCGCGGAACTGTTCCACACCTTCTGTCCGTTGACGATGAACTCGTCGCCGTCCCGTTCGGCCTGTGTGGCGAGCGCGGCCAGGTCGCTGCCGGCACCGGGCTCGCTGAAGAGTTGGCAGAACGTCAACTCCGCGGACAGCAGTTTGGGAAGGAACTCCAGCTTCTGCTCTTCGCTGCCGTGGCGGAGCAATGTCGGCCCGAGCATGGCAATAGTGGCACCCGCAAACCCGACCCATTCCTCGTAGTCGAGCGAGATTTCACGCTCGATGCGGGTCATCCAGGACTTGCCCCCGCCGCCTCCGTACTCTGTGGGCCAAGCGATCCCTGCATAGCCCGCCTCGAACAAGCGGCCCTGCCAGCCCTTGGACGCTTCGAAGTGATGACGGGCGGCCTGCGGGTCTCGATGAACGTTGGTTTCCCAAGGTGAATCCTCACCTTGGGGAGTCGCATTGGCGTCGTACCAGGCCCGGACTTCGGATCGGTAAGCCGCCTGCTGAGCCGCCTGCTGAGCCGACCCGTCGGCCTCTTGGTTTGCGGCGGTCATGGCCAAGAGCTTTCCTTGTGCTTGAGGTCGACGCCAATCCAGCAGCCTGCGCAGCCTCGAGGACCAGACTCAAGGACCAGCCTCACGGGATCAGCCTCGATCGACTGGGAGACGACTTGGCCCATGAAGGTCTATCGCATACGAAAGCCGGGTTCGGGCGAAGAGCCGAGTTGAAGAGTCGGCGGGTGGGCGAGGCACTGGTTCGAGATCTCCGCAAACAGATGGTCGAAGACAACGCGATCTTCGACAACAAGACCCACAACGCGGCCCCGGCACTCGCGGATGCAGATGGCCCGATCTTGCAATTCTGCGAATGGGCGAGCAAGTTCTACGTTCTTGGCGACCCTGTCGCCGAAGGAAGGCGACCGCGATGACCGAAGACGACCAATTGGAACCGGCCTATGGGCCTGAACAGCGCTACCGCACCAGAGACGACCAAGTTGATATTGAGCGCCTGCGCCTGTCGATGCTGGCCGAAGCGCGAGACCCCAAGACCTTCGGGTTGCTGAGCCGAGTCGAGATAGCCGAGGGCATGCACTGTCTTGAGGTCGGCGCCGGCACCGGAACCGTCAGTGCTTGGATGGCCGACAAGGTGGGCGCCTCGGGTCGGGTGATGTCGACCGATATCGATCTCCAGTTCCATGCAGAAATGCCGGCCAACGTGATCCTCCGCGAGCACGACATTGAAAGCGACTCGCTTCCCCGGGAGCATTTCGACATCGTCCACGCCCGCGCGGTGCTCCAACATGTGCCGAGCCGCGATGAAGTTGTGGGCAAACTCGTTGAAGCCCTCAAGCCCGGTGGCTGGCTCATTGTCGAGGACACCTCTCTTCTGGGCTTCAGACAACAGCGACTTCCCGAGCCTTACAGGACGATCCACCAGATCATGACCGAAGAAGGACTGAACGATTGGCGAGACTCGAACTTCGGGATTCAAGTCCTCAGCAGAATGCGTGAGATCGGCCTTGTCGATCTTGATGTTGTGGGCGATGTCTGGGCAATGCATCCACACGAACCGAGTGGCGAGTGGTGGTATCTGGCCTTTGAGAGGGCGATCCCCTACATGGTCGCAGCAGGCGTCGCAAACGAGGCCGACTGCAGTTCGGCGTTGGAACAGGTCCGTTCGGAGGACTTTGTGATGATGAGCCCGGCTTGGTTAGCGACTCTGGGCCGCAAACCCCGCTAGTCACTGTCCGACGCAGGCCTCCCCAGCCTCGACGGATAATGGCCATCGGGATGCGACGGCGGATATGGGCGGCGGATATGGCCATCAATGCCTGTTGCGGGCAGGATGTAGGCATGTCTGAGGCTTACATCATTGATGCTGTTCGAACGCCCACCGGCAAAAGAGGCGGCGGACTGGCCCACATCCATCCGGCCGACCTCGGGGCCGCGTCGCTCAAAGCCTTGATCGAGCGGACTGGGATCGACCCAGCGGCAGTCGAGGACGTCATCTTCGGCAATGTGGACTCGGTCGGGGGCCAGGCCGGTGACATCGCCCGGACCTCTTGGCTCGCGGCAGGACTCCCCACCCATGTCCCGGGGACCACCGTCGACCGCCAGTGCGGTTCGGGTCAACAGGCAGTGATGTTTGCGGCGACGATGGTGATGGCGGGCGTCGCCGACCTTGTTGTTGCCGGCGGCGTCCAGCAAATGTCGCAGATCCCGATCGGGTCGGCGATGACTCTGGCCGGCGAACTCGGTTTCGACGATCCGTTCAGTGGATCCACCGGTTGGGTGGAGCGGTACGGCACCCAAGAAATCTCGCAGTTCCGCGGCGCTGAGATGATTGCTCAGAAATGGGACATCTCCCGCGCCGAAATGGAAGAGTTCTCGTTCCAGAGCCACCAGCGGGCGATCCGAGCCATTGACGAGGGGCGCTTCGACGCCGAAATTGTGCCGCTGGGGGATTGTGCAACCGATGAGGGCCCTCGCCGCGGCAGCAGCATCGAGAAGATGGCTCAACTTCAGCCGCTTGTGGAGGGCGGACGGTTGACCGCAGCAGTGTCCAGCCAGATCAGCGATGCGTCAGCCTCGCTGATGATCGCCTCTCAGCAGGCGGTGGATGACCACAACCTGACGCCGCGGGCCCGGATTCACCATATGAGCGCACGCGGCGACGACCCTGTCTACATGCTCACCGGACCGATCCCGGCTACCGCCCATGCCCTGGAGAAGACTCGAATGTCGATCCCGGACATCGACCTGTTTGAATGCAACGAGGCCTTTGCGTGCGTGCCGATGGCTTGGATGATCGAGCACGACATCCCCCATGAGCGGGTCAATGTCAACGGTGGGGCGATCGCTCTCGGCCATCCGCTCGGCGCAACCGGGGCAAAGCTCATGGCCACCTTGCTGCACGAGCTCGAACGCACCGGCGGCCGCTATGGACTCCAGACGATGTGTGAAGGCGGAGGCCAAGCCAACGTAACCATTATCGAACGGCTCTGAGGCACCCTGACCAGTCCGACCGAAGGGGAGGCCGAAATGCTCTGTGAGCCGCTCGCGGCGGGGTCGGTGTCGCTGCGGCTGTACCCGCACGACGTCGCAGCTTGCGAACAACTTGAGCTGATCCGCAGCCAGGCAGAGTCGGCCGTTTCGGCCGGCTACGACGGAGTGATGGTGAGTGAGCACCACGCCAACTTCCCGGGCTACCTCCCGAACCCGATTCAGCTAGCGGGGTTCTTGCTCGGGTCGATGTCGGCTGGTTGGGCTGCGCCGTGCCCGCTGCTGCTGCCGATGCGGCCGTATGCGCTCGTAGCCGAGGACTTGGCATGGCTCGACGCCGCGTATCCGGGTCGGGTCGGCGCCGGCTTTGCCGCAGGGGCGCTTCCTGTTGATTTTGAACTCGCCGAGGTGCCATTCAACGAAATCGTCGAACGGTTCAAAGATGCTCTGCCGAAGGTCGTGAATGCCCTTCGCGGCCAGGACGTCTCGCCGCTGGGCGCAGACCGAGCCATCGCCCGCACCGCCGACAGCCCGCTGCCCATGGTTGTTGCAGCCCAGAGCCCAGCGGCAGCACGACGCGCCGCAGCGCTCGACCTCGGCGTCCTCTACGACAGCCTGCAGACCGCCGCGGTCACGGCCCGGCTCGGCGAGGCCTACCGCGAAGCCGACGGCACGGGTCCTCGGATCGCCATCCGACGGGTCTGGATCGGCGATCCCCCAACCGAGCAGACGGCCGAGCAGATGGCGCATTACCGCAGCTATGCGCCGGATCGCGCAATGAAGAACTGGGACGGCGACCAGTTGATCGCTGGCCCGAACGGGGCAGAGACCGCTGACATGCTTGCGGACTTCTTGACCGCAGCCGATTGCGACACCGTCAACGTGCGAATCCATGTGAGCGGACTTGAACCGGCGATGGTTGAAGAGCAACTGCGGAGCCATGCCGAAGAGTTCTTGCCGAGGCTCCGCCAACGAATGGCCGCGCTGCACAGCGGTGCCTAGTCGGTTCGGCTCCACCCCCCGCTTCTGTTCGCTGCGCTCACCGGGCCGGAGCACGGGGGCCGCTCGGAGCACGGCCTCGCTCCGAAGCGGCCTGTCCGGATCAACCGCTCGGCCGCTCGGCCGCCTAGACGAGAGCGTTGTCGACGCGGGTCGTGGCGACTTCTTCGTCTACGTCAAGAGCGAAGGCCAGCTCCGAAATGAGTACGGTCCGAGCCTTGGTGTAGAGGGACTTTTCCCCTGCGGACAGCCCTTTCGCATGATCGCGCAGCGCAAGGTTGCGCACGACCTCGGCGACTTGGTACACGTCGCCGGACTTCAGCTTCTCCTGGTGATTCTTGAAGCGCCGTGACCAGTTGGCCGGTTCTCGCACGTCGCGCTTGGCCAGCACCTCGAACAGATCTTCGACGTCTTCGGTCGAAATGGGCCAACGCATACCGACCTGCTCGACCTTGTCGACGGGTACGGACAGAACCAGATCGCCGTGCGCCATACGGAGTACGAGGTAGTCCCGCTCCTCGCCGAAAGCGGTGCGCTTCTCCTTCTTCTCGATCACGGCTGCGCCATGGTGCGGGTACACGACGCGGTCGCCGGGTTTGTAGCTCACAGAAGTCCTCGAAGGTAGCGGAACACCGTGCTCAAGGATGCCAGAACAACCGCTGTTCGCAACGCTTCACGCTCGGTTTGTCCAACGTCGCTCACAACCAACGCCTGATCCACTCGCCGGGAGGGGTAAGAGCTTCATCGACGCAGGCCATCACCGAAGGCTCCAAGAGGTCGCGAAGATCGTCGAGAACGGCGTCTTTGTCGGGCAGGTCTGCGAGACACCATCGGGCGAACGATCCGTCGTCGAGCCACCCGGCAATCGACGGATCCATCCCGGGCCAGGGCGAGTTGGTGTTGGAGGCTCGATGGCGGAAGGCGTCCCAGCCCAACGCAAGCCTCAAACGTCTGTTGCGCAGCCGCCAGGGTTCAATGATCCGGTCTGTCAGAGGGTGAAGCACCGACACCGACGCCCAGTTATGGGGCTTCTCCGGCCCCGAGCGGAGCGCCGAGCTGATAATCCCGTCAAGCCAGTACACGTCCAGTACATCGGACGGAGAGGCCGACTCTTTCGGCGTCTGCATGCCCAGCACTCGCCGCCCGACATCGACGGCCGGGCCGAGTTCCACCTCGATCGTCATCGGGCGGTCCCTGCGGGGATCGACGATCTGGGGAGCCTCAGTGCGGCTGACGACGATTGCGATTCGAGTGTCGCCGGGGTCGCAGTCGATCAGGCGTGCTGCGAGCGGGTAGGCGACGGCTTCCACAGCCGGGCCGCAGCGTACGCCCACCAAAGGGCCGTAGGGATTCGGGTTGACACCAGGCGGCGGGGGAATGGCGACGATCTCATTGGCCAGGGCGGCGACGCCGCAGTTGAGCGAGAGTGCTCTACGGCCGAGAGATGAGGCGGATACGGACTGAGCCATCTTGGTCTCCGATTGATGTCGGTGGTGATGGCGGTCCAACCCGGATCGCGAGGGAACCCAATCATGATCTGGGTGTGTGACACCGCTGAGTCGCAATGCCGGCGGCCTAAGATTCGCCGAAGTCGCGCCCGAGTCGTTTCAAGAGTTCTACACCGAGGTGCGAAAACACGTGAACGACCTGTCGCTGCCGACGCTCGTCACCGCTCTCGACACAGACCACAGAGCTGCGCTGCGCTCGGCTCTGGCGGGCCGTTGGCCCCCGACACTGCGCTATGACTGGGAGATCGTCGGGTTCGAGATCGCTCGCAACAGCGCTTCGCATCTCATGGAGCGGACCTCGACCCCGCGAGATCGAGAAGAGCTGCTGTGGAGGCTGCTGCGCCTTGCCGCGTCACCGTATTTCTTGCTCGGCGCCGACAGGCAGGGGCTGCCGATCCGGTACAGCGTATCGACCCCGTGGGATTCCAGAACCGCTACCGAATGCGGCGTTTCGACATGTGGGGCGACCACGCGGGCCAGCCGACCGTCCGCTGGAGAGCAGAGGTGGTCGACAGGAGGGACTCAACGCCTAGAACCGTTGAAGGCCATGTTGAGATCCGTTGGAGTCACGGAAAATTCGCAGGGGTTCCCGAAGCCAAGATCTATCTCGACACTCCTCACCACGACGTGGCCGGCTACGAGCTGATCGACAGCGGCAACTGATCAATTCCAGCCCAGGGCCGGGCCCGGCGCCGGATCAAGGCACGCGCCAAATGGGCGTCGCTGATCGCGTAAGCTCGCCGCTCGTCGTCAGACAGCTCGTGGATCCGTTGACGGTCGACCTCGACGACTTCTAGGCCGACGAAGCGAGCCAGCCGCTTCAGGGCACACGAGAGGCCGATGCATGCGCCGACGTCGGCCCTGAACACCTGGTAGGCGTCGAGATGGCCGTGCTCGTGCCAACGGGCTCGATACCCGTCGGCGTGGTTCTGCGACCGCTGGCGACCGCCGGGAAACTGTGGGTCCAATACCAGCCGCAACCCGAGAGTCACACCACAGATCGCAGCTCGATCTCTGAGAAAGGGAAGATCGAAACATCCCCCGTTCCACGTCACAAGGACTCCGGGCTCCAGTTCAGCCAGACGGTGGTCGAGGTCTGTGAGCAGGTCGGTTTCTTTGCCGTCGAACACGTCTTGGAAGTCTTCGCCCACCAGAGCCGCGGCTGCCACTGGCGCAACCTTTGGGTCAAGGCCGTCGGCAGAGGTGTCGGTCTCAATGTCGAATCCGTAGAACGGGAGGTTGTGGTGCACTGGACGGAACGGGTCGGACATACGGAACGAGTCGGACATGATGTCGTGATCGTAGGCGCACCCTGTGACGCCCGGCCTGCGAACTGCGTCGGCAAGTTGAATCAGCCGACGGTGAGCGTCACCAGGAACTGCATGGGCCAGTTCTTCCCGCCGAGAATCCACTTCCCGTCTCCCTGGTAAGCCACTCCATTGAGCACCGCATGGGTCTCATCGGCTGAAACACCGGCTTCGGCGGCCAAAGACGCAGCGTCAATCGACGCGAGCGTCTCCCCAGAGTCGGGATCAATGACGATTATCTCGTTGGTCATCCAGATGTTGGCAACGACCAGGCCGTCGACGCATTCGAGCTCGTTGATCCTCCTGACCGGTTCGTCGTTGCGGGTGACCGTCGTGGTCGCCACAACCTCGAAGTCATCGGGGTCGCGGTGTGTCAGAGTCGCCGTGCCGTCGCTCATCAGCAGACGTGAGCCGACATGGTCCCAGCAGATGCCCCAACCCTCGCCGTCGTATCGGAACTCTCCGAGCAGCTCAAAGGTCTCACGGTCCCAGCGCAATGCCCGGCCCTCGCGCCAGCTGAGTTGAACGATCTCGCTGCCGACCAGTGTCAGACCCTCGCCGAACAGCCCGGGATCGAGCCCGACCGAGCGCAGTTCCTCGGGACCATCGAGCGCGCGCAATCGCGACTGACCGTAGAGACCGGTGCTCTCGTAGATGATCCCGTCGTGGGTCTCAAGCCCCTGTGTGAAGGCGTCGGTGTCGTGGCGCCAAGACGTTTCGATTGTCACTGTCCAATCGCGATCGTCGGCTGCTCGCGGGTTCAGTGGCCAGGGCGATACGGCGACCTCGACGGGCGTCACCGTCGTGGTGGTTGTGCTCGTCGTCGTGGTCGTGGTCGTGGTGCTGGTGTTGTCGTTGGTGCTGGCGGTGGTCGTGGTGCTGGCGTCGTTGGTGCTGGTGTTGTCGTTGGTGCTGGCGGTGGTCGTGGTGATGGTGTTGTCTTTAGTGCTGGCGCCGGTTGTGCTGGTCGTGGTCGTGGTCGTGGTCGTGGTGTCGGCGCCGGCGGTTGTTGTAGTCGGGTCGGCATGAGCTTCCCCCCTGATCGCGGCGAGTGTCGTGCCGGGGTCGGAGTTCTCCGCGTCTGCGGACGCGGGCTCCGTGTTCGCCGGCGCCGTAGTCGTCTCGTCGATCTGGACGTCACCCTCGGGCGCGGCACACGCCGAGGCTGTGAGGCAACAGAGGCACAGAACGGCGAGAAACGGGTGCATGGCTCGCCCACAGATCATGCGGGAATGCCCACTACGCCCCGAGCGGCCAGAGATTCTGCATCGTCAAGACGCCCCAAGCTGTCGAGTATCTCCACGGTGTGCTCGCCGAGTTTGGGCGCCAAGCCGCGCGGCGCCCAGGGGGTCCCGCCGAAATCGACCGGTGTGGCGATCATCGAGGCCGTCGCGGACTCGTCGGGCACCTCCACGAGCGCTCCCGCCGCATAGAACTGAGGATCGGCGAGGAGATCGTCGGGTGATTGCACCGGCGCCCAAAAGAAGTCGGATTCCGTGGCGAATATATCTGCCCACTCATCCAGAGTCTTGGTGACGAAGATCTTGTCGAGCTCTCCGATCAGCTCGGGTCCATTCCTCGCGCGGTCAGCCGCTGTGGCGAATCGTTCGTCGCTGATCCACTCCGGGCGCCCCGCGGCCCGCGCCAAGGGAGGCCAGTGGCGGTCGGTTTCCAGACCGACCACCCAGAAGCGCTTGTTGTCGCCGGTCACGTAGTTGTTGGTGGTCGGGTTGTGCATGGTCTTCCGGCTGCCGACTCCCAGTGTGAGCCCCCAGCCCACCGTGACCGACAGGTCGAAGCTGATCGTATAGATCCCGGTGCGGAACAATGAGGTCGAGCACAGCTGCCCTCGGCCCGTGCGCTCGCGGCTGTAAAGGGCGGCTGAAACAGCGGCGGCGGCTGCCATTCCGGCGTTGTGATCGCCCATGCCGCCGCGCTGGAAGGGCGGGTCGTTTCCCGGCGGGGTGAGCATGTGGGCAATCCCGGACCGGGCCCAGAAAGCGGCGATGTCGTACGCTGCGCGGTCCTTGTCGGGCCCCTCGAGGCCGAACCCGGTGATCGCTGCGTAGACCAGCCGGGGATGTTCTGCGAGCAGGGTCTCATGGTCCAAGCCGAGACGTTCGAGCCCGGCGAGTCGCACGTTCGTGACGAACGCGTCGGCTTGCGCGATGAGTTCCTTGGCGATCGCCAAACCCTCGTCGTCGGAGATGTCCAAAGCGATGCTCCGCTTGGAGCGGTTGTCCAGTTCGAACACCGGGTTGGTCGGCATGTCACCGCCGAGCATGGTTTGAAAGGTGCGGGCCGGGTCTCCAGCCAAGGGCTCAATCTTGATCACATCGGCGCCCCAGTCCGCCAGAATTCCCCCTGCAGCGGGTCCCGCCACCCAAACTCCAAGCTCGACGATTCGCACGCCCTCAAGTGGTCCTGGCAATGCTCCGCTCCTCGATCAGCACTTAGTTGCCCATGTTGGCAGCAATCGACTCCAATCCCTCTCAGTCTGACTCAAACAGTCGACGTGGGACGCTTTCGAGTCGCACAAGCACGGCATGGGATTCCTGCCGACCTTGCCGACCTGCCGCCCGGCATCCGTGTTGGGCGGCGCCGCACAAGCCGCACAGGCTTGGGATCCTGCCGACTGCATGCAAGGCTGGGGGATGGCCGAGTTGGAGGTACTGGTTGTCTGCACCGGAAACATCTGTCGCTCACCGATGGCAGAGGCGATTCTGCGGGCCCGGTTCGCCGAGGCCGGAGTGAAGGCCGACGTTGTATCGGCGGGAACTCTGGGCTGGTCTCAGCGTCCGGCTACCAGCCATGCCGTGACGGCCATGGCCGAGATGGGATTGGACATCGGCAGCCACGCCAGCCGCCGCATAGGCAAGGGCGACCTTGATGTGGATCTGGTGGTGGCCATGACCAGGATCCATGCAGGTGCAGTGATAGGCCGTGACAGCAGGCTCAAATCTCGGGTGTTCCTCCCCGCCGAGTTCAGTCGCCTCTCCAAGGACGCGCAACCGCCGACAATGCAGGCTCGCACCAAGCCGCAGATGAGAGACCGCATCGAGACGGTCGCGGCGCAGCGCCTCGGTGAGTTGATCGGACGCCCTTCTGAAGAAATCGAAGACCCGGTGGGTGAGCCTTTGGCCACATATCGAGCCACGGCTGCACAGCTCGATCGTCACCTGACGAGCTTGGTAGATGCGCTCGTGGGTTGGCGGCAGATGGATTCGGACCCGCCCACCCGATGCCTCTAGAGTGGGACTCAACCTCAGCCGGGAAGCGACCGGAAAGCGACTAGCCCATATGTACGACCTGCTGATCCGCAATGGAGTCATCATCGATGGCACCGGCGCCAACCGGTATGTGGGCGATGTGGCCGTTCACGACAAGAAGAACAAGAAGATCGCCGCGATCGGTCCAGAACTGGAAGGCGAAGCGCGCGAGGAAATCGACGCGCAGGGCTGCATCGCGACCCCCGGCTTCGTCGACGTGCACACTCACTACGACGGGCAGGTCACCTGGGACCCGGTTCTCGAGCCCTCCGCCGGCCACGGTGTGACCACCGTCGTCACAGGCAACTGCGGCGTCGGCTTCGCCCCGGTGAAACCTGGCAGCGAGGACTGGCTGATCCAGTTGACGGAAGGCGTCGAGGACATCCCCGGAGCCGCCTTGGCCGAGGGGATCGACTGGTCATGGGAGACGTTCCCGGAATATCTCGACAGCCTCGAAGGAAGGTCGTGGGGCCTCGACGTTGGCTGTCTCGTGCCCCACGGCGCGGTTCGCGCCTGCGTGATGGGTGAGCGGGGTGCCCGCAACGAGCCCGCCAACAGCGAAGAGATCGCAGAGATGCGCCGAATCGTCCGTGAAGCGGTGACCGTTCCCGATATCAGACAGCAAAGGAGCACGAATGTTTGATCTTCTGATCCGCAACGGGACCGTGGTCGACGGAACAGGCACGGACCGATTCCCAGCCGACGTGGCGATCAGCGCCGGCGTCATCGTCGCGGTCGGCCCGGACCTGCAAGGCGAGGCGCGCGAAGTCATCGACGCCACGGGTTTGCTCGTGACGCCGGGTTTCGTCGACGTGCACACGCACTATGACGGGCAGGTCACCTGGGATGAAACGCTGGAGCCGACCTCGCTGCACGGTGTGACGACTCTGGTGATGGGCAACTGCGGGGTCGGGTTCGCCCCGGTCAAGCCCGGCGCCGAGGAGTGGCTGATCCAGCTGATGGAAGGGGTCGAGGACATTCCCGGTGCTGCTTTGAGCGAGGGCATCGAGTGGGACTGGGAGACGTTCCCGGAATATCTCGATGCACTCGATGAACGCCAGTGGTCGGTGGATGTGGGTACTCAGATTCCGCACGGGTCGGTGCGCGCCTATGTGATGGGCGAGCGGGGCGCACGCAACGAAGACGCGTCGGTGGCCGAGATTGAAGCGATGGCTCAGATCGTGCGGGAAGCCGTGGAAGCAGGCGCGCTGGGTGTGTCCACTTCGCGCACCATCGGGCACAGGGCGATGGACGGCGAACCCGTGCCGGGCACGTTCGCTGCCGAGGACGAGCTGTTTGCGCTGGGCCGGGCACTGCGAGACGGGGGAGGCGGAGTCTTCGAGCTCGCGCCCGCCGGCGCCGCGGGCCTTGATCTGGTGGCCCCGATGAAAGAAGTCGATTGGATGCGCAGGCTCTCGGCGGAAACCGGTCAACCGGTCACGTTCGCGATGCTGCAGGTGCCCGGCGCACCCGATCTGTGGAAAGAGCAGATGGCGGCTTCGCTTGCCGCTACTGAAGAAGGCGCCCGGCTCTATCCGCAGGTTGCGGGAAGGCCCTTCGGAGTTCTGGTCGGATTTCAGACGGGGCATCCGTTCATGTTGCGCCCCACCTACCTCGCGTTGGCCGATCTGCGGATCGAAGAGCGCATCGTGGAACTCCGCCGTCCCGAGGTTCGAGCCGCGATCCTCGCTGAGGAGAACGTCGAACGGACTGCCCGGAGTTCGATGAGCAGCGGTTCGGTGAACGAAGGCGTGGCCATGCTCATCGCCGGGATGCTTCACAACCTCTATGTGCTCGGCGACCCGCCGGACTACGAGCCGACCAGGGAGCGTTCTGTCGGCGCAATCGCCGAGGCCAACGGCGTGTCAGCCGAGGAAGCGGCATACGACGCATTCCTCGAGGAGGACGGCAGGGCTCTGTTGATGGCTCCGCTGTTCAACTACGTGGATTCCAACCACGATGTGATCCGTGAGCAACTGACTCATCCCCAGGCTGTGGTAGGGCTGAGCGACGGGGGTGCGCACTGCGGGTTGATCTGCGATGCCTCGTTGCCGACAACGATGATCTCGCACTGGACACGCGACCGCGACCGCGGTGAGAGGCTTCCGTTGGAGTGGGTGGTGCGCAAGCAGACCAAGGACACCGCGGAGCTCTTCGGCATGGGCGACCGCGGCACGATCGAGGTCGGCCGTCGGGGCGACGTCAACATCATCGACCACGACAAGATCAACCTGCGCACACCCGAGTTGGTCCACGACCTTCCAGCCGGTGGCCGACGGCTCATCCAGAAAGCCGAGGGCTATGTGGCCACGATCGTCGCAGGCCAGGTCACCCGCAGGCAAGGCGCAGACACCGGCGCCCGCCCCGGCCGCCTAGTCCGCGGCCGCCGCTGAGGCGCGTTTCCTTAGAACGCCGACACAGGTTCTCGCAGACGCTCGCCCATTTTGGGGGAGCAACGTGCGATGTGGTGGAATGCGGGACGTATGGCTGACCCTAAAGACCCTGCAGACCCGGCAATCCAAGACATTGATTTCACCCTTGAGTACCCCTACACCCGCACCACCGGACCGATAATCGGTCCCTTCCTGACCGGCCTTAGAGACGGTCGAATACTCGCCACGAGGGTCGGGGACAGGGTCATTTGCCCTCCGCTGGAATACGACCCCGACACTGGAGCAACCGTCGGCCCCGAGAGCCTCGTCGAGGTCGGTCCCACAGGCGAGGTCACAGGCTGGACTTGGGTCACCCGACCGACGTCGAAGCATCCTTTCGAGCATCCTTTCGCCTTCGCCCAGATCAAGCTCGACGGAGCGGACACGACCATGCTGCATGCCGTCGACGCCGGCTCCGAAGACGCCATGTCGACCGGAACGCGCGTGGTAGCGCGATTTCGCAGTGAACGGCTCGGCACGATCAACGACGTGTATTTCGTTCCCGGAGACGAACCGCCTGAACCGCCTGAAGTCGCTGACGACGCGGAGCCGGTGATGATCACCGAGCACTTGATCGGCGTGCGCATCCGTGAACCGTTGCAGCCGCATCGTCGCCGCTTCGCGGAAGGGTTGCTCGCAGGAAAGATCATCGGACAGCGCAGCCCTGCCGACGGCAAGGTGCATGTGCCGAGCCGCGGCTACGACGCCACCAACCGGGTGCCGATGACCTCGGAGCACGATGTGGAGGTGGCCGACGTGGGCACTGTCACGTCGTTCACAGAAATAGTGCCTGTGCAGTATCACGGGCAGACCGAGACTGAACCGTACATTCGTTGTTCGGTGCTTCTCGACGGCGCTGACACGACTGTCGGAGGGATCGATATTCGCGATATCAGCGTTGAGGACTTCCGTGTCGGCATGCGCCTGCAGATGGTCTGGCGAGACAGCGGTGACCGTATGGGGGATCTCGACAACCGCGGCTACGGACTCAACGAAGAGGTCTACGAGCGCTGGGAACCGACGGGGGAGCCCGACGTCGACCCCGAATTGTTGAAGGAGCACAACTTCTGATGCCGCAGTCAGCACAGTTTCTGATGCCGCAGTCAGCACAGTCCAGATCAGCACGGTCTGCACCAGCACAGTCTCAACGCCGTGAGAACGACATTGCGATCGTGGGCTTCACCCAGACCGATGCCCATGTGCGCTACGACGGCCCCGAAGTGGTGCTCATCATGGAATGTGTCAACGCCCTGCTGGCGGGAGCCGGCATCGAACGCAACGACGTCGACTTCACCATCGCGGGAAGCTGCGACTACCTCAGCGGAATGCCGTTCGCCTTCGTGGCGAACGTCGACGGCATGGGGGCCTGGCCGCCGGTCTATGAATCCCATGTGGAAATGGACGGTGCCTGGGCGCTGTTCGAAGCGTGGCTGCGCCTGCAGATGGGCGACATCGACGTTGCGATGGTCGTCGGCTCGGGAAAGTCCTCCCCGTGCAACGCCCGCGAGGTCTTTCATCTGCAAGCCGACCCCTACGTGGTCGCCCCCCTCGGCCTCGACCCCGATGCCATGGCCGGCATTGCGGCCCGCTCCCTGATCGAGTCGCGCAAGGCGACCGAAACTGAGATCGCTGAAGTAGTTGCCCGCAGCTACAGGGCCGCGGCGAGCAACCCCCATGCGCAGATTCGGAGTGCTGCCACGGTTGAAGAACTGCTTGCAGCGCCCTACGACATGGCGCCGCTGCGAGCCCATGACGTGTCCCCCAAGGCAGATGGAGCGGCAGCGCTGCTCATTGCTCGTCGAGACCGGGCCAGAGAGCTCACCGACAGCCCCGTGTGGATAACCGGGCTCGACCACCGCATCGAATCACATCACGCGGGGTTGCGCGACCTGACCGATTCGGCGAGCACCCGTACCGCAGCCGCAGGATCCGGAGTCGCCGACGGAGCAGTCGACGTGGCTGAACTTCACGTCACCCATGCCCACGAGGAGATCATTCTGCGCAACGCTTTGAACCTCAACGGCAGCACGGCGGTCAATCCGTCGGGAGGACCCCTCGCCGGTGATCCGGTCATGGCCACCGGATTGGTTCGGGTCATCGAGGTCGCGCAACGGATCGCCGCGGGCGAAGCGGGCCGGGGAGTGGCCCATGCTTCATCGGGAGCGGCGTTGCAACAGAACCTGTTGTGTGTTCTGCAAGGAGGCGCCTGATATGGCTCGACCATGCGCAGTAGTCGGTATCGGCCAAACGAAGTACAAACGTCGCCGCGATGATCTGTCGCTCGACGGCCTGGTGCGAGAGGCAGCATTGCGGGCCCTTGAAGATGCGGAGGTGAGCTTCGCCGATATCGATGCAGTGGTGCTCGGCAAAGCCCCCGACGCTCTGGAAGGCGTGATCATGCCCGAACTGTCGCTCGCCGATGCGCTCGGAGCAGTCGGCAAGCCGATTCACAGAGTTCACACGGCAGGATCGGTCGGCGCTTCCACAGCAATCTCAGCCGCTGTGCTGGTTGAGAGCGGCCGTTACGACACGGTTCTGACCGTCACCTACGAAAAGCAGTCGGAGGGCAACGCCACTTGGGCGTTGTCGGGCGGAAAATCAGGCGGTCAGGGCGCCGGCGGAACCTTTGCTCCGTGGATCAGAGAGTACATCCGGCGTTCGGGAGCTCCTGAACACATCGGCTGGCAGGTTGCGGTCAAAGACCGCCTGAATGCGCTCAAGAACGAGTACGCGCATCTGCGTCTCGACGACATCAGCATCGAGGCGGTCAAACAATCGCCGATGCTCTGGGACCCGCTGCACTTTCTCGAGTCGTGCCCTTCATCCGACGGCGCCGCGGCGATGGTGTTGAGCTGTGAGGACTTGGCGTCACGCTCGCCGAACCCGCCGGCCTGGGTCCTGGGGCACGCCAAACGCACCGAATTCTCGAGTTTCCCCGGGCGTGACACAGTCAAACCCGTAGCGGGCGTCGATTGCGCTGCAGCGCTCTACAAGGAGGTCGGCATCACCGATCCGCGGCGGCAGATCGACACAGCCGAGTTGTACGTGCCGTTCAGCTGGTACGAGCCGATGTGGCTCGAAGGGCATCTGATCGCGCCGGA
The DNA here is from genome assembly GCA_026706815.1 of Acidimicrobiaceae bacterium. Lineage (GTDB taxonomy): Bacteria > Actinomycetota > Acidimicrobiia > Acidimicrobiales > Aldehydirespiratoraceae > VXYK01. Next base: position 3,367 of record JAPOYA010000030.1, on the reverse strand, counting down.
GGGCGAGGGTTGGAAGATGACCGACGAGGGCGCCACTGCACTGGACGGGGATTTTCCGGTCAATTGCTCGGGCGGGGTGCTGTCGTCCAACCCGATCGGCGCTTCGGGCATGATCCGCTGCCTCGAAGCCGCCAATCAAGTGCGCGGCACTGCGGGCGACTACCAGGTGGATGGAGCAAGAGTGGCGCTCGGCCATGCGTACGGGGGCGCGGCTCAGTACTTTGCCATGTGGATAGTGTCGTCGGAACTCGACCCGGTCTTCGCTTGAACCTGTGTTGTTTCGACGCTGTGTTCCCAGACCCCCACGCTTTAGGCCAGTGACGCCAAGACCAATGACTGGAGTACCTCGATGAGTTCTGAAGTGGTCGATCTTGATGGGCGGGTGGTGATCGTCACCGGGGCTGCCCGAGGGTTGGGCCGAGCCCACGCGATGGCGTTCGCCGCGCACGGCGCGCGGGTCGTTGTCAACGATCTTGGCGTTGAGCGCGACGGCACACCGGGAACCAGCGATGCTGCCAACGAGGTTGTAGCCGAGATAGTCGCCGCGGGCGGAGTCGCGGTTGCGAACGCGGCTGATGTGGCCGACTGGAACCAAGCAGCGGCGCTGGTGCGTCAGGCGATCGACACCTACGGCAGTCTCGACACGCTCGTGTGCAACGCAGGCTTTCTGCGCGACCGCATGCTCGCTCAGATGTCTGAGGATGAATGGGACAGCGTCATCCGGGTGCATCTGAAAGGCCACTTCGCTCCCGCACGCCACGCCATCGAGTACTGGCGCGACCGAGCCAAAGCAGGCGAACCAGTTACGGCTCGAGTGGTCAGCACTTCTTCAGGCGCCGGTCTGGCGGGATCGATCGGCCAAAGCAACTATGCGGCGGCGAAGGCCGCGATCGCACTTCTCACCATTCAGCAGGCCGCGGAATGGGGGCGCTACGGCGTGCTCGCCAACGCGATCGCCCCCGATGCCCGCACACGCATGACCGAGGGCGTCTTCTACAGCTCCGAGATTCCCGACGGCTTCGACACCAAGGCACCCGAGAACATATCGCCATTGGTCGTGTGGTTGGGCAGCGCGGCCTGTGACGTGACGGGTCGCACCTTTGAGAACACCGGAGGTCAGCTCAACGTTTGCGACGGTTGGCAGAGAGGACCGGTTGTCTCCGTTGGCGGTCGGCGGATGACGGTCGTCGAAGCAGGCGAGTTGGCCCATCGCTCAATCGCTGCTGAGCGCGCTCCGCAACCAGTGCACGGTGCACGTACCTGACAGGGCAACCGATGGACTTCGACGACACCGCTGAGGAGGCCGCGTGGCGAACGCAGTGCCGTGAATTCTTGAGCCGGCATGCTGAGCTGCCCACTAGCGCCCGAGAATGCAGGTCAAGGACTTCCTCTCGGATTTTGCTGCTTGCGTTCTTGGTTGGGTGGTGTTACGGTTCGGTTCGCGGCTGCGGACAACGTGCCCGGCCGCCCCGACTGTACTGTTCGCAGAGGTTGTGGCCGATTTTTGAGGCTGGTGTGGCCCAGTTGAGGCCCATGTGAGTTCGTCGGTTGTTGTAGTAGTGCATGAATTCCGGGTAGGCGTTGGTTCGTTGCTGTTCTGAGGTCCAGGGTTGGATGTTGGCCCATTCGTTTAGCAGTGTGCGGTGGAAGCGTTCGACCTTTCCGTTGGTTTGGGGGTTGTAGGGGCGGGTGCGCTTATGGTCGACAGCGGTGTGTTCAAGGGCTGTAGCCCATTGTTGGCTGCGGTAGCAGCTGCCGTTGTCGGTGAGCACAGCGGCTATGTCTAGGCCGCGTTTCGCGAACCAAGTGTTGGCGCGGCGCCAGAACGCTGCGGCGGTCTGGCCGGTTTCGTCGGTGAGGATCTCTGAGTAGGCGAGCCGGCTGTGATCGTCGACCGCGGTGTGGATGTGAAGGTGGGCCGCTCTGGCTCCGGTGTCTTCGCCGTGTTCTCGGATCGTGACCAGTTTTTTGATGTCCACATGGACCAGATCTCCGGGTTTGTCATGCACATACCGTGTTGTTGGTCGGGTGGCGTGCTCCTGTTTGTTGAGTCGTCCCATGCCATGGCTGTTGAGGATCTTCTGAACGGTGGAACAAGCGAGCCCGACCTGGTTGGCGATAGCGGCCGCGCAGCGGCGTTGACTTGAGCGCAGGTTCAACACCTCGGCTTGTTTCGCTTCGTTGGTGCGGTTCGGGCTGTGATGCGGTGTGCTTGGACGATCATTGAGACCGGCGTCGCCTTCGGCTAGGAACCGGTCGCGCCATTTGCGCGCGGTTTTCGGATCGACCCGGAACTGACGAGCAGCCGCCGCCGCGCTCAGACCCTCAGTGAGCATCGAGTCGACCATTCGCCGTCGTGTGTTGGCGTTGAGCGCCGCGTTCGCGTGCTGAATGCGGGTCTGTCCCATCAAATCCCTCCTTGCGAAACCTCCAGAGTCATGCAGTCTCACACACAGCCCACACATAGATCGCGGACCACTCTCCGATTTGTCGCGGCTGCGGACAACGTGCCCGGCCGCCCCGACAAACAAGGAGATGAGACATGACAGCAATTGTTCAAGCGCCTTCACCAGGGCGCACAACCCAAAACAGCGCGATCGGAGCATTACTCGCAGCGCTGATGCTGGCCGGCGTTCTTGCGGTCGCGCCTGTTTCGATTCCACTAGCCAACGAGGTCGAACCAGCTTCAGCTGATAGGCGGCCGTTTTGCTACGATGAGTGGGTTCCAACTCGCTGGATACCGCCTCGCACAGTGCCTGGATTCGATCAGGGAACAAGAACGAAGGTGATACCTGGCTACTGGGAGTTGGCTCATTGGGAGGAAGTGTGTCATAACATTGCGCACTCTCACTGGTACGTCTGGCCTGCGAACTTTGCGGCAGGCGGAATTTGCGCTGCTGGAGCCGGTTTTCTGTTCAGAAGTTATCAGGCTGCTCTGGTCGCCGGTTCGGCCTGCGGCGCGAGCGTGAGTTCGTTAGTTCATATACAATGAATGGCATGATTTAAGGGAGGAATAATGAAACGTCAAGAAAAAACAGATACTTGTCGTAGCAAGCGTGAGAAGTGGACGTATTTTAGCGTGACGCTTCTTGTCGTATTGATACCGCCGAGTTTCAACTGGGGCTTTGGAGTTTACGGTGCCTCGCAGTTGTTCGCCTACGCGATTGCTTGTGCGGTGGCGTTAGGCGGGATGTACGTGTGGGAACGTTGGGGGCGTGATCGGTTTCCTTTGTCCAGCGAGTGTGAGGTGAGTGCATGAGCGTCCGTTTTGTTGGCATCGTTGTTGTTTCGGCAGCGGTGTTGGCGGGTGGTTGCTCGTCGTCTTCATCGGCCGAGGCCTGTCGAGAAGCGGCTGAACAACAAGCGT
>JAPOYA010000038.1 GCA_026706815.1 Acidimicrobiaceae bacterium | reverse complement strand
CAGCCGCCGACATCTACACTCAACTCAGTCGCAACCACCGATAGAGCTTGCCGTGGAAACGCAGTCGGCCGTGGAAACCCGGGTCGACATGGAACCCTGAGACATTCACGAGGCCCAAGCGCTTGACCTGAGATTTCATCGAGATCAGTCCAAGCGCATCGGGCGGGATGCGCACCATCTCTTCGGTCATCAGCTGGGCAAAGTGCCCTGAAGGGATTCGAAGCTGCTCGTCGTTCGCAAGGTCCCGTCGGATCTGATCCTCGCCGGTGAGGAGCGCCTGCGGTCCCATGCTCAGTTCGTAGCTGCAATTCGCAATGCGCTCCTGGTCGAACGGCGTCACCAGCCGCTCGTCCTTCAAGCGTGATCGCATCGTTTCTGACGACCAGAAGCCAGTCACTCAAGTACCTCCAAGACTGTGCTGAGGGCCGATGCCGACGCAGCTTCTTCGCCGCGCGGCACCCTACGTCAGGTCAACGTCAGTGGACGGCAAGTGTTCGTTGCACACAGTTGCGAGCTTGACACCGAAGACTGCGATGTCAGCGAGCCTTTCGTCACGGAATGCGTCCCAGCTGCCCTGCTCGACGGCATCAGCAAGCAGACCGGCCAGCTTCGTTACGTGGAACGAGTAGTGCCGTAACTGCTCGATCTTCGGGAGACCGAACACGTCAGGGTGGAACCGCCGGTCGTGGGCGAGTTGTGCAATCTGGACCTCGTCCCAGCGGCGTGCCGATGCGAGCGCATCAGCGCCGACGAGTTCGACCTGCTCGGTTGTGCCCGAGTAGCGGAGGAGGCTGGTTGCCTCAACGCCTCGAATCCTGTTCTCATAGGCCTGACGCAACGAGACACCGGACTGATCGGAGAGTTCGGCAGCAACCCGACGCATCGACTCAGCTGCTGCCACGACTTGGTGAGTGGTCGCTGGCTCGTTGTGCTCGATGTGCTCGCAGAAGGCGGCGCAAGCCGCCGCCGCGCGGATGAGAGTGAATGCAGCGCGGCTGAGATCGGCCTCGCTTGGCTCGCTTCGAGCATCTGTTGGCGAATCGTGGAGAGTCATGCTGTGCCAGACCTCAGAGGCTGTTCGGTTAGTTGCCGCTGGCGGGTTGGGGTTGTCGCGTAGCGTCGGGGCATGGCTTTGGACAAGGTGCATTCGGCGCGGACGTGGCGGACGGCGCATGGCGACATGACCGACGCCGAGTGGGAGCTGATCGCTGATCTGGTCGCGCCGGACTGGAAGCCGGGCACGATGGGCCGCCCTGTGGTGGTGGATCGACGCAGGGTGGTGGACGCGGTGTTCTATGTGGCTGCGACGGGCTGCCAGTGGCGGGCGCTGCCCGCTGAGTACCCGAACTGGAACACCGTGCACCGCTACCACCTGGCGTGGTCACGTGACGGCACCTGGGAGGCCGTCGCCCAGCGCCTCGCGGCCGCGGTGCGCGAACGCGAAGGGCGCCAGGCGGAGCCTTCTGCGGGCATCGTGGACGCCCGCTCGGTGCGGGGCGCGTCCACGGTCACCGGTCCGACCAGGGGTTATGACGTCGGCAAGAAGATCTCGGGCCGCAAGACGTTCGCCATCACCGACACCCTCGGGCTGCTCGTCGCCGTGGCCGTGGTGGCCGCCAGCACCTCCGACAACGCCGGCGGCATCATCGTCGCCGACGACGCCCGCGGCCGGCTCGCCCGGTTCGTGCGGCTGTGGTGCGACGCCGGGTTCAAGAAGGCCTTCGCCGAGCACTGCGACACCGTCGGCATCACCGTCGAAGTCGTCAAACGCCCCCGCCGGGCGGGGTTCACAGTGCTGCCCAAACGCTGGATCGGCGAGCGCACCTGGTCATGGCTGATGAACAGCCGCCGCCTGCAAGTCGACTACGAACGCGACCCGACCGTCACCGAAGGGTTCATCTGGGCCGCCCACAGCCGATACCTGCTGCGCCGACTCACCCAACCCCCCAAACCATGACCGCGCTGGACAAACATTCGCGACAGCTTCTCAAATTACATACTCGTGACTCTAGCCCCCGCGGCACGGATGCCTGTCCCGGCATTGGCGTCTGCGCCCGGTCCGCCTTAGCTTCGGTTCACGGTGGTTCGTCATCGGTTAAGCGCTGGCACGCGCCAGGAGTTGGTCGTGCTGGTTGGTGGAGATGCCCTGACCCAGTTCGGATACCGGTAGCGCATGGGTGACAGCGTGAATGGTGAGCGGAGCGCTGCCCGCGCACTCGTCGCCGGGACGCCGAGAGAAGAACTCAAGCCGGGTGCACCCGGGCTTGCATGCCTTGAGCGTCACGTGTCGGGCGTCTGCGGCACCGAACAACGTTCCTCCGAGATCGGCGTCGGACGGCTGATGCCGGTCGTTGACGAGTGTGAACCTATCCCCGATGTCGGAGGGGAGTACCCATTCGTAACCCAATGCGGGCATTTCGGGCAGTGCGATGTCGATTTCATCGGCGACGTTGAGCTCGACTGCCCGCTGGTGGTCTGCCAGTGTGAGTCGCCGTACTGACGCCCACTGCTGATCGGGTCGACGGCCGCCGAGGAGCATCTGCTTGATCTGGCGCGGATGCACCTTCCAGAGCTCCTGAGCCGACATAGCTGGGATCTTGCCGAGAACGCGGAGCTGGGTGACCGTTGCTTGGTAGCTCACCCCGAGTTCCGCCGAGATCGAGTACACGTCGGCCGCGCTCAAGTCCGGATGGTCAGGGTCGTGCCCCCAGTGTTCGAGCTGCGCCTCCACAGAGAGTTCGGACATGAGGAGACTCGCGGCAAAGGTCTGGGCCTGAAATTCCTTCGGATCTTGGGATTGGTCCGTGATGGTTGCCTCGAGATCGAGGTGTGATTCGTGGCCCAGTTCGTGATG
>JAPOYA010000004.1 GCA_026706815.1 Acidimicrobiaceae bacterium | reverse complement strand
GCGCCTCGACGAGGCCTCCGCCGAGCACTTCGGCGGTCCGCTGCCCGACGTCGCCGGGGCCGAGCAGCAGTTCACGATCGCGGCCTCGGAGCTCGACGCGACGTCGGATCGCATCATCGAGTTCCTGGCGGAGCCCGACGACGCGCCGATCAACGCCGTCCTCTTCCGCCACTTCGCCGACGGCGGCCACGAGCACCCGGCCCCGACGTGGCTACTCGATCCCCACCAGGTCGAGGACAAGGCGGCTCGACCGTCGCGCCGCAAGCTCCGCCCGTGGAACGGCCGGGACTTCTACGTGATCCTCGGTCGGGCCGAGCCGGGCGATCCCCGCTGGCCGATCGCCCACAAGTACGGCTTCCTCAACGCGGGCGGCGGATCGTGGTACTGGAAGCCGCTGCGCAACCTCGAACCGGGCCATCGGGTGTTCGCCCATGTGAGCGGAGCCGACTACGTGAGCATCGGCCGCATCACCGGCAAGCTGATCCCCCCACGAGACGCCAACGTCGAAATCGAAGGTCGGCGCCAACCGCTCCTCGATCAGCCAGACGTGAGCGAGGCGTGGAAGCAGGGCGCAGCCTCAGAAGATTCGCAGGTGACCGAGATGGTCGTGCCCGCGGAGTGGCTGGCCGCGCGGCCCGTCGACCAGGCCGTCCCGGCGAAGGGACTCTTCGCCTCGCAGGTCACCGCCTGCAAACTGCGCGACACCCACACAATCGAAACCGTTCACGCTGTGACTCAGCCAGCGCGCCTCACCCGAGCGACAGACTGACGTTCATCATCGCACCAAGATCGACGAACACCTGTTTGTATGTCGCGGTGATCGCTACGCTGGGGGATATCCCCGAACCTGCGGCCGATTGCCGCTCCGAAAGAACAGGAAGGAATGCAATGTCGCAGAACCCATGCTCGCAACCGATCCCCGCCGATGATCCGAGGATCGGCACAGAAGAGAATCCGGCCTGGGCTGGAATCAGCCGTCGCACAAAAGCGAAAGTGATCCTCGCCATCGCTGGCGTAGTCGCCATAGGACTCGCCCTGATTGCTGGGATGGCAATAGATCCCGTCAGAACGTGGATTGTGCTCCCGTACCTACTTGCCACCGCATCTGCCGCGGTCTTGTTCCGGAAAGGAATCGATGGGGTCGACAAGTACATCAAGAGGCTGATCTCTGGATCCTCGTAACTCGCGGTGGCTCTTCTCAGGTCTCGAGCTGGCCACAACCGGGTTCTCCGCGTCTTTGCGGGCAGGGGGGTTCGGTTGTCTGGCGTTCTCAGTGGTCATAGGCACCGGTACGGGACGCGCCAGACTGACGAGACCCCATGAACCGACACGGCCGACGTTTCGTCGAACTCCAGGACTTCCGGTCACACGCGAAGTCGCTCAACGTGAGGTTCTTGAAGGACAACGAACTGGAGTTCTACGAGAAGTACGGCCTGCTGCTGCCTGCGGTGGTCTGCCGCCAGCCGGCCGCCCACCTCGTCGCCGTGACCCAGAGACGCAACGGCTGGCCAGTCAAGAAGCCTGAGGAACTCGAGCCGCCCGAGGCGCTGCGGAGGCTGCGGCAGCCCCACGCCGACGGACTCCACCCTCTTGACGCGGAGCGTGAGCGCAATCCCCTCCTGCTAGTCCCAGACGGCAGCGTGTTCGAACCGTGGGACGCCGACGAGAAGGTCAGACTGACGGCTCCGGACGGACGTACCGTGCAGCGGCGGACAGTCGAGCGCTACTACGCACCTTGGCAGGTCCATGTCGTCGAGTTCCTCCGTCAGCGGAAGTACTACTACGCGCACTCGCGGTTCCTGAAACACATCGACCCGTCTCACGATCTCTGGAGCCGGCATCGACTACCCGAGCGTACCGAGCTGACACGGTCGCTTCGGGGCATGGCCGACGGCTTCGAGGCGCTGGAGCGATTCCTGTTCGCGGACCACGTGGCCGCCGAAGAGGCATTCCAAGGCGTGGACGGCGAGACACTCCCGGAGCCAGCGCAACAACGGCTGGATAGGACTGTGACGGCCTGGGCGCGACAGTCCCTGGAGATATCAGGCCTCGATGAGCCGGCGTTCTTCCGGTTCCTCCATGAACTCGCTGGCTTGATCGACGACTACCGCGGCGACGAGCGCATCGCGCTGGCCGAGGACACCGAGGAGTACCTCTTCGACGCCCAGAGACTCGCCGGGTACGCGTTCGAGTACGACTGGGACGCATTCCTTGCGGCCGCCGAGGAGCATGTCGGACCGGGTCTCTCTGCGCAACTGCGCTGGCTGGATCCAGTCGAGGCCATCGTGCGCGACGCCAAGGAGAACCTGAAGGCGATCCTCGGACAGAAACCCGTGAGCGCAATCGCCGACGAGTACGGCGACGCCGACACGATGCCCGAGGAGATTGTGCAGTTCTGCCTGGATCACGATCTCTTGGAGGTCGTCTACAACCTCCAGCTCTACTCATATTCCACCGCTGACCTGCGCAGGGATCGATTCCCGGGCTTCATCCATAGGAGGCTGAGGCCGCTGGCATTGGCGGGCGAGCAGCTCGCCCGCGGCATCCTCCACGCGCGGGCCGATCATGGACACGGAGCATCGGTGAACCTCCACAAGAAGGGGTACCGCGAACTGATCGAGTTTCTCGGCAGCGATTCGTCCTGGCTTGATCCGTTCAGGGACTTGAAGACATCGGACAGACAGGGGAACCTCGATCAGCGTGCCGTACGCATGGCCGAGACGGCGCACGCAGTCGGCGCAGAACGCGACGAAGCGATCGCGAACACGCTCGCCGCCGCGGTCGCGACCCGCAACCTCGTCAGTCATCGGCACCGGCTCTTGTCGTCGCGCGACGCGAGAACGCTCGCCGGACCTTGTGCCGACGCGGTGATCCTGATCTGGCTTACTGCCCGCGAGAACGGTCTTGCGTAGCTCGGCGGGTTATCACCGACGGGTCGCCACAACTGTTCAGAGGAGCAGCACGAAGCGCGCCTAAGCCCAAACCTCGACTGCGTCGAGCCCAAGTCGCCCTCGACGCAAACAGACAGACACCAGCGCGGGCGCGCCGAAGCCTTCGTCGAGAATGAGGGACTGGGTACCGAGGCAGCTGCGGGCGCCGGCGCCCTCAAGGATCGAGACCGCAGGTGACCGCTCGCTTGTCGTCGTGCCCACGATGATCTCGCCGCCGCTGTAGCCGCGCAGCACTTGCCATCGTCCGCTTACGCGTCCGTCCCGAGAATCACTGCCGCCAGGCAATTGCGGTCGGCTTCGGTTGCGTGAGCAAACAACCTCCTCAGCATCCCTGCCGAGAGGTTCGGCCCAAACTGCTCCCCGAGACGGCTGTGCAGTACACGGAGTGCCTGACGCAACACGTTGAGCCCACCCGACGGATCCACCTGCATGCATGCGTACGCGCTTGCTTCAAGAACGCCTGGGATGCGCTCGGACGCATCAACAGCACGCAATCGGACGGTGTTCAGTGTCTGAGCTAAGACCTCGCCGATTGCCTCTTCACTGTCGGCAGGATCCGCAGCCATACCTCGGCCGCAGCAGGCGGCGCGGACCAGTTCAAGCAGCCGATTGTGGTCGACATCGGTGGCGAGCGCCTCAATACGACTGACGTACCACTCAAGAGTCGACTGCGGTGTCGTCCAACTGAACGGACGATCCAAGAAGCGGATCGCCGGAAGGTCTGAGTCTCCGTCGACACTAGCGATCTCCGACAACTCGACCCATGTAAGGGGCACGTCCGCGATCCCGGAACGCAGCATCTGTGTCTTGATCTCGAGCAATGACGGCACGCCTTCCGGTGCGCCCTCTGAAGCTATTGCCTCGTAGAGTGCATAGCTACCAAATGTCGGGATTCCCGCCGACTCGGCAAGTGTACGGAGTGCCAAGTCGTCGCACCACAGTGCGCAATTCCTTTGCGCCGCGACGCGTATCGATGCGTCCCAGGGGCGAAGCAGTTCCGAGGTGAGGTTGTCATCGTCGACTCCTGCGGCGAACGGCGAGTCGAGCCCTGCGCTCGGAACGGTGTGCCAATCTTCTAGGATCTCCACGAGACGCGCGGCTTCATCGCGTACCTGTTGACGCTCTTGCTCTGTGACTTGAGTTACGGTTATGTCTCCAGACTTATGGAAACGGCCCACGTATTCGGTGTCGAAGAGGGATGTGCTAGCCATTGTTGCTCTTGCGTCAAATACCAACTCGTCGGCTACGCAAACGCGTCGGAAGTGTGAGACCAAGCGATCCAACGGAAGACCAGAGCGGATCGCGGTGACAGCGACGCTTGTATCCACGGCTATGTCAGAATCAAGCATCGTTAGGACTGTGGTTTTCTCCTGCTCTCGGCGAGTTTGATCTAACGAGATCGCAGTCAGGTAGTCGGCCGCGAGACTCAGTAGTGACTCGGAGTAAGGCTTGGCACAGACCGTGGCAAGAATCCCGTACGGGGCCTCTCCGTTGCGCACACGGTTGACTAACAAGGATAGTTCCACGGCCTGAGCCGTAGAACGTGACTGGATTAGCTGTCGGAGATCGTCTAGTGACTCAATGCTGAACGCCTGAAGGACTTCACTATCAGGGAAGCGTTCGATATAGCTGTTCAGCATGCTTGCAAATAGTTGGCCTTGTGATTCGGTCCGCACGATCTGGTCGCCTAATGCGAGAAGTGATGCAAGTGCCGCGCCTGCTATCTGACTGGAATCGGTGAATCTCTTGGCGATGTCCAGAAGAACGTCCGCGACGCCCTCAGAAACGCCGGCGCTGTTACAAACCGTGATTGCCATTCGAGCAGTCGGTTCATCGACAGGTTCGATCCCGTGCTCAACAAGGAAGTCCCAGGCCAAGCGCGGCTGAACTTGACCGACTAGTGCGTGAACGACGGACCAAGCCGCGAGCGGCGCCTCTGGAAACTTGGCGAAGAGTGTTCGCGCGAGGGACTCCATCTTCACCCAATACCCCCGTTGACGGGCGATGTCGACTAGTGCGAGCCTCAAGCCGAGTTCACTATTGGGCGCCGGGTCGCCACCTAAGGCGGTGAGCGCAAGTTTCTCTGCGTCGTCGAGCCTTCCTTCACTGGCGAGCAGCTGAGCCGCAGCGAGATAGAGGGACGCCGCACCCTGAGCCTCCGCTGCCGTCGTTAGGGTCTCGATGGCGTCCTCTGTTGCTCCACTACGGAGTTGGATTCTCGCCATGAGTTCGGCGTGCAGCGGTGAGTTGCGGTGGTGTGGCCTAAGGAAATGCACGGCAGTTGCGTAGTCCTCACGGTGGAGGTGCGCTATGGCCCGGATCACGTCCTTGTAGGCCTCATCGGCTGTAGAGAGTTGCGCCAATGCCGTTTCATCCAACTCCCCGAATAGTGCGAGTCCATGGTGGGCTCGGAGCCGCGTCTTATCGTCGGTGGCTTGCTCAAGGGCATCTCGCATCAACCGGTGGGCATTGGGAGCGCCACTTCTGTGAGCGCGTAGCGCCAACAGGTGAGTTCGTTCGGACGCATCGAGTACATCAACATCAATCTTGTCGAGTTGCTCTAGGCGATCGAGCACCAAGAGCGCTTCTGCCAGGCATTCCACGACCTCGGGATGGCAGGCCTCTTCTCGAGTTGCTTCACCGTCCGGTGCGCTGGTGGCAAGATCACACACCTGCTCGTATTCGTTGAGCAGACCCAGGGCCAGAACTGCTGTGGCCACCGCTTGGCCTGAAGGTCCTCTCCACTCCCGGATCCTGTCACGAGCCTCGAGCGCGTCCGTGACAGCGGACCGGAGCGCGTCAGAGCGTGCTACACGCCCGCCACTACGATCTACGGCCGAAGACAGGATCAGAGCCGCTCGTTGGAGTCGGAACCATGCCCGCTGCGGGAAGCGCTGGATGGCGTCCTTGAGTACGGCGTGGGCCTGTGCGACTTCGCCCAAGCGCCGATGCGCCACTGCAAGAATCATGGTCGCGAGCAAGGCGACATCCGTTTGCTCGGACTTATGCAGGCCTGCCTCACACACAGCGTCCACCACAGCACGATCGCCATCGTGGATCCTCGCTCGCGCCACACTGAATAGTGGGTGGGACGCGGGAATCTGCGCGAGAAGTTCGTGAGCCTGTTCGAGGTCGTCGTCATCCGCAGCCTCAAGCGCCTCGCAAACGCGGTACAAAGGACCCCGCAGAGACCCCTGCTCAACGGCTTTCTTACGCAGAGCGTCTGAACCGGGCAATTCATGAGCTGCAGAGAATTCGACGATGGCATCCCAGGTGAGACTGTTGGCGTCCCTTAGCCACTGCGGTGGATTGTCGGCGAAGTGTGCGAGGACGCCGGGAGTTCGCGCGGTGGGCCGGTTCAATTCGCTTGCGACGCGGCGCGCATCGTCACGGGATACAAGCAGCAAGGACTCGATACACGCCCGACAGCCAGGCGGGAGGGCCTGGAGGTTGATGGACGCTGGCTGCGACATCCCGTCCGGGGGCTCAAGCGTCGAAGCCTCGTCTCGATGCTCGCGTAATAGCCCCAGTTTCGTGATCTGACGCATGACGTCCGGGGCGGTCTGCGGACCCAGCCCGTCGCTCACCCATCCCCTGACGATGTCGACACCGATGTTCACGGCGGCCTCGTGGCTATGCAAGCCCGCGACCTCCATCAATGGCCCTGCGCGTCCGCGGATCACCAACTCGGAGTCCGTGTGCCTCCACCGGACGGCACCAAGGAATTCTGATAGCTCTTCGGTTGTGATTTCAAGGTGTATTGCCCACGCGTCTCGCTCCCTCCCAATCACGCTTCTCGGACCCGCCGCGAGCATCCGCTCTGTATCGATCTTGTCGTGCTTCCGATCGTGCAACTCCCCGAGCAGTGGATTCGTGTGATCAAGTCCCCGATTCGTCCACAACTCCAGCGAGAACCGCTCGCCACTCTCCTTCAAGTCGGTGTACGTCTTGAAAAAATGCTGTAGGGGACTTCTGCCGTTCGGCGTGCGACTGGTGAGCAGCCAGTCCCCGTCGACGATCACGTTTCCGTAGTTGGAACTCTTCGCCTGGATGTACAGATGGGGGCCCGCGGTTCGACGTACGACGACATCGTCGAATGCCCCGCCGTCGGAATCCTCGACGGAGACGCTCATGATGGGTTGTCGGTTCGCGAGCATCTCGCATACCCACAACCATCCAATGGCGTGGTGATAGTCGTTTGCTCGCACGAGAGCGGCTTGCGGAGGAAGTGTCATCTGTCGAGGAACGCCGCTCGTGACATTACTGCCGCTGGCAGGCGCGAATGGTTGATCAGGGGTGCTGGCCTTGGCGAGTCGTTCTCTCTTGGGCGTCCGTTGATTCGTGTCTGCAGTGCGATCATGCGACGGTCTCTGATCTGATGGAGGCCAAACCGGTTGACTCCTAACCAGGTTACGGTCGGGCGTGATCGAGCGGCGGCTTCGAAGACGTCTGAGGCGATGCTGTCGATGTGGCCGCCGCGACTCGCGGGTCCCACTGAGCGCCACCTAACGGCGCGCTGCGATGCGCGGTCCCGCGGATCCTCGAAGGCCGGCGGCGCGGATGCCATCTTGAACCCGAGCGGGACTTGTTCGAACGTTGCCGTCCCGGGCCGGTGGGGTGGTATGGCTGATCTGCGATACCTCGCGGCCGATGTCCACAGAGCAGCGATGACAGGGAGAGGGCTTTCCACCGGTGTCGGTCGTCAAGCGATGCGCTGGCTGTGGAGCCGTTGACTGAACCAGACCTCCGACACGGCCCTCACTAACTCACGAGAGTGACCCGCGACCGGTGGCGCAGTCCAGACACGATCGCTCCGCGCGCTCATACGGTTTCGCACACTGCCGTGCAGAGAAATGTCGATGTCTCTATTGTCTGCGCCCGGACGTTCGGTTAGGGACACGGGGAGCGGCGGCAAGCGTGGCGAGTAGGGCCGTGGAGTTCCTCAGCGGGCGCGATCCCGTTACGTGGGTGGCGCCAGCAGGGTTCCCGGGGGCGCTACGGCCGGACGGGTTGTTCGCGCAGGAGGCGACGCACGGGCTAGAGGTAGTGCTGGCGCGAGCAGTGCGCAGACCGGCTGCCGCAGACCTTCGACAGGCTTGGACGAAGCGCCGGGCGGGTCGAGTGAGCCCGGTGCTGCTGGTGGCCGTCTATCCGGTCCACGGGGAGTGGAAGACCTCGCTGTGCGGGCCGGTTGGTGATCAGCCGGCGGTGCACCATGGTATCGAGATGTCGCAGGCCGAGCGGCTGGCGGCGGTGGCTCTGGACGAGCCGAATCGTCATGCCGCCACCCGGTTCCTGCTGGCTGCGCTGCCGGAACTCGAGTCCGACATGCCGGGGCTGCGAAACGTGGGGCTGCTGGCGACGCAAGAACTGCGGGCCGGCGTGCCCGAGTTGCCTGCTTGGGAGGCCGCGGTCAGGCGGGGCAGGCCTCTGCTGGGACTGCGGGGGCGGCCACTCGTGGAGCGTCTCGGGTTCGGAGTGGAGGTGCTGTCCACTAACACGTCGCTGCTCACTGTCAACGGGCGCAACCGAGCGATCGCCGTGTTCTGCGACGAAGACGAGCCGTTCGACGCCGCGGCGCGACGCTTCGACGGAACCTCGCCGGTATCCCGCGGTCTGGCGGTCGCCGACCAGCACAACGTCGATTGGGTAGTTCTGACACGGGCCGCGGAGATTCGCCTCTACGCGGCACGCCCTGATACCGGCGTTGGCCGAAAGGGTCGGGCGGAGACCTTCGTCGAGTTGAACCTCTCGCTACTGCCTGCGGATCTGGCCGGGTACCTGCACCTGCTGTTCTCGGCCGAGGCCTTGGGTACCGGTGGAACCACCGACCAGATCCTGGAACGGTCAGCGGACTTCGCCAGCGATCTGGCGGTGCGACTCAGGGAGCGGGTCTACTTCGAGACGGTGCCCGCTCTGGCTCAGGCGATCGCCGCACGGCTGGGCCACCAACCCAGCGAGAGCGAGTTGGACAACGCCTACGAGCAGGTCATGGTCATCCTGTTCCGGCTGCTGTTCGTTGCGTACGCCGAGGACAAGGACCTCCTGCCGTACCGCACTAACAGCCACTACGCCGGTCACTCCCTGAAGCGCCTGGCGCGACGACTGACGGACGACCGCCACGCTGAGCAGACCGGCTACGACGAGCAGGCGACCGACTTCTGGGACGACGTCCGGCAACTGTGGCGAGCGGTCGACACGGGCAATGCCAGTTGGGGCGTGCCCGCCTACAACGGAGGCCTCTTCTCTCACGATCCCGACATCAGCCCGTCGGGAGCGGCGCTCGCGTCGTTGAGGCTGACCGACGCCGAATTCGCCCCGGCCCTGGCCGCCCTGCTCGTCGACGAGGGCGAGGAGGGACACGGGCCGGTGGACTTCCGATCACTGTCGGTCCGCGAATTCGGCACCATCTACGAGGGCCTGCTCGAATCGCGCTTGGCCGTGGCCCAGGACGACCTCACGGTCCGCAGGATCAAGAGCCAGGACCAGTACGTCCCGGCCGGTAGTGACGACCCCGTCGAGGTCGTTGCCGGGGGCGTATACCTGCACAACCGCTCTGGCGTCCGCAAAGCGACCGGCAGCTACTTCACAAAGCCGTTCGCGGTGGAGCACCTGCTCGACCGCGCGCTCGAACCGGCGCTGGACGACCACGTTGCCCGTCTCGACGACTTGCGGGTGGCTGGAAACGATGCCGCGCTGTCTGAAGCGTTCTTCGACTTCCGCTGCGCCGACATCGCCATGGGCTCGGGACATTTCCTGGTGGCGGCACTCGACCGGATCGAAGCCCGCCTCTCGGCGTGGCTGGCCCTGCACCCCGTGCCCGCTGTGAGCGCCGAACTCAACCGGCTACGAGACACCGCCTTCGGAGCGTTGGGCGACCTCGGAGCCGGCGTCGAGATCGAGACCGGCTCACTGCTACGTCGGCAGGTCGCCCGCCACTGCGTCTACGGCGTAGACAAGAACCGGGTCGCCGTGGAGCTGGCCCGGCTGTCCATCTGGGTCCACACGTTCGTACCCGGGTTGCCGCTGTCACTCCTCGACCACAACCTCATCTGCGGCGACAGTCTCACCGGTGTTGGAACACTCGATGAGGTCATCACCGCTCTCGATCCCAACGCCGATCCCGAGGTGCCGAGCCTGTTTCGAGACCAGATCGAAGGCCTCCTAGCTCGAGCCGAAGATGCGCTGAGTCGCCTGGCCCGAACGTCCGATGCTGACAAGTCTGAGGTCGACGCGGCACGGGAAGCGCACAGACATGCACGGGCGGCCGTGGCACCCGCGCAGGCGTTGTTCGATCTGATCTCTGCACATCGTGCGGGAGCATGCAAGCTTCCGGAGCGCTTTGACGAGGCGACCTTGCTCAAGGACGCCGCGGCCAGCGAGGTGCAGACGGCGACCCGCGCCCTGCAACCGGTCCACTTCCCGGCGGCATTCCCGGAGGTGGTCCTACGAGCGAATCCCGGCTTCGACTGCCTGCTGGGGAACCCACCGTGGGAGAAGGTCGTGGCCGACCGGGAGGTCTGGTGGGGTGTCCACCTTCCGGGTGTTCGCTCGCTCCCGGTGTCGCAGCGGCGCGCCCGCATCGACAGCCTAGAAGCGGCCAGACCCGATCTGGCGGCAGCGTTCGAGGCCGACCGGGAGCGCGCTGACGACCTGAAACGGCTCCTTCGGGCCACGTTTCCCAAGCTCGGGTCAGGTCAAACCGACCTCTACAAGGCGTTCTCCTGGGCGAATCTGGCACAGGCCCGTGACGGCGGACGCGTCGGATTGGTGCTGCCCCGCAGTGCCGTGTCGGACGCAGGGATGGCGAACTGGCGAAACCAAGTAGTCGCGGACACCCCCTCGCGGAATCGACCGAACGATCTGGTGTCAGTGTCGACCCTTATCAACCACGGGGGATGGGTGTTCGAGGACGTCCACAGGTCCTACACAGTGGCGTTGGTGGCGATCACCCGCTCGCGTCTACCGCCTCCTGCCTCAACACCCGAAAGTGGGTCTTCGACGACTTCGACTCGCGCTAGACAGTCGCGCTCGTCGCGGTCCGTCGACGATCTCGGCAACCACGCGACCCGAAGGGGTGGCCTTGAAGACTCACCTCACGTAGCCATCTTCCCAGGGCCGGCAGTCTCACTGGAGCACTTCCGGCGCCTGATCGAGGAGAAGCCCGAAGAGGTACCGGTGGCGGAGTTCGCCGGCTGGTCAACTACCGCTGCGTTTCCGCAAGTGCCCACCCGGGCAGCCTTCCGCGTCTGGCGAACCATGAAGCAGCACCCGCGGTTTGACGGTGCGGACCTCGAAAGAGATCTCTCTCTCTCTCTCTCTCTCTCTCTCTCTCTCTCTCGATTCCCGAGGCGGTGGCGAGCGAGGCCGGTCCAAGGCGACCTCAACGCCACCAACGATCGACGGCGATTCCGCCGCGACGACGGACGTGGCGCCTCCGGCCGATCGCCGAACTCCACGCCACCGCCGACAGGAGCAGGTTCGCGAACGACGATGGCGACTACGCCCGCTACGCGAACTCGACGCCAGCAGAGACAGGGGATGGTTCGTGAACGACGACGGGATATCGGCACGGAACACCCAAGGCGGCTCACGATGACCGACGTGTGGCCCGTCTACAAAGGCACGTCGTTCAATCTCTGGGAGCCCGACACCGGCATCTACTACGACAGCGTGGACTCCGACACGATCACTGCCCATCTCCAGCAGAAGCGGCAACAGCAGCACAGAGTGTCGTCCTCGGCCTTCGCCGAACAGCCGACGGAACTCATCCAGAACCCGGCGACGTTGCCCTGTCGCTACCCCCGGATCGCATTTCGGGACGTTGCACGTGCCACTGATACGCGCACACTTATCGCTGCTCTGATTCCCGGAAGTCGAGTGATTGTGCATCAGGCTCCATACCTCTTGCGCACCGCGGGCTCGGCGGCCGACGAGGCGTACGTGCTGGGAGTGCTTTGCTCCATGCCGCTGGACTGGCAGGCCAGACGGACCGTCGAGTTACACATGACCTTCGAACAACTCGGGCAGTTGACGATCCCGGACCCCGGCGAAGGGCACGCGATACGAGACAGGGTGGTGGAGATCGCGGGCCGGCTGGCGGCTGTCGACGAACGGTACGCCGACTGGGCGGCGGAGGTAGGAGTGCCGGTGGGGTCGGTGCGCGACGAGGTCACCAAGCAGGAGCTCATCTGCGAGTTGGACGCCTGCGTCGCGCATTTGTACGGCCTCGATGAGAGCGATCTGGCCGTCATCTATGAGACCTTCCACGAGGGAGCCGACTACTCCGAGCGCCACGCCGCCGTGCTCGGACACTTCCGTCACTGGGAGGGGCAGCGGTGACCGCTCCCGATCAGCACGACGCCGTACCGGACGCAGAGCCAAAGCCGGAGTTGGCCACGAACCGGGCCGGGCGGACGGTGGCAGACGCGTTGAACGGGTACATCACGCATGCGGCCACGGGGTTCGTAGGTGGAGCGCGTCTGGACATCGCCAGCGCCTACTTCAACGTCGGTGGGTACTCTCTGATCGCCGACTCGCTGGATCACCTCACCGGGGCGCGGCTACTGCTGGGGGCAGAGCCGATGCCTCCCGAGAACCGGCCGCGGGCGCTTGGCGACGAGTCGGCGCGGCCGGAGCGGGCAGCAGCCGCCCGCTTGCGGCGGGCGCTGGAGGGGCACGAACGCGACCTGACGACCGACCGGAACCTGCTCGGATTCTCCGCCGAGACGGACGTAGCGGTTCGCCGTCTCGTCGCCTGGCTACAGTCGGACAAAGTTCGGGTGCGCCGGCTGGAGGGGCGCTTCCTGCATGGCAAGGCGTTCCTGGTGAGTGATCGGTCGCACGGTGTGGTGGCCGGTTCGTCCAACTTCACCCGCGCTGGGCTGGCCACCAATCTGGAACTCAACCTGGGCAACTACTCGCCGCACATTGTCGGGCAGGTGCAGGAGTGGTTCGAGGAACTGTGGGCCGAGGCCGTCGAATACGACTTGGCCGCGCTGTTCGAGGGCCGGTTCGAGCCCCATCCCCCGCAGCTCATCTACCTGCGGATGCTGTGGCAGCTCTACGGCGACGACTTGGCGGCCGAGGCTGAAGCTGAGGGCGCCCCGCAGATTCACCTCACGTCGTTCCAGACCGATGGGTTATGGCGGGCGCGGCGCATCCTGGACGAGCACAACGGCGTGCTGGTCGCCGATGAGGTGGGGTTGGGCAAGACCTTCCTCGCCGGCGAGTTGATCCGCGAGGCGGCGCTGGACCGGCGCCAGCGGGTGCTGGTGATCACGCCGGCAACGCTGCGCGATGGGCCGTGGCGGGCGTTCCGCTCGGAGTTCAATCTGCCGATGGAGTTGCGTTCCTACGAGGATTTGGCGGCCGACCGGCGCCTGAACCCCGGCCCCGACAGGGGAACAAAGCTCGATGCCACCGACATCAACCACTACGCCATGGTGGTGATCGACGAGGCCCAGAACCTGCGCAACCCCAGTACGCAGCGGGCCGAGGCGCTGCGGCGCCTGCTGGCCGGGTCACCGCCGAAGAAGCTGGTGATGCTGTCGGCCACGCCGGTGAACAACAGCCTCTGGGACCTCTACTACCTGTTGAGCTACTTCCTGCGCAACGATGCCACGTTCGCCGACGTCGGGATCCGCTCGCTGCGTGACCACTTCGCCGCCGCCATGGCGCAGAACCCCGATGATCTCACCCCCGAGCATCTGTTCGACGTGCTCGACGCAGTAGCGGTACGCCGGACCCGCTCGTTCGTCAAGCGGTTCTACCCCAACGACACGGTGCGGATCGACGGGCGGCCCCAGCCGATCACGTTCCCGACGCCGCGGGTTCACAGGGTGGTCTACGACCTCGACGCCGTGCTACCCGGGTTCTTCGACCAGATCGCACGCGCTCTGGATCCCGACGCCACTCCAGACGATCCGGAGGCGCTCAAGCTGGCGCGTTACGTGCCGTCGCAATACCGGCTGGATCGAGCGCTCGACACCTACGAGGTGCAACTGGCGGGACTGCTGCGGTCAGGACTCCTGAAGCGCTTCGAGTCGTCGCCGTACGCCTTCAGCCGGACCTGCGAGCGGATGGCATCCAGCCACGACGCCTTCCTTTCGCTGCTGGACAACGGCCGAGTGGCCACCGGAGAGGCGCTCGCCGACTGGATCGCCACCGACTCCGACGACATCGAAGAGGTCGACCTCTACCTCGACGCGCACATCGGGCTGACCGACGACGCCGCTCTATACGAGATCGACAAACTGCGCCTCCATGTCACACGTGACCGTGACATCCTGCGCTCCCTGGCGGCCACGGCCCGCACCGTCACTCGCGCCGACGATCCGACTCTCGCTGAACTCGTCAAACAGCTCGCAGCCATCGCCGCCGAAGCCAAGACCTCCGGCGTCGGCGCCCAGGACACCCGCGACCGTCACAAGGTGTTGATCTTCAGCTACTACGCCGACACCGTGGACTGGATCGTCGAGTTCCTCGAGGAGGCGAGTGAGACCGACCCGCGGCTCGCCGCCTATCGGGGCCGCATCGCCTCCCTCTCAGGTTCGACGGCTTCACCGAACAAGGACGCGGCAGTGTGGGGATTCGCGCCCCGCACCAGCGACGCGCCGGCCGGGCTGGACGAGGACCGCTACGACGTCCTCGTGACGACCGATGTGCTCGCTGAGGGCGTCAACCTGCAGCAGGCCCGCCACATCATCAACTACGACCTGCCGTGGAACCCCATGCGCCTCGTGCAGCGACATGGCCGCATCGACCGGATCGGCTCCCTACACAGTGAGGTGTTCATCCGCTGCATCTTCCCCGACACCCGCCTCGACGACCTACTCGGACTCGAAGCGCGGCTGCACCGCAAACTCACCCAGGCCGCAGCCAGCATCGGCGTCGGCGAAGTCCTCCCCGACCAAGCCGGACGCGACATCAGCTTCACCGAGACCCGTGAGGAGATCGAACGCATCCGGCGCGAGGACGCCTCCCTATTCGAGCGGGGCGGCACCGCCCGCGGCGTGCTGTCCGGCGAGGAATACCGCCAAGAACTGCGGCGAGCAATCGAACAGGGATTCCACGAGCAGATCGAGGCGCTGCCCTGGGGATCGGGGTCCGGGATGGCTGCAACCGGCGCCGACGGAAGGGCCGGCTACGTGTTCTGCGTCCAAGTGGGCGACTGGCCCCAACCGCTGTTCCGCTACGTCGAGCCAGCTAGCGACGGCAACCCGGTCGTAGTCGCCGAGACGCTGGCCTGCCTCGACCGCGCCCGGCCCCGAGACGGCTTCGACACACCCCGAGTGCTCGACGACGACACCTACCGCGGCGCCTTCACCGCCTGGGACATCGCTCGCGCCGACATCATCGAACGATGGAACTTCCTCGCCGACAAGGCCAACCTCGAACCCCGGGTACCCCCGGCACTACGGCGGGCCGCCGACATCCTGCGAGCCCACCCACCGGCGGCGCTCACCCAAGAAGAGACCGACCGCACCATCGACGCCATCTGCGCCCCCTACCCCGAACGCATCATCCGCACCTTCCGCGCCGCCATGGCCACCGACGACCCCGCCGACCAGGCCGACAACGTGCTCGGAGTCGTCCACAGCCTCGGCCTCGAGCCCTACACCCCGCCCCAGCCGCTACCGGAGATCACCCCCGACGACGTACACCTCGTCTGCTGGCTCGCACTCACCTCCTAGGCAACAGAACTAAGGAAGCGATCAGCATCAACTTTAGCCGCCTGGCCAGCGTGTCGCGATTAGACGCGTAGCGCCCCGAGAGTTGAAACTACGTAACAGGCTCCACCAATCGCCAGACATCGTAGTAGGACTGCCCAATCGCCCCGAGTGCACCGGTCCAGTCATCTGGTGAGCTAGTCGAAAGAAATTCTCTGAGTTCCTCGGTCCCTCGGCCCTCACCAAGCGTCCGAGCAAGTGCGAGAGCAGCTGTTCTCGGAACACCGAAGAGACGAAGCGCCACGGCTTCTCTCGTGTCGACTCCGTAGTAGACATAGGATGGAACGTCTCGCGAGTGAGCTGTGACCACCTCGTCGGTTCGCCCAGCCAACGCAAGTGCCTGTAGTGCAGAGAGACCCCAGGAGACGGTTGGCAAGATCGATCCAAAGAGCCGTTGACAACAGCGCGTAAGTGCTTCAGTATGATCGCGTTGGTTCCCGTCTTGTGATGTAGTGAAATAGTTCTCCGCGAGGTCACCCAACGGCATTCCACCAACCCAATCTTTAACGACTCGCGATAGGAAGTCGCCTTCGAACTCAGCAGGGTCCAAGCGCTCAACTAGCTGTTCTCGAAGCTCAGGGACTCGAAGGAGAACTCCGATAGCATCGCCGAGAGCCGTTGAACGCTTAGCAAAGAGCTCGTCGCTGAGGAGTTGCTCTCCGACACCGCTTTCTGACATCCGAGACAACGTCGCGCTCACACTTTCCCACGAGAATCCAGTGGAGTCAACAAGTGATATTGCCTTCCCTGAAAGTCGCGACGTGTACACCTGAACACTCTGGACAAGAGCGTCGGCCCACGCTGGCTGACTTGCACGCAGTTCTCTGAAGCCGAGGGTGCCGCGAAGGACTTGCTCCACTCGAACTGAGAATTCCTCAGCACCCACGATTCGATAGGTATGCGTAATGAACTGCACGAAACTCGACCACGAGCCCATGAAACTGAGCCTCGCGAGATCGAGTTCGCCGAATCTCTCTAGAGCCTCTTCGACCATGGCGATCAGCGTTGAGTTCAGTTCTTCCGCCGCCGAAGCTAGGTATGCTCTGAGTGTGGCCTCGCGCTCCGCGTCGTGGGCTGCCAAGAGAATAACGCCGGGCTGGCCATGATTCGTGCGCCCCGCCCGGCCCGCGATATTCCAGAAGTCCTCCGGTGGCATCGGTTCGCCATATGGGTATTGGTAGCTGCCGAGCACGACGTTGCTGATCGGGAAGTTGATCCCTTGAGCTAACGTCGTCGTCGCTACTATGTGGCGGAGAATACCACGTTCAGCCAGTGCCTCAATCATTAGACGGACGTCATCGGAGAGTCCGGCGTGATGGACAGCCACACCTTTCCGCAAAAGGCGCGCAAGTGGGTAGTCCTGTCCGTATTCGTCTGCTAGTAGATTGCCAACTGATTCGACTAAGTCGTCTTGAACATCATCACCTATCGAGTTCGCAAGGCGCTCAGCTGCAGTCCAGGAGTATCTTGGCTGTCCAACAAGCGTCACGGTTGAACCGCGTTCGCTGAGCGCTTGAGCAGCGGCAGTCGCGAGTGTTGTCGGTGCATTTAGCTTCGAATAAGAGAGACCTAATGGCCGGCCCTTTGCTAGCTCAACTGTCTGCTCCGTCTGCAGCGACGGCGCAGAGGTGATCAGTGTCTCTGCAAAGATACGGGCATTTCCTCGCGGTGCGACCTTTTCCAGTTTCGCCAGCCCAACCACGCGGTCATTAGGCAGCCACTCAAGCCCTATTTCGACGGCTTGATTGTTGGCCGGATCGAGCCACGATGCTATCTCTTCAGCGTTAGGAATGAACGGCGTCATCAACAAGAAGCTTGCATCCCTTGCCTCGCGATTGATTGTTGCGAGGAGCAATTCAAGCTTGAGCCCCCGACCGCCCGAACCGAGGTTGTGGGCTTCGTCGACGATCACAAGGCTAAGAGGCCTACCAAGATCCGATACCCATCCGCCACGTAGCAGAAGATCGAGTTTCTCGGGCGTGGTCACGACGACTCGGAACGGATCATCCGACGTATCTAAGATTTCCGCCTCCACGGAGTCGACTTCAAGGGCAGGCGAGAAGCGCTCGACCCTTATTCCAAGCGGAGAGAAATCTCTCCGCAGTCGTGCCGTCAGTTGGTTTACCAACGCACGAGTTGGGGCGATATAGGCCACCCAGCCGAGTTGTGCCTCGTAGCTATCGAGCGCCTGCAGAATCCGGAACTCTGCGACGAGCGTCTTTCCTGCCGAAGTCGGTAGCGAGATGACGACTGACCGTCGGCCGGTCCCCATCAGCCCTTCGTCAACCAGCGCCTTGTGCTGGAGCGGCAAGAGTTCAAGGAACGGCTCTTCGTTATTTCGGTTCGCGAGTTGCTCAACGAAGGCGGTCGCTCGGGTGCCGGCGCCGCGGACGATTCTCCAGATGCTTCGTTCAATCAGTGAGCGAGCGGCGAACTCGAGCAAGCCGACAAGGAACGACAGGTCGGCTTCGCCGGCCTCTGTGGCAGCATCACGCGCTCGATCAAAGTGGAGTTCAGCCTGCTCAACGGGGTCAAAGAGGCCGCTCGCCGATCCGAGTTCGGTGTACTCGGCAACGATCTCGGCCGCCCGCAGCAGGTGGTACACGGCAACGAGTCTCCAGCCGTCACTGAGTTCGGCTTGGCGTTCGAGAAACTGGGGCTCGTTCGTCGCCTGCTCGTCGCGGATCTGGCGGATGATCTGATGCATCCGGTCCAAATCTCCCCACCCGTGTTTCCGAATCAGCAGTTGCCACGCCTGAAGGACACTCAACTCAGCCGTGGCGCCCCATTCGGTGGCCTTGATGGCCGCATCCGCTACTCCATCAAGCAGTTGCCGCGTCTGCGCACGAAGTCCACCGAGCACTCCGAACGCTGCCGCCCTTGTTCGGATCTGTGAGATCTCAAGCGCCGAGAGTCCAGACCGCGATCTGCCGTTGTGGAGGACTGCCCGCAGCAACTCGAACGCCTCTCGGCATGCCCCGGCCGCGCCATCGTCCCCAGCGAGCGCGAGACGGAGTGCAATCACCTCGATCGAATGTGCGGAGAACGTGACTCCCGCCGGATTTTGTAGCGCACCCTCTTCTCCGAGAATTGACAATGCAGCCAAGCTGTCCGCGTCCCGCGATGCAGATTGGACGGGAGCGGATTCGATGGCGCGCAGGAGGTGGTCAGTCATGCGGCCACCCACTCGACCCACCGATCCATCGGCCGGGGCATGTACATCGCGTGCAGTTCGACCGATCCAGGTGCAGAGACCCTCTCGCCCAACGCCCGTCCTCGGAGGTTGACATCCCTCTCGTTGGCGGGCGTATCGCGAACCAGCATCCCGACTAGGCGAACAGAAGACCCACAAGTCGAGACGAATGCGGCAAGGGCCTCGTCGAACGAAGCTCCGATCGCGTCATCGTCAACTCGGGCAAAGAGCCACCTGATCAACGAGAACCGGAGCGTCTCGTCGTCGATCAGACGTTCAAGCTGTTGAACGATCCCGCTCCTACCAGTGACGACGCCGGGCGGCGAACTCGTGTCAGATGAGGACTTCACCTCTCCGAAGACAAGCCGGCACCCCTCGGGCTCATCGCTGATCCCGACGAGATCTGCTCCTGGGAGGCTTGCCCTGGGATTGCGTTCGTCGCGCCTGGTGTTCCAGGGGATGACGACGCCGTGGGAGTTCTCGAGGACGGTCTCAGCGATCGCCTCTCCGACTTGCCAGGGAAGGAGTTCACGAGACATCGCTTCTGTGAGAAAGCCCGTGAGCCACTCTGCCGATGCGCCCGTTGAAGCCAGATCCTCAAGTTTTCCGGCAATGTCACGCTCGAAGGTCAGATCGAGGGCTCGCTCAGTGATGTCAGCCGACATAGCCACGACCTCGGCCTCAGTCCAGGCCCTGCCCGTCCACCTGCAGTTGGCCTGTGATCCTGCGAAGACCGTAGTTGGCATGGTGAATCCGCGCTTCGGGAGTCGTCGAGTCGCTGAGTGTACGGGGCTGTAGTGACACAGTCGGGGATCCGCCCGCTCAAGCAAGATCGCAGCACCTACCAGCGAGGACCTGATCCGTCTCATACCCGCCGCCCTCCGTCTTTCCGCTAGATCGACCACGAGCCGGCCGCCAGGATTGTCACCACGCAGGGGTATCGAGCTTGCGGATTGCAGTGGCTTGGCACTCCAGTTGGCGCCAGCAGGTAGTTTGTCGGCGCGTTCCTGCCGACGACCGCCGACGGATATGACCCAACACACCAATGCCTTCCCCGAACTGGATCGTGATCTGCGGTTCATCCCGTTGGGTGTCGAGGAGCCGCGGGTGCTGTCGCCCGCCCAGGTTCGCCGGTACAACGAGGTGGGTCATCTGTTTCCCATCGACATCTTCTCGCCGGCCGAGGTCGCCGAGATTCGGGGCTACATCGACGACCTGTTGGCCGGGGCGCTGGCGGCGGGGTGGAGCAGCTACGAGGTGGTCAACTGGCACAAGTGCTGTCGGGGCATCTGGGACATCGTGACCGAGCCCCGCATCATCGACGTCGTCGCGGACCTGCTGGGCGACTCGGTGATCCTGCGCCACAGCCACCTGTTCGCCAAGCTGGCCGGCGACGCCAAGCGGGTCGCCTGGCACCAGGACGCCTCCTACTGGCCGCTGTCGCCCAGCCGGGTGGTCACCGCCTGGCTGGCCATCGACGACGTCGACGTCGACAACGCCGCCATGCAGGTCATCCCCCGCTCGCACCACCACGCCCAACTCGCCTTCCGCGACAGCACCACCGCCGAGAACAGCGTGCTGGTCCAGACCGTGGACGACCCCGGCGACTACGGCGACGCGCCGGTCGCCCTGGAGATGCGGGCCGGACAGATCTCCCTGCACAGCGACTGGATCCTGCACGGCTCCGAACCCAACCGCTCCGACCGGCGCCGCTGCGGGCTGGCGATGCGCTACCTCTCCGCCGACGTGCGCGCCTACCTCGACTGGAACACCAACTCCATCTGGTGCCGCGGCACCGACGCCGGTGGCCACTGGGCCAACCACCCCCGCCCACCCGGCGAACAGATCCCCACCCCCGACAACGCCCCCGACCCCGTCAGAGACGCCTCCCTCAACCGCTAGGGGCGGCGGCGGGCCGCTCGCTGCGAGCGGTGCCACCACGATGCCAGCGGCCTCGAGCACGGAGCCGCACGTGGTCAAGCAGCGATTGAGTCCGGCTATCGCGAGGCCGGGAATAACTCGTCTGATCTCAGCGTTGTAACTATCAACGTGTCATTCGGCCGTACGCTGATCGAACACGTGTATGTACCGGGAGGAAAGGGCGCGGCAACCCCGTCGGCTGTCATACCCCCCGCACATAATCGACACGGTGGCAAGAGGCTGCCGAGACGGAGAGAGGGAAGAACTGGCAATGAATTTGAAACAGCGCTTCGACGTACTTGACGACAACATCAAGCTGAGCAACGCGGTACGCAAGGAGGCCCAGGACGTGCACAACCGTCTGGGCGATCTGGTCGTGGATGCCGGCGTGGCCAAGCGGACCCGGCTGCAGGGCAGCTTCGCTCGCCACACGATGCTGGGCCCCAAGCTGCGGGACATCGACAAGGTCGTCGAGTTGGACGACGAGTTGTGGGACGCCCTGAACTGTGCGGGCGGACCTCAGAAGGCGATCTCGCTCATCCACGACGCCCTCGCTCCCCACCTGCCTGGCACCCGCTTCGAGGTCAAGAAGCACGCCCTCGCCATCACGCTCCCTGGGAAGGAGTTCAACTTCGACGCCGTGCCGGCCTTCAACCCCGAGGACGGTTCCAACTGGATCTATATCGCCGACACCGAGGACGACCGCTGGGAGCCGTCGAACTCGTACATCCTGATCGACACCATCACCGTCCGGAACCAGCAGTGCGACGGGAAGTTCGTGCGACAGGTGCGAATGGTCAAGCAGGCGGTCCACAACGCCGGGCTGTCTGACGTGCTCCCCGGCCTGCACGTCGAGACCTTCACCTACTACGCTGTGTCCGCCGCCGTTGATCATGCCGACGCAGTCGCAGCCACGCTGGCAATTGGCGCCCAACTCCTCGGTGGCACGTACAGCGACCCCACCGGTACCGACCAGATTTCCGCCCGACTCTCGGCGGCTGCCGTGGCGCGGGCCAAGAGCGGGATGCAACATCTCGCCGGTCGAGCCGCCGAAGCCCAGCGACTTGCAGCCGATGGCAAGGAGACTGCAGCCGCCCATATCTGGGTGGAGATCTTCGGTGATCCGTTCCCCCACCCACGGGCCGACGAGAAGAGCCGCCTACAGAGCCTCAACACCGGCGCCGGCGCCGCCGCAACCGGTGCGACCGCCGCCCGTCACACTCCGACCACCCGGGCGTGGAGGCCCTGATGACACGCGGAGGACTCGACCACCTCCGGCGGAACCCACAGGACTGTGCTCGTTGGCTCAGTGCCGCCGACGTGGTCGGGGGCGCCGAGGTCACGGTCGTCCTGCACGACAGCCGGGCCACCACGTTCGACGTACGCTTCGAGTCCCCCGCGCTTCCCGAGTTGTTGGACTACCCCGCCGAGCAAGTCCGAGTAACCGTTCGAGCCAATGGCAAGGTTCTCGCCGTGCCCGTCAGTGGCGACGACCGAGAGTGGCTGCACCGGTACCCGCGCTCGTCGATCGCCGCACTGCTGGCCCTCCCGAAATCGGCCACGGTGCCGTGGGAGCTCATCGTCGGAGCGCTCTGTCTCGAGTACCCCAACGACCCTGACCACCTGCGCTGGCAATGGTCCGACGGCATCGACGCGTACCTCCGAGTCGTCCAGCGCCACCTCTGGTACGAGGAATACTGGCGCCGGCACGGATCCTGGCCGGTCGAAGACGTACCCCACGGCCATCGCCCCGACGGCCATCCACACCCCATCCTCACGCCGGAATTGCGGGTCGCCTGATGTCAGTCCTCGCCACCAGTTCGCTCTGGACACCCATCGCCATACCATCCGCTGCAGTCCTCGGCGCGATCGTGACGATGACCCTCACCCGCGTCAACGAGGCCACCAATCGTCGCCGTGACCGCTACGCGGAGGCAATCCAAACCCTCGTCGCCTGGACCGAGTACCCCTACCGGGTCCGACGCCGCACCGACGACAGCCCGGCCACCCTCACCACGCTCGCCAACCACGGCCACGACCTCCAAGAGCGCCTCGCGCTCCACGAAGCCTGGATCGCCACCGAACATCCAGCCCTGGCGCAGACCTACGCCGCCACCCGAGCCACCCTCAACCGCCTCGTCGGTCCCCTGATCAGCGAAGCATGGGACCACCGCCCCACCGGGAAGGCCTCGGCGATGAATCTCCGAGGATGGGGCCCGAGCGACGAGTGCCGAGACGCCATCGCCGAAGTCCAGTGCCAGATTCAGAACCGTTTCGGCCTCCGCAGATTTCGGGCATGGCTCAGGGGCGGGCGGCTGGCGGCCCGCGGCTCGCTCCGGGCCGCGCGTTCCGTCGCACGAACGCTGCTGGGCGTTGCTCGTGGCGCCAGCGACTAGCCGCTAGGGCGTTCCAGACCGTGGACAACGCCGGCGACTACGGCGACCCGCCGATCGCCCTGGAGATGCGGACGGGTCAGATCTCGCTTCACGGCGACCGGATCCTGCACGGCTCCGAACCCAACCGCTCCGACCGGCGCCGCTATGGCGAGACCCGGTTGTGAGTCGAGGTGCCATGCGTGTTCGGGTTGGAATTGCAACTAAGGGGCCATAAGGTCACGATCTCGCTGAGCTTTCATGTCCGTTCCACGATGATCGCTCCATGCCGTCAGGGACAGCAGCCCCGGGTTGGACACGCACACCATGTCGACCACCCAATTCGCGTCCCCGTAATACTGGGACCGCCCCCATCTGGGAATCCGACCGGCGCGTATGATCGCTGCGACCGGCAAGACCCGCGCCGAGACCCCTCACCATCGATCGGCAGATCCGTAGAACGTCAGGTTCCCCGAACCGAGGCCCCGAGCCATGAGCACCCCCACCCTGAACATCGTCCACGGCACCACCGACAAGCCCGTGGCAACCGATGCACTGATCGACGCCTTACGCGATCAGGACTTTGACGGCCAGTTGCTGATCGGGTACCCGGTCATCGCTTCACCCGATGGTCGGTACGCCATCGATGCGCTGCTCGTCTCTCCTGACCATGGGCTGGTCTGCTTCGATCTCGTCGAAGGCCCCGATCTGGGGGACCACATCGTGAGGCAGGACGAAGCCTACAGCCTGCTGTACGCGCGGCTTATGCCGCATCAGGGTCTCGTTCGCCGCCGGAACCTGCTCACCAACATTGAGGCATTGACCTACGCTCCAGCGGTCCCGCGCACGGCGGCTGATCAGGACTACCCCGTCCTGGATAACTCCTCCCTCGTGCCCTATCTGCGGCAACTCGTCTGGGAATCCTCGACACCGGAACTCTATGACAGGACGCTCTCGGCGATTCAGAGCATCACGGCGATCCGCCGGCCCGGTGGAGCGCGGGCTCTCCGGATGCCTGATTCGAGAGCTGCCAGGCTCAACGCACTCGAGAACTCCATCGCGACGCTGGACCGGAGTCAGAGCAAGGCAGTGATCGAGACCGTGGATGGCGTACAGCGAATCAGGGGACTCGCTGGCTCGGGCAAGACGATCGTCCTCGCGCTGAAAGCGGCGTACCTCCATGCCCGCCATCCGGACTGGCGGATAGCGGTTACATTCCACACGCGCTCCCTCAAGGACCACTTCACACGTCTCATCACGATCTTCTCGATCGAACAGACCGGTGATGAACCGGATTGGGACAGGCTTCGCGTCGTCAATTCCTGGGGTGCGTCGGGTGGAGCCGACCGGGACGGGATCTATTACGAGTTCTGCCGAACCCACGATCTTGAGTACCTCGACTTCTTCGCGGCGAAGGCCAGATTCGGGTTCGAAGACGCCTTCGAGGGTGCTGTGGAGACCGCTCTCGACAGCGTCGGTGAGGTTCGAAGATCGTACGACGCCATTCTTGTCGACGAGGCGCAGGATTTTCCTCCCGGGTTCCTCAGGCTGTGTCATCAGATCCTCAAGCGACCGAAACGCCTCGTCTACGCATACGACGAGTTGCAGAATCTGACGAACGAGGGGCTGCCGTCACCCGAAGACATCTTCGGTCTGGATGACGACGGTAGTCCGAGAGTCAGTTTCGACGACAGGGCCCGCGACGGGGGTCAGCGCGACATCATCCTTGAGAAGTGCTACCGGAACTCACGCCCAGTGCTCGTCTCGGCACATGGCCTGGGGTTCGGCATCTATCGAGAACCACCGGCCTGGAGCCCCACCGGACTCGTGCAAATGTTCGATCGACCCGAACTCTGGACCAACGTCGGCTACGAGGTTCTCTCCGAGGAACTCGGACTCGGCAAGGATGTCCGGTTGGCTCGGCCCCCAGACACAAGTCCGCACTTCCTGGAATCTCACTCCCCTCTCGAAGACCTGATCCAGTTCCGCCAGTTCGAAAATC
Source organism: Acidimicrobiaceae bacterium (assembly GCA_026706815.1). GTDB lineage: Bacteria > Actinomycetota > Acidimicrobiia > Acidimicrobiales > Aldehydirespiratoraceae > VXYK01. The sequence continues at coordinate 1,635 of JAPOYA010000004.1, read as the reverse complement.
AGACAGACCAAGCAAAGTGGGTGGCTTCGGAGATCGAGGACAACCTGACCGACGACGAATTGCGACACGCCGACGTCATCGTCATCAACACCGACCCGCTCTCAGCACGGAAGAAGCTGGGGCGAATCAGAGCAGAATTGCTCGCGCGAGACATTCCGAACCACCTTGCGGGCGTCGACACGAAGGCCGACGTGTTCCGCCAGGCCGGATCGGTGACCTGCACTGGGATATACAGGGCCAAGGGCAACGAGGCAGCCATGGTCTACGTGGTCAACGCGGAGGAGGCGCACGGCTCGACTGCCAATCTCGCTCATGTTCGGAATCGGCTCTTCACGGCAATAACACGAAGCACGGCTTGGGTCCGGGTATATGGCATCGGCCCACAAATGGCTTCTCTGATCGAAGAGTACGAGCAGATCAAGAAGGCGAACTTCGAGTTGTCGTTTCGCTATCCGTCACAAGCCGAACTGGAACATCTCACCGTTGTCCACCGGGACATGTCGGAAAAGGAGAAAAAGGACTGGGAGAAGCGTCTGAAGTCAGTGGCCGGCTTGATCGACGATCTGCAACATCGCCGCATCCTCCTCGAGGACATCGACGGCGAACAGTTGGCGACCCTCCGCGATCTGCTGGGAGCGGCCGGGGAGTGATAGCCCAATGGTGACCGCGCATCGCAGAGTGGTCCAAGAGATCAACGGCGCAACCGCAGCCTTGGTCGAGTCCGGGCTCGCCGACGATCAGAACCCGGCCTTCGAATCGAAGGTTGGCACCGACGACTACCTCGTTCGGTACCGGCGACACGGCGTGGTCGGATCGGCACCCCGAAACACGCCGTACGACGACGCCTACCGAGAGTTGCGGCAAGCGCGATCGTTCAACGTCCTGATGCTCGACGGGGCAATGCTGCAGATGGAGTACGAGTTTCGAGAACGACGCCTGTTGCGCCATCGCCTCGCGTTCCTCCCGTCACCCGACCTTCTCGAATACCAGAACGATCCCGAGCACTACCTGGAGGAGCGCATATTCGCGGACGTCGTTGAGAAAGGCGTCGTAACCGTGCCCTGCCGATTCGACTATGACAGTCGGGATAGCGTCGCAGTCGAGCTAGCTCATCCAGTGTCGCACCTAACCCTCGGCCAATACACCGGATGCCGGATTCCGGTCTCCGCGGGCGTGACGCCGCACGCCTTCGTGGACTTCGTACTGCGAAGCTTCTACAACACCGCGAGTTCTATCGTTGACGTGCGCCTCCCGAACCCCCTACTTCGCTTTGAGGACTGCATCACTCCGGAAGAGCGACGGACGATCCACGTCGGCGTCCCGACGCATACCAACGGCGCCTGAGGCCGATTACTCCGGTTCTCGATTGTCGAACGCAGGCAGGCCGAACCCAGGACTCGCCATCTCGGGTTGGGCGGTCTAGGCACGCGAGCAGGCTCGGTTCAGCCGACGGGTCATTCGCGCCGCCGAGGGTGGTGCCGCGGTCGATCGTCTGGCCAGAGTCGGCGTGCACCTCGTTCACCAAGGCGACCGGAAGCGAACTAGCAACAAGATCAGTTCCTTCCGATACGCGCTGGCGACGGGGTGGAACAGCTACGAGGTGGTCAACTGGCACAAGAGCTGCCGGGGCATCTG
>JAPOYA010000052.1 GCA_026706815.1 Acidimicrobiaceae bacterium | reverse complement strand
CTGTCGCCGTGGGAGTCAGGCCTGCTGCCCGCGCCGCTGGACCGGCTCGGCGCTGTGCCTGCTCCTGCGCAGTCACCCCCCCCCCCCAACCCGACAGTCAAGCTAGGAACTCCCGTCGAGTGCGACAGCCCTGATCTGTGGGATCCGGAGAAATTCGACGGGTGGCCCAACGTGAAGTGGACCTCGGTGAAGTGGGTCGAACCCCCAGACGAGGAAGACAACCCCTTCGACGTCAACGGCGACGGCGAGATCAACGAAGTCGACGAAGCCACGCTTGCCAAGGTTCCGGAGTCAGTGTGCTGGGTCCCCTTGCACCCGCCGTGCCCGGCCAACGTATTGCTCGCCGACGCTGACGGCTTGCCCGGTCAGGATCCTCACTCGCGGCCTGACAAGCCGATGGAGTACAACCCGGTTTCCCGCTGGTGCGAAGCCGAGACCGACGACCCCGCCGTGGTCGCCATGTGCCTCGAAGTCCATCAAGAAAAAGGGGAGGCCCTGCGGGGGCCGACATACCCGACCGGCATCGAGGGCTACGTGAACGAGCGCGAGACGGTCAACGGCACAGAGTCGTGCAAGATCGAGTACCCGAACGGCTGCCCGCCGGGGCTGTTCCGCATCTCCGACGACACCTGCCGGGGCTACCAGCGCCGCCCCTGGGAATGCACCGACGAGGGACCCGTGGAGTACCGCCCGGGCAACCTGTACCTCACCTGCTATCGCGACCCGGCGACCGGCGGCGACCCCGCATCAGGCGACCCGGCGCCGTGCAAGCAGAAGGCGCCCCTGTCAGCGGCGGTTTGCAAGCAATACGTCGGCTCGGACTTCACGCCGAATCCAGGGCAGAAACCCTACAAGTGCAAGGACTACAGGGCTCTCTACCGCGAAAAAGCGGGCAAACAGCCGGCGCGCTTCGACCAGCGTGTGGACTTCAAGCGGTGGCGGGGCAATCCCTATTGGTGCAGCTACACCTCCATGTATCTGCAGCCAGAATGTGTCGCCAATGAGAACGCGGCCGGCTGCAGCCCACAGAGCGAGGCGCCGTGCCTCAAGCGCCACGACAAGGGCACTCCGCGCGGCCTGCACACAGGGGGTTGTGCCAGCGTCGCGATCACGATGGTCTGCGTCGACCTACGCGCCGAATATCGGCAAGTGCACGCCGGCGACGACACAGACCCAAGACTTCCGGAGCTGGCGGAACGACTGAACGAACTCGGCTGCTCGACGCGCGTCTGCCTGCCGTTCGAACAGGCCCCTGACGAAGAATGCGAGAGACTGACGTCCGGCGGGTCTTCAGGGCAGTTCAGCCTCGCCCACTACATCATCAGCACCAACAAGAACAATAATGCCCCCCATCGGCTGGCAATCCTCGCCCGGGCCTTGGTGGCGCTGAACTGGGAAGCGCAACGCGGAGAAGCCTTCAACCCGAGCCGACACTACAGAGAAGCCTTTTTTTTGGCCAAACGGATGTATGACAACAACAGCGTCGACCCCACGAAGGAGACCCAGAACCTCCCGACGATCGGCTTTGCAGACTTCGCACGGATAGTCAAGATGCAAAAAGACGAAGAGTGGCCGTTCGCTAGCACGGCCACCGCTCATCTCGCCTTCAATGGGCCAGCGCAAACTGCTGTTTTTGGGCGATTCCTTCAAGAACCGATCGCGGGAGGGCTAATCAACGATCGACAGACTACCGCACCCGACTGCAAATCTTGGCGTCTGGCGATGCTGAAGGAGATGGAGGAAGGCAGGCAAACGGCCTCCGACAACGCCAAGCCGCCAGCCGAATGCGATGCCTCCGGGGCCAAGTGCCGTGCCCCGGAGATCGGCCGCATAGAGTCGGAGTCACAGCACGTCTCGGGCCGAGCAGTGGTCAATCACAAAGTGACGCTTCGCTTGAGCCGCGTGCCGACCCACACGGCCGAATTCCGGTACATCAGAGCAGAGCAGAGCAAGGACCCGGACCCGGACCGCACAGTGATACTCAGTCAGGCCTATGTGCATCTGGTGGGTTACGACAAGGAAAGCATTCTGCGCTTCCGCCCGCCGACCGATCAGCAAGACAACCAACGCGCGCACTCAGACCGCGACGAACTCGAACAAGATGCAGTGTGCTCCATCAGACTAAAGCCGCAGTACACCGCCACCATTGAAGAACTGTGGCCCGACGTAGACCACGACGAAGCTCTGATAGAGCGCCTGTTCGGCGACAAGGCACTCGACTGGTGGAGGAATCTTGCGGACAACGAGGCGGAGAAGGGGGCGGCGTCGGCCAGTCGGGGCTTCCGATGGCTCGACCCCGCCTTGACTCCTGCCGAGAAGCAAGCTGAGCGGTCACGGCGGGCCGGCATGGTCACCCGCGAGGTTCCGTGCATACCGGCAGCCGGCGGTTTCACCTGCAGTTGGGTGCCTGCACGGAGCGGATACTTCGCCATACGGGGCATCGGGGAATGGCAGGTGACAACGGCAGCAGGTTTTTCGTACGAATACGGCAAGCGCAACGAGGGCGTCGAGACCAAGGAGCGAACCATAGTTCCATCACCACCCTTCGACAGCAGCCACCTCTGGCGGCCAGTGCTCGACGGCGTGCTGAGAAATAGGGCATTGATAGACGGCGACTGCGAGCCGGACACAGTCACGAAGATCGAGACTGGAAGTGCGTCCAACCTCCAAGACGACGGGGACTGCTTGATAATGGCCCTTTGGTGGGCGTATCACAAAGATCCGGAATCGCCGATGGAGCCAGATGATCTGGAGGAGTTACTGGCAAGAGCCGGACTCCGGCAAGTCGGCAGCAAACTCCAGTTGCTGGATGTGCCAGACGACAACAAAGACTATCCCCCGTGGTACGAGGTGTGCGCCGAGCCGGTGTATGACGAGACGTTCGAGGTGCCAGCGTCGAAGGACCTTCGCTACACCTGCGTCGGCCGCGGCACGACCGTCACCGTCTATTCCCGCACCCCGACCATCGGCATCGTGGTCTATGAGGTCCAATCGCAACGCCGGTGACGAACCATGGCACAGCCAGTCGATGGCTCAACACGTCAGGG
>JAPOYA010000051.1 GCA_026706815.1 Acidimicrobiaceae bacterium | reverse complement strand
CCAACGACGCCCGACCCAGCGGTTTGGTTCCCTCCAATTTCACTTGGTGTTGGACGGTTGGCTGTTTTGTCAGTTGGGAGAACTGGAGGTTTTGCTCAGCGGACTTTCGCGAGGACCTCGTCGGCGTACCACTGCAGGGCGCCGAGTTTCTCTTCGAGTGGCTGGGCGTCGGGTCCGGGGGAGTAGGCGTCGCGGAAACCGACGATCACGTCTGTCACCCCAGCAGCCTCGAGCCGCTCGATGCCCTCGGGGGAGTAGGCGTCGACGCTGATGGCGAGGACGTCGAAGGGCAGGTCGGCCCGACCGTGGCGCCGGCGGGACTCCTCGACTGCCGACATCATGCGGGCCAGCTCGCCGGGCTCTCCTCCGGCATGGATCCAACCGTCTCCGAGCCGCCCGGCGCGTTCGAGGGCCATCGCCGAGTGCCCGCCGACGAGGATCGGAACCCTCTGTTCAGGGACTGGACCGAGCTGGATCTCGGGAATCCGATAGAACTCGCCGGAATAGCCGAAGAACTCCCCGGTTTGGAGCCCATTTATGATCTCGATGCACTCGTCCATGCGTGCGCCGCGCCGCTCCCACGGTACGCCGGTGACGTCATAGTCTTCGCGCCATGGGCTGGTGCCGACGCCGAACCGGAAACGCCCGTTGGTGATCACGCCGACCGATGTGACCTGCTTGGCCACTAGGGCGGGATGCCGGATCGGGAGTTTCACGACGAACGTGGTGAAACGTATGCGTTCGGTGACCGCTGCCAGCGCGGGGATCAAAGAGAAGGGCTCGATGAACGGCTTGCCCTCGAGGAACTCGCGGCTGCCGTCGGCGTTGTACGGGTATTTCGTGTCTGCGTCGAGCGGATAGCAGATTGAGTCGGGAACCACGAAATTGTCGAAGCCCACCGTCTCTGCGGCTTGCACCAGCGGCGCGTACATCGTCGGGTCGATCATGGACTCCGCATACGAGAAGCGCATCACCAGAGCCTAACGGCAGCGGCTCGTTTGTTGCCGTCGGCGGGGGCCGTTGCGGACTCTGATCGAAATCCTCCGCGGCACTGCGCGTCGGTTGATGGCTTTAGCGGTCTCGTCGCTCGTGATGGCTAGCTGTGGTGATGGCGTGTCGGCCTCCGACTGAGGTGTGGTCCGCCCAGAAGTCAGGCGCTCTCAGAGATTGGGCCAGCGCCGAGTTCGCCGGCGGGCCCGGCGTGAGCGGTCGCCGAGTGCCCAGGTCCTGCGCCAGGCGCCCGTCGAGGGGCCGGTGAGCTGTGGCGTGGCACCGGCGTGGGCCCTGATGCGGGCTCTGTACCAGTCAGAGGACGCTTCATCGGCGAGTGCCGACACCTCGGCTTCAATACGGGCCGCGAAGCGAACGGTGTTCTCGCCCTGGTCTGGTCGCAACGGTCTGCCGAAGGTCACCGACGTGGCCGAGGGGCGGGGCAGCGATTTGCCCTTCCTCAATATGCGCCCGGTGCCCTCGATGTGGATCGGCACCACGGGTCTCCCGGACTTCTGCGCCAGATATGCGGCGCCGCCGCGGAACGGCTGACCCCAACCGTCGGGACTGCGTCCGCCCTCGGGGAACAGCAGCAGGCTCCAGCCCTGAGCGACCAGATCGGCTGCCTGATCTGCGGAACGACGGCTGACCCGGCTGCGCTCGATAGGAATCGCGCCGATCACCAACGAAGACAACGCGGACGTCAACCGGGTCCCGAAGAAGTAGTCGGCGGCGGCCCCCACCAGGATCTGGTGACGCCAGGGTTCGGGAATCGACGTCAACAGCAGTGGTGTGTCGAGATGACTGTGATGGTTGGCCGCAAAGATTGCCGGGCCCTGCAGCGATGCCAAACGATCCTGTCCTCGGCGGTCCGGTGCTGCCAGTCCCGAAACGGCCAATCGCATCGGGCCGTCCACGATCGCGGCCCTCGCCAACCGAGCCGGGTACTTGCGAGCCCAGCCGGCGTCGTAGTCGCCGCCGCGGTTGGCGGTCTTGGGAGCAGGGTCGACGCCTCGAGGCGTCGACGGCGCGCGGTATGGGAAACCGAGGGCTCGATAACGGCGGATCGGTGAGAGTGCCCGCGGCAGCGGCGGCAGGCTGAGTTGCTTGGCCAGGCGGCTCATGTCACGTCCGCCATGAGAATCGGCGGATTGTGGAAATGTGTGATCGAGGGATGCGGGCCGACCACGTCGCCGGCCATCTCCAGAGCGTCCTGCATGGTGGACGCCGGCTGGAAGCCGAGGCGGCGGACCGACCGCGGGTCGCCGCCGACGACGATCACCCGCCCGAGCCATTGCAGGGCGTGTGCCCCCCAGTACCACATGTAGAACGGGTGAACTCCGTGGTATGCGTAGCTGTTGCGGTACAGATGGATGTACCACTCGTCGTAGGCGAACTGTTCCTCGTAGCGCTTCTCGATCTCAACCGGATCGGTGGTGTCGCCCAGCACCTGCTCGAAGAAGTCGATGTAGCTGGGGTGATGAACGGGGTGGAACTCCCAGGGGGTGGGATGGCCCATGATCAACACCCCGCCTTCGCGCACCAGAGGTTTGCCTCGGTAGAGATTGAAGAAGTAGCCGAGTCCCAAGCACATGACCAGGATCGGGTTCATCACCGAGTTGACGTTGTAGGGGCAGATGTAGGGGAGTCCGAAGGTCAACACGTCGGTCTGTCCCTCCACCGGCACGATGTGTTGCGCGAAGACGTTCTCGAGGGTCTGCTGGTGGACTGATTCCACCTCGCCGGCCTGTACCGACGTGAGTTCGTATGGCGCCTGCCAAGCCTGGAAGATCTTGCGCCGCGCGGCCGCGGGCGTCACGTCGAGGCCGTTCTTCATTCCGATGAAGGTCGCCCGGTCGCGAGCCGACCACTCCCATTCGCGTTTCTGCAGGACCGACAGCGGGCCGTCGTAGCCGAACGTGTTGTTGTTGATCGTCGTTTCGATCTGGAAGATCCGAGGGCCGTGAGCCTTGATCACTTCACCTTGGCGCCAGTTCGAGTGATGCAGTTCCGAGGAGTGGCGATCCATGAAACTCTTCGAGTTCTGCATCGTCGCCACGTTGTGATGATGGCGCACCCCCTTGTAGTCCGAGAGGCCGGTGGCCGTCGACTTCCAACCGCCGTCCATCGAGACAATGTTGAGGTTGACGTAGATCAGCAGATCCGATTCGGCTGCTCGCCGGTTCATGGTCACTTGCTCGTCGTGGCGGGTCAAGCCCAGTTCGACCATTCCGTCGGGGTCCTCGGCATCGTGGTTGTAGAGGGTTTGCCGGGGGGCGAACGCGTCGTAGACGCGATCGCCGAGGGCGTGGCGGAGTTCGGCCTCGGTCATGCGGCGATGCAGAGCCAGAGCCGCGATCAGGTGGACGTCGTCGACGGCTGCCGCTGCTGCCATGTCGAGGACCTGCTCAATGATCCGCTGGCGGATGTCAGGCCGGCGCATTGACGGAAGCGGCAGCGACAGATCGTCGAAGGCGATCGTCAGCTTCATGCCCGGCCACAGCAACGCCGGCAGCGGGTCTTCATTGATGGGGTTGAGCAGTGCTTCGCGGATCGCCTCGTCGGGGTCTTTCAAGCCGGGCAGGGGCTCGGCGGGATAGATCACGCGACTGCGGTCTGCGGGCAGTTTCTCGAGACGGAACTGCTCACCGTGGTGGAACAGGATCGGGGGAGTCGACTTGTCCACATCGAGCACGAAACCGGGCCTGGGCGCCTTGCGACGAGGATCAGAGGGCATTTGCAGACACCTCCCTTCGGCGATTGGCGGCGGTATCTCGATGAGCCCGGGGGCCGATGGGAAGCAACCGGTTCGGGGCTCCCGCGGACTTCGTCCAATGCTCGATCAGCCAACCCCTGCGGCGGGCGATCGAAGCGAGCTTCGTTTCGGCGTTGACGGCAACCGGGAATCCGACAGCTTCAAGCATCGGCAGATCAGAACTGCTGTCGGCATAGGCCGCCGCTTGACGCAGATCCAGACCGTGAGCCTCGGCAAAATCCACGAGAGTCTGGTAGCGGGCCTCGCCGGTGGGAGGCACCGCGGTGAGTCGTCCGTCGTAGGCGCCGTCGGTCGCGGTCATCTCGGCGGTGATCATGTGATCGAACAGCGGTCGCAACGGTTCGACGACGAAGTCCAACGCCCCGGTGATCAGCAGGGTCTTGTGACCCAGCGCCCTATGCTCGCGGACCCGGCGAATCCCCGCCGGGAACGACTTGGCGATCAACAGGTCACTGAGCATCTCGCGGGAGTCGCGAGCCATCAGCTCGACGGGCGCCCCCTCGAAACGGCGGTAGAAATAACGCAGGAAATCACTGCGATCCTGGCGATCCAGCGACAGCAGGGCTGGTGCTTCCCGCAAGGTCTTCGCCGTGAAGCTCATTCGGTCGGCGACGTTGAGATGGCGAGTAGCGAGCCACGCGTAACTGGCGACGACGTTGCTGGCGATCAGCGTGTTCTCCAGGTCGAACACCGCGAGCTGCCGCTCGGGTGCAAGAACCTGCTTGCGGAGCCGAGTTGACCGCGACTGGGTGTTCTTGGCGCCGGGTTGCATCTTCAAGCGGGCCTGCTTGACCATCGACGGCAGATGCACGCTCTGCACGTACGTCGGCCAATGAACGACTCGCGGATCCATGCAGAAGTCGCGCCGGTCGTCTTCATTGAGTGATTCCCAAAGCGCGTACATCCGGTCGAGCAGGTAGAGCGCTTCGCATTCTGCGTATGCCCCGTACAGTTCGACATAGCCGTTGGCCCGCTCGAGCTGTTCTTTGCGCTCCTCCAGTTCGGCGCTGAAGTCCGCCTGCTTGCCCCGCAAAGGGAGAACGTTCAGGGCCCGCTCCCCCAGATCGAGTGCCTTTCTAGCGCGCCCGAGTTGGCGGACCACCCGGCCACGACCCGGGAACGACCATTCGGGAACCGAAATCGGCTGGTTTCTGTCGTCGTATACGGGGTGTTCGTTGAACCAGTTGCGAACCAGGTCGACCAACTGCGCGTACATGAGCGGGTTTGCTGCGCCCGAGGCGATCTGCACGACATCAGGTTTGTGGATCTGCTCCTCGTCGTGTTCTGGGCCACGGGCTGCGACCGCGAGAATCGTTGCGACGACCAGATCCACCGGAATGATGTCGATCACTCCCTCGGGGATGCCAGGGAACTCCTTGAGCAGGCCCCGGGCATAGGCGGCGATGACCGGCTCGGCCATGCGGAAGCCGCGAATCCACCCCGGTGACGGCTCTGCGAACGCCGACTCGATGATCGACGGGCGCACGATGCTCACCGGCACGTTCCCGCGGGTTTCCACGAGGGCGCGTTCACCGAGCGCCTTTGTGAATGCGTAAGCGTCCGGAAAGCCCAGGCTCGAGGCCCGTGACCGGCCTGCGTCTGTCAACTGTTGAGCGACCCACTTCTGGCGGAGTTGCTCGACCTTGTCGGTGAGGGCCGGCCCACCGGCCGCCCCCAGGTTTCGGCGAGCCTGTTTCGCGAGCTCGCTGAGTCGCTGCGGTGTGCGGCTTGCCTGTTCGGCGTCGATTCGAGCGCGCCGGGCACTGTCGACTTCGGTCCTCCAATCCACATCCACGAAGAACGGCGACTCGTCGATGGGCTCTTCGGGTGCGCTGCCTCGGCGGCTGCCCGCGACATAACAGGTGGACACGGCGATGAGATGTGCCGACTCGCCGCGCTGCAACCCGCCCCGAGTGGGTTCTTCGCGCGCTTCTGCCGCGGCACGCGTGGCCGCGGCGACTCTCACGGGTCCGAGCAGGTTGATCTCGACAGCGTCGTCAAGAGCCGAGTCGAAACTGACCGTGGCGGCTGAGTGGATGACGATGTCGCAGGTAGCGAGCAGGGCGAGGCCTTCGGGATCCAGGCCCAGCCCATCGGCGCCCACATCCCCCGCCACGGCGAAGACTCGCCGCCGACACATCTCCTCGAAGGTCTCGTTGCTCTCGTCGTTGAAGGTGCTTCGGATCCGCTCGAATGCGTCGTTGCGGAAGATGTCTCGGTCCACCCGATTCTGTGCTCCCCGACGGCCGGGCCGCACCACCAGAACCAACTCGCTTCCGGGTACCGCGTGGAGGAGTCGTTCGACGAGCGCGGTGCCCAAAAAACCGGTCGCGCCCGTGATCGCTATGCGCGTCTTGTTCAGTTCGGCGGAAATCACTGTACTTGTTATAGCAAACCTCTCTACCAAATGGTAGAGAGAAGGTATGGGCAATTTTGTGCCGACCCGTCAGCGCGTGCTCGACGCGGCACTGTCCGCGTTCGGCACAGACGGTTATCCGGCCACCTCATTGGACGCTTTGGCCGCGCAACTGGGTGTGCGCAAGCAGACCATCCTCTACTACTTCCCCTCGAAACAGGCACTGTTCGATTCGGTGATCGACGCCGCCGCGCAGGATCTCGTTGAACTTTTCGAACAGGAGGCGTCGCGGGGCTTGGCCGGCATTGATCAGGTGGAGGCGATCGTTCGCCGTATCTTCCGGCTGGCTGTCAACCGGCCGGAACTTCTCGGGCTCATCAGAGAAGTCACACGCCCGGGATCAATAACGGTTGGACGCCTGAGCGCTCACGTCGGTCCGACTGTCGACCGGGCCCGCCGGTTCCTCGAGCGCGAGATGGAAGCCGGCCGTCTGCGCCGCTCCGACCCGTCGATGCTTCTCCTTTCGCTGTACTCGACTGTGGTTGGGGTTGCCAGCGAACTCGAAGTTCAGCGGGCCATGGGTATTCCCCCGTCCCGCCGCGCCACCGTCGTGCGCCGCTCGGAGCTGACCCGCTTTGTACGCGCCGCCCTGGCCCCGACCGACACATAGGCGCTCTACTCAATAGCGCTGCGACTGCTCGTGACCTTCAGTCTGGGTCGACGGGCAGGGCGTCGGGAGGCAGCGGCACGTTCGAGTCGAGGTATCGGCGCAGTTTCTCAGCATCGCACTCGGGACAGAGCCAGACGATGTTGAGTGACTGGATGGAGAGTTGGGTGCCACGGCTCTTGTCGAGCGTGGCCTGCCAAGCGGCCCTCACATCGGTTGCCTGGCACTTGGGGCATCGTGGATTCATGTCCCGTTCCCACACCAGGCCGCACTCACCGCAGGTCACCGTGATGGCGCCGTCGACGTTGTCGCCTTGGAGGTTTTCTTCCTCTTCGCAATGCGGACAGGCAATGATCGGCACCTCGCAAGGCTAACGACCCTCGGCCCGTGCGCCCCGCACGCGGCCGTGCGGCCTGCCCGCGGCCCGTGCGGCCTGCCCGCGGCCCGAGCGGCCCGTGAGCGTAGCGAACAAGAGCGGGAATCAAGCGTAGCGAACAAGAGCAGGGGGTAGCGTGTCTTGGTTGGTCTGTACCGACCCGAGAGATGACCGCGAGGCACCATGACCGTCCCAGATTTTCGATCAATCACCATTGAGGAATTGGTGCGCCGCATCAAAACCCGGGAGTTGACTGCCGCGGAAGTCACCGACGCCGCGCTCGCCCGAATTGAGCGCCTCAACCCGGCGCTCAACGCGTTTGTCGCTGTCGATGCCGATGCTGCACGAGCCCAGGCTGCCGCCATAGACCGTGCATTGGGCGCCGGAGCGGCCCTCGGCCCGCTGGCCGGAGTGCCGATCGGAGTGAAAGACCTCGCCGATGCAGCCGGTTTCCAGACAACCCGCGGAGCCATGCACCTCGCCGATGCGGCGCCGGCCGAGCATGATTCGACCGAGGTGGCCAGGATGCGCGCCGCGGGTTGCGTGATCATCGGCAAGACCAACACCCCGGAGGCCGGCTGGACCGGCGACACATTCAATTCCGTGTTCGGCGCGACCGTCAGTCCCTGGGGAGCGAACCGTTCACCCGGCGGATCTTCTGGAGGCACGTCGGCCGCGATCAGCGCGGGGATGATCCCGTTGGGGACCGGCTCCGACGGAGGAGGATCGATCCGCATACCGTCGTCGCTCACCGGCCTGTCAGGGCACAAGCCCACGCAGGGTCGCGTGCCGAGCGGCCCGGCGCCGATGGGAGCTTCCGACCTGTCGACAGTGGGACCGATGGCGCGGCGGATACGCGACGTCGCCCTTGCGCTCGACGTGGTCAGCGGTCCGTCACCGGGCGATCTGCGCTCCCTCGACCCGATCGCGCCGCTGCGTCCGCGCCTCGACGACCCGCCCGCTCCGGCGCGCGTTCTGTGGTGCGCCAACATTGAAGGTAGCCCGGTCGACGATGAGATCCTCGCTGTTTGCATGGGCGCGGTCGAGCAGATGAAGCAGTCCGGCGTGGAGGTTGTCGACGTTGAGCCGATCGTGCCGGAGATAATCGGCCCGTTCGTGCTGCTGTTCTACGGCGGCATGGTCCCGACCTATCGGGAGCTCTTCGGCACACCGGCATGGGGCGAGATCACCCCGGGCCTCCGGGACATCCTCGAAGGAGCGGACGAGCGTTTGACCCCGGACGCGATTGAAGACGCCCGCAAGCAGGCGCAGGCCGCGTCGATCCGACTGGCCGAGGCGATGTCCGGATTCGACGCGCTGCTCAGCCCGACCGTCGTCGGCCAGACGCCCGTTTGTGAGGGACCGGGGATGATCAACGGGGAAGAGACCGACATGTGGATCGGCAACACCTATCCGTTGAACGTCACCCGCCGTCCCGCAGGCACTACGAATGCCGGCTACACGTCTGACGGCATGCCCGTCGGTCTGCAGATTGTCGGCCACCAGAACGACGACGGGCGGGTGCTCGAGGTCACGGCCTGGATCGAAGACCTGCTCGACTTCAACCCGATCGCCCCCGATATCGCCTGATCGCACTGTCAACTGGCGGGTTCTTCGCCGGGCGACGCGCCCAGGAGTCGGCCGTCAAGAGCGGCGTCTACCTCGGTGGTTGCGTTGAGCGCAGCTATCACAGCGGTCAACTTCAAGTTGATCTCGTCGATCTTGGCGTCGATCGCGTCGAACTTGGCCTCGAACTTGGCCTCGATGGCGTCGAATTTGGCCTCGAACTTGGCGTCTTGGGCTTCGAACCTGGCATCGATGGCCTCGAATCTGGTGTCGATGGCGGCGAAGCCGGCGTCGACCCTGTCTTCAAGGCGAGAGATGCGGTCGTTGGTGCTGGTGAGCGCGAACAGCAACAACGCCGCGGCGATGGTGCCGAGGAACGCGGGTAGGGCTTTATCAGAGAGTGATCGTCTGATGCCCGTGGTCGTTACAGAGTCGAGAGGTGGATGCAGCGCCCGGGAATCAGTAGCAGCACCGTCGTCGGATAGCGGATCCTGGCCAGCCTCAGCAGTCTCGGGCGATGCTGCTTGGGGCGAGGGCTTGTCTGGGTGCCGGGGTTCGGGGTCTGGTGAGTCCATGTGGGACGGGTACCTGGGGTCCGGGAGACGGGTGGGTTGAGTCAAAAGGGGCCTCGTTGCGTCTGCGTTGAACGGGGAGGCGGCCGTTAACGCTCGGCAGCAAAGCTGATATATTGACGCTATCTGACATTTGAATTCATGTCAACTCATTGAAAATCCTGTACGCGAGACCTGATCGCAGTAGAGCCTCGAGGCTGTATCGTCGTCGTGCCGGGCGATTAGCTCAGACGGCTAGAGCGCTGCCTTCACACGGCAGAGGTCGAGGGTTCAAGTCCCCCATCGCCCACTGGTGAGACTTGCTCAAACGTGATGTGACCCGGTCAAGGGGAGACAACGAGGTTGAGTCTGCTGTCGGCTACTCGACGCGTGCCGTCTCGGGGAAGTGGCAGGCCACGGGGTGACCGATTCCGGGATCGACCAGCGGGGGCTGTTGTTCAGCGCAAATCGCTTCCGCCTTCCAGCAGCGCGTGCGGAACCGGCAGCCTGACGGCGGGTCGGCCGCATTGCCGATGTCGCCATGCAGCAGAATCCGATGTCGTTGCCGCTCCTGTTTGGGATCCGGGATCGGCACCGCAGAGAGCAGCGCCTGAGTGTAGGGATGGGCGGGTTCGGTGTAAACCTGCTCACCCGTTCCGGTCTCGGCAATCCTGCCCAGATACATCACCGCGACGCGGTCGGAGATGTGGCGCACCACCGACAGGTCGTGAGCCACGAACAAATAGGTCAAACCGAGCCGGTCCTGGAGATCTTCCAGCAGGTTCAAAACCCCTGCCTGGATGCTGACGTCAAGCGCCGACACGGGTTCATCGAGGATCAACATCTCCGGTTTCAGGGCGAGGGCCCGGGCGATCCCGATGCGCTGGCGCTGCCCGCCGGAGAACTCGTGGGGATAGCGATTGCCGTGCTGGGGGTGCAAGCCGACCAACTCCAGCAGTTCGGCCACCTGATCCTGGGCATTTGTGACAAGTCGGTGGATCTGGAGAGGTTCGGCGATTATTGCTGCGACAGTCATACGCGGATCAAGCGAAGCCATCGGATCCTGGAAGACGATCTGCATGAAGCGGCGCTGGCGGCGCATCTGCTTGCGGTTCAGTTCGGTGAGTTCGGTGCCGGCGAAGTTCACCGAGCCAGACGTGGGTTCGATGAGGCGCAGCACGCAGCGGGCGATAGTGGACTTGCCCGAACCCGATTCGCCGACCAGTCCGAGGGTTTCTCCCCGATTGATGTGGAATGAGACACCGCTGACCGCTTGGACGGTACCGGTAGGGCGGCGGAGGGGGGAACGGGATGTGACGGGGAAGTCTTTAGTGAGATCTGAGACGCGCAAGAGTGGGCCGTCCGGTGAGATGGCGGGTTCTGTCACCGCCGGAGCCCGCAAGTCCTCACTCGCTGGCGCTCGTTGCGGGCGTGCGGGTGCCCACCGGCGGCGCCACCCACCACCTCGCCTCGCGCTAGGCATCGGAGTCTTCCCCGTTTGGGTTTTGCAAGGGGCTGGTGCTCTGTTGGGGATCTAGGGGGTGGTGGCAGGCGGAGAGGTGAGCTGGGGGGGAAACGAGCGTGAGCGGGGGTGGAGGGTATTTGGTGCAGAGATCACTTGCTCGTCCGCAGCGGGGTTGGAAGGCGCAACCGGGCGGGGGAGCCAACATTGAAGGGGGAGAACCTTCGATGGGGATCAGGCGACGGCCGCGCGGGGTGTCGAGACGGGGGATCGCGGCTAGCAGGCCGGCGGTGTAGGGATGCACGGGATGCTCGAACACGTCGTCGATCATCCCCGTTTCGGCGGTGCGCCCCGCGTACATCACGAACAAGCGGTGGGCCGTGCGGGCCACGACGCCCAGATCGTGGGTTATCAGGATCAGCGCCGAGTCGACAGCCTGTCGGGCACGCTCCAAGACGTCGAGTATCTGAGCTTGAATGGTCACATCAAGGGCCGTGGTGGGCTCATCGGCGATCAGCACATCGGGGTCGTTGGCGATGGCCATAGCGATCATGGCCCGCTGGCGCATGCCGCCGGAGAACTCATGGGGGTATGCGTCGACTCGTCGAGCCGCGTCAGCGATGCCGACGAGATCCAACAACTCCGCCGCGCGCTCTCTGGCCTGATGGCGTTTCAGTTTCTGGTGGACCCTGACCCCCTCAGCAATCTGGTCGCCTACCGACATGACCGGGTTGAGCGACGTCATCGGGTCTTGGAAGACCATCGACATCGCTGAACCCCGCAGGCGCTCGAGTTTTTTCTCGGGCATGCCCAGCAGTTCCCGGCCTCGGTGGGAGATCGAGCCGCTGACCCTGGCGTCGGGCGGGAGTAGTCCCATGGCCGCGAGCACGCTCACCGATTTTCCAGAGCCCGACTCCCCGGCGATCGCCAGCACCTCGCCCTCGTACACGTCCCAACTCACGCCCCGAACTGCTTGCACCACCCCATCGTCGGTCTCGAAGTCCACCCTCAGGTCGCGCACCGACAAGATCGCGGTCGAGTCCGGTTGCCCGGTTGCACCGCCGGGCATTGGCTTGTCGGGCACTGGCTCGCCGGCGCTCATCGTCGGCGCCTTTGACGGGGATCGAACGCGTCGCGCAGGCCGTCGCCCACGAAGTTCACGCAGAGAACCAGCGAAATGAGCACAGCCCCGGGAAGATAGAACAGCCACCAGCGTGTGCGGGCCGCGTCGCGGCCCTCGTCAACCAACGCGCCCAGCGAGACCTCAGGAGGTTGGATCCCGAATCCCAGGAAAGCCAGTGCCGTCTCAACAAGGATCGCTGTGGCCACTGTCAGCGTGGCATAGACGATCACCGAACTCATGACGTTGGGGATCAGATGGCGGAAGATGATCCTGGTGTTGGAGGCTCCGAGAGCGGCAGCAGCTTCGATGAACTCCTTCTCGCGAATCGAGAACACCTCACCGCGCACCACCCGAGCCAAAGGCGCCCACAGAAACAGCCCGATGACAACTGCCACGAACATGAGCGAGCTTCCACCGATCGCCCGAGTCCGGGTGGCCAACACCATCAGCACCGGCAGCAGGGGCAGGATGAGCAAGAAGTCGACCAGCAGGCCCACCCCGGCGTCGACTCGGCCCCGGAACCAACCCTGTACCGCGCCCAACACTGTTCCCAGCACGGTTGCGATACCAGCGACCACCATGCTGACGTGGATCGATACCTGCAATCCCCGCATGGATTGGGCGAACATGTCGTGGCCGATCGTGTCGGTGCCGAACCAGTGTCTCGACGAGGGGCCTTGCGAGAGGTCGCTGGACAGATCCTTGTAGCTCCAGCCCGTCAAGGGCTCGGCCAAGAAGGTCAAGGCGTAGCCAGCCGAGGCCGCCAACAGCGCGCCGACCGCGAAGCGGTGCGAGAAGAAGCGTCCCGCAACGGTGCGCCACTGCGACCGGGCAACGACATCGTCGGCGAGCGCCGTAGTGATTCGGTCATCCATGGCGAACTCTCGGATCCAACAGTCCGTACACCAGATCGGTTAGCAAGTTCACCGCGATCACCGAAACCCCCACCGCCAGCAGCCAACCCTGGGATACAGCCACGTCCCCATCAAGCAGAGAATCCAAGAACAGTCGGCCCATACCCTGCCAGTTGAAGACCACTTCGGTCACCACGGTCCCGCCGATCAGCGTGCCGAAGGTGAGGCCCGTGTAGCTGACCACTGGAAGCAGAGCGTTGCGCAGCGCGTGCCGGGTGATCACCCTGCGTCGAGGCACGCCCTTGGCGCGCGCAGTGCGGACGTAGTCGCTCTCCAACACGTCGAGCATCGCCGAGCGCTGAAAGCGGCTGGTGGCCGCAAGTTGGATCAGAATTAGTGTTAGAGCAGGCAGGATGATGTGCCCGGCCCGGTCGGCCCAGGTGCCCCAGAAGTCGGCGTCAAGACGGGGCGACTGCTCGCCGATGGTGAAGAAGACTCGATGCCCCCACCAGTCGTTGAAGCGGATGCCGAGGTCTTTGAGCACCGCCCCCAGCCAGAACACGGGCATGGCGAAGAACAAGAACGCGAAGAAGGTCGACACGTTGTCGAACA
Organism: Acidimicrobiaceae bacterium; assembly: GCA_026706815.1. Lineage (GTDB taxonomy): Bacteria > Actinomycetota > Acidimicrobiia > Acidimicrobiales > Aldehydirespiratoraceae > VXYK01. Next base: position 15,885 of record JAPOYA010000051.1, on the reverse strand, counting down.
CGCTGTATTTGCGCACCGCGCTGATCACTCCGACTGCCACCCCGAACACCACCGAGATCACCGTTGCGGCGACCACCAGCCGCATGGTCACGGGTATGGCCTCGCCCAGCAGTGTCGTGACCGCGCGCCCGTTCTCGGTCGAGGCGCCCATGTCGCCTTGCGCAAGGTCGCCCAGCCAAGTTCCGTAACGCTCGATGAGCGGTTTGTCCAAACCGAGCGAGGCCTCGAGGCGGGCGACCTGTTCAGCGCCTCCGGGTTGTGACAGCAAGAACACTCGCTGTTCGGCGATGGGGTCGACGGTCGCCACCAACAGGAAGGCCACCAGAGTCGCGAAGAACAAGACTGGTATGGAAATCAGCAGCTTGCGTGTTGCGTAGGCGAGCACCGTGCCACCACGTTATATCCCCGGCGGCACGAGATGGGCCCGTGGCGCCGGTCAGGAGAAGGCCCACTCCTCCAGGTTCCAGGTGAAGCTCTCGAGGGTGGGATTGTCCTCGAGATTGGTGAGGGAGTCGTTCCACGCCAGGAAGAAGGGGAGCTGGTAGACGGGCACGTTCGGCAGGGACTGCCACATCAGCGCATCGGCCTGGTTGAGCACTTCGGCTTGCCGGTCGAGGTCCAGGGTGAACGTGGCCTCGGTCAACAGGTCGTTCACCTGATCATCGACGTAGGCGCCGGGGTTGCTGTCGCTGCCGGTTCCGAAGACCTGCAGGGTCGAACTTGCCGGCAGGGGTCCTCCAACCCAGGCGAAGATCACCAGGTCAAAGTCTCCCGGAGGTCCTGGCGGGTCGTTCTCGGATCCGAACACCGGGCCGAAAATCTCTCCTCCGGGCAGGTTGTCGATGGTGACCTCAATTCCCGCTTCGCCCAGTTGGCTCTGCACGAGCTCTTGGAATTGTTCCCGACGGGGGTTCCCGCCGGTGGTGCGGATCCGCAGGCTCAGCCGTCGCCCGTCCTTGGTGTAGACCCCGTCGTCGCTGGGGGTCCAACCGCCCTGCTCGAGCGCGGCGCGCGCGGCGTCGACGTCTCGGACCTGGAACTCGGCGGGTGTGTTGTCTAGATACTGCGCCTGCCCGTTCATGTAGACCCGATTGCCGAGCGGTTGCGCGCTCTGTGAGAAGGGGCGCATGAGTGCGGTCACGATCAGTTCTCGGTCCAGTGCCAGCGCGATGGCACGCCGGGCCTCGACGGGAACAGTCGCGGTGTTGAATGTGATGTGCTCCCAGGTAGGCCCGAATGTGATCGTGGAAGCCACGCCGTCGAGGGCCGCGATCTGTTCGACCAAGTCGACCTGGGGCTGGGGATAGATCACGTCGACTTCGCCGTTCTCAAGTGCCAGCGGAAGGTTGCCGACATCGCTGATGAATCGGAACGTGACCTCGTCGATGTGGGGTCCGTCGCCGAACCAGGTCGGGTTGGGCACCAGCGTCAGGTCGCTGCCGGGATTGTATTCGTCGACCTGGTAGGGGCCGGCTGCCAGGACGGGATCCTCTTGGAAGCCCTCGGTCCAGTCCAAGCCCAGATGGGCCGGTGGGAACGGACCGGAGAAAAGCGCGATGTACTCCACGAACGGTTGACCCTCGGGCCAGCTCAGCCGCACGGTCTTGGCGTCCACAACCTCGAGTTCGGCGCTGTCGAAACCTGCAGTAGCGGCGCAATCGTCGGTGGGCTCATTGCAGTTCTCGAAGTAGAACACCATGTCGTCGGAGCTGACGGGAGTGCCGTCGCTCCAGTTGGCGTCGGCGCGAAGCTTGTATTCCACAACCAGGGGGTCTTCGTTGACCACCGTCGGCAGCGACTCACAGAAGTACGGCTCGAAGGTGGAGTTGGGGAGAGTGCGTGTGCAGGTCGGCCAGACAGCCCGGATGACCTGGCGTCCGGCCAACAGGTTGTCGCCCGCGGTCAGGTTGTTGAAGTTGGTGAGCTCCTGCTCCAACCCGATCACCACCGGTTGGTCGTCCTGTTGGTCGTCGCCGCAGGCGGCCGCCAGCATCGCCAGTGCCAGCAGGATCGCAGTCCAACGGGTCCAATTGCGAGCGTTCTTCGGCATCGGAGTCTCATTCTCGGTCTTTGGCGGGCGGGAGGTTCAGTTTAGCTTCGCCCAGTCCCGCTGAGCCGCGGCTGCAGCATCCACCGCGCGGGACGAGCTCAGGATCTGCTCAAAGCGATGGAGACGATCACCAGGGCGATGCCGGTCAGGTCGCGCAGGTTCGGCACTTGGGTCAAGAAGATCAGGCCGATCAGGGCGGCGGTTACGGGCAGCAGCGCTTGCAGCAGAGCGAACCTGCGTCGGTCGACCTGTTGCATGACGAGCTGGTCTATGCCGTACGGGATCACGTTGGAGAGCAAGCCCGTGGCCAGTCCGAGAACCAACAACCAGGGCGTTCCCAGCGCGGCGGTCACGTCAGGCGCGCCGAAAGGGCTGATCGCTATCGCGCCTGCCAGCATCCCGAGACCCAATCCGTCGATAGCGGCCGGGCTGCGTGCCACGCGCTGTCCGAGCACGATGTACATTGCCCAGAACACCGCGGCCAGCATGGCGAAGCTCACCCCCCGAATCGTGCCCTCGGCCTCCACGCCGGCCAATATCACCACGCCCGCCACGGCCAAGATCAGCGCTCCGGCGGCGCGCGGGGTTCGCGTGCCGAAAGCGGCTACCCCCAGCGGTCCGAGAAACTCGATGGCGACTGCGTTGCCCAACGGCAGTTCGTTGATTGCCAGGTAGAAGCAGAGGTTCATCGCGGCCAAGGCCACCCCGAACTTGGCCGCGTTCAAGATTGCGTCCGGTTTCCACCTGCGACGCCAGGACCGGCGGAGGATCACGATGATCGCGGCAGATCCCAGGACTCGCAGCCACGCGGTTGCCCCGGGAGACATCTCTGTGAACAACCCCACCGCCACCACGGCGCCGAGGTACTGCGACACGGCGCCCGACATGAACAACAATTCGGGTGCCGCACGCTTCATCAGTTGGCAGGTTACGGCCTAGTCTTGGCTGAGTGAAGGGCAGGTGACAGCTGATGCGTCGTATGCACATCGGACTGCAGGTTGACGACATGGACGAGAGCGTTGAGTTCTACACCCGATTGTTCGGTGTCGAGCCCACCCTGAGGCGTGACGACTACGCCAAGTGGATGCTTGAGGATCCCCGAGTCAACTTCTCGCTCGACGCCCACGGCGAGGGCGGGGCCGGCTCGGCGCACTATGGCATCCAGGTCGAGAGCAGAGGCGAACTCGAAGAGATGCGGGAGTTGATCGACGCTGCCGGAATGACCCGCGCCGACCAGGACGATTTGGTGTGCGGCTACCAACTCCAACACAAGTCGTGGGTCGCGGACCCGCACGGCCTGATGTGGGAGACGTTCTTCACCGAGGGTGTGGTGGACGGGGGCTACGGCACCGCTGAGATGCCTCCCGCTGGGTGAACCCTTCAGGTTTGCTCGGTTTCCGCGCTGACGCCGGCGGAGTCGGGTTCTTCGTTTTCCAAAAGGAAGGACCGATAGATCCTGATGAGGACTTGCTTCTGTTCTGTGGTCAGATCTGACTGAGCGCGGATGCTGGCAATCAAGTTGCTGTCCCGATCCTCATCAAGGATCCCGGCTCGTACATATAGCGACTCCGCAGACACCTCGAGAGCGCGGGCTATCTGTTGGAGGATTTCCGCTGAGGGACGTTTGAGACCCCGTTCGATTTGGGAGAGGTAGGGGTCTGAAACTTGCGCCAGGTCGGCCAGCTTGCGAAGGCTGAGCTCGGCCTGGCGGCGTTGCTCGCGGATGTACTCGCCGAGATCCTTGAGAGGATCAAGGTTTCTTCGGTTCACCATTGTCGGCGCCTGAGAAACAGCCAAGGCTGTTAGGCCTTGGCTTAGTCGCCGTCGGTTTTGGGGGATTCGGCGGCGGCGGACTTGGTGGTCTTGGTGGTGCTGGCCTTGGCGCCCGCTGCGGGCTTTTTCACCTTGGCGGTGGGCCTTTTGGTCTTCTTGGCGGTGACTGAGGGCGCTTCGATACCGATGAACCCCCACGCTTTGTTGCGGTTGTCGGTGAGCGCCTCAGCGACCGGTGAGGGCAGTTGCTCGGTGAGCCTGACGGCGTGGGGCTCGGTGAAGGCACGGAAGTCTGTGAGAGCATTGGTGGCGTGCTTGCGGGCAAGGGTGGCATGCTCCTCGATGAAATCAGGGGCGGGAACCTCGCGTCCGGCAATTGCGTCGGTGACCAAGAGGTTGACTCCGACCGATGCGTAGGCTGCGGTCTTGACCTGTTCGAGAACTTCAGACATGTTGACTCCTAGATTGATCTGGGGGATTGGGGATTGTGGGCAGAAGAGCAGAAACTCTTGTAACCCGACATGCATACTATAGTTAGCATTGCTCAGAGTTGCAACCGCATTTCGCAGAATTGCTTACAAAAGTTCGCACCGTTCGTTGTCTCGCTGGCTAAGGTCAGCCGTCGTGCTTGAACGCATTCATGTAATGGGTCCCTATTGGTGTGACGACGACCCCTTGCCAACGCCTCTGGGCGAGTTGATCGCCGCTGCCAAGGATCACCATTCGGCAGCCGCGGTGACCGAGCTCCGAGAGCAGTTGTCGGACTTTGCCCAGAACTTGGCCCAGAACTTGGATGCACCTTCGGGCGCCGCCGTCACCGAAACCCCGCGTGGCACATTGGTCGTTCCGGTGCCCAACGGCAATGGCAGCAATCGACGTCTTGTCCCGGCGTTGGCCAGTGCCGTCGCCGACGCCACGGGCGCAACTGTGCGCGAAGCTCTGACGCGGCGGGAAACCACGACCAGGATGCGCGACACCCCGCTACAGCAGCGCCTCGCGGTTGTCCAAGCAGCCGGTTATGAGATCGAGGGCCAGGTGGCCGGCCACGGAGTGGTGCTGGTCGACGATGTTGTGATGACCGGCACAACCCTTCGCTACTTGGCTCGGCTGCTTCGCGACGCCGGCGCGACGAGAGTCATCGCGGTGGTCGCAGCCCAGACCCGAAGAGCCGGCCGGCAAGTGACCCTCACCCGGATCGGCGGTCGAGCAGGCGCGCAGTCCACATCGACAGACTGTCGAGATCTTGGGCGCCCTGGATCGGGAACGTGTCGTTGAAGATCATCGCCGGCACCCCCGTGATGCCTCTGTTGACGGCCTCGTTGTGGTCGCCGACAACCGCTTCGGCGAGTGAGCGGTCACGCTGTTGAGCGACTTCCAGAAACTCTCCTGAGTCAACGCCGACGTCGCTCGCAACGGCTCCCAACACCGACCAGTCCGAGATGGTCCGGTTCTCGGTGAAATAGGCCCGAAGAAGCCGGTGATGAAAGGCGTCGACATGGTCGGGAGCAAGAATCTCCATTGACTTGGCTGCAATCTGAGCAGGCAAACTCGACGAAGGCGGTGCATTTTCTGAAGCCCACTCGTTGAACACCACCGTCGGCTCCATCTCTGCGGGGAGTCGCCAGGACTTCGTGTATTCGATGAACTTGTCGAGCGATGCCGCCTTAGGCTCGGTTCTCAGCAGAAACGACCGCCAAGCAACGTCTATCCGATCGCCGAAGTGTGCTTTGAGTTGGTCGAGACGAACCGTCCCGACGTAACACCATGGTCAAAGGAAGTCCGACCACACAACGATCCGCACCGGCGCGTTCATGGGAACGACCTTAACCCAGACTGCCCGCCCCCGGGCCTGCCCCTCTAGTCTGCTCGCATGAGCAAATGTGCATTTGTCGGGTTGGGAGTAATGGGATATCCGATGGCAGGACACCTGCAGGGTGCAGGACACAGCGTCACCGTCTGCAACCGGACCGAGGCGCGCGCCGAGGCCTGGGAGAAAGAGCACGGCGGAACCCGTGCGTCGTCGCCCGCTCTTGCCGCGGAGGGTGCTGAATTCGTGATGTTGTGCGTGGGTGACGATCCTGATGTGCGTGCGGTAACCACCGCTGCCGATGGAGTTCTGACGACGATGAAGCCCGGTTCGGTTCTGGTCGACCACACAACCGCATCGGCTGACCTGGCTCAAGAGGTGCACGCCGCGGCAGCGGCATTAGGAGTCGGTTTTGTGGACGCGCCGATCTCCGGCGGTCAGGCCGGCGCCGAAAATGGCGTCCTCACTGTGATGTGCGGAGGGGACCGGGCTGACTTCGACCGCGCAGCGCCGATGATCGCCGCTTACTCGCGGGCCTGTCGGCTGCTCGGCGGACCCGGTTCGGGACAACTGACCAAGATGGTCAACCAAATCTGCATCGCGGGGCTGATCCAGGGACTCAGCGAGGGACTTGACTTCGCTATCCGGGCCGGACTCGATGTCGGCGAAGTCGTCGAGACGATTTCCAAAGGAGCTGCCGGTTCCTGGCAAATGGAGAATCGAAGCCGAACAATGGCGCAGCGCAGCTTCGACCACGGTTTCGCGCTCGACTGGATGCGCAAGGATCTCGGCATTTGTCTGGCGCAAGCCGAGCGAATCGGGGCCTGCCTGCCGGTGACCGCATTGGTCGACCAGTTCTACGCTCGTCTCCAGCGCCAGGGACACGGTCGCTGGGACTCCAGTTCGCTCATCGAACTACTCCGCGATAACTGATACCGATAACTGATACTCTGAGCACATACAGCAGGTCGTGTCTCTAGGTAGGACGCCGGATTTCTATCGCTACGTTGAGCATCCGATTTCTGGTGCTCAGCGAGACGGAGATTTTGTGGCGATTCGCTGGCCCGATGGGGAAGAGATGCGCGCCTACGCGCTCTGGTTGTTCGAGAACCGCATGGGCGACGAATCGATCGACGAACAGACCAGGGAGAACAAACTCGACCCGGCCGACCTGCCATCGCCAGAAGCGCTCAGCGGGGTTGCGGTAGCCTCAAACGGCGACTTGGAAGTGACCTGGCAGGGGTATCCGCCGTCACTGCACCACTCAGGCTGGTTGCGTCATGTGCATGAGGGTCGCCACACCCAGAATGCCCACATCCCTACAGTAAAGACTTGGACGGCTTCCACATTGCCGGAACTGCCGACCTTCAATGGGCCGCACGTGCTTCAAAACGACGAAACGTTGCGAGCATGGCTCACAACGCTGGCGGGGCTCGGTATCGCCCGATTGGCCGGACTCGGAAGCGACGAAGAAGTGGTTGCCGAGGTGGGACTTCGAATCGGAGCGCTGCGCGACACCAACTTCGGCGTCACATGGGCCGTAACCGCGGATCTGGCTCCGGGTTCGGTGGCCAACACGGATCTGCCGTTGGCGCCCCATGCCGATCTTCCGACCCGCGAGACTCCGCCCGGGTACCAGCTGCTGCACTGTCGAGTGAACGACTGCACGGGCGGATTGAGCCACATGACCGACGGCTACGCGGTGGCAGAGCACCTTCGTGGCAATGAACCGGAGGTCTATGAGATCCTCTCGCGCGCCAAATGGATCTTCTTCAACCGCTCACCAGATCATGACCATCGTTGGAGTGGCCCGCTGATTGATCACGGAGGACCCGGCAGCCCGTTGACATTTCGGACGTTCCACCCTGTGAGGGCGTTTCCCGACATGCCCGAATCCGACGTTCCCTTGGCGTATGAGGCTTTGCGGCGTTTCTCGGAGCTGGCCCGCAGTGACGAATATCAACTCCGCTCGGTTTTCTCGGCGGGTGAACTCGTGGCCTTCGACAACCGTCGGATTCTGCACGGACGCGGCCCTTTCAGCGAGACCACAGGCAGAAGAGTGCTGCGAGGCGCCTATGTCGATCACGATGAGGTGCATTCGCGGCTGCGAGTCCTGACGCGCCGCCACCAGACCGCCCGAGTTCCTGACAGACCCGGATGACCCGAGTAGACCTGATAGAGAGGGGAGCCAATGAGCACTTTCATCACCTGTGCGGTCACCGGGGGAGGTGACACGGTCGGCAAGTCCGTTCACATCCCGGTCACACCCGAAGAGATCGCCAACGCGGCAATCGAAGCGGCCGAAGCCGGTGCCGCGATCGTGCATTGCCATGTCCGTGATCTCGCCACGGGAAAGCAGAGCCGCGACGTCGATCTCTACAAGGAGGTGACCGAACGGATTCGGTCCTCAGACACCGATGTCATCGTCAACCTGACCGGGGGAACCGGAGCCGACATCACCTTGGGCGGGGTCGAGAATCCGCTTCCCCTCGACGAAGCGGGCACCGACATGGCCGGAGCCACCGAGCGGATGGCCCATATTCGAGAGTGCCTGCCCGAGATCGCCACGATCGACATGGGGACCATGAACTTCGGCGAGGGCGACTACATCATGACGAACTCCACGTCGCAGCTCGATGAGCTTGCCCGCCAGTTCGCCGAGTTGGACGTGGTGCCGGAGTTGGAGTGTTTCGACACGGGGCATCTCTGGTACGCCAGACAGATGGAGGCTCGGGGTCTGCTGGAACCGCCGATCCTAGCGCAGTTGTGCATGGGGGTTCCCTGGGGTGCGCCCGACGACATGAACACCCTCATGGCAATGGTCAACAACACGCCGGACCATTGGACCTTCTCCACCTTCTCCATCGGGCGCAGGCAACTGGAATATGTGGCTGCCGCGGTCCTGGTGGGAGGCAACGTCCGCGTCGGTCTGGAGGACAACCTGTATCTCGAAAAGGGGGTTCTGGCCACCAACGGCATGCTCGTCGACCGAGCTGTGCAGATCCTTGACAATCTCAACATCGATGTCATGGGCCCCGCGGAGGTTCGCGACATGCTCGGCCTGACCAAGCACGGTTGAGGGATCCGCATCGCTGTGGTCAAAAAAGCGGCTGTCGTCGGCGCCGGGGTGATCGGTTCGGCTTGGGCTGCCCGGTTCGCTCTGCACGGGGTCGACGTGTCGGTTGTCGACCCCAACCCCGAGACCGCGAGGATCATCGACGAGGTGTTCGCCAACGCCCGCGCCGCGTGGAGCGAACTTGAACTGCCTCCAGTCACCGAGGGCGCCGTGACCGTCGTCGACTCGGTCGCCGAAGCCGTCGCGGAGGCACAACACGTCCAGGAGAGTGCTCCCGAGAACCTTGACGTGAAACGGGCCATCCTTGCTGAGATCGATCAGCACGCTCCACCCGAGGCGGTCATCGCATCATCGACATCGGGAATCAAACCCACCTGCCTTCAAGGTTCGTTGGCCCACCCTGAGCGCCTGCTTGTCGGCCATCCGTTCAATCCCGTTTATCTGCTGCCGCTGGTGGAGGTGTGCGGCGGTGGACAGACCGCCGAGTGGGCGATTGCCGCGGCGATGGACACCTATTCGTCCATCTCGATGAAGCCGTTGCATGTCCGCGTCGAGATCGACGCGTTCATTGCCGATCGCCTGCTCGAGGCGGTCTGGCGCGAGGCGCTGTGGCTGGTCGCCGACGGTGTTGCCACGACCGAAGAGATCGATGACGCGATTCGGTTCGGCTTCGGTCTGCGCTGGGCTCAGATGGGGCTGTTCGAGACCTACCGCGCGGCCGGAGGGGAGGGCGGTGTGGAACACTTCATCCGCCAATTCGGCCCGACGCTGAGCTTGCCATGGAGCAAGTTGACCGACGTCCCCGAACTCGACGATGAACTCATCGACATGCTGGTTTCGCAGTCCGACGCCCAATCTGGCGAATACACAGCCCGTGAACTCGAACGCGTCCGAGACCGCAACCTCGTGGGAATTCTCAAGGCGCTGGAAGCCAACAACTGGGCAGCCGGCCAAATCCTCGCTCAACAGCGAATCCGACTGACCGGCAAAGCGTGATAGCTGCCTGACCGTCTGGCAGGTGTCGGCGGTCTTCGAGAGCGTCTCCCGGCTCATCGAGGTGCCGTAGATCTCGGTCAGATGAGCCTGGATCTCCCCGGTGATCACCGCCAAACTCATCGACTGAAAAAACCGATGGAACCCCACATAACCCGCCTATCTGCCCAGCCTCTCAGGGCAGAATAACTGATTCCCAGGCACGCGGGGAGGCATCCGGCGGAGCCATGGCGGGACTGCCGAGCCGTGCGGTTCATATTCGGGAGGTTGAACCTGTCGCGATGCCGGCTTATGGGGTTCCGCCTGAGCGCGAACTGCAAAGACAGCCGCGGCGGATTTTTGGCGTGCCGGCTTCGGCCCTAGGCTGACTCCCATGAGTGCCAACTACACGATCATCTCCGCGGACAGCCACGCGGGCGGCAACATGGCGGCATACGAGGAGTACCTGGCCGAAGAGTGGAAAGAGGCCTTCGCCGAGTGGCGGGGGGCATACTCCAACCCCTATCGGGACCTCCAGGACGACGGCCGGACCCGGAACTGGGACAACGAACTGAGGCTCAGCGAACAGTACGCCGACGGCATCGTGGCTGAAATCACGTTTCCGAACACGGTGCCGCCGTTCTACCCGACGGGAATGCTGATCGCCTACCCGCCGCGCAACCGAGAAGAATACGAGCGTCGCCGCGCAGGAATCGAAGCCCACAACCGCTGGCTCAAGGATTGGTGCGACCTCTACCCGGCGCAGCGCTGCGGACTGCCGCAGATCTTCCTGGAAGACATCGACGACGCCATAAGCACCCTCGAATGGGCCGCCTCCGAGGGTTTCAGAAGTTTCATGATGCCCCACGTCGCCCCCGACGTCGACCTGCCCGGACTCTGGTCGCCGTACTGGGACCGACTCTGGGCTGCCGTCTCCGACCTCGATCTGGTGATCACCCAGCATGGTGGCAACGGCACCCCGAACTACGGCAGCGACCCCGCGTCGGGACTGATCTTCTTGATGGAAGTGCCGTTCTTCGCTCACCGCAACCTGGCGCATCTGATCATGAGCGGCGTGTTCGAGCGTTTCCCCGCCCTCAAATACGTGATGACCGAGCAGGGCACTGCATGGGCCGTCGAGGAACTGAGGCGCATGGACGCGTACCACATGCAGATCGCGGCCGGACGCGTCGGAGAGCTCGGCTTCTCTGCCGATGTGGTTCTCTCCATGAAGCCCTCGGAGTATTTCGACCGCAACGTCTGGATCGGGGCTTCGTTCCCGTCGCCGGCAGAGGCCGAGGCGATCAGGACCCTGGGAGTGCACAAAGTCATGTGGGGTTCGGACTACCCGCACCACGAAGGCACCTATCCCTATTCGCGCGAAGCGCTGCAACGGTCCTTCTCCCATTGGGACGAAGCCGACATGCGCAAAGTGCTCAGCGAGAACGCGGCCCATGTGTATCGCTTCGACCTCGAGGCGCTCGCGCCGCTCGGGGCCGAGCACGGCCCTTCGGCAGTTGAGGTCGCCACGCCGTTGGCGGAGATACCCCGCAAAGCGACCAGCCCGGCGTTCTTCAAAGCCTGACGTGCCGCCCACTCCTAAAGTGCCAGAAGTTCCGGACTCGACCGCGCCTTACGCGGGGTTTCAGGGCGAAGTCGGGAGAATCTTCTCAACCTCGAAACCGGCCTGGCCGCCGCGCCCGACCGCCCCAGACGGCGCTCCCAACGTCATCGTGATGCTGGCCGACGACCTCGGCTTCGCAGACCTCGGCTGCTACGGATCCGAGATCGACACGCCCGAACTCGATGCACTGGCCGCCAATGGGGTTCGCTACACGAACTTCCACGTCAACCCGATGTGCTCGCCGACCCGCGCATCCATGTTGACCGGTCTCAACCACCACCTGGCGGGGATGGGCCACGTCGCGCACAGCGACCCCGGCTTCCCCGGCTACGCGCACGAGATCCGCGACGATGCAGTCACCATGGCCGAAATCTTCCGGGACCACGGCTGGGCGTCTTTGATGGTCGGGAAATGGCACCTCTGCAAGGACTCCAGCCTCAGCGAAGCCGGACCCCGCAATTCCTGGCCGCTCCAGAAGGGTTTCGAGCGCTACTACGGGATCCTCGACGGGTTCACCAACTTCCACCAGCCCCACCGGCTCTACGAGGACAACCATCACATCAACGTCGACCAGTACCCCGACGACTACTACTTCACCGACGACCTCACCGATCAGGCAATCAAGATGATCGACGAGGTTCGCTCCTCACATCCCGCCAAACCGTTCTTCCTCTACTACTCGCACGGCGCGGTCCATGCACCGTTGCAGGCAAAGCAGCAGGACATGGACAAATACCGCGGCGCCTACGATGCGGGCTGGGATCAGATCCGAGAGCAGCGGTTCGCCAGACAGAAGGAACTCGGGGTGATTGCGCCCGATGCGGTGCTGCCGCCCCGCAACACAGAAGAGCTGCACGCGGTGAGCCCCTGGGACGAGCTCAGCGACCTGCAACGCGAGACGTTCGCCCGCTACATGGAGATCTTTGCGGGCATGGTCGACAGCGTCGACCAGAGCGTGGGACGGCTCCGCGAACATCTGCAGGCCATGGGTGAGTGGGACAACACGATCATCGTGTTCACCTCCGACAACGGAGGATCGCGCGAGGGCCAACAAGACGGCACCTCGCAGTACTTCCGCACCCTGCTGGTGCAGACGGGGATCGACGCGCTGGAAGACGTGGAGGTGGACCACGCCCGGCTGGACCTCATGGGCGGCCCGCAGACGCTGCCGCACTATCCAATGGGCTGGGCGATGGCGTCCAACACACCCTTCCGCATGTACAAGATCAACACCCACCAGGGCGGCCACCAGGTTCCATTCATCGTGCACTGGCCAACAGGACTTGAGGGTTCCTCAGAAGCCGAACAGCTTGCAGGGGGCCAAGGCGAGATCCGCACGCAGTATCAGCACATCACCGATCTTCTGCCGACCCTCGCGGAACTGACCGGGCTGGAGATTCCCACCAGCAAGCACGGTCAGCCAGTTCCTGAACCGGCCGGCGAGAGCTTCGCAGCGTCGCTGACCGACGTTAGGAGCGACTCCACCCACCGACAGCAGTACTACGAGATGATCGGCCACCGAGGCATGTACCGCGATGGCTGGTCGGCCGTGTCGTTGCGGATCCCGCAGCGGTCGTTCGCCGAGTCGGGCTGGGAGTTGCACAATCTCGCCGAGGACCCGACCGAAGCGAACGACCTGTCCGAGCAGCACCCCCGACGCCTCGCGGAACTGCAGGAGGCTTTCGAGCAGGCCGCGTGGGCCAATCAGGTCTTCCCCCTCGACGAGGGCAACTTCGTCAAGATGATCGAGAAGCCTCCTTGGGAAGAAGAATTCGTTGCTGACGTGCGGCTTCGTCCGGGAATGCCGACCCTTGAGCGTTGGCGGGCACTGCAGTTGATCAACTTCAGGTCTTTCGACGTGTGCGTGGAACTCGACTATTCCCCAGACGATGAGGGCATGTTGTTCGCCCACGGCGACCAGGGCGGCGGCTACGCAATGTACGTCGAAGACAGACGCCTTTTCTTTGTGTTCAACGCCTACGGCGACATGACCGTGGTCGACGCTGGGGAACTCGTCGTCGGCACGAAGGAGATCGCCTTGGAGATGCGAACAGAGCCAGGTTGGCAATGGAGCGCCAAGGTTCTCTGCGACGGCGCCGAGGCGGGCAATGCCCACGGCCTGCCGGTGCTGATGGCGATGGCTCCCTTCGAAGGCATCGACGTCGGTATTGACCGCCGTTCCCCGGTCAGCTGGGAAATCTACGAGAAGCACGGTCCCTTCCCTTATCGCGGCACCCTGCATGCGGTGACCTTCAAACCGGGCGGGTTGGCCCCCGACGCAGCGGTTAAGTTCCTCGACGTTCTCAAAGAAGCCGGTACCAGATTCGAGTAGCGCCGACCGGCGTCTTGCACACGGTCATTTCTGGCAGGCGCGATGTGCCCCCGCGATGTGCTCTCAACAGGTCGAGTTGCTAGAAACAAGCCATGTTCATCGCCTACGACGACAAACAGGAGGAGTTGCGGGCTGAGTTGCGCGCCTACTACCGCGAGCTCCTGACCCCCGAGGTCCGGGAGGCTCTGGCCGCCGAGGCGGGCTGTGGCCCTGTCCATCGGGAGATCGTGGGCCGCATGGGCCGCGACGGCTGGCTGACTGTCGGCTGGCCCGCCGAATACGGCGGGCGCGGCTACTCGGCAGTCGAGCAGTTCGTGATGTTCGACGAGTCGGTGGCCAGTGGGGCGCCGATCCCCATGCTGACGATCAACACGGTCGGGCCGACTCTCATGCAGTTCGGAACCGAGGAGCAGAAACAGTTCTTTCTGCCCAAGATCTCTGCGGGGGAGATCACGTTCTGCATCGGCTATTCCGAGCCCGATGCGGGCACCGATCTGGCGTCTCTGACCACGCGGGCCGTCAGAGACGGCGACGAGTACATCATCAACGGGCAGAAGACCTGGACCTCATTGGCAGCGGACGCCGACTACATCTGGCTCGCGGCCCGCACCAACACCGAGGTGCGCAAGCACAAGGGCATCTCGCTGTTCTGCATCCCGATGGACACTCCGGGCCTGTCGATCCAACCGCTCGACCTGCTGTCGACCCACAACATCAACCACACGTTCTTCGATGATGTGCGGGTGCCCGCCTCAACCCTGATCGGGGAGGAGAACGGCGGCTGGGGCCTCATCACCAGCCAACTGAATCGTGAACGGGTGACGATCTGCTCGTCGGGCATGGTCACCAAGGCGCTTGAAGAAACGATCGATTTCGCCAAGAACACAAAACGCGCCGACGGCTCGCGGGTGATCGATGCGCCTTGGGTGCAGCGCAACCTGGCCGAGGTGACCGCCGGACTCGAATATCTGCGGCTCGCCAACTGGCAGGTGGCCTGGACAGTGGCGACCAAGATTGATGGGCAGCAGGCCGATATGGACACGATCACCGGTTTCGTCGCAGATTCCTCGGCGGTGAAGGTGTACGGGACCGAGTTCTACACGCGGGCGTATCGCCGGTTGATGGAGGTGTACGGACCTCAGGCCACCATTGCGAGCGGGTCGATCGGCCACCTCACCCGCCTGGAGATGCAGTACCGGTCAACGGTGATTCTCACCTTCGGCGGCGGAACCAATGAGATGCAACGCGATCTGATCTCCCAGTTCGGTCTGGGCTACCCGAAAGCAGACCGCTGATGGACTTCACACTCTCTGACGAAGAACAGGCCATTTCTGATCTCACCGCGCAGATTCTCGGCGACAAGTCGACTCACGAACGGCTGTCGGACCTGGCCGCCAACGACGACCGAATCGACGCCGAGGCATGGGCGGCACTCGCACAAGCCGGGGTGCTGGGCGCCGCGGTCCCCGAGGAGTATGGCGGCTTGGGCTTGGGTTTCTTGGCCACTGCCATGGCAATTCAACAGGTTGGAGCCACTGCCTCGCCGGTTCCGTTGCTGTCGACGGCGGTAATGGGAGCGATGCCGATTGCCGAGTTCGGCAGCGCCGAGCAACGCAAGCGCTGTCTGCCGGCGATTGCCGACGGTTCTTTGATTGTGGCTGCCGCCCTGTACGAGGAAGGCGCCACGGCGGCTGAACCGGAAGTCGTGGCCGTGCCCGACCCCGACGGCTACCGCATCGAAGGCACAAAGCCGATGGTGGCCGATGGACTCGATGCCGGCTTGATCCTCGTGCCGGCGAGGCTTCGCGACGGTTCGTGCGGTGTGTTCCTGGTGCCTGCCGATGCCGGAGGCCTGTCGGCGATTCGCGTCGAGGTCACCACCGGTCGCCCGCAAGCCCGACTTGAGTTCTCTGGAGTGGTGGTACCCGAAGACGCTCTGCTCGCAGGTCCCGAGTCTGTGGTGTCGGGCGCCGAAATCGTGAACTGGATTGAACTCAGGGTGAATTGCTGCCTGTGCATGATGATGGCCGGAGCGGCGCAGACCTCGATCGAGTTGGCTGCGCAGTACACCAAGCAGCGCTACCAGTTCGACCGGCCGATCGCTGCCTTCCAAGCGGTCAGCAATCGCGCCGGTGACAGCTATATCGACGCCAACGCCATCACCTTGACGGCATGGCAGGCGGCTTGGCGCATTGACCAGGGTCTGGAAGCTCAAGACGCTGTTTCTGTGGCTCGTTGGTGGGCGGCCGAG
>JAPOYA010000054.1 GCA_026706815.1 Acidimicrobiaceae bacterium | reverse complement strand
GTGTAGCCGCTGCCCGCACCCACCGTGACCGTCACCGAACCGTCGGCCTCGTCTGTGCTGTCATCGGCGGTGGCTATCGAGAGCTTCGCGGTGCCTGATGTGCCGACGGTGACCGTCCTCTTGCCGACAGCCGCACCCCAATCACCGGTCTGAGACACTGTCACCGACACCGCCAGAGGTGCAGCCGGAACAGGATCAGCCGACACAGTGAACGACGCAGCACCGCCCTCTGTCACACCCGCACCCGCGGTCACGCTGACCTCGGGCACATCGTCATCGGCAACCGCCACCGACGCGTTGGGTTGTGTGCCTGACACCGTGTAGCCGCTGCCCACACCCACCGTGACCGACACCGAACCGTCGGCCTCGTCGGCGCTGTCGTTGACCGTGGCCACGGTGTAGGTCTTGCTGCCGCTGGTGGGAACCGTCACCGTCTTGGCGCCCGTCGTGCCAGCCGCTGCGTAATCGCCTGTCTGCGCGACAGTCACCGACACAGCCAGAGGAGCAGCCGGCGCAGGATCAGCAGTAACAGTGAACGACGCAACACCGCCCTCTGTCACACCGCTGCCCGCGGTCACGCTCACCACCGGGTCGGATACTTGCTGGGCAGTCTGTCGGGGCAGGCCGTCCACGGTCAGGGTGAACGCGCCGGCCTTTCGCGGCGAGAACGTCGTCGCCTCGATCGTGTAGTCGCCGGCGGGCAGCACCAGCGTGAGCCGGGAGTTGTACCCGGTGCCGCTGTCGTCGTCGCGGTTGCGGCCGAGCCCGGACTTCTCCCCCGAGCCGTTCCGCAGGTACAGGTAGGTGTCGATGCCCGAGGTGAGGTCGATCGCCAACCGCGTGCCCGTGGTCTTGGCCAAGGTGAAGGTGTAGAAGCGCGAATAGCGGCCTGTTCGCTGCGACGACTCGCAGGCCGCGTCCCACTCGTCGGCGAAGGCGCCGCTGCCCGTCAGGGCAGCCACGCAGGCGTCGCCCGCCACCGGCGGCGGAAGCGTGTCGTCGTCGTCGGCCACCGCCACGGTCGCCGAACCCGCCGACGACACGCTGTACGAAAGGCTGGGATTCACCGTTGCCGTCACCGTGCCGTCGGACTCGTCGGCGCTGTCGTCTGTGGTGGCGACGGCGAGCTGGGCAGAGCCGCCGGTGGGGATGGTCACGGTCCGCTGCCCGGCGGTGCCGGCGGCTGCGCTGCCCTGCGAACTCACCGTCACCGCCACCGCCAGCGGACTCGACGGGGCCGGATCGGCCGACACCGTGAATCGGGCGTCGCCGCCCTCGGCCACATCGGCGCCTGCCGCGATGCTGATTTCCGACCCGGACGCGGCCTGCGTCTCCACACCTTGGACCCCCAGGGTGAACGTGCCGGTGCGTCCCGAGCTCACAGGGCGCACTTCGATGGTGTATTCGCCGGCGGGCAGGTTCTCGGTGATGCGCGCAGGGCGGTAGCTGTTGACCCCGGCCACCTTTGTTCCCGACCTCGCGTCTTTGCCTCGGCGAAGGCCCAGGTGGAATCCGTAGACCGAGGCGGTCAGATCGATCGTCACTCGGCTGGGCCGGCTCAGCGTGAAGCCGAAATAGCGCGTGTAGCTGTTGAACCAACGCGGCAGCGAACTCTGCTCGACACAGAAGCGGTCCCAGGTTCCCTGGACGGTTCCGCTGCCCGCCAGCGCCGTGAAGCACCCGCTGCCGTTGAGAGGGTCGAGCCCTGCGGTGGGCAACTGCGCGAGGCCGTTCCCCCAGGTGTTGTCGGCGCCTTGAGCGCCGTGGTCCGCGGCGTTGGCCGTGAGGTAGCCGGCGACCTGGGCAGACGTGTAGGCGGGATAGCGCTGGCGCACCAGCGCAGCGAGGCCCGCGACGTACGGCGCCGCCTGGCTGGTGCCACAGAAGGAGCGTCCCCGGCTCACGCTTCCGGCGCAGTCGACGGCGACGATGTCAGGCTTGGTGCGCCCGTCGGGCGTCGGGCCGCGGCCCGAGTACGACCTGATCTGCGTCCACGGAGCGCCGGTCTTGGACGCCGCGCCGACTGCCAGCATGCCCGCGCTGGCGCTGTCGCCCGGGCTCGTGACGCTGCCGCCGACCGAGTAGTGATCGAGCACTTCGTACGCCGGGTCGCCCGGCCAGAAGGCGAATTGCAGCCACGACGGTGCGGCGCTGCCGACCTTCTTCTTCACATAGAACCAGTAGTGGCCCGACTTCGAGGGCCTGAACCTCATGACCTCCTTGGGATAGTCGCGCGTGCCGCCGTTCTGCGTGTCGCTGCTGCCGCCGACAACCGTCTGCGCCCCGTCGGCGCTCGCCGAGTACCTGATCTCGATGTCGAGATCCTTGGACGAGCCGCCCCAGGTGTCATCCCAGCGCAACTGCACGATGGACGAACGCCCAGCGGTCAGCTCAAGATGCTGCGCCTCGTCCACCGCGGCGCCGCTGCGGGCCCATTCGTGATAGCCGTCGTTGTCGCTGTCGGCCCACGCGCCGTGCCAGGTGTCCCGATGGCGGTTCCCGGCCGCGTTGACCCACACGACGCCGTTGTCGGCGGCCCACTTCACCGTGTTCAGCGGACTCGGGCTCAACGGCGAGGTGCCGTCGGCGGCGCCGTGCCACGTCCAGGACACCGAGTAGACGATGACCTTCACCCCCTGGCCGTGCATCCACACCACAGCGCTGTGAAGGTCTGCCCACGTGTACGGGTTGGAGACATACAGATCGGCGTCGGGCGCCATGTCCATCACCGTCTCCGCTACCCACGTTCCGTGGCCACTGCCCCCGGCCCTGTCGCAGTTCGCCAGATCGCTCGTCGGCTTGCCGACGCCGGTGTAGCAGCGGCCGGCCACCGTCGCCGGCAGCTGGCTGCGCATCACGGAGCGCAGCCCGGTGAAGCCGTCCCTGGTGGCGGCAGCGGTGGGATAGTCGATGACGCCCACCTTCACCCCGTCGCCGGTGAACCCGTTGTGATGCCACACATCCGCGAGATGCAAGCTGACGCCATCGCCGAAGTAGCCGCCGCGCTCGCGCATCGCCTCGGGCATCTCGCGGACGCGCGCCACCCCGGCTTGGCCTGCCAGCGGCGCCAGCAGCTCAGGCGGCACATAAGCCTCCAGGTAGCCCTCGAGCGCGTTGGCCGGCGCCGCCCCGCACTGGCCGAGGAACGCGGCCAGTGCGTCCTGGCTGGTCTGGCTGCCGTCCAGCCAGACCGACACCAGCAGCGGCTCGCTCGATGTCGAGTTGCCCTCCCCCGGCGTCGGCGACTCTGCGCCGCCCGGCATCGACGGGTCGGGTGCGCCGCAGGCATCCGCGGCCGAGTAGCTGTTGGCTACAGCCAACTCGCTCAGATGCGAACCCAGATTCGGATAGGCCTGCCCGGCTCGAGGACCCTCGTCCAAGTCAGGCAGCAGACCCTCCGAGGGGTCGAGAACCGCCTCCTCGCTCGGCTGATCCTGGCCGGGGGCATCGGTTCCATCGTCGGCGGTCTGACC
Source organism: Acidimicrobiaceae bacterium (assembly GCA_026706815.1). GTDB lineage: Bacteria > Actinomycetota > Acidimicrobiia > Acidimicrobiales > Aldehydirespiratoraceae > VXYK01. The sequence goes on along the minus strand of JAPOYA010000054.1, from coordinate 25,932 downwards.
GCCGGCGGCAACGGGCGCTGCTGCCACGGCGGCTGCGGCCACCGACAACGCCACCACAGCACGCCATATCGGGCGACAACAGACCCGCCCAACGTGCATCAGTGGCCACCGCCCATCGCCAATCCTAACTGGCCGCTTCTCAACGACAGGCCTCTGGGCACCGACGAGGCACCCACGCTGCCAGCGTCTCGAAAACGGCCAAGACGCTCGTCAACCGGGTCGAAACGCTCACCGATCTGGTCGAACATCTCACTGCCGGTCGCGCCTTGAGTCCATCTTGCTCACGCCCCCGACTATACCCCACACGGCTGTCACGGCGAGCAGAGCACCGCTGCGCCGGGTTTCAGCCGCAGCGGTCGCGCAGGTGAGCGGCTATCTGGGTCCACAGGGCGTTGGCGCCGTCGCGGCGGTCGGCGTACGCGCGGGCTGCGGCGAGGGGGCCGTCGTCGGTGAGGGCGTACCGCGCTGAGAACCGAAGGAGATGCTTCGAGTCCATTGTTGAGGAGGAGCGCAGCGGCAGCGAAGCCCGGATCATGGCGTTCCACGAACGCATCTCGAAGATCAACCGGCTCTTCGAGGGCCTAGTCCGCAATCAAGTTCCCGTAGTCGTTGACCATACGGGTATCACCGAGTCGCAGCGTGAGCGATCACTAGACTTGTAAGGCCGAGCAGGTCAGTTAGCGGCGACCTGGGACGCTGCGTCGAGGTACTCGACGCGGAGAGCCGGAACCTTCGACACAGCACTGTCGTCAAGCGGAACTGCTCGGACTGCCGTCGAGACGCTCTCGTGGGGCGCAACTGCCGACAGGCTTTCACCGCTACGCTTAGCCGCATCCGAACCACATGGGCACCCACGAGGCCCAACGACCAAGGAGTTTGCAAATGAATGACCAAGTTTTAGGGAAAGCACCTGGAATTGCGGGCTTGCTTGTCTACATCAACGAAAAAATCGGCGTCGGTGCGGTGCTTAGCCTGTACTGGTTCTTGTTCTGGTTGCTGAACGGCTTCGACAAGTTCTTCAACGACGCAGAGTTCTATGGCGTGAACTTCAAAATGGGACTCGAACAAAACATGCTGCCCAAACTGGGATTGGACACGTCGCTGGCAGCGCCGCTGGCCGTCATCGTCGGCGTCATAGAGGTGGGGCTGGGCCTGCTGTTCCTGCTGTCGCTTATCGCCTTCGTGACCCGCAAACCGCATCGCTACGAAGTCGGGCACGCTTGCATCGTTCTCAGCGTGTTGTTCTTCGCATTGCTGAGCGCCGGTGCGATCCTGTTGGGCGAGAGAGGCCATGTAATGACTCAAGGCCTGTTCATCGGGACCTTGCTGGTGAGCGGGCTAACGCTGCATGTGTCCAACAAGGCATCTACCTGAGTGAATTCGCGGTCAGGCCGACCTCTCAGCAGCTAGACCTGCACAGCTTGCCCGCAGAAGGCGGCAGCAGACGCGAGCGGCAAGGTCTAAGCCTGGATCCACCGGCGCAACCGGCATACCCCGACCAGCCACAGACACGACCCCTCCCGGCCCCCAGCACCCAGCCGCGGACCCCCAGACCACACCCGACACACAAAATTCCTGACAGACCCCTCCAGAGTCGCAAGCACTGGTCAACAGAAGCACCTGCCGCGGGTCCAGAACGCTGACAGAATCTCTGTTGTGGAGACCCTCCTCGAATTCAAGGACTAGTGGGCGGGGCAGATCGCGGTCTCGCCAAGCGCCTGGCTACTGAGCAACGCCACCGACTCACGTACTTCAGGATTAATAATCTGCTTGATATCAGTACCGAATGTTCTACAATCGCACATGTGCGCAAGGATGAAAACGAATTAGGAGTTCGAATTGCCTCAGCTCGTCGCGGCGTTGGTCTGACTCAGGAGGAATGCGCGACACAGGTCGGGATGGACCGCAGTGCCTTGGCCAAGATCGAGATCGGCAGACGCGGTGTCAGCGCGACCGAGCTCGTCCAGTTCGCCCAAGTCTTCGACATGCGGGTGGAGTGGTTCTTTGACGATGCACCTCAAGCGGTGCTGTCGAGACGACAAGCAGCGGAGCCGGGTGCATCCAGCCCTAGCGTTGATCGCTTCACTGAGCGGCTCGCCCGCGAGGTTGAGTTCCTCCAACGCACCGGGGGGATAGAACTGGCTGCGACCCCTGCAATGCCGTTCCCCGAGACCGTCGAGCAAGCCGAAGATGCAGCGACTGAGGCGAGGGGAAGGATGGGCTACGACCGCGAGGAACCCTCCACCGAACTCAGCAAGCGAGTCGCTTCGCTGGGACTATTGGTCTTCTCTTGGGAACTCGGTGACAGCGGCGCTGACGGCGCGTCGATACTGCTTGAGCAGGGCGGAGTGGCAGTTGTGAACGGCAGCTACCAGACCGGCCGGCGACGCTTGACACTCGCCCATGAATTGGGCCACTACCTCTTTGGTGACGAATACTCCACGGACTGGAGTGTCGTGGGTACCCTGGCCCCGACGCGCGAGAAGCGAATCGACTTGTTCGCTCGCTCTGTTTTGTTGCCCTCTGCAGCAATGGAGAGCCGTTGGCGTGGCGGTGACAATACCCGCGTGGACGCTGTGTGCTTGGCGAGTGAGTACCGCGTAGACATGACCACCCTCGCGAGACGGCTGGATGAACTAGGAGTTGCATCCCCCGAAGAGTCGGCGCTGGTACGTGCAACGCGCACCCGGCAATCCGACATCGTGGAACTCGGGCTGCTTGTCGCCGACGAACTCGCACCTCCTATGCTGCCGGATGCGTATGTGAAGGCGGTGTTGAACGTGTATCGCAGCGAGCAAGTCACGGCGGCGCGCGCTCTCGGGCTGCTCCTCGACACCTGGCAGGAAGAAGACCTGCCGGACCTTCACACGCTGCCCGCTGACGCTGTTTGGTCATTCGTCTCCTAGCAGACAGCCTTCGTCGCTCCTCCCTCGTCGCTCCTCATGGAAACCCTCGTGTTCGACACCAGCCCACTGGCCCACTTCGCGCGTGCAGGCTGGTTGGGTGTCCTCAAGGCCCTTGTTGGCTCGCACCGGGCTGTCATACCCGTGCAGGTGGTTGCGGAACTACGCAAAGCGGCAGGTCACGAGCCCGCAATCGCTGCCATGCTCGAAGAAAATTGGATCGAACGCCATGAACTTACCAGCGTGGCGGAACTCCGCTCGTTTGCCGGATTCGCGGCGAATCTGATGGGCGCAGGACGCAACGAAGGAGAGACCGCTGTGTTGGCTGTGGCCGCGACAATGCCTGCAACGGCGGTGATAGATGACTCTGCGGCGTACAAGGCCGCACAGCGTGCGGGAGTCTCCTGCATCCGTACGCTCGCTCTGCTTTGCAAAGCCGTTCACCAAGGTCTGCTGACCACCATGCTCGTCAGCGAGATCGCCGACGACCTCATTGCAACGGAGTATCGACTCCCATTTGGTCCGGGCGAATTCGTCACTTGGGCGGTCGCGGAGGACCTCTTCCCTCTCAGTGACCTGCCCTGAAAGTCCGAATTGCCACGGGTATCGCCTCCTTGTGCAACGCCTGGCAGGCTCGGTGAGTTCAGCCCGATTTGCCAACATGGGGCGCGGTTGTGGCACGCCGCACGCCCTTCCCTTGGCCTTAGATGCTGAGGAGGTCTCGGGCGCCGGTGTCGGAGGAGGGGTGGCGTAGCTTCGACATCGCTCGAGCCTCGATCTGACGGATGCGCTCACGCGTGAGGTTGAAATACTCCCCGACCTCTTCAAGGGTTCGAGGCTCACCCCGGTCGAGGCCGAAACGAAGTTTGAGAATCTCACGTTCACGCTCATCGAGCGGAGACAACAGTCGAGAGATCTCCTCTGGCAACAGAGCAGTCGCCGCTACCTCGAACGGAGAATCGGCACCGCGGTCTTCCACGACATCGCCGAGTTCGGCGTCCCCGTCCTCTCGCAGCGGCTCAGAAAGCGACAACGGCTCAGCCGCGAAGCGGAGCGCTTCAGTCACCTTGTCCTCAGGCATCTCCACTTCAAAAGCCAGCTCGCTGAGCGTGGCGGGCCGACCGTACTTGAGCTCTAGGCGGGTTCGGGCCTTCTGCAGACGCGTCAGCGTGTCGCCGGCATGCACCGGCAGCCGGATCGTGCGGCCAGTATTGGCGATTCCTCTGGTGATGGCCTGGCGAATCCACCAAGTGGCGTATGTTGAGAACTTGAATCCCTTGCGCCAATCGAACTTCTCGACGGCGTGCATCAAACCGAGGTTGCCTTCTTGGATCAGATCAAGCAGTGGCAATCCGGAGGCCTGATACTTCTTGGCGATCGAGACAACGAGTCGCAGGTTCGACTGGACGAACGTGCGGGTCGCAGCTTCGCCCTTGCGCGAGAGCCGACGAAGCTCGCGGCGCCGCGCAGGCGAAGGCTTTGACTCGGCCAGTTCGCGACGTGCTTCAATCCCAGCCTCAATCTCTTGAGCCAGACTGACTTCGCCCTCTTTGGTCAAGAGCGGATACTGACCTATGTCCGTGAGATACAGCCGGACTAGATCCTCCTCGTCCCTCTCGACACGCTCCTTCGCCACGGATTTCCCTCTCGTCGCTTCAGCCCCGTTCGATTTACGATACCGATGGATTGCTTTGGAACGCGCCCCCGACAGGCGAAAGTCTTCGTGTCGCCAGACGTTGCCTTCCAGGCCTTCCAGCGGATTGCCGGGGCTCAGCGCCGTGACCAACGCCGCGCAACACCAGGCAAAGCGTTATCGAAGTGGTACAGGAGCCCTCCCGCAACGGCCAGCAGGATCACGTACGCCGCCGAGAGTGCACCAAGGTCTGGTTCCCTCCCAACGCCTAGTTCCGCAATGACAATGGAGAACTCACCACGGGCGATCAGGGCTGATCCCGCTCTAAACCTCTCGGACGTGTTGAGCTTCTTGGAGCGGGCGGCGAACCATCCCGTGCCAACTTTGGTGACAGCCGTCAGGACCGCCAGCACTGCCGCCAGCAGCGCGACGTCGGGGATAATCCCCGGATCGACCTGAAGTCCGAAAAAGACGAAGAACGAAGCGGCGAAGAGGTGGCGCAAAGGCAGAAGGAGATCGCGGGCGTGCGACACGACTTCGCCCGACAGCAGCACGCCCACCAAGAATGCCCCCACCGCCGCAGACAGGTGGATTCGCTCGGCGAGGCCCGCTATCGCCAGGGTGGCGCCGAGCAGGGTCAACAGCAGCACCTCGCGGGAGTTGCTCAAGATCAGTGCGTTGATCCGGTCGCCGTAGAAGTACTCGACCGTGAGGATCGCGGTGACCGCCGCGAGGGAAATGACGACGGTCACGGCCGTTGTGGACGCCGAGTCCCCGAACAACACGGCCGTCACGACAGGCAGGTACAGGACCATGGCGAGGTCCTCGATCACCAACACGCTCAACACCACAGGCGTTTCCCGGTTCCGGACCCGATCCAGGTCGGCGACGAGCTTGGACACGATTCCCGACGAAGAGATATAGGTCACTCCACCCAGCAGCACCGCCACTATCGGGTCGAAGCCAAGCAGCAGGCCCGCAACGAAGCCAGGCGGGAAGTTGAGGACTAAATCAACGATCCCGGCGCTTGCGGACTTGCGGACGTTGTCGATGAGCTCATGGGCTGAGAACTCAAGTCCGAGGGTCAACAGCATCAAGATGAGACCGATCTCCGCGCCGACCTCGATGAAGTCGCTCGACGCGCCCAGATCCACGATCCCGCCCTCGCCGAACGCGAGGCCTGCAAGCAGATAGACCGGCAGGACCGGCAGACCGAGCCATCTCGCCGCGCGTGCGATGAGGGCAAGGCCGAGAACGAGGGTTCCGAACTCGATCAGGAGGACGTCGACCTCGGTTTCCATATTCAAGCTCAGCAAAGCGCAATTCTGGGGACCAGCCCGCCTGCAGACGCGAGGTGGTTCTCGGCTTCCATTACCGCTCTGTCGAGTTGTTGGGCGACCTCCGGGTCGTGCGATGAGCCGAAGAGCCGTTCGGCTCGCTCCCGATCATTGCCCAGGTCGAGCAGCAAGAACCCGATTGCCCGAAGCAATGGCGCATCTGCATGGGGGGTTGCCAGTTGTTGCAGCGACTCACACGCAGTCGACAGTTGGGCCAGAAGCACCCGTTGCGCGATCGCCAAACGCACCACCGATCCCCGAATCGAGCGAACAGCGCCAAGAGCCTCCTCAGCTTGCGGAGACGGCGAGGCAAAATCAGTCAAGTCGGCGAGGAGCACAGAATCCGGCATCATTCCCTTCAGACTCTGAGCCTGCTCGCCCAGGTGGCGCCCTGTGCTCGACAGCCAGGAAGCGATTTCACCGTGGTCGGGTTCAACTTCACTGGCCCAGAACACGAAGAGCTGAAACAAGCTCGTCGAGGCCCAGTGAAGGTCGCTCACCACGGTTGCCGTCGCTGCCGCGGTCAATGTCCGGTCAGGGCTCACCTGACCTGCTTCCCCGCTCATTGCCCCTTTGCCCATACCCTTTCGCCCATAGCCAGAGCGCTCCTCAGCCCCGGTAACGGTTGACTATCGGCATCCGGCGATCACGGCCGAAAGCCTTGCTGCTGAGTCGAGCCCCGATTGGAGTCTGGCGGCGTTTGAACTCGGCCAGGTCGACAAGGCGGCAGACCTGCTGGACCAGATCGCGGTCTCCCAAGCCCAACTCCACGATCTCAACCGCCCCCAGATCGCCTTCCACGTAGGCTTGCAGAATCGGATCCAGCACTTCGTAGGGCGGAAGCGACTGGTCGTCACGCTGATCCGGCCTCAGCTCCGCCGATGGCGCCTTCTGCAGAACAGCCTCGGGAATCATCGGCGGTCCCTGGCTGTTCCGCCACCGGCACAACTCGTAGACAGTGAGTTTCCAGACGTCTTTGATGACCGCGTAAGCGCCGGCTGTGTCGCCATAGAGAGTCGAGTAGCCGACCGCGGCCTCCGACTTGTTCCCGGTCGTCAACACCAGCCAACCGTGTTCATTGGCCAGTGCCATCAACAGCACACCGCGAATCCGGGACTGCATATTCTGATCGGTCAAGTCGCCCGGACTCCCTGGAGTCGCGGCTGCACGGGACAACATCTCGGTGAACGCCGCGTGAGCAGGCTCTATCGCAACCGTGCGAATGTCGATACCGAGATTGGAGGCCAGAGCCTCGGCGTCGGCCAAGGAGTGATCGCTCGAATACCGCGACGGCATCAACACCCCGTGTACATGGCTCGCGCCCAGCGCATCAGCGGCAATCGTGGCGGTGAGCGACGAGTCGACCCCTCCTGAAAGACCAACACAAACGTCGCTGAAGCCACTCTTGTGGACGTAGTCACGGGTGGCCAGCTCCAAAGCACGCCACTGTTCGGCCAACCCGCCCAACGGCTCCGCCAACGGTGAGGCGAGCTTGTGGCGGCGCCCGCCGAGCGCCGTCGAGACCGCAACCACCGGAACCTGTTCGGTTCGCTCTGCTGGCGGGGGCAACTCGATATCGATGACCTCGACGCGCTCCGCGAAACGTTCGCAGCGCGCTGTCACCTTCGGACCCTGCGGCGTCGGGCTGACCACGAACGAGCCGCCGTCGAAGACCAGTTCATCCTGACCGCCGACGAGGTTCGCATAGAGGACCGGGACTCCCGCTTCAGCGACACGCTCGCTGATGACCTGTTCCCGAACCGTCTGTTTGCCGGTGCGAAACGGCGAACCGTTGACGTTGAGAACGGCTCGGGCACCCGCAGAAGCCAGCCTCGAGACGGGTCCGTCGGGGATCCAAGAGTCCTCGCACACGGTCACCCCGACAGCAAGGCCGGCGATCTCATACAGCGTGAGCGGATCGTCACCGCGCTGGAAATGGCGGAGTTCGTCGAATACGTCGTAGTTGGGCAGATGACGCTTGTGGTAAGTCCCGACCACACGTCCGCCGACACAGATCGCCAAGGCGTTCCAAACCCCGCTGCTGCACCCGAGGCCCTCGTCGTCGACCACAGCAAGATCAGCGACGGGGCGCTCGGCCGAAGGATCGCCGTCGGCGAACCCCACCACCACCGCACAACGCGAGGTTTGCGCCGCGAACTTCTCCACCGCGGCTCGACAATCAGCCACAAACGCCGGCCTCAACACCAGATCCTCAGGCGGGTAGCCGGTGATGGCCATTTCCGGCATCACAGCCACATCGGCGTTCGCTTCTTCAGCTTCTGCGAGCGCCGCCAGCGCCAGCGCCATGTTGCCGTCGAGATCACCAACAGTCGGATTGATCTGGCAAACCGCAACTCGCAAGACATCGGCGTCTGAAGCCATGCCTTCATGGTAGGGCGATCTGGGGGCACCACGGCAGTAGTGAGGGGCCGGGCAGTGAGGGGCCGGGCCCTTGCTGATCAGGCGTTGCTGATCAGGCGAGGGCGCCGCAGACGGTGTCGGTGACCAGCGCGGCCACGACATACGGGTCGGCATTGGCGTTGGGGCGGCGATCTTCGATGTAGCCCTTGCCGTTCTGCACTACCTGCCAAGGAATGCGAATGGACGCGCCGCGGTCGGATGGAGCGTACGAGAACGTGTCGAACCGCTCCGTCTCATGCGCTCCCGTCAGTCGATCCTCGATGCCTACGCCGTAGCCCCGAATATGTTTCTCGGGGACGCCGTCGGCGCCCATCGCCTCGCACGCCGCGATGATCGGAGCGAACGACTCGCGCATGGCCTTGGTGGAGAAGTTCGTGTGCATACCGGCACCGTTCCAGTCGCCCTTCATCGGCTTGGCCTCCAAAGACACCTCCACGCCGAACTCTTCGGCCAAGCGATACAGGAGATAGCGGGCAACCCACATCTGATCACCGATCGCCAATGTGTCGATGGGGCCGATCTGGAACTCCCACTGCCCGGGCATGACCTCGGCGTTGGTGCCTGAAATCGACAGGCCCGCTTCGATGCAGGCAGTGGTGTGCCGCTCGATCAGCTCGCGTCCGTGGATCTTCACTGCACCCACACCGCAGTAGTACGGACCCTGCGGGGCGGGGAAACCATTGGGCGGGAACCCAGCCGGCCAGCCAGTGGTCCGATCTAACAGAGTGTACTCCTGTTCCATCCCGAAGATCGGCTCCTGATCGGCGAAGCGCCCATAAGCCTCACGCGCCTGTTGGCGAGTATTGCTCGGATGGGGAGCCAAAGTTCCGGTCAGTTGCGTTTCGCACATGACGAGAATGTTGTCGCCGCCGCGAATCGGGTCGGGGCACTGGAAGACCGGTTCGAGGACGACGTCGGAATCGCTGCCGGCAGCTTGGTTTGTGCTGGAGCCGTCGAAACCCCAGATGCCGGGCTCCTCGCCATCGGCCAGAACCTTCGTCTTGGAACGAATCTCGTTGGTCGGTTCGGTTCCGTCAATCCACAGATATTCAGCTCGATAAGCCACTAAAATTACCTCTCTTGACTGTTGGTCGTCGGCTGTTTGGCGACTCCTGATGCAACCAGCGCCAGGTTGGCCCACAGATAGATCCTAGGGTCCAAGAGTCGAGTTTCTACGCGGTTGCGCAATTGTTAACAGTGTGTGAACGGGGCCGTCACACAGCAAAATCCGGCTCGCGGTGCGGCACGGTGGATGTGAACGGTCCGGCCACCGAGGGGAGTTGTACGAATGGAACGCGATCAGCAATACGTGCTGCGCAGCGTTGAAGAACGCGGTGTGCGCCTGATCCGGCTCTGGTTCACCGATGTTCTGGGGAAACTCAAGTCGGTTGCCATCACTCCCGCCGAGCTCGAAGCCGCTTTCGATGAGGGTGTGCAGTTCGACGGCAGCTCGATCGACGGTTTCTCCCGTGTACACGAATCCGATGTTCTTGCCCGCCCGGACGCAACATCTTTCGAGCTGCTCCCCTGGGCGACCCAGGACGAACCGTCCGCCCGCATGTTCTGTGACATTCAGAACCTTGACGAGACCCCCTTCGACGGCGACCCACGCCAGGTCCTTCGCCGCAATCTCAACGAGGCGCGAGCCGAGGGCTACTCGTTCTTTGCGGCGCCTGAAGTCGAGTTCTTCTACTTCGCCTCCGGTGATCCGTCCGTGGGAAAACCACAACCACTCGACAGCGCCTCCTATTTCGATCTGACCACGGCCGACGTTTCGAGCAACCTCCGCAAACGCACGATTCACATGCTCGAAGCCATGGGGATACCCGTCGAGTATTCGTTCCACGAGGACAGTCCCAGCCAGCACGAGATCGACCTTCGCTACACCGAAGCGCTCGATGTGGCCGACAACATCATGACGTTGCGACTGGTCGTCAAGAAGATCGCCATGGATAGCGGCGCCTACGCGTCGTTCATGCCCAAGCCGCTCAACGGCGTGCAGGGGTCGGGGATGCATGTCCATCTGTCGCTGTTCTCCGGCGACGCCAACGTCTTTCACGACGGCAGCGACCCCTACGGGCTCTCAGAGGCAGGGCGACAGTTCACTGCCGGCGTCCTGCGTCATGCCCGTGAGACAACCGCGGTCACCAACCAACTGGTGAACAGCTACAAGCGCCTTTCGGAGAAGTCCGAGGCGCCTCCCTACATTGCCTGGGCGCGCAACAACCGCTCAGCGCTGGTCCGGGTGCCGGTGCGTCGAAGAGGCAAGCCAAGCTCCGCTCGGATCGAGTACCGGTCCCCGGATCCGGCCTGCAATCCCTACCTGGCGTTCTCTCTGATGCTGTCGGCCGGTTTGCGCGGGATCAGCGAGGGCTACGAACTGCCCGCCGAAACAAGCACCAACCTTCACGAGCTCAACCACCACGAGCGTGCAGCGATGGGGATCGAACCGCTTCCGCGCTCACTCGACGAAGCCCTCGACGTGATGGAGAGCTCCGAGCTTGTACGGGCTTCTCTCGGCGACCATATCTTCGAATGGTTCTTGCGCAACAAACGTTCCGAGTGGTCCCAATACCAGTCCACGGTCACCCCCTTCGAGCTGGAGCGATACCTTCCCACCTGGTAGTTGTGCAACCCCGATAAAACCGCAAGCCCAGATATAGAACCGCAAGCCCAGATAGAACTGCAAGCAATGGAACCGCTGCTCGTCTTTCCCGATCCGGTGCCCCCGGAGTTGGCCCAGACCCTCGATATCGGGGGTTGGGCTTGGAAAGCCGCTGTCGACGTCGCCGCCGCTCGGGCCGACGAACCGGCCGACGGCTGGGTCGGCGCGATTGTGATGGCCGGTTCAGATCTCGAACCGGCACTGCGTTTCTGCCGATCGGTTCACAACGGCGAGGTCAGCGTCCGCTCGCTGCTTCTGCTCATCAACGGCGGCCATCTCCAATCGCTCGATCCCCATCACGATCTGTTCGACGACTTCTGCCTGCACCCGTTCCATCCCCAAGAACTGGAGATTCGCCTCAAACACCTGTTCAGGCGGGGTGGGCAAACCGACGACGTCGAGCTGATCGAGTACGGCCCGCTGGCGATGAACCTTGAGACCTATCAAGCAGCGATCGACGCCAGACCGCTCGATCTCACCTACATGGAGTACGAACTGCTGAAGTTCCTGGCCGCGCATCCCGGAAAGGTCTTCACCCGCGAGACTCTTCTCAACCGGGTCTGGGGCTACGACTACTACGGCGGCGCGCGCACCGTGGATGTGCATGTGCGGCGGTTGCGTTCAAAGCTCAGCGAGGAGCACGCCAACCTGATCCAGACGGTCCGCTCGGTCGGGTATTCCTTCGGCCGCAGCCGCTGGGGCTAGTCGGCCTCGCCGGCTGTCGGCCTAGCTGCGATACGGGTTGGTCTCAGACAGCGACAGATATTCGTTGGGCCCGCCGTCTTCGGTGACGTTGTCGAGGTCGCGGTCACGCCCGATCAGAGTGCCGAGCGCGCCGGCCAGCGCGGCCATGCTCATCAACACACCCACGGGCATCACCACAACCAGCAGCACCACGATCACTATGGCCCCCAAGTCCATGGGGTCAGTCTGCCAGATCTGCGGTGCGGACAGCTATCACTTCGATCTCGACCTGAGCGCCCAGTGGCAGCGCGGTCACGGCGACCGCGGACCGCGCCGGGCGGTGCCCGTCGAACTCTTCGGAGTAGATCTTGTTGACAGCCGCGTAGTCGTCGATGTCGACAAGGAACACGGTGGCCTTCACCACATCGGCGAGAGAGGCGCCGGCCGATGCCAGCACTGTGCGCAAGTTGGCGAACACCTGCCGGGTCTGGGCCTCCACCCCGCCTTCGACGAGCACGCCGTCGCTTATACCGATCTGTCCGGCGGTGAACAGGAAGTCGCCGCCTCTCATGATCGGCGAATACGGACCGACGGGTGTGCTCATATCGTGCTCCTTGCACAGTTTCTTGCCGTCTCGCAGACTAGCAAGCCTCAAGGGCCGGCAAGCCCCGCAGACTAGCAAAGTGCCATGCTCAGCGGTCGCGGATCGGCCACTGCGGCGGGCAGCCCCGATCGAGCCAGACGGCGGCGGCGACCGCGGTGAACACCGCGTCCGAGCCGTTGACCGGATCGTCTGCGGACGGCTCGACCGTGACGTCGATTCGGGGGGTGTCGATGGCGCGCAGCACGCCGAAGGAACGGATCGTCAGATCGTGAAGCTCACCGTGCTCGTCGACGGCGAGACTCTCGCTCGTCAGCCACGACAGGGCCATATGCGCAGCTCCGGTGCAATACGAGCGAAGAACAGTCTCGTCAAGCACCGCTCCGGCGCGCACAGAGATGTACAGCGTTCCGTCCGCTCCGACTGAGGCGGTCGCCGCGCCTCCGCCGGGTGCTTCGACCCACCCGACCTCGCCTCGTGCTCCGGCCAGCAGAACTGCTGCTTCAACCCAACCGGCCCCGCGGATGGCCGCACTGGTCGGTGGGCCGGCGACATCCACTTCTTCCACCAGCAGCCCGGGGGCGACGCCGGTGATCGCTTCGCTGATGCCCGGTGTTCGGGCGACCCGAACCACGCCTGTTCCGTCGCTGTTGACTCCCGCCGCAAGCGGCGGGCGCTTGGGGCCTCGGCGCACGGAGTCTTCACGGGAGTAAAGCACCCTCACCGGGCGTCCCGCTTCGTTTGCCAGACGCCGCGCCACCTCTGCTACCTCGCTTGAGGTCTTCGCCCCGAACGCTCCCCCGTTCGCCAACGGCGACACCGGCTCACCGCCCGGAGCGCACCAGGATGCATCGGTCTCGAGGTAGGCGGGCTCGACCCACGAAGTGCGAAGCACAAGATCGAACGTGCCTTCTGGAAGCGCGATCGGCGGTTCGAATACCGCGGTCGTGCGGCGGCCCTGCACTTTGCCCGCGAGGCGCAACGCCTCGGCGCGGCTTTCGGCAAGCACCCATTGCCTGTCTACCCGCTGCTCCTCTGCTCCTTGCCCGTCTACCCATTGCCCGTTGTTCGCCAGGACAGCTACGAGTGCATCCGCGGGGGCAGAATCGTCCGCGAAGCCACCGCGTCCCGCTGCGACCGCTGGGCCCACAGACTGGGCCACGCCTCCCTCAATCGTCGCCCTGCGAGCCGCGTCGCTGTCTCGGTTGACTGTGCGGACGTCAACACGTTTCTCCGGGGCCGCGCGGTGGTCGTCGAACGCCTGCCATGCGTCGACCACAGTCTGCCAACCGGTGCATCGGCACAGATGCGCTTGCAATGCCTTGGCCGCGGCTTCTCGGTCGCTGTGGTCTCCGCCTTTGGCCCGCAGTCCCTCGAAACGGCAGATGATGCCGGGCGTGCAGAACCCGCATTGGCTTCCGCCGGTAGCGGCAAATGCCTCAGCCCACGCCGCACTGAGATCCTCAGGGAGTCCTTCGAGGGTGGTGATGATGCGATCACGAACCCGCCGCACCGGGGTGACGCAAGACACCCGTGGTGCGCCGTCGACCAGCACGGTGCAGCAGCCGCATTGCCCCTGGGGGCTGCAGCCGTCCTTGACCGAAGTGAGGTGGAGCTCGTCGCGTAGGACGTCGAGCAGCGTCGCAGTATTGGCAACCGCTCCGTCGATGGCGACCGCAGCTCCGTTGACCACCAGTTCGATGGACTCGGTTGATTCCACCAGCTGACTCTATGCGTTGCCCCATCGGTCGCGTCCAGCCCCGCCGAGGCGTTGACACGGTGACCAGAGGCCCGAAGCACCGTCAGCGGCTAGTGTTCGAGCGCAATGGCGATGTTCCCTGCTCAGGTAGAAGAAGTGGAAGCGTCGTGGCTCACGCAGTCGCTGCGCTCGGGGGGAGTTCTCGCCGCTGACTCACAGGTCACCGAGTTCGATATCGAACCGATCGGTATGGGGATCGGCATCATGGGGCTGCTGTACCGCCTGTCGCTGCGCTACGACAGCGACCGGGCTGGTCCCGCGACGGTCGTGTTGAAGCTCGCATCGACCGACCCTCAAGCCCGCCATGTGGCTCGCGCCTTCCGATTTTACGAGAAAGAAGTCGGCTTCTACCGCGATTTCGCGCCGCTGACCCCGATTCCCACAACAGCCTGCTACGCGGCTGACCACAATCTTGAGACCGACGATTTCGTGCTTCTGCTGGAGGACGTCGGTTACGCGGCGGTTCACAGCCAGGTAGACGGCTGCCCGCCCGGCGCGGCTCTGCTCACGGTGCGAAACCTTGCTCGTCACCACGCGGCATTCGCTGACTCGGTGCTGTTCGACGATCCGGCCTTCGCCTGGGTGCCCTTCGGTTCGGACTCGCCGACTCCTGAGGGTGTGGTGCAGGGAATGGCCGATTCCTGGGGACCGTTCCAGGAGTCGTTCCCCGAACTCGTGACCGATGAGCTGGCCGCGATCATGGAGCGCTTCGCCACTTCCGCGCGTTCTCTGCTGACCGTCAAGGAGGGCCGCCCGATCACCCTGGTCCACGGCGATTACAGGCTCGACAACCTGTTCTTCTCCGCCGACGGCAGGGTCACGGCCATCGACTGGCAGGTCTGCACCAAGGGGCCCTTCGCCTACGACCTCGCTTATTTCATGACTCAGAGCTTGACCATCGACGACCGCAGGGCCCATGAGGCAGCGCTTATCGACGCCTATCTCGACGAGCTCCGAGCCTGCGGCGTCGACCACGACCGCGACATGTTGACCGACGACTACCGGGCGACCACGATGTTCTGCCTGTGCTATCCCATCCAGGCGGGGCGCATCGAACTCGTCAACGACCGTGCCCGGGCGCTCATCGTCGACATGTTCAACCGCGCCATGACCGCCATCAGCGACCACAACGCCACCGAGTTCCTGCTCGTTTAGATGAACGCGGGCCCGGATCGTCAACTCCTCGGCGGTGCGGCGGGATTGAACCACTCGACCTCGGTGAAGCGACCGAAGTCCGAATCGGCCGACACGATCGACAACCCGTGCTCAATGCAAAGTGCCGCCAAGGCAGCATCAGAAATCAGGTTGGCGCCAAGGTGCAACTCTCGTATGAGGCGGCCCAAGATCTCCCGGTGGCCGCGGCCCGCTTGAGGCACCCAGGCGTTGGGAGCGTCCAACCAGTTCTCCACCATCTCCCACGCCTCTGCGGGCGCGAGTGGACTTGTCATCGCACGCGGATTGGTGGAGATGCGCATGAACGCGGTGAGGGACTGCCACGGTATCCCCACTCGCCTCGGACCGTTCAGCGCCTCCTCGACCCAGTTTCGCGCAGCAGCGTGAAACTGGCTGTCTTCATCCACTGCATACAGCAAGATGTTGGCGTCTACGAGCATTGGGCGTCAGCGGGCCTCGTGGCCCTCGAGCAGATCGATCGCTTCAGCCACGTTCGTCACATCGATTCGAATGCCGAGACGACGCGTCTGCTGGATAAACGGTGCTGGAGGTGCTTCGGCAAGCAGTCCGCGCCGAACCAAGGTATTGACGGCCTCCGATACACCCATGCCGGTCTCGCTGCGCAGGTGCGCCAGCGCCTGAGCGGTGTCGTCGTCGAACTCCACGGTGGTTCTCACACCACAGAGGATACACATGAATGTGAGAATATTCACATTTGCATGCGTATTTTAGCACATCAACATGTCCACAACTGGGTCCAGGGAAGTTGACACGCCAATAGTGCTCTGTTGCCGTCACTTTTCGGCTATTTTTGATGGTATGTTGTACACAAGGCTGGCTCAGGTTCCCGAGCAGAGTTTTTTCTTGCTCGGAATACGCGGGGTCGGCAAAAGCACATGGGTTCGCGAGGCATTGCCCGATGCGCTGCGAATCGACCTGCTCGACGAAGCCCTGTTCACAGACTTGTTGGCCGACCCGTCGCTGTTTCGACAGTTGCTCTCGAAGCAACAAACCGGCGACTGGGTGGTCGTAGACGAAGTACAGCGCATCCCCGCGCTGCTCAACGAGGTCCACCGGCTGATCGAGGAACGGGGGATCAAGTTCGCGCTGTTGGGCTCCAGTGCCAGAAAGCTCAAGACCGCTGGAACGAACCTGTTGGCCGGGCGGGCGCTCAACAAGGCGATGCATCCGCTCACCCCATCTGAGTTGGGTGACGACTTCAACCTTGACGAAGCATTGCGCTTCGGCACGGTCCCCTTGGTCTGTTCGTCGCCGGACCGCCGCGAAGCGCTCAACAGTTACACACAGCTCTATCTGCGAGAAGAGATCCGGGCTGAGGCATTGGTCAGAAATCTGTCGGGATTCGTGCGGTTCCTGCCGGTCGCTGCGTTGATGCATGCACAGACTCTCAACGCAGCCGGGATCGCCCGTGATGCGGGTATTGCCCGCGCAACTGTCAACGGTTATCTCGAAATCCTCGAAGACACCCTGTTGACGACGCGACTATCGGCGTTTGAGACCAAAATGCGGGTTCGGGAACGGCGGCGACCCAAGTTCTACTGGGTCGACTGCGGGGTCGTGCGCGCTCTCAAACGGCAACTGGGCCCCGTCACTGCCGAAGAGAGAGGCGCACTATTGGAAGGCTGGGTTTTCGGATTGTTCAACGCCCACAACGAACACCAGCACCTCTTCGATGACATCGGCTACTGGGCGCCCACAGAATCCCGCACGGAAGTCGATTTCGTGCTCACCCGCGATGGGGGGCACATGGCGATTGAGGTAAAGTCCGCAAACCGTTACAACACTGCCATGCTCAAGGGACTCCGCAGCTTGGCGGAGTTGCCAGGCCTGTGCCGCCGCGTCCTCGTCTACAGCGGTACCCGCGCCTTGCGCACCGACGACGGTATAGAGGTGTGGCCGCTCAGCGATTTTCACCAAGCGCTGAGCACGGATCAGCTCTGGCCCTGAAGTTGCTGCGTCAAGTTTCACGGTAGATTCATCCTAAATTTCACGGTACAGTGATCTAAAAATCACGATGTTAGGTGCAGCATTTTCGTAGAACATACCACCATTGAATGAAGGAAAGCCTGTGAAAAAGCTGATACAACGACGGGTGCAGGAGATCGCACTGCAGCGGATGACCGAATCGCCCGTAGTGCTCCTACAGGGTCCGCGCTCGGTCGGCAAGTCGACTCTGCTGAGAGCGCTCGCGGATCAACACGGCAGTCAGGTTGTCGATTTCGACGAACCAGCCGTGCGTTCCATCGCGGCTGACGACCCCAGTTTATTCGTCGTTGGACGCAAACCTATTTTCATAGACGAGTACCAGCATGTCCCTGAAGTGTTGGACTCGATCAAAGCCGAGTTGAACCGCGACGGAACACCCGGGCAGTTCGTGATCACGGGGTCTACGCGTTTCGATTCGCTGCCGCTGGCGGCACAGTCCCTGACCGGGCGCTTGCACCGCATCGAAATACTGCCTCTGTCACAGGGCGAGATCAACGCGAGTCACGAGAACCTGCTAGAAGCGCTATTCACAGACGCCTCGACAATCGTCACACCGCAACCGTCGACCACCACACGCCACGAGTACGCGAACCGGATAGCCAGCGGCGGTTTTCCTTTGGCGCAGGAGCGCACCGATGCCGCGCTGAACCGCTGGTTCGACGACTACATCACTCTGTGCGTCGAACGCGACCTGCTCGAACTCGGACGGGTGCGCCGACCCAGCGCTCTGGCTCCGCTCTTAACACGGCTCGCTTCCCAAACCGCGCAGATCCTCAACATATCTCGCGTGGGCTCCAGCGAAGGACTGCCGACAAGCACCGCATCGGACTACGTCAAGCTCTTTGAAAGCAGCTTCCTGGTGCGGCTGTTGCCAGCGTGGGGGAAGACGTTGCGACCGACAATCGCTTCTCGCCCGAAGATCCACATGGTCGACTCGGGACTCGCAGCCTGTCTGCTGCGCCTTCCACCCGACAAGCTCGCCGGCCTCGACCCAGCCTCGATGCAGCAGTTCGGGCATCTCCTTGAGACGTTTGTGGTAGGAGAAGTGCTCAAACAGGCGTCGTGGCTCCAACACCGAGCTCATGTCGGTCACTGGCGCACCCACGACGGGGATGAAGTCGACCTAGTCATCGAAGACGGTCGAGACGGCTCAGTCGTCGGCATTGAGGTGAAGGCCAGCGGCAGGGTCCACCGTCAAGACCGGAGGGGGCTGCGGATGCTGCGCCAAGCACTGGGAGAACGATTCGTGGCCGGAGTTGTCTTCTACACAGGCACGCACAGTGCCCGCTACACCGACGACGACCGGATCATCGCTCTGCCCATCGACCGCCTTTGGGCAGCAGCTTCGACTTGACGCGTGTTCAGCAGGTCAGCTGAAGCTCTGACCGCAGCCGCAGGTGCGCTGTGCGTTGGGGTTGTCGATGGAGAAACCGGCATCGGTGAGGCCGTCTTTGTAGTCGAGCGTGGCGCCCTCGAGAAGCTGGGCGGACGACGGATCCACTACGACGTCGACCGGGCCATAGGCGACCGTCGTGTCGTCGGAAGCCTTCTCGTTGTCGAAATACATCTCGTAGGAGAACCCGGAGCAGCCGCCCGGGCGCACGGACACACGCAAGGCCAGCCCGTCCTCCCCCTCTGCGGTGAGGAGCTCATCGACTTTCGACACGGCGGAATCGGTCAGTGTGATCACAGGACTTCCCCTCTAGAAGAACTACTACGACGCTGCCGACCACTGTAGCGGCCCGAGGACCGAATCCGCTTCCCTGAAACCTTCAGCGGCAGATCGCCCGCTGTCATCGAGGTGACAGGGATTCCGGTCGCCGAGATTCAGTGGTCCCTGGCAGCCTGCCAAGCTTCGTCGCCCAGCAACCCTTGCAAGAATTCGTTCGCCCGCTCAGCCAGTAACCGGCTGCGTTGCTCAAGGAACTTGCTGTAGGCGCTTGGGCGCCACAGCTCGCTGTCGGTGGGAATCCACTGAGATCGCAGGTTCTCAAGGTTGTCGTCTGCCAGTTCCCCCAAGTACTCGGCTGGTGACTTCGATCCGATCTTCAAGTTCTTCGTCTTGGTGATGAACGCAATATTGGCCAATTGGTCAATCTCTTCCTCGCGCACACCACGCTGGTTCGCCAGATATGCCTTCGGAAAGATATGGTGCGCCTGAAGTTCGACGTTCTCACCGATGTGATCGAACGAGAGAGACTCCCCGCTGGGCAGGTCCTTGGCCCCGCACCTCTTGGTCATGGCCAGCAGCAATTTGTAATGGGCGCTGGCGGGCTTTCGTTTCATACGAAAATCCACGGGTTCCAGCTTGAGCGATCTGCCCGGTTTGCCCAGCAGACCAACCAGTTGAGCCACACCCTTGCCGTCGCACAAGACGGTGATCGCATGGCCCAGTCGGTTTCGGACATCGCTGGACCAGTGATCGTGC
Organism: Acidimicrobiaceae bacterium; assembly: GCA_026706815.1. Classification (GTDB taxonomy): domain Bacteria; phylum Actinomycetota; class Acidimicrobiia; order Acidimicrobiales; family Aldehydirespiratoraceae; genus VXYK01. The sequence goes on along the minus strand of JAPOYA010000054.1, from coordinate 6,321 downwards.
AAGTTGCTCAGCTGCCACCAACCAATCATCGTATCAAGGTCGATTTGGGGGAGATCCCCCGCTGCACACCGTTGCGCCGCGTACACAACGGGGACGTAGCCACGATTCAGTTCAGTGCGCTTCGCCTGCGACAATCCGAGCCTGTCGCGCAGCTTCGTTAACACAAGATCTGTGGCGGCAGCCAGTTCCCGAAACTTGTCAATGAGTGTCTCCTCACTAGGTCCCCGATCTCCCTTTGGTCCGTATAGACCTTCATAACCGACGGTGTCGGAGCAGACCGCGGAAAGACAGCGGAGCACGGCCTCCGGCGGCACGACAAAACCGCTCTGCTCCCATCCCCCCATCGCCTTGTCAAGCGACTCGCGCACTCCTGGCCACACCAAACTGAGTCGTGCCACCACTAGGTCAGCCTCACGAACTTTCGTGCCTGCTCGGTTCAATATTTCGAATACGTCTACAGCCTGATCGACTTCAAGGTTCTCTGGCAACACCTCCTTGTTTATGTTGGCCTCCCTGATATTCATTAAACGCGCGATGCGCTCCACGACTTTCGCGTGACTGACCCTTCCACTTGAGGCGCGAGAGGCAGCCTCGCTGTCAAAACGATCCAAGAAATCGGCATCGACAAAAGCATCCGAGACTCTAAGCCAACACGCATCTCCAGAGAACTTGCCGCTGAGGTAAGCGAACTCTTCGTCAACAACGTTGAACCAGAGTGGTTGCTCGAACTCGCTGGGAGTCTCATTCATCCATGGCGGTCTCTGGTCACGAATCACGCTGTACAGAGCCGTGAGTCTCTGTCGGCCATCAATCAGTTGCTCTCCATTCTCTCGGCTGGGCCAAAACACCATCTCGCCCACCGGATACTTGTGATAGAGCGACATAAACAGATCTCGTACCTGCTTCTTATTCCATACCCATGGTCTTTGAAAGTCGGGGATGTGGATTTGCCCCGACTTCGCATTGAACAAATACTCAGAAATTTTCGGCATGCTTCACCTCAGTACTGTCGTTGGATCTGGGATCGACCGCACAAGTGGCGGTGTCAGCAAGTCGTGTCCAGTCAACGAGCGCAAAACTGAACCGGTCGCCAAGTTGAGCAACCCTTTGCATGCAGTGGTTGACGGTTTCTCGCGGTACCGTACGGCCATTGTGTTGCTCGGAATACTTGAATAGCGCGAGCACGACGGCTGCGCGGGCACGGGGGGCGTTGAGAGAGGCGAGTTTGCGGATCATGTTCAACACGAACGTCTCCCAAAGCACTGACCCCTGCAACACCCGATGTGCCTGCTCGATGCTCAAGGTCTCGCCTTCGCCAGTCAAAGTGGCGGAAACTTCTTTGGCAAGGCGATATCGCCACCAAGAGGCCGAGAGAACGCAGTCGGTGATTACTGAAGTGTTCCCGCGTACCACCGGAAGACCGCAAACTCGTCGCAGGAACATTCGAGCCATCGCCTCAGAGTCAGCCGTCGTCCTCTCGCCGCCGGCGAAGACCTTTTGAACGCCATCAGGGAACATCCCATCGCCGATCCAGCGCGCGTGGCACAAAGACCAGAAACTGGACTCCCCAGCGTGCATCGGGGTGATGCCCCAGTTGTCCAAGACGCCTGACACCTCACGGTCCACATGGAAGGTTGTCTGCGCCATCTCAGCCTCCGTTAGCTGACGCGGCAACGCGGGAAGATCGTCCAAAAGTGCTGTCAGCCTCGAATTTGAGGGGATGTTGCAGAGGAACTCTCGAACCGCTTGTGGCCCATCGGCAATTGCCTCAGCAAGAACCTGCTGACACCGCTTGGCGTCCATCTGCACCGCGGCCCGATCAGCCTCCGATCGGTTCTTGTGGTACTTCCCCTGGTAGATAAGGCTGCTTTGCCAGTCGCGAAAGGCTGATCTGTTGATCAACCCATCAAGGTCAGCGGGAGTGATCACTCGTCGTCGCCCTCCATACCAGCAGGCTCTATCATCTCCATCGGCTCGAAGAGCGTTGCCGCGTACATGCAGTCAAAGTCTTCTTCGTCCCAAGTCGCTGAACCGTATTCAAGTAGGCGCGAACGCAGTTCCTTGGCGACGGGGTGGTTCCACAGTTCCCCGTCAGGCTGCATACGCGAATCGCTGCGTGCCATCGCGGCGAATGCACCGACAAGCGCCGCAACACGCCGATCCCGGTTCCAACACGTCTCTGCGTAGATGTTCGCCGCTATGCGAATCACGAAGCAGGGAGCGTCAGATGCGGCGTCCTCGACGACTCTCATTTGACCGTCGTCCAGTTCGTCGGCCCTGCGGAACAGAAGCAGTGATTGCATGAGCGGCTTCAGACGACGCACATCCGCTTGAGCAAGCAACGCCCCTTGCGGCACTTCAATCGCCTCACCAGTTGTCCACGCATCTCCTAGGAGTTCGTCCGACGCGGTCAGGGTCTGCTCGACCGATGCCATTGCAGGCAACAGATACGTCTTCTCCCAATCCACGGCGTCTTCGTGCCATTCCACGACTTGCCGGTCGTCGCCGCTTGTGAAGTGCTCACTGTGAAGCAACCGAGGGCAGCGCACCTCGGTCTGCCAAACGGATTCGCCTCGCCGAACGGCATCGGCAAGCGCTATGGCGCCTTTGAGTCCATGGTTGACCGTGACCTTGGTCTCGGCCCCATTGCGCTCAATCCGCGGCTCATAGGTTGCGTCGGACCAATCGAGCCGGGTTCCGTCCTCGGTCAGTAGCGGTATACGAGTGCTTTCCATGCTCATCCTCTCCTCATGCTCCTCTCTCAGCGTCGGAGGCTGATCCAGTAAAGAGACCGGCTGTCGACTCGCTGCCGGTGACGTGCTCGGGAGTTGCCTTGGAGGCCAGCCGCCGCACAACCTCCAACTGCGCGACGGCCAATTCTTCGGGTTGGCCCGGTACTTCGATCTCAAGCATCAGGTGTCCCACTTGGGCTGTCCACTGCGACGGCGGCACAAACGTCAATTCCTGGACCCCGTTCGGTGAGTTTGTTCTTGCCAACTCTCGACCGCCGTGCCGGATAGCCCTGAGCTGGAGGAATCGTTGGGGCAGCGGGGAGTCGCAGGTTTGATCCGATCCGGTCGGGACCGACAGCCGTATGCCGATCAGTCCCGATACCTCCTCTCTCAAACTGAACAGCGCCGTGAACACGCCTTTGTTGGTCGGCGCACCGGAAGGCGTCCATGCAAAATTGGGAACAGAGCCAGGCCGGGCCTTGCCTTCTTTGCGCACAACACCAGCGCCCTTCTTCTTGCCAGTTCTGACACCTCCCTGGCCGCGGCCCTGACGCGTGCCGCCGAGACCCGGCCGTGTGCGGCCCACGGACTCAAGCGTCTGGGCTGCGTCGCCTTGCACTATGGCGAAGTCTTCGGGGCGGAACTCTTCCTTATCGCTTTTTGCTTCCAGGTTCGACTTGATAACTGCGCTGAGTTCACGCAGCAACTGTCGAAGACGCCTCTTCTCCTTTGGATCCAAGCGCTTGAAGCCAATTCCACGGTGTTCGGGGCCCTCCGCCGAGCGCACATGCCGCTCCAAGTCACCGGCGGCCAATGACACCACAGCGTCAAAGGGCATATAGTCACCGAAGTCGTTGTGGCGCAGATTCTCTGCATTTGAGGTGATCCACATTCCCTTGCGGTACAGGTGGACACGAGAACGCGCGTTGCCCTCAATTTCGCGAATCGCGACATTGACACCGGTTCCCATTCCGTGGGCAATCTCTTTGCCTCTTGTGAACGTCTCGTGCGCGGCGTAGGCGGACGATCCCTGAATCTGTCCTTGCTTCGGTGCTCGGCGCTCTTCTCGTCGAGGCCTCAGGATACGTTCGAGGCCCGCTGGGTCGACTATCACCTCTTCACCGGATCGGGCATCGCAAACCGAGACGGTCAAGGTTCCTGCCTGTACAGCATCGCAGAAGTTCGACGCGGCGACGTAGGCGATCGCGTCCGTTGACGTCGGATCGGATTCCTCGCGCTGAAACTCGTTGAACCCAGCGATGCACACGACCATTCCTGTGTCTGGCATCGCTTCTGTGGTTAGGGCGAGCATCGGCGGCACGCTGCGCGGGTATGCCTCTCCCGGTTCCACGAAGAGCTGCTGTTGGGCGGCGACGTTCACCCAGAAACCGTCGTGAGCGTGGATGCGTTTCGTGCCGTTCTGCTGATGGATGTGAGTGGCAAGCACGGCATGGCCTGACGAGACCGACTGGAGGTTTCCCTCGCTTGAACGAAACCGTGAGGCGTAGAGTACGTAACGCAAATCCGACGCGGAGAAAGCCGCGTGGTGACCGAGGCCGTACGATCCAGCACCGCCGTCGCCTTTGTCGCTGTTGCCGCTGGTGAGCAGGCTCTGCATCCGCGCCGGAGTTATGCCCGTGCCGTTGTCGACGCAGGTCAGCACTGGAATGCGGGGAGTGATCAAGTGACGGTTGATGCGATCAACGATGGTCTTCTCATCGTGGGTCGGCGGCACTCCCTTCCTTTCTTGCTCCCTCTGGGAGACAGCCAACTTGAAGGTGCGGCGATAGGTCTCAAAGCCCGGCAGTTCTTCATTGTCGATGTCGCGAATCTCAAACCTCACTTCACAGGGGCGACCGGCCTTGCCAGCCGCATCCACGCTGTTCTGCAGCAGTTCGCGGATCACCGGCTCGGCATCGCCGTCGAAATGAGACAGCGCGGGATGCGTGAAACCGTGCGGGGAATGCGTCGGCGCAAAATACAAATCTGCATCAGAACTGCGAAACCGCCCGACTCCACGGCGTCGCCGCTTAGCAGCCATAACCAAGCCGACGGTCAATCGGTGCAATCACAGGCTGGCGTACCGGTCGCATATCTGTCCTCCTTGTCCATCAGCCCATCTGCGAGGTCGCTGAAGGGCTTGGCGTTGACTCCAAAGAACCCGAAACGCGAGGTTCCAGCACCGTCGCGCTTAGGCACCAGCCGTACATGGCGATCTTCAAAATCCGCCCACCAGCCGATGTCCGACGGGGTGTCCGGGCAGCGTCGGGGGTCGCTGCTACTGCCCAGTTCAACAAGCTGGCGAGTCCCCTTCATGAAGCAGAACACGCAGTTCCCGGCCGCTGGCGGAATATCAAGGTCGAAGTCGCGTCGTTGCCAGAAACTGCGAACATCTGCGTCTACGAAACCCGCTTCATGGAGCGGGAAGTACGGCCGTTCCCCAGGCGGCTGGGTCTTGACGGTGCATTTTGCCGTGGTGGCGCCTTCGGCAAACAGCGAACGTGACAAAACCCTGGAGACTCTGCGGTCCTCGTCTGCACGAAGGCCCAACAACCTGACGTGGAGTGCTGCGTCGCGACCGCGCATCAAAGCGGGAGTCGCCCCAACCTCCGATGCCCGTACGGACGCGTCGGTGTACTCCTGCCAGTGCTGTTTCGGCCTCGCCGACGGACGGGTGGCTAGATGCTGCGCCCTGCGCACGACCGCTTCGCGCGCCGCGGTGCCATTTGTCTGTTCGTAGCGATCAGCAACCCTCCCAGGGCTGATTAAGCCCCCCCCCCCCCCCGACCTTCATGGTCCGTGTCCCAATAATGGCCAGCGTGAGCGGGACCGTCAGTCCCACCAAGCCACTCGCCGAGAAGCAGATGGGAGGGGTACAACTTCAGTTTGGCGGTACAAGTGCGGCTATGAACGTTCGGCAGCATCCCCTGCAAGTTAACCAAGTCCTCAAAGAGTTCGCCAGAGGACCGGTAGCCATCCGCGTCCTGCTCAATGGGAACGGGCTGAACCAACCGATAGCTGAGTTTTCGCCAATATTCACCTCGCCAGGCGTCCTCTACGGTCGTGAACTCAAACCAGAAGAACGGCAGGCCGAAGTCTGATTCGATGCGCCGTTTGCATTCGGCAGCGAACTCATATGTCCCAGGATGTTCCGCTGACGTGTTCGCGAATAGCACGAGGTCGCCGCGACTCGCATCGAGCAATCCCTCTTCGGCTGCCATGAACAGCAGAGCCGCGCTTGATCGGCCGCCCGAGAAGCTCACAACATGCGGCAGCGCGGCGTGTGATGGATGTCGGTAGACCAGTGGAGCGAGATGGCTCGGACGCTGGCGGATCGCGACGGGTCGGGCCACAGAAGCGTCGGGCGACGCGGTCTCTGCGCCTTCGATCGTCTCCGTTAGAGCCACCGTGATCACCTCCCCCTCAGATCACCAGATCATTCCGGTCCAATGTGCAGCGTACGATAACAGACAGTACAAACGGGGTGTGACACCCTGAGGACGGTGCCCCGCAGCCGCTCTCACTCCCCTGCCCGGCTCGCATGGACTGTTCGCTGCACGACCTCGGCAACGGTTTCAGGGGATTCATG
>JAPOYA010000028.1 GCA_026706815.1 Acidimicrobiaceae bacterium | reverse complement strand
GTCCAACACCAAGTGAAATTGGAGGGAACCAAACCGCTGGGTCGGGCGTCGTTGGGGTGTAATGGAGACGGTGGCAGCTATGTCGAACAGCGACCCAAGCAGCGGTCCAGCATTCTCGATTGAGGCGGTAGAGCCGGTCGACGAATTCGTTGTCGGCAAGTTCGACGATCTCTACCGGTCCGAATATGTGCCGATGGTCAAACTTGCCCGGGGACTCGTGGACTCATCCGAGCGCGCAGAGGAAATCGTGCAGGATGCCTTCGCCAAGGTCTTCGAGCGTTGGAACCGTCTCCATGAGCCTGGCGGCTATCTGCGCGTCAGTGTTGTCAACGGCGCTCGCAGCGAGCTCCGCAAACGCGAAGTAAGCCGAAGGCTCGGGTTGACACGGGCCGCTGAAGCTGACGCCACCGAACGGGACTATCTGATCGATGCCCTCGATCAACTGCCCGCAAAACAAAAAACAGTTCTGGTGCTGCGCTTTTATGCAGACATGTCCGAAAGGCAGATCGCCGACGCATTGGGCATACGCCCTGGAACCGTGAAGAGCACGACCTCGAGGGGGCTGACGAGACTGCGAAAGGCCCTTGAACAATGAACGAAGAATTGACAACCGCAGAACCGGCGACCGCACAAGAGCGAACCGATACCGACGAGGCGCTCGGGTCTGCGATCAGCTCGGCAATCATCGCTCGGGTCGACGCACCTGTCACAACGCCACCCGTATCGCTGATCGCCGAACGCGCCCAAGCCCAGGCCCGAGCCAGAGGCGTTCAACGAACGATGGTCAGCATCGCGGCTTCGATAACTCTGCTGGCTGGCGGACTCGTCGCATACAACGCGTTCGCTGACGACGACAGCAAAGAAATCGTCACTACAGATCCCGCCATCGCTACGACTGCCGCGGACCCAGACTCCGGGACGGCATCGGCCGCCGATCCCAGCGCCAACCCGAACGCGAACCAAGACGCGAGCCAGGACGAACTACCGCCTCTGGCCTTCGACGAATACGATCCAGCCGAATTGTTCGGCGGCGACTTCGACGCCGTGGAATGGCCGCACAGCGTCGGGGACGGACGCGTCGCGGCTCAGGCCTATGACGAGAACGGCGTCAGCCTTGTGATCAGCGGCGACGGCGAGGACTGGACTCGAATATCGCTTCCCGACGGCGCTTCACCCGACATTGTCGACCTCTCGGGCCCTCGATGGCTGATAACGACTTCGGGCTGGGACGAGCGGGATCGGAGCTTCTTCTCCGACGACGAGGGCGCCAGTTGGTCTGAGGTGGACCTCTCTGCGGTCACGGGTCGATCACCGACCCTGATAAAGGCTCTCGCCTCAGGCGAGAAACTGCTGTTCATCTTCAAGGGGGCGATCGATCGCGCGGGCCAGAGCCGCGAGGTGCTGGAGTTGATCTCCCGACAAGGCCTTCTGCCGGCCGATGCGGAGGTTGGAGGCTGGGAGATTCAGGGGACCACACTCTGTTTCGTCGCCGACACACCCGATGCTCAGACATTCGACCTGTGCGGCGACCAAGACCCCTCCGCCGACACCACTCCGTACAAGTTCGAGCTCAGCGAACAAGAACTGGACGCAATCGCCGGCTACCGGGCAGCAGCTGATCAGATTCAGATTTTTGTGAGCGACGGAGGACCCGCAACTCTCTCGGCCGCATACGAGAGTTGGCACACCACCGCCGACAGCGATTCTTCGGGCTTCTACATCGCCATGACAACACCAACCGATGAGCTGCTGATCGCCTCAGACGACGGGTTCGAGTGGACTGAGACTTCGATCTACTCGCTTTCGGGCGACGGCAGGGAGATGATGGCGTTCCGAACCGACGACTGGTTCGTCAGCAGTTCCGACCAAGGTCTGACCGTTCAATCGCTTGCCCGACTCGCCGATGGGGCAGCCGACGCGATCACGATCCCGGCACAGAGCCTCTGGTCCCTGCAGACGGGTCCCTCAGCGATGGCGGCGATCGCCCACGGCTCCGCTGGCGAAGCAACCGATCCAACCCAAGGAGTTCAGCTGATCGGCTGGTCCCGCGACGGCAGGTCATGGAATCTGCGAAGCCCCTCCGAAGTGTTCGGTATCGGCTCCGACAGCGCCTCGATCACCCTGGCCGTGGGCAGCGACTACGTGTTGGCCCATGTGACCGGCTTCGAACCCGCCGCCACCGACGAGGGCCTGGTCGCGCAACCCCCGAAATGGTTCAAGGCGAACATCGAGTAGACCCCTCCCCGAAACAGTTCCCGCACTCCAGACCGACAACACAGATCCCCTCCACCCTGTGGGCGGTCGAAGCGCTCCCCCCTCCGCTTCGGCCGCCCACAGTCGGGGCAAAAGCGAAAGAACTTCGGTCTCGTGGCGCGTTTTGGGATTTCGGGGGACTTGTATGGTGGAGACAAGAGTCCACCAACAGAACAGGTCCGCTCATGCCGGTTGCAGCAAGCACGCCAATCGAACTTGTCGACAGGGTGTACGCCACACTCGGCCAGCGCATCGGCGAAGCCCGCGAACGATTCGGGAGGCCGTTGACCCTCGCCGAGAAGATCTTGGCCAACCACCTCGACCGTGCTGATCAAGAACTCGAGCGAGGCGAGTCCTACGTCGACTACCGACCCGACCGAGTGGCGATGCAGGACGCCACCGCGCAGATGGCATGGCTCCAGTTCATGACCACGGGGCTTGATGAGGTCGCGGTGCCGACCACCACCCACTGCGACCATCTCATCCAAGCCCGCGAGGACGGCAAGACAGACCTCCTCGCCGCGGTCGACGCCAACAAAGAGGTCTACGACTTTCTGGAATCCGTGTCGGCCAAGTACGGCGGAGGGTTCTGGAAGCCCGGTTCGGGGATAATCCATCAGGTCGTGCTCGAACAGTACGCCTTCCCCGGCGGCATGATCATCGGCACCGACAGCCACACCCCCAACGCCGGAGGCATCGGCATGCTGGCGGTGGGCGTCGGCGGGGCCGACGCCGTTGATGTGATGACCGGCTCTCCGTGGAACAGCAAATGGCCGATGCTCATCGGCGTCAAGCTGACCGGTTCCCTCAACGGCTGGGCCGCTCCCAAAGACGTGATCCTGAAGGTGGCCGAGATTCTGACCGTCAAAGGCGGGACCGGCGCGATCGTCGAGTACTTCGGCGAGGGCGCCGCATCGTTGAGCTGTACAGGCAAAGCCACGATCTGCAACATGGGCGCCGAAATCGGCGCCACCACCTCCGTGTTCGCCTACGACGACGCCGTCGCCCGCTACCTGAAGAGCACAGGGCGCGAAGAGATCGCCGATGCCGCTGACGCGGTGGCACATCACCTTCGTTCTGACGACGAGGTGCTCGACAACCCTGCCGACTTCTATGACCGGGTGATCGAGATCGACCTCGACAAGCTCACAGCGCACATCAACGGCCCCCATACCCCGGACCTTGCCCGCGAAGTGGCCGAACTCGGAGAGGAAGCCGAAGCCAACGGCTGGCCCCTTGAGATCAGCGCTGCGTTGATCGGCAGTTGCACCAACTCCTCTTACGAGGACATCACCCGTGCGGCTTCGATCGCTCGTGCCGCAGCAGCGAAGGGGCTCAGGGCCAGGACACGTCTGCTGGTCACCCCCGGCTCCGAACAGATCCGGGCCACGATCATGCGCGACGGTCTGCTCGCGGACTTCGAAGCGCTGGGCGCGACCGTGCTGGCCAACGCCTGCGGCCCCTGCATCGGCCAGTGGGACCGCTCCACCGAGTCGGGCCATCAGCGGGGTGTTCCCAACGTGATCGTGACCTCCTACAACCGCAACTTCCCCAAGCGCAACGATGGTGACGCGCAGACACTGGCTTTTGTGACATCGCCAGAGACGGTGATCGCCTTGGCGCTCGCCGGGACGCTCGACTTCGATCCGACCGGTGACACGATCACCAACGACGCCGGCGAAGAAGTCTCCCTGGAGACGCCGATCGGCCTCGAACTGCCCGAAGCCGGCTTCGACCCCGGTGACAACAAATTCGTTGCCCCACCCGCGGACAGATCCGATGTCGTCGTGGCGGTGTCGCCCACATCAGATCGGCTTCAACTCCTCGAAGCCTTCGCTCCATGGGACGGCAACGACTATGAAGATCTCCCGGTGCTGGTCAAAGCCAAGGGCAAGTTCACAACCGACCACATTTCAATGGCGGGGCCGTGGCTGAAGTACCGCGGCCATCTGGAGAACATTTCCGGCAACCTTTTCGCCGGGGCTGTCAACGCCTTCGACGGATATGAAGTCGGGCACGGAAAAAGCCAACTCGACGGTTCGGTAAAGGCTTTCCCCGAAATCGCCAAGGACTGTCACGAAGCGGGCGTCCGATGGGTGGTGATCGGCGACGAGAATATGGGCGAGGGATCAAGTCGGGAGCACGCGGCCATGGAACCCCGCTTCCGCAACGGGGTGGTGGCGATCGCCCGCAGTTTCGCCCGCATCCATGAGACCAACCTCAAGAAACAAGGAATGCTGCCTTTGACCTTCGCTGATCGCGCGGACTACGACCGCATCGGCGAGGACGACCGTATCTCGGTGCGGGATCTGTCCAGGTTGGCCCCCGATGCGCAAGTGACTGTGGAGGTGACGACCCCCGAGGGCGACGCCTGGTCTTTCGGCGCCAACCACACCTTCTCGGCCGATCAAGTCGAGTGGTTCAAAGCCGGCAGTGCTCTCAACGTCATCCGCCAGACCATCGCCTGAGCAAACCATCGCTTCAGCAAACCGCCTGAGCAGGCTTGGGCGAAGCAACCCGAACCGCAACCCGAACCAACAGCAGCGAACCGGCTAGACGAAGATGCGCACGCAGGCGTCTCCAGCCCACATGTTGAGGACGCGACCGTCGGGCGTCACATCCGAAGTCGTGCCGTTGATCACTCCACCGGAGGCGGGATTCGCAACCGAAAAGAGGCCGATCTCCTCGCCTTCCATTGGCTGAACCACTTCAAAGGAGGCGCCGTAGACCGCCTCCATGAAGCCGACCGTGGCCGAAACGCCGAGACCGTCCTTGGTTACCAGCCCGGTCGGGTCGATGTGGCCCGTGGCGTGCCACTGCCCGAAAGTGCCAGTGGACGCCGGGATCAACTCGGCGCCATCGGCTCTCCCGGCGCCGGACCCGTCTTGTGAGTCGGCTGGAATCGCAACCGGAGGATCCTGCAGGAACACCAACTCCAATTGGCCCCAGCGGACAGAGCGCGCCGCTTCGGTGCAAGCATCCGTCGTCTGGAAATTCGTGGCGCTGTCGGGAGCGCCGAGGACGGACCTGACTTCAGCGAGAACCGCGGCCATGGGCTGGTCGAAGAGGACCACGCTGCCGGTATCGAACTGCAGTCCGGTTTCAACGAGGGTGACCGGGCCCGGAGTGCCCACCCCGACCGGAGCGGTGATCGCTGTCGTCGAAGTTGTGCTGTTGCTACTGGTGGTGGTCGATGCAGTCGAGGCAGTCGAGGCAGTGTCGCGAGCCTCAGTCTCCGGTCGAGCACTTGTGACAGCGGTGGTCGAGGCGGCGGCTGCGGAGGTGTCAGTTGCAGGAGGCTCTGTGTCGACCGGCGTCGTGTCTTCAGCAACAGCCGTGTCTTCAGTGACAACGGACTCAGTCGTAGCGATATCGGCCGAGTCGTCGCCGACTAGGAAGATGATCAGCCCGCCGACGACGCCCACGAGAACGACCAATGCCAAGGTGATCACGGCCTGCGAAGCCCCGCTGCGAGGCCGCGTCTTTGACCCCGCGGTCGCAGCAGGCGGGCCGACCGGCCCCACGGCCTGTGCCGCGGTGAACTCCCGGGGATCGACGGACGACAGCCGTTCGAGGCTGGGCCGCGCGGGGTCGGCCGGCGACTCATCGTCGAACACCGACACCGGCTCGGACCGCGGCGCCTCGGGCACGGCCACGACCGGCGTTCTTGAGGTGATCGGCTGGCCGAGGTCCTCACGGGTCACGAAACGCGCCGAGGACAGGCTCCCGGCTCGCGCCGCTCCTGCCGCCAGTGCCGCCACACCCGCGACCGGCGTGGGCTGTGCTGCTGCTGCCGAACGCGGCACCACAATCGTGTCCGCCATCCCCGCAGCCACTCCCGCCTGCACAATTCGATCCCGCGCTGAGGCCTGTGATTCGTCGTCGACTATCACCGCCAAGCGAAGCGGCGTCTTTGCGTCGACTGCGACAGCCCCGCGAATCGCAAAATCCAGGACCGCGGCGAGCGCGCCGGTCTTGCCGCTCAGCGCCCGTTGCAGGGGATCCGTGACGCGAGGCCCGTGTGTGACCGACGCCGCCTCGTCGCCTACCAGCACCGAACCGTCCTCGCCTCGGGCCACAACAGCCGCTGCAGCAACACCAGAATCGCCGAGCACCAGCACCCGGGGAGGGTCAGGCGATGAAGCGTCGAATCGAACTGCGGTGATGTGCGATTCGCTGATGTGTACGCCGAGGGTGTCGGTCATGACCCGGATGCGGATTCGTCGCTTTCGCTGCTGCTTGAGGGGTCTTCACTGCTGTTTGAGGGGTCGTCACTGCTGTTCGGGGGGAACGTGCGGGCCAACTCTTCAGGGGTCGGAACATGGGCGACCTTGCCCTGCGGGGGATGCAGGTCGAAGATCGACGACATCACCAATTCCATGCCGTCCTCTGAGCTGATGCCATCGGGAAGCCGGAGCGCCTCGCCGACCCTCGCACGGACTTTCGGGGGGTGGACGATATTGGCCATGTTGGGGACACGAGCTGAACGCGGCCACACGTTCTCGGTGCCCCACAACGAGACCGGCACTATCGGAGCGCCCGTCATGCGCTGCAGTCGGACGGCGCCTGGCCGGCCGGTCATCTGCGGATTGAAGAATGCCCGACCTCGGGGGATGGTCCCCTGGGGCAGGATGACGACCACTTCACCCGCGTCCAGCGCCTCGGCGGCTGCCACCAGCGGAGCGTCCGACCCGCTGCCGCGGTCGACGGGTATCGCTCCCATAGCCGTGACTATCGAACCGACCAGGGGCGCATCGAATATCTCTCGTTTGGAGATGAAACGAGCCAGACGACCCCTCTTCGACAATATCGCTGCCAGCGCATACACATCGAAATAGCTGCGATGATTGGCGGCAATGATCGCCGGCCCCTGCTCGGGGACATGCTTGAGCCCTGCGAAATCGAATCTGGCATAGGGCACCAGTTCGGGTCGTGCCAGCATCGACAGGGCCCGCAGAGGTTCGACTCCGGCGAATTGTGGGACGCCCTCTGGAGAGTCGAAATAGCGCACCGGCCAGCGTCGGGCTGTTGCGGCCACAGCCAGCCTGGGATCGGGGTTGACCGCGACAGGGTGTCCGACTGCTTTGAGCAACGGCAAGTCGTACCAGCTGTCGGAATACGCGTAGCTTTCGGCCATGTCGACGCCGTTGGCCTCAACCCACTCTCGGACCGCTGTCAGTTTGCCCTTGCCCCACACATAGTGACCGTCCACCGATCCATCGAACACGCCGTCGGTGGAGGCGTAGCGGGTGGCGACGATGTCGTCGAAGCCGAGAGCCTCAGCCAACGGACGGACGAGGTAGTCGGGACTGGTCGTGGCGATGACGAGATCCCGGCCCTCGCGTCTGTGCTTCTCCATTTCGGTGCGGGCGTAAGGGAGAACGTCGTCCACCAGCCGTGAAGCTGCGATCTTGCCTGCCTCGGCCACCAGTTCGGCGTTCCAACCCTTCGAGAAGCGCACACCCTGTTTGGCCAACAGCATGGATGGTTTGGTTTCGCCGATGAGGTCGAATATGCCGAACATCAACCCCTCCATCAATTCCTCGCCGGGAATCCGGGTACCCGACAGGACCCCGACCTCGCGGAAGGCCTGGGACAACGCCGGCCCCGAAGCCCGGGGAAGCAGGGTCCGGTCAAGGTCGAAGAAGGCTGCTGCGCTCACGGCGAAAGGCTAACCGCCCAACAGGGCAGCCACTCAACAGAACACCCACTCAAGTGAGACAGCCGCTCACCGGTCAATATCTGGCATCATTATCGGCGATGGACCTCCGTCAGCTCCACGCGCTCCTCGCTGTTGCCGAACACCACTCCTTTTCTGCTGCGGCCCGCGCCCTTCACACCGTCCAGTCCAACATCTCGACTCATGTTGCGCGGCTTGAACGCGAGGTCGGGGCGATACTCATCGATCGGGAGCGCAGCGAATTGACCACCGAAGGCGCGGTCGTAGCCGGTCGCGCCCGTCGGATGATCGCCGAACTTCGGGCCATCGAAGACGACCTGGTAGCCTTGCGCGACGAGTTGAGCGGTTCGGTACGAGCCGGTGTGATAGGAACGACGGCTCGCTGGCTGGTGCCCGCACTGTTGGACTCCCTGACCCAGAAGCACCCTCGTGTCAATCTGCAGATCATGGAAGCGACAACCACCACGTTGATACCGCAATTGTTGAGCGACCGGCTTGACGTCGCAGTGGTCAACTTCCCGGTCGTTGATCCCGATATCGACACTGAGCCCCTGTTTCTTGAGGATCGAATCATCGTCGCGCCTCTCAGCCATCCGCTGGCCGACTACCAGCGAGTAGATATCACCGACTTGGCCGATCATGAGATCTTGCTGCCACCCAAGGGAACTGCGTTTCGCGACGAGATCGACTCCGACGCCCGCCAGGCGCGGATCAAACTCTCGATTCGGGCCGAAGTAGACGGGCTGCGGCTCCTCTCGTCGCTGGCCTTTCAAGGTTTCGCTCCTGCCCTGGTGCCGGCCAGCGCTGCGCCCGAATGGTTGGAGGGCGATTTTCGCAGAGTCCCAGTCGACGGTTTCTCGCGACGCGAAGTCGGATTGGCGGTGCGGCGACGTTTCGCTCCTTCGGCCCCGACCCGAGCTGTCGCCGAACTCATCCGAACGGTTGTCGCAGCCAACGGCGCCGACCAAGGCGGTTTGACTCCTGCGCCGCGTACCGGAGCGGACATAGCATGAGCAACCCCGCGGACCGCGCAGTCGATATCCGGGCGCGGGCCCAGGGTTTCGTGCGAGTGCGCTCGATCTCCTTCGCTGGACGTCGTGTCGTCGAGGTCGATGCCCAAGGAGAGGATCTCGCCGGAGCGCTGTCTCCCTCCGATGGGCATTCGATTGCCGCGGCCGCCCGCTACAGCCGTGAGCAGCGCCTGCCCTTGTTGATCCGACTGGCGTCGAGCGGCGCCAATCTGCAACACGGCGTGGCCGCGCTCGACGGATGGGGAGGCGCCGCCCACGAGCTCACGCGTTGTTCCGGGGTGGTACCGACAATGGTGATCGTCAGCGGCCCGGCCGTTTCCGGACCGGCGCTGATGCTCGGGCTCGCGGACATTGTCGTAATGGTCAGCGACTCTTACGCCTTTGTCTCAGGGCCGGCGATGGTGAAGCAGTTCACTGGAGTCCCCGTCGACGGTGCTGAACTGGGCGGACCCGACGTTCATGAGAGGATCTCCGGCGTAGCTTCGTCTGTAGCCGCTGACGTGGCCGAAGCCGAGTCGATCATGGCCGACGTTCTCAGGTTCCTGCCCGACCACACCGATGCGATACCGCCGGTTCAGGCGTGTTCGGATCCTGTTTCTCGCCCGACGCCCGAAGCCTACGAGGTGCTGCCACCTTCGGTGAACGGTTCCTACGACTGCCGCGAGATCATCCGTTCGGTCATCGATGATGGCGACCTCCTTGAGCTGCACGCCCTTTGGGCCCCGAATCTGGTGACCGGCTTCGCGTCAATGGGCGGCCGACCGATCGGCGTGGTCGCAAACCAACCACAGAGCATCGCCGGCACTCTGGACATCACCGCTTCTCGCAAAGGGGCCAGGTTCGTTGCCTTCTGCGACGCCTTCAACCTGCCCCTGCTGACCTTTGTCGACACTTCAGGGTTCTACCCGGGGAAGGATCTCGAATGGCGGGGAATGATCCGCTACGGGGCACAACTGGCTTTCGCTTACGCCCGAGCCACGGTCGGCCGGGTCAACGTCACCACCCGCAAGTCCTACGGCGGCGCCTATATCGTCATGGACTCCAAGACCATGGGCAACGACATCGCTCTGGCGTGGCCTTCGGCGGAAATTGCTGTGATGGGGGCCAAAGGGGCGGTTGAGATTCTGCACCGGCAGCGGAGCGCCGAGGAGCGGGCCGAGCTTGAATCTGCCTACGAGGAACGGCTGCTCAACCCGTACATCGCCGCCGAGCGCGGCACGATTGATGCGGTGATCGACCCAGCGGAGACCCGTCAGCGGGTGTGCGCCGCCTTTGAGATGCTTGCCGGCAAGCGAGAACGCCTGCCCCGCCGTCGCCACGACAACACGCCTCTGTAGCTGCGTTCAACCAACTCCAATGTTGTCCCGATGTGCAGGTCCGGGCAATCTCCGTCTAGATTCAGATTCGGGTTTCCACCTCTAGATCGGGACGCCCCGAGGAGCAGCGAGTGCCTGAGAGCATCACCATCACAGACAATCGAAGCGGGACTTCGATCGAAATCCCGATCGAGAATGGGGGGATCGACGCCGCTGAGTGGCGTCGCTTCCTGCCGGGAGTGTGGTTCTGCGACCCGGGACTGGCCACCACGGCCGCAACCACGAGCTCTATCACCGAACTCGACGGCGACAACGGCGTTCTTCGCTATCGGGGCTACCCGATCGAACAGCTGGCCGAGCAGAGTTCTTTCCTTGAGGTCGCCTACCTGCTCGTGCACGGCGAACTGCCCACTCGGGCCCAACACGACGAATGGGTGTACGAGATCACGCATCACACGTTCGTGCATGACAACTTCCGCAAGCGGATCTACGACGCCTTCCATTACGACGCCCACCCGATGGGCCTGCTCACCTCCGGTGTCGCCGCCCTCTCGACCTTCTATCCCGAGGCGAAGGAAATCGAGAACCCCAAAATCCGCATGGAGCAGATCGTCCGCTTGATTGCGAAGATGCCGACGCTGGCAGCAGCGGCTTACCGCCATTCTCAGGGTCAGCCCTATGTCTTCCCCGACAACCTGCTCGGATATCCCGAGAATTTCCTCAACATGATGTACCGGATGGGCGGGGAGTATGAGATACACCCGGTGCTCGGCAAGGCCATGGAGATCTTGTTGATTCTGCACGCGGACCACGAACAGAACTGTTCGACCACCGCGGCCCGTGTCGTCGGTTCATCCCATGCCGACCCCTACACCTCTGTTGCAGCAGCCTGCGCTGCTCTCTACGGCCCGCGCCACGGGGGCGCCAACGAGGCCGTGATCAACATGCTCGACGAGATCGGCGACTACAGCGACGTCGACTCGTTCATGAAGACCGTGAAGTCAGGCGAGAACCGTTTGATGGGGTTCGGCCACCGGGTCTACAAGAACTACGACCCTCGGGCCAAGATCATCAAGAAGTCCGCCTATGACGTGTTCGAGGTCACCGGCAAGAACCCGCGGCTCGATCTCGCCTTGAAGATCGAGGAGATCGCGACCAATGACTCGTACTTCATCGACCGCCGGCTCTACCCCAACGTCGACTTCTATTCGGGGCTGATCTACCAGTCGATGGGCTTTCCGACCGAGATGTTCACGGTGCTGTTCGCCATCGGGCGGACACCTGGCTGGCTGGCGCATTGGAACGAGATGATGGAGCAGGGGTCCCGCATCGCCCGGCCGCGCCAGCTCTACACAGGCCCCGAGATGCGCGACTTCGTGCCTTTGAGCGAACGCTAGGTTGACGCGCCGAGCCCGCTTATGGGGCTCCCGTCGTTGGGCTGAGTCGTTTGGTCATTGCGAACAACTCTCATTCCCACGCCGGCGTAGTGCTCGACCATCGCTCGTCCGATACCCGAACCAGCACCGGTCACGACCGCAACGCTTCCTTGCAGACTGCCCAGGGCATATCAGCCCTCCTCGAAGCGCAGTTCTTGGGGGTACGGGAAGAAATCGGGAAGCTCGCCGGCATGGTGCAATTCCTGCATCGATTTCCAGAACTCAACAGAGCAAATGTCAGAGTGACGCATTTCCATCACCTCGCCGATCACCCGTGGCGAACGCAGATAGGTGCGGAACTCCTCGGGGAACACATCGTTGGACTCAACCGGGAACCATGGTTGATCCGACATTTCATCGTCGTAGTTCTGGCTCACCGGCATCTTCCGGAAGTTGATGTCGCCCAATAGCGCCAATTCGTCATAGTCGTAGAACACCACCACGCCGTGCCGCGTGACCCCGAAGTTCTTGGGAAACAGATCGCCCGGAAAGATGTTGGCCGCGGCGAGGTCCTTGATCGCGCAGCCGTAGTCGATAGCAGCAGCACGCGCCCGTTCCGCTGACATCTCCCGCAGGTACAGGTCGAGAGGGTAGAGCCGCCGCTCGGTGTAGGCGTGGTGCAGCACCACCTCGTCGTTGGTGATCGTTACCGTCCGGGCACAGTCGTTGCGCAGTTCGTCGATCAGTTCCTCGTCGAAACGGTCGCGGTTGAAGCTCAAGTTCGTGAACTCCTGGGCATCGACGAGCCGGCCGACTCGATCGTGGCCGAACACCAGCTTGTAGCGCCGTTTCACATCTTCGGGGGTGGTCCGTTTGGTCGGCGCGAAGCGGTCCTTGATGAGCTTGAACACCACGTCGAAAGACGGCAGCGTGAACACCGCCATCACCATGCCGCGGGCTCCCCGCGCTCTTTCGAAGCGGGTGTTGGAGTGTTCCATATGGCGGTAGAGCGCTCGGAACAGGTTGGTCTTGCCGTGCTGGTTGTAGCCGATGGACGTGTACAGCTCGGCCACGGGTTTCACCGGCAGCAGTGACTTCAAGAAGCCGACCACCGCTGCCGGGCGCCGGCACAGGACATGGAAATAGGATCGCGTGTAGCCGAAGAGACGGCTGGCGTCGGTCTCTGTGAGCAGCACCGCGTCCACCTGAACGCCCTTCTCGGAATGGACCAGGGCGATGACTATGGGGGCCAGCCGGTTCAACCAGCGGAGCCGCCCGACGAGATAGGCGCCCTTGTTGCGGTAGAAGATCGGTCGCAGTATGTCGATCGCATCAAGATGGCCGTCCCAGATCTCTTCTAGCAGGGTGCTTACCCGCCCGGCGACCTTGGAGGCATCGCCGTCGATGTCTGCGAAGCTCGAGGCCAGCGGCGAGTGCTCGAATATCTCCCGAAGACAGTCGGTGACTGTGCTCTCAACCGGGAACTGTCGGTATTCGCCACGGGTGCCGTCGTCTGCGGGCAACTTGGTGGGACCAAGCCACAGAAACTCCAGATCTTCATCGATCCCGATGATATGGAACAGGCGCCGGGTGACGGAGTTGTAGAACGTCTCGGCCAGCTCAAGGTCCATACGCTCCGAGACCAGGTCCACGTAGCGGCGCCTGGCGCCTATCCACACTGTGCGAGCTTCGGGATCGTTCTCCGACAACACGAGCCGAGCCGCGTCGACGACGTTGAAGACAAGGCGTTTATGCAAGTTCAGGCGGTCTTTTGTGTCCTGTTGATGCCCGGCCCAGTCGCGCTCCAAGAAACAGCGCGAAGCCTTGTGGGTGAGTTCCAAGTAGCGCTCGTGGTACTCGACGAAAGCATCACGCAGCATCCGGGCAAGACGATCGACTCGCGGGTCTGCCTCCGGACCCCAGCGATCCGCAGCGTCCGGAGGGCCTTTGTGATGCGCTTGGTCCGCTGCACGCGACTCCGCTGAAGTTTGCACAGATCACCCCGCAGGCTGGCCGAAGGTGGGATCGTAGCAGCATGGCGCGCCTCACTAACCTCCATGATCGGGCAGAACTGGCTGATCTCACTGCCCTGTACGCCCTCATCGTCGATCAGCGCGACTTCGCTCGCTTCGATGAGGTGTTCACCGCAGACGCCCTGCTCGACACGGGCCGCGGCCAGAGGTCGGGTCTGGCAGAGATCGCCGACGCCATGGCGGGACTGCTCCGCTATGAGACCACGAGCCACATATTGGGCCAGCAACTGTTTTCGGTGACCGACGACGCTGAGATCGAGGGTGTGACCTACTGCGAGGCCCATCATCTCCGAGTAGACGGCGATGAGCGCATCGACCATGTGATGCACATCCACTACCACGACCGGTTCGTGCCCACCCCCGACGGCTGGCGGATTGCCCATCGCCGGTTATCGGTCCCCTGGTCCGCCGACTATCCCGTCTAGACGAACTCCGCTCGAATGGGCGTCGGTGGCTGTCAGGGCTGTTCGGCGGTGCGCTCGTGGCGACGGATCACCTCGTCGATCACCAGACGCAGGAACGCCTCGCTGAAAGTCGGATCCAGGTTGGCCACCGACGAGAGCTCCCGAAGCCGCGCGATCTGCTGCTTCTCTCGCTCGGGGTCTGCGGCTGGGAGTCCCTGCTGCGCCTTGTACTTGCCGACGTCCTCGGTGATCTTGAAACGCTCCGCCAACAACAGAATCAGCGCTGCATCGATGTTGTCGATGCTGGAACGGAAGCGTTGGAGCTGTTCGTCAGCCATGCTCGAAATCTACCCCACCGCAGTGCCGTTGGATACGCGAGCCCGAATCGGCGGTACCGCGTCGCTCTCGACCCCGACCTCGGCGCCGTTGGATACGCGAGCCCGAATCGGCGGTGCCGCGTCTAGGAGTTGTAAGCCGTTTCCGCGTGCAGTGCTTGATCGAGTCCGAGAGTCTCCTCGTCGTCAGTGGCACGCAGTCCCATCGCGGCGTTGAGGATCTTGGCGATGATCAAGGTGAGCACGAAGCTGTAGGCCATAACCGCCACGATCGAGACGACCTGGTTCAACAGCAGTTCTCCCCCGCCGTAGAAGATCCCGTCTATGAAGTCGGCGCCTTCCACCGCAGCAGCCTCAGCGAAGAAGCCGATCAAGACCCCGCCGACGATCCCGCCGAACATGTGGATCCCGACGACGTCGAGACTGTCGTCGTAGTTGTAGCGAACCTTGAGTCCGATGGCCAAGAAGCACACGACCCCCGCAACGGCGCCGATGAGAATGGCCGGAATCGGTCCGACGAATCCTGCCGCCGGGGTTATCGCCACAAGCCCGGCGACAACACCGGAGGCCATGCCCAACGATGTCGGTTTACCGCCTTTGACGACTTCCGCGAGGATCCAGAAGCACAGCCCTGCTGCTGCGGCCAGGAACGTAGTCAAGAAGGCGTGAACGGCCACACTGTCGGCGGCCAGAGCCGAACCCGCGTTGAAACCGAACCAGCCGAACCACAGGATCCCGGCGCCCAGCAGGACCAAGGGCAGGCTGTGGGGGAAGTCGATCTTCTT
Source organism: Acidimicrobiaceae bacterium (assembly GCA_026706815.1). Classification (GTDB taxonomy): domain Bacteria; phylum Actinomycetota; class Acidimicrobiia; order Acidimicrobiales; family Aldehydirespiratoraceae; genus VXYK01. Next base: position 16,944 of record JAPOYA010000028.1, on the reverse strand, counting down.
CGGCCATCCCTGACGGGGGCCGAGCACCATCACCAGCGCCAAGGCCGCTGCGCCGGCATTGATGTGGATTGCGGTGCCGCCAGCGAAGTCGTGCGCCGGAAGGTTCGCGATCCAGCCCTCGCCGCCGTAGATCCAATAGACCACCGGCGAATACACCAAGAACGACCACACGGGCACGAAGATCGCCCACGCGGTGAACTTCATACGGCCTGCCACAGCGCCGGAGATGAGAGCCGGTGTGATCACCGCGAACGTCATGCCGAAGACGAACTCCCGACCGCCTACGACGCCTTCGACGCCGTTCAAGAACGCCGCGTCGAAGTCGCCGAACAGGGGGAAGTTCCAGTCTCCCGAGGCGAACCCGAAACCGCACACGGCCCACAGCAGTGGAATCACACCCAGGCAGTAGAGGTTCATGTTGAGCATGTTGAGCACATTTCTCGTGCCGACCATGCCGCCGTAGAACAGCGCCAGACCCGGCACCATGAACATCACCAACGCAGCCGATACCAGCATCCACGCAGTGTCACCAGACATCTCTACCCCCCGACTTATCGAAATTGCTTGCAGGTTCGAGCGCCAAGTTTACGGATCGTCGCCGACGGCAGGATCGTCGTTGTGTGACCAGCGCGAGAAGCTTTTGTTTCTACAAAGTTTCGAGCATTGTCCGCAGGCGTTGTGCGGGCGAATCGCTAAGCACGAGGGCTTCCCCGATCAGCGCGGCGTCGTAGCCGACCTCGGCCAGGTCTGCGAGCTTCGTTCCGTTCGGCGTTTCGATACCGGACGCCGCAACGGTCACAACGCCCGGCCCGAGTTCGGCCAGCAGGCCCGCCATACGGACCGCCTTGTGGTGGTCGACGGTGAAGCGAGTGTCCTTGGGATTGTCCCGCTGGTTCACCGCGATCATGTAGGCGCCGGCCTCGGCGGCCATCGCCAGATCGTGCTCACCGCGGATCTCGGTGAGGGCGTCCATGCCCAGGCTCAAGGCGAGAGCCTGAAGCTCTTCGACTTCTGGGGCCGATCCGATGTCTTCCACGATCAGCAGCACTGCGTCGGCGCCCATCGCCGCAGCGTCGTAGATGTGTTGGGGAGTCGTGAGGAAGTCCTTGCGCAACACCGGCGCGTCCACTGCCTGTTTCACCGATTTCAGATCTTCGGGACTCCCACCGAACCGCGGCCCCTCGGTCAGCACGGAGATGCAGGCGGCACCGCCTCGGACGTACTCGACCGCGGTCTCGGCAGCTCCGAGGCCGGGACGCAAGTCCCCGGCGGACGGCGACTTGCGCTTCACCTCAGCGATAACCGCCAGTTCGGGGCCGGATGTCAGAGCATTCTTGAACGCATGGCCCACAGACTCAGAGTCCAGTGTCATCGTGGGCCGTACAAGAGTCGAACTTGTGACCTCCTGCGTGTCGAGCAGGCGCTCTAACCAACTGAGCTAACGGCCCGGAGCACTTGAACCCTAACACCGCTTAGCACTAATTCGACTCCGGCTGAGCGAGTGGGGACCCGCATTCGGTATTGCACAGACGGACCAACGCTGCCGATGCCCTTGTCCCAGTGAATCGCCTGCACGTATTCCCAGCCGAACTCCGCAAGCACGGGGTGGACGGTCGCCCATCCGATCTCGGTTCCCCAGAACCAGAGCGTCGATGACAGCTTCGCGCTCTTCGTCCAAGCTTCAACGTGGGGGCGGTACCAGTCGGCAAGGCTCTCGGGTGTTCGGGGATCGCCAAAGAATCCACCGACACCGTAGGGTCCGTCCACGATCAGGCAATCGGGTTGCGGCCATTCGCCGTAGGCATCGAGAACATCCCCTCGGTGGAGACTGAAGAGGTCAGTCGGATCGTTCATCGGTTCCGTGCCGGACAAATCGTCAATCGCCGTTTCGTCTTGATTCCTCAGCATACTCAGCAATTGCGTACATGTGTTCGATGACCGGTGGTTTCTCCACTAGCTAGAACTTTCCGAAACTCCTAATTTGTGCACAAAGTTTTCGCAATGTGCGCATTTCTCTCTATCCCGACCGATTCGAGGTTGCAAGCCCCGGTGGCTTGCACGGCATCCACGCAGGGTACAGCGATGTCGCGCAGCTCATTGACTCGAGCATCAGCAGCACGCGCAACGCACTGCTTGCACGATTGCTTGAAGATGTGGTCATCCCGGGCACTGGGAGGCCTGTCTGCGAAAACCGGGGTTCGGGGTTGCGCGCGGCAGTTCAAGCTCTCGAACGGGCGGGGATGGGGCCGCCCGAGTTGAATGATCTAGTACGAGAATTGGTCGTCACCGTTCGTGATCAGTTCCATCGGTTTGTTGTTCCCCCCCTCGAGGACATCCCCGGCCGGATGATCGGCCTCCTTGAGGCAGGCCCGCGCAGCAGCGTCGACCTGGCAGCAGCGCTCGGCGCGTCGAAGCAGACAGTACTGAACTGGCTTCGCCGCCTCCGAGCCGACGGCATCGTGGCCCCCACACACGCCGAACCCCGCACCCGCGGCAACAAGTGGAAGCTCACATCACAGCCGTAGTCTGCCTCGTAATTGAGTTGTTCGTCAGATGCCACGCCATGACGGTTTGAAATATCTCGGGTCAGGTCTTCGCAAAATCTTTGGTTTGAGGTCCGTAATTTCTGTGGTTGGCGAGTAGCGCTTACCACCTACACGACTACGACGGCCGCGAAGACGACATCGTGCTCGAGCGCGCCGAGGGCGCGCTGACAGCCGTTGAGGCCAAGGCGACTGGCAGCCCAGTGAGAATCTGAGAATCACCTAAAGACGCTGCGCTGGATGCGAGACCGCCTCGACCGCACTGCGCCGAGCATGTTCCGCATCGGAATGCTGCTCCACACGGGTCCCCATTGCCACCGAATCGGAGACCGTCTCTGGCTCGCCACCATCAACACCCTCTGGAACGCTCGACTCCAGAGCTGATGAGGCACCAGAATGTACTCAAGAACGCCTTGATGAACCACGACGCCAAGGACAGCGACGGTGAGACGATTGCCGCCTCGGCCTGGGCGTTGCCGTAGCCGAATCCTCGCAATACGAGCGCCGGGCGGGATTTGAACCCGCGGCTTTACGGCTTTGCAGGCCGTTCCCTTGGTCCGCTCGGGCACCGACGCTAGACCCAAAATGCTAGCGTCGGCCCGAAGGCGTGCGACTATGGGGGCATGGGAGTCGAGATCTCTTTGTCCGAACGCATCGCCGCTGTCGTGGGAGGCGGCGGTGGAGGCATCGGCACGTCGGTCTGCGAGCGACTGGCTCAGGCCGGCGCCGACATCATCGCCGTCAGCGCGGTGCGAGAACATGTCGACGACACCGCAGCGCGGATGACTGCCATCGGAGTGGAGGCATCGGCTCAGACAGCGGACGTGAGCGACTTCGATGCGCTGAGGACGGCCATCGACAAGGGAGCCGAAGCCCTCGGAGTCCCGGACCTCCTGGTGAACGTCGTCGGCGGGGTGACGCCGCAGTACTGGCACCGCTTGTCGGACTACCCCATCGAGGCGTTCGACCACCTGCTCACCACCAACCTGCGCTACGCCTTTATCAGCGCGCAGCATGTCGCTCGAAGGCTGATCAGCGAAGGGCGCTCCGGCGCCTTTGTGAACATCTCCTCGATAGCCAGCGGCGGTCAGCCCCTCCTGGGTGCTTACGGCGCGGCCAAGGCCGGCCTGGACTCGCTCACCCGCACCATGGCGATGGAATGGGGGCGTCATGGCATCCGGGTCAACGGCCTGGCCCCGGGCACGGTCAACACGCCGCGGTCAGGCCGCGACCCGAACGAGGTCGATCCGATGGCCGCGTCCATCACCCTGCAACGCCGAGGTCGGCCCGACGACATCGCCGATGTCGCCCTCTTTCTGCTCAGCGACCTCGCCGGCTATGTGACCGGTCAGACCATCGCCGTCGACGGAGGCCCGAGCCGGGCAGGCATCGACCAGCACGACCTCCCCAAAGCTGTCACCAACCCTGCGATCCGCGCCAGATTCGAGCAATAGACGGCCGGGGATGCCAATTCCCGACCTAGTAGGTTAGAATTAGCTTTCCTGTCCATTCCACCGACCGAGGCGGTCAACCCATGACACTTCGAATCAACGACGAAGCGCCTGACTTCACAGCCGACACCACCGAAGGAGCCATCTCCTTTCACGATTGGATCGGCGAAGGCTGGGCGCTGCTGTTCTCCCATCCCAAGGACTTCACACCGGTCTGCACCACCGAGCTCGGCGCAGTCGCAGGACTCAAGGACGACTTCGCGGCCCGCAACTGCAAGATCATCGGTATCAGCGTGGACGGAGTAAGCGACCATCATGCCTGGAGCGGAGACATCGAATCGGCTACCGGAAACGCCCTCAACTACCCGCTGATCGGCGACCCGGAGCTGGCAATCGTCAAGCTGTACGACATGCTGCCCGGCGACGCAGGCGACACGTCGGAGGGCCGCACCGCCGCCGACAACGCCACCGCCCGGTCGGTGTTCATCATCGGTCCTGACAAGAAGATCAAGGTCACCCTCACCTACCCGATGACCACCGGACGCAACTTCGACGAGATTCTGCGAATCCTCGACTCATGCCAGCTCACCGCTGACGAGCAGGTGGCGACGCCCGCCAACTGGCAGCAGGGCGAAGACGTGATCATCGTGCCGGGCGTGTCCGATGACACCGCCGCGGAGAAGTATCCGGACGGATTCGAGCGTCGTCTTCCCTATCTCCGCTACGTGCCTCAACCCTAAGGTTCAACTTCAGGGTCAGGCCGTGGTTGCTTTGACCCTGCCGTCGGGAAGATCTTCGATCTCGCCGTGCCTGCGCATCCGGTCAAGGTGCAATTCCGCGCTGCGCGCCTCTACACGATCAACGAAAACAGACTGAACGTCGGGTCGGTAGATGAACCTGTGTTGCACCATGTCGGCGATCGTGCGGGGTTCAGACAAGAACTCGAGCATCGCCTGATGTCGTCGCGGGATCGCCGCTTCGAAAGCATCCAGCAGTTTGAGGAACTCTTCGCGGCTGTCGATCACGCCTTTGTGGTGAAAGGTCACGTAGAAATCGGCTTCCTCGTCCCGAACCTGCCTGATGCTCAACTCGAACTGGTCGAGGTCGCTCCAGGCGTCTCCGTAGTACGGCCCGAACCCGCTGAGATCAATGTCAGACAGGAAGAACACGCCGCCGGAGATCCGGAAACCACTGTGTCCCCGGGTGTGGCCCGGCAGATGCACGGCCTCGACGGTGACACCGCCGAGATCGAACACATCACCGTCACTGAACCCATGCGCATCCGGACGCGGGCTGTAGAAGAACTCATCGACGAACAGGCGAGCGAGAGCCTCCCGCTCCTGAGGCGTCGGACCCTGCACTTCGAGCATGCCCTCAAGACTCCGCAACGCAGGCAGGTCCTCATGGTGAACATGCACCCGAGCATCGGGGAACATCTTGTTCCCGGCGATGTGATCCTCATGCCCATGACTGTTGAGCACCGCGTCGACACGGACCGACAACCCGCCCTGTGCGACCACAGAGACCGACGGGTCGACTATGACTGACTCCCCGGCGCCGCGGATTACCAGCGAGTTCCCCGACGGGTACTTGCCCCCCTCGGCCCCGACCAGCACCGAGACCGCATCGGTGAGGACTCGGCTCTCCCCCGTCCAGAGTTCTTCCATCCCCTGACCCTACTTCTCATTGCCGGCATTTCTCATGGCCGGCTATTCGTGAAGCCGCGTCGGAGCGCTAGCATGAACATCCGACTGCGGACGTAGCTCAGTTGGTAGAGCGCAACCTTGCCAAGGTTGAGGTCGCCGGTTCGAACCCGGTCGTCCGCTCCAAACCCAGCCCCCACGCGGTTTTCCGTGCGGGACCTGGCTAGTAGTAGCGTGCTCTTCATGCCCTATATAGCTAGTTGCTGTCACCGACGCTGTTGCCGCCACGGACGATTTGCCGAAGTACCAAGAACTCATGCTTCCAACCCTGTTGGCGGTTAAGCGCCTCGGCGGCTCGGCTAAGGCACGCCAGATAATCGAGTCCGTGATTGAGGAACTAGGTGTTCCGATGAGCTCGTCGCCCTCACCTACCCCGGGCGCAACAAGTCCATGTATCTTGATCGACTCGATTGGGCTCGGTCGTACTGAGACTGACGGGGTTGCCAACGCTTCGCCCTGAGCATCTTCCCATGCGGACCAGCGCTCGGATGTGCTTTAGTGCAAAAACTACTTGCAAGTAATATTATTTAGGAGTAATATCTGTCGGTGTGGGAAGTCGAATACACAGACAGATTCGAGACTTGGTGGAACAGCATGAGCGTCGACGAACAACGACATCTGGCTGCCTCGGTGGAGCTTCTGCAAGAGTACGGCCCTGGTCTCGGAAGACCCGCCGTCGACACGATTGCGAGCAGTCGTCACGCCAATATGAAGGAACTTCGTGCCGGCACTACGCGTACTCTCTTCGTGTTCGATCCTCTTCGCAATGCAATCCTTCTGCTTGGTGGCGACAAGTCAGGCAAGTGGAACGACTGGTATAAGACTGCAGTGCCTGACGCTGATGATCTCTACGACGCTCACCTCGAAACACTGAAAAAAGAAGGACTGATCTGATGCCGAACAAATTCAAGGACCTTGCAGCCCCGCTTTACGAAGACCCCGATTCTGTAAAGAAAATCAGCGATTACAAGCGAGCCGTCGAAGCTGAGATTGTCGCTCATCAACTTGGTGAACTCCGTCGAGAACTCGGTGTCGATCAGCTAGAACTCGCGGAGCGACTCGGGATGACTCAGGGCGGAATCTCGAAGCTTGAGCGATCAGCCGACCCGAAACTGTCCACGCTTCGGAAGCTGACCGAAGCCCTTGGCGGAACATTGCGAATCGAAGTCGAAGTCGAAGGGCGGACGTATCACCTCAGCGATACTCCCAGTGACGGCTAGCCATTCGTGGATATCCTTGAGACCCGGCACAGGGCTCGCCCTGCTTGTGGTTTGCGAATGGCATGTCCGGTCCGCAACTGTCACGACACCGGGGCTCTAGCGTGGGCGCTGATCTGCAAGCTGCGAGTTGAGGTGACACCCATGACTGACAACGCCGCTCACACCCGCCCGATCGATGTTGAGGCGCTGGCTCGCTGGATGGACGCCAACGGCGTGCCCGGCGCCGGTGAGATTCCAAAGCTCCAAGACCTGACTGGAGGCTCCCAGAACGAGCTCACGATGATCGAACGGGGCGGAGACAGGATGGTCATCCGTCGACCACCGTCCACCGCCGTCGACGAGCGGCTCGACGGCATTCGCCGCGAGCACTGCCTCGTGAAAGCTCTGAAGGGGGCCAACGTCCCGCACGCTGAATACATCGCAGGCTCCGACGACATCGAGCTCTTGGGGATGCCCTTCTATCTCATGGAGGCCGTCGACGGTTGGTCGCCGATGAACCTCGGCGGCTGGGCGCCGCCGTTCGACACTGACCTCAGCGCCCGTCGAGGTCTGGGACTCGAGCTCGTCCGAGGTGCGGCTTTGTTGTCGAAAGTCGACTGGCAGTCTCGCGGGCTTGAAGGCTTCGGAAGACCCCACAACTTCCACGAACGCCAGGTCGACCGCTGGCTGGCATTCCTCGACCGAATCAAATGCCGCGAACTCCCCGGGCTCGACATCGCGGCCGAATGGCTCCGCAACCATCGCCCCCGCCACTGGTCACCCGGGATCATGCACGGCGACTACCAGTTCGCCAACGTGATGTTCAGCCACGGCGCACCAGCAGAACTGGCCGCCATCATCGATTGGGAGATGACCACGGTGGGCGACCCGCTCTTGGACCTCGGCTGGGTGATGATGTCGTGGCCAACGGCGGACAGCGACATCGAGGGCGAATTCGTGAGCAGTTCTCTGAGCATGACGGGGATGCCCAGCCGTGACGAGATGCTCGACCACTACGAGACGATCAGCGGCCGTTCTACCGAGGACATCGACTACTACATCATCCTTGCCCGCTTCAAGCTCGGGATCGTCCTCGAACAGGGTTACAGCCGCTTCCTTGCCGGCGCGGGAGTCAATCCGAAGGTCGAAGCGTTCGGCCCGATCGTGTTGGACCTGATCAGCAAAGCCGCCTACCTGGCTGCTAGGACCCCCTAGCAGCGGTGCGCTTGACAGGAATCCTGATGGAGCGGGACCGTGCAAGTTTCGATGCACTCACCGGCCGACGAATACTGGTCGTCGGGGCATCCTCGGGCAGTGGACGCGCCACCGCGCTCGCCTTGGTGCGTGCAGGGGCCGAAGTGGTCTTCTCAGCGCGCCGAACCGACAAACTGCGAGCCGCCGTCGACGAAGCGGGCGCAGGACATGTGGTCGCCATCGACGTGCTCGACGGCGACAGCGTCAACCGCGGTGTGAACAAGGCGGCCGAACTCCTTGGCGGGACTATCGACGGGATCGTCTACAGCTCCGGGATGTCGCCGTTGCGCCCCATGGCGGAACTGGCCCAAGACGACTGGCAGCAGATCTTCGGAGTCAACGCCATCGGTCCCAACCTGGTTGTCGCCTCCGCGCTCCCGCACTTCGGCGACGACGCCGTGGTGGCAGTGTTCTCATCTGACTCCTCGCTGCAACCCCGACACTCATTGACCGCTTACGCGGCAGCCAAACGTGCCCTTGAAGCAACACTTGAAGGCTGGAGGACGGAATTGCTCGGCGGCACACGATTCCTGGCGGTGCTGCTGGGGCCGACCATGCCGACCGAATTCGGCGACGACTACGACCCAAAGACCGTGGGCGCTGCCTTCGTGCACTGGCAACGCCAAGGAATGCGGACCGCCCTGATGAACGCGGACGACGTCGCCAACGGGCTCACCTCATGTCTGGCCGCGATGTTCGCCGCACCGGAATTCGGCATGGAGACAATCCTGCTGCGAGCCCCCGAGCATCCTCAACCGGAACCTCAGCAATAGGCTCAGACAGAAGCCGCCCTAGCGGTTTATGTTCTCCTTCATTTCGTCGAGCTGCATCAGAATCGGATAGCCGCTGACACTGATTGCGTTGCCGTGTCCGGTGCTGTGCACGTCGAACACCGACTGCAGCGCCGCGTAGTAGCCCTGCGTGTCGAGCGTCTGGTTCACAGCGCGTTTCGCCTGAGCCAGCCCGAAAGCATTGTTCTTGGCGATCTGCGCCGCGAGTTCATGTGTTCGCTCCCAGAGCTGATCACGCGGCGCCACCTCGCGGGCCAATCCAATCTGGAGAGCTTCTCGCGCTCCCATGGTTCGTTGGGTGAAGAGGATGTCCTTGGCTCGCCGCGCGCCGAACTCCCAGGTGTGACCGTGGTATTCCACTCCCCCGATCGCCATCAACACGACCGGGTCTGAGAACTCGACATCGTCGGCGACCACAAGCAGGTCGAGGGGGAAGATCAGGTTGAAGGCTCCGGCGATCGCTTTGCCCTGGATCGCGCCGATGGTCGGTTTTGGAATATTGCGCCAATTCCAGGAGTAGCCCAGATACTTGCGAGCCTCCCAACGGTAGATCTTGTGCAGCTGCCAGCTGCCGTCTTGTTCCCCGAGGCTCACCGCGTCGGGATCGCTCGAACCTCCCAGATCATGTCCGGCGGAAAAATGCTTGCCCTCACCTCGCAGGACGATGACCTTGACTTCATCGTCGTGTTCGGCTGTGCGGAAACGATGATCGACCTCGTCGAGCATCCGCTCGTTCTGCGCGTTGGCCTTCTCGGGGCGGGCCAATGTGATGGTCGCCACCGCATCGGCGACTTCGTAGTCGACGTATTTGAATTCGTTCATGGTCGGTTCTCCGGTTGGACTGTGTCCCACAACGAGCAGAGTTCAGCGGATGTGGTGACGGTAGCGATCAGCGAAAGCGTGTTGTCAATCACCGCGTCGGCGTATGCGGCCGGCACCCCGGCAACAGCGTCTCGCACGAGGACCACCTGATAACCGAGGTCGAGCGCGTTCAGGCAGAGCCCGAGAACTCCGATGTTCACCGAGACGCCCGTGGCCACGACCGTTCTGGTGCCGAGATTGCGCAGCATCTGGTCAAGCGAGGTCGACATGAACGGCGTCATCCCGTGCATGCGGGGGACAACGATGTCGGCCGGCTCAGGGCCGAGCTCGCTGACCAGCGCGGCGCCGGGAGTGCCTGCCTCGGTGGGCAGACCCCGTTCACGGCGGAGTTTGCCGATGAGAGCCATGATCTTGGCGTTCTCGGTGGCTCCTGCCCCGTCTGCACGATGCTCGGCAGTGCAGTGCACCACACGGGCGCCGACCGCGCGGGCTGCTCGACACACCTTGGCCGCGGCCTCAACCGTTCCGGCTTCCGCAACTCGTTGCACCAACTCTGGGAGCAGCGCATCGGGACCGACCACTCCCTGTTGGAGTTCCATCGTGACGACCGCGGTCGTCTCCGGATCGACCAGCGAGCGCAGCCGCTCAAGCCGTGCTTCCCCTAATCCGCTCACCTTCCCAGCCTATGGGTCCTCCGGCAATGTGGACAGCAGACGGTCCGCCGCTTCACTTTCAGAATGCGGAGCCAACACGTGAGCGGGCAAGAACAGCTGGGAAAATCTTGCCACTCTGGCCATCCGATATTCTCAATTTCACGATCGATATTCCTCGCATTACACTCCCATCGAGCCGCGCACCTCTGAGGCGTTAGGCACGACAACAGGCATGAACGAAGTGAAGCGATGAAGGGCTCCTTGCGATACCACCCGGTCTTGGGCGACACGCATAGGGAGGTCAGCACTCTGCGTCCACACCGGATGTTGGTAGTGGGCAGAAGCGTCCCGGACTCGGTCTCCGTCGCAAAGACTGCACGCCGACGCGACGCAGATGGCACTCAGCTCCCAAAGGGCGTCTACCTGTTCGACGATGGAACAGAAATTGAGGTGATGGTGGTCACCGAAGGCGGGCCACCGGGGACACCCACTCAAGTGGACTGGACAGCGGGGTCACACCCGCTCTTTGATGCTTACGACTGGATGGGTGCGTGGTGGGATGACGCCGACGATGTCGCTCCACCACTCTTTGGTGTCCACACGCCCGCAGCCATGCGCGGTTCCGGTCAGGAAGCGGTGGTGCGCAGACGCGAATATGACCGTGGCCAATGGACGTACAGCGTCCGCGTTGACGGACGTACCGTCGAGGTTTCTGAACGCGATCTCCAGCTTCCCGAGGTTGACGACGATCCTTACGAGTGGATTGCTCGACCACCTGCTCATGCAGACCGCTTTGCCGCCACGCTGACGCGGGCGAAGCTCGGGGCACAGCTCACCGACACCGTCTATTCCTTTCGCGCCACCAAGACAATCTTCCGCGCATACCAGTTCCGCCCGGTGATCAGGCTACTTGAGACCGGAACGCTCCGACTCCTGATCGCCGACGAGGTGGGGCTGGGGAAAACCATCGAGGCCGGATTGGTCTGGACCGAGCTTGATGCCCGACGGCAGGCCAACCGCGTTCTCGTCGTCTGCCCATCAATGCTCGTCCCGAAGTGGCGCGCTGAAATGCGGGAGCGCTTCGACTACGAACTTGAGGAGCTCGACCGGTCCCGGCTCGACGAGATGCTGGAGAGATTCGACGAGGACCGGATGCCAAAGCGGTTTGCGGGTGTCTGCAGTCTCGAGCGACTGCGAGTGTGGCACGGTCTTGAGGATCTTGCCGAGTTGGCCCCGCGATTCGATCTGATCATCGTCGACGAAGCGCATGCCTTCCGCAATTCAGAGACTCGGAGTCATGCGCTCGGAGCGCTGCTGTCTGACTGGGCCGATGCGTTGATCTTCCTGTCTGCAACTCCGCTGAACCTCGGGAACGACGATTTATTCAGCCTGCTCGAGCTCCTTGCCCCAGGCGAGTTCGACAACCGATTCATCCTTGAGAAGCAACTGGAGCCAAACGCCGTCCTACATGCGCTGAGCTCCAGCTTCTTCGAGCACAACGTGACGAATGCCAAGCGCCTCCAACAATTGAGATCTGTCGAGTCGCTGGACTTCGGCCCTGCCGTGTCTGCCCGGCCGGAGTACCGCGAGCTGGTGGGGCTGCTCCAGAGCGACACTTTACCACCACCCCAAATTGCCCAAGCCAAGCGCCTGATCGGCCGACTCCATGCGCTTTCCGCCGTCGTGACTAGAACCCGCAAGGTCGAGGTGCAAGAGCGGAAGGCGGTGAGGGAGGCAATCCCGATCCCCGTCGAGTGGACGCAAGCGGAGGCCCAGTTCTACGCCGCCTTCGAACGATGGCAGGTCGATCGGGCGAGAGCGTTGGGTCTACCGGTGGGCTTCGTGACGCAGATGCCGCTTCGTCTCGCGAGCACCTGCCTCCCCGCAGCCCGGGACCGGGTGTTGAACTGGCAAGACGAACTGGGTGACGAAGACGAGGACTCGCTAAAAGACGATGCTCCCTGGGAAATGACACAACCCCCGGCAGACGTGATTGAGCTAGCGCGCAACTTGGGTAGGGTAGACACCAAGTTCGATGCCTTCGTCAAGCAACTGCGACAAGTAGTTGAGGACAGCCGGCGAGTGATCGTGTTCACCTGGTCACGACGAGCGTTGGCGTATCTCAGCGAACGCCTGAACGCCGATTTCCGCATATCGGTCATGCACGGCGGGGTCGGACGCGAGGCCCGCCACGACATCATGCGGAGGTTTCGCGACCACGACTTCGACGTACTCTTAGCAAGCCGAGTTGCAAGCGAGGGTCTCGATTTCGAATTCTGCTCCGCCGTCGTCAACTACGACCTCCCTTGGAACCCCATGGAGGTCGAACAACGAATCGGTCGGGTCGACAGATTCGGCCAGACCGAAGAGAAGATCCTCGTTCTCAACTTCCACGTACCCGGAACCATCGAATCCGACATCATCGAGAGAGTGCATCAGCGGATCGGAGTCTTCACGGACTCCATCGGCGAGCTCGAGCCGATCCTCCAGTCGCAGATGGGGGACCTGCGTCGCACGATGTTCGACTTCTCGCTGACGGAGTCCGAACGCGAGCGCCGCCTCAACGAGACGCTCACGGCAATCGAGGAACAGCGCCTCACGATCGACGATGTCGAAGCCGCGGCCTCCTTCCTGTCTTCGACCGACACAGCAGAGATCGACGGTCTTGAGGACGACCTCCTCGAATCCGGCCGCTATATTGGCCAGGCCGAGCTGGTTCACCTACTGCGCGATTGGGCGGCGAGCGCGCCCGGCGCCCGGTGCGATGTCGACCGCAACGGCACCTTCCTCACATTCCGAGGCACTGCAGGGTTGGAGCAACACCTTCAAGGCGTGCAGTCTGAGGGCGAGCGATCACGAGCCGAGGTCGACAAGCTCGCCAAGGCCATGCTCGACGAACGCGACCTGGTTCTCTGTCTCGATCCTGAGCACGCTCGCAAGACAGGCCAGCTCCTGTTGTCTTCCACCAATCCTCTTGTACGAGCTGCGCTGCGCGTGCCCGGTTCGTCGTCGGCGCGCTTCAGCCACATTGGCATCATGAGCAGCGTTGTGACACCGGGTTCGTACCTCGTTCTCTTGGCGCTGGCCTGCTGGGAAGGGCTCCAGCCATCGACCGAGTATTGGACAACAGCGGTCGATCTCGGCACAGAGAGTCTGGCGAGCGAGGATGTCGGGTCAGCGGTCTTGGCAGCACTCGCGGAGTCTCAGATCAACGAGCGGGAGGCGCACGTCACAGCGGACCTCAGCGCATGTCTCAGAGAAGCCGAGCGTTCCCTGCGACGGCGCCGAGAGGAGGAATCCCAGCGCCGCCAAGAGATGAACACCGCGCTCGTCCAGTCTCGCCTCATCAGCCTGCAGGAGACCCATGCACGAAAAGTCGCCCAAATCGAGCGCCGTATAGAGACCTTGAGGGAGAAAGGGAAAACGAGGGTGATCCACCTTCAAGAAGCTCAGAAGTCAAATCAGGATCGGCTGCTGCGGGAAGCAAGAGATCGACTTGAGAAGAACCGCGATGGCAGCATGGATATCGAGAAGATCGCTGTCTGCGTCGCAGAGGTAGAAGCCGAATGACCGATTCGACAAAGCGCCAAACCATCTTGGACGCCGAACGCGCTGTCAACGAACAGTACCTGAATGAGATCGAGCGATTGATCCAAAGACACCCCCAACGCGTCAGGCAGATTGCCGTCGTCCAGAGTCAGCGTTGGACGACCTCATCGCCCCTGCGACTGGGCATTGACCGCGGAGCAACAACCGGTGTCATAGGCCGGGTAGCGCTCCAAGAGAGCCACCCCTACTCGGACATGATGGACCAAACGTTCTACATCGCTGGGTGGTATGCGAAGAAGGACGGGTTTGAAGCGGTCAACTGGACTGCGCCAATCGCGAGTTTGTTTTTTCAGGGCCGATCATCAAAGCACGAAATAGCGCCATCGGTGACAGGGCGACGGACGTTCGTGCTTCGCGGCACCGACCTAGTCGACTACGCCGATGAGGTCGAAACCGGCGTAGACGACCCATTCGAAGGCATGGAACGCAGTCTCGCAATTCCAGTTGCGCCGACTCGCCGGCGACATCCGGTTCAACCAGTTCAGTCGGAGAAACATCGCTCCATACCCGAGAGCACCGAAACCGAGGAGCAACCGTACATAAGCACGACCGAGCTGCACGAAACCGAATCTACGAGCGAGGTCAATGCTCGTCGTAGGGGCCTTCGCGCTGTCGAAGCTGTCGTCAAGGTCATGAAGTTGCCGAAGCGAGGCCGCATGGGCGCCGTGCTGCCAACAATGCAGTCAGATCAGTACCAGCTTGTGACCGCCGCTGGCGACCGCGGACTCGTGCTCCAGGGGCAGCCTGGTACGGGCAAGACCGTCGTCGCTGTACACAGAGCCGTCTACCTCACGAGTGCTGAGCGAGAGACAGAACGAGTTGGCCGCGTCGCGATCGTGGGTCCGTCCGACCATTACGTCGACCATGTGAAACCGATCATCTCAGAACTGAAGGAACCGGAAGCCGAAATCCAAGTCCTCAGCCTGCCGGGCCTACTTAAAAAAGTCGCTGGACTCCCGTTGAAGTCGAAACCGGGTGACATCGGACGGATCGAATCGTCTTGGGAACTCGGCAGAGAAATCGACAGCTTCGTGAGAAAGATGCCAGATCGTCCTGTTTCGGCCCCTATGGATCAGAGGGTCCGTCGTGTCGTCGAGGCCATGCAGCGCGCCGATAGTTCAGAAATCGGCGACTCCGAACTCCTGACTTGGCTTCGGGGTTTACCGAGTTGGAACGCACTATCGGGCGAGACTCGCTACCTGCCCATGCTGGCCACGGTTGCTCTGGCGCTTGACTCCAGCGAGATCGGTAATCGGGTCGGGCACCTGATTGTCGACGAAGCACAGGATGTCCGCCCATTGGAGTGGCGGATTCTCACAACTTCGCTGCTAGAAGACGACGGATCCCTCTCGCTGTTCGGCGACATGAATCAACGACGATCAGACTGGACTGCGGCGACTTGGGAGCAACTCGCCGAAGATCTTGACATAACCGATGAAGCTGGACACTGCGACATTCGCGAGCTCCAACCTGGCTACCGGTCGACGCGACAAATCCTCCGATTCGCGAACCAACTGCTGCCTCGTGGCGAACGGGCGGAACAGGCACTTCGAGACGGTCCACAACCCTCAGTAGAAAAGGTGTCTGGCCCTGAACGCACTACTCGAACCGTCGATGTGGCGATCGATCTCACCAGACGAAATCCGGGAATGGTGGCGATTATCACCACCAAACCGAGAGCACCTTCAGTGGTATTCCGCGACCGCGGCTGGAAACGCGGCGATTGGCTACACAGTTGGACTCGCAGCGGGACAACTGTAGTCATTCTCCACCCGGACGAGGCGCGAGGTCTTGAGTTCGACGCCGTGGTCGTCGTAGAGCCCGGGGACTTCCCTGAGAACGTCGGGCGGCAGGGCGTCTTGTACACCAGCCTGACCCGCGCAAACAACGAACTCGCAGTCATTCATTCAAAGAGGCTTCCCCGCGGCCTCCGCCTGCCTCGCTGACTTCCTACAAGCGTTGGTCCTTCACGGGTAGCTGACCTCAAACATGATATTTCGGCGCAGTTCGCTTGAAGCATTTACCCGTATGAGAGGCGAGGCCACATAGACCAACAGCAAGTCGAGGTTTTCTCTCTTAACAGGAGCATCGCCGCTAGAAAGGGGAGCGTCAATTCACCGTTCATGACTCTCTCTCTCGGTTCAATTAGTCTTAGTCGAATCCAGTCCGCCAAGTCATCTTAGCTAACAAACCCTGATGCAACACCCTCAATCGTTGCAACGGTCTCTGTTCTATCGGTACCGTCTTCAGGCGGTGCAGACCAGCCATACCCGTTTCGGTATACAAACTCAAGCAGATAAATATAGCCCACACGCTTGTTGCCGTCAACGAGAGCATGACCTTTGATGAGTTGGTAAGTCATGGCCGCAGCCTTGTCAGCGAAAGAGGGGTAATAGTCCGACTGCCCGAGGCCGTCACTCGGAGCCGAGAGTGCGTGCTCGGCCCTATGCAATTGCGGTTGGCGCGCCAGTGCCTCGACCCGCGTTCCGAGAATCTGCTCAGCAATCAGCAGAAAGTCGGCCAGGTCGAGACACTGCACGCTCATGTCACTCGGCGAGCCTCTCAAGCACGACTCGCTCCTCCTCGAGTATGCGCTTCAGTCGGGCCTGGAAAGCAGGATCGCTCCGCCGTTTTTCAATGTGTTCGGCGATAGCGGAGCGGATCGCCTCTGAGGTGGACACTCCGTCTACTCGCGCAACTGCACCGAGTTCGGCGGCTTGCTGCGCGTCTTGACGGATGGTGGTGGTGTGTGTGGTCGGGCTTGGTGTGGTGGTCATTGTTGCCTTCTCCTTGAGCGGTGTTTAAATTTGCACCTACAGATATCAGTAAGCGATATTCATTATCGCACACATACGATTTGATTGCACCACGAGCCATTCAGATGCGTACACGGAACTCCCTCCCAATCCACTCGGTGGA
>JAPOYA010000002.1 GCA_026706815.1 Acidimicrobiaceae bacterium | reverse complement strand
CATGCGCAACGGCTGGGTGGCCGACAGCTTCGAGCAGGCGGCGGCGGAGTTCGGCACGCACTACGTCTCGGAGATGCGGTTCTACTGCGCCCAGGGGATCCTGGCGCACCACCCGGCTTTCGACAGCCCCGAGAAGATCACCGCCGAGAGCGCCCGCGAGCACATCGTCGTCGGCACGCCCGCCCAGTGCCGGGAGCGCCTCGAGCACTATCACGAGACCTACGGCGTGCAGTACTTCACGATGCGCTTCCGCATGGTGACCGGCCCCGGCTTCGAGGCCGCCAGGGAGCAGATCCTGCGCTTCGGCGAGGAGGTGGTGCAGCCCCTGCACAAGAAGTACCCGGCGATCGAGCACCCGGCGATTCCCGAGGCCTGCCGCTGGTAGCCGCGGAGCCGTCCGCGCTCCTGCGCGAAGCGTCCGGCCAGTTGATGCTTGGTCGGCGGCTGCGGGTTGCCCACGTTGTCGCCGGTGTGGTCCGTGCCCAAGGCGCGGGCGGCTCCCGCGTTGCGGCTGGTCCCCGGTAGTCTGCTGCTCGTTGCCGCTCGAGAGCGGACGGGTTGTCGGAGTCTCCGACCGCAGCGTGAACCGCGATCAAGACGGGTTGTGCGATACTGCGCCGACCTGTTCAGTCTGGAGTTCGTCGATGACAGACAACGCAGAAACCCCGCGCGGCTACAGCATGCGCATCTCGCGCCTGACCATCGACAAGCTGGGGGTCAAGCTCTACGACCGTGCGAGCGCGGTCATCGCCGAGTTGATCGCCAACAGCTACGACGCTGACGCACGAAACGTGACCGTACGCGTGCCGCTCGCGACGCAACTCGACAAGAAGCCTCAAGCGGACCAGGGCCATGGGGTCGATTGGGAGATTGTCGTCGAGGACGACGGACACGGAATGACCCCGGAGGAGGCCACCGATCACTATCTCAAGGTCGGCCGGGACCGTCGTGTTTCTCACGCGCAGGGAGCGACCTCGAGAAGTCTAAAGAGACCCGTGATGGGCCGCAAGGGCATCGGCAAGCTCGCTCCGTTCGGCATCTGTCGTCAGATAGAGGTGCTGTCCGCGGGCGGCGAGAACACCAGGCACGGGTATGTGGTATCGCATTTCTTGATGAACTTCGACGACATTGTTCTGGACGAGGAGGGCGACGCGCCACTCCAGACCGGCGACAGAGACAGGACGTTTCAGAGTCGGCCAGGCACGGCTGTCACACTACGGAACTTTCTGCCCAAGAGAGTCCCAAACGAGGAGACGTTTCACCGGCAACTCGGTCGCCGATTTGCACGGATCGAGGGCTTTGCGATCGCCGTGGAGGACACGCGAGGCGAACCAGACACGGCAACACCGCTGATGCCGTTCGAGGTGCCGGTTGTCGATTCGACGAGGATCGACTTGGGGGACCGCCCGGTGCCGTATGGCGAGAGATCTCTGCCGGTGCGGGGCTGGGTCGGCATGGCGACGGAGTCCTACCGGAACGAGGAAGAAGCGGGCGTGCGCATCTACGCTCGCAACAAGATCGTGGCCACCACGCACGACTTCGGACAGATCTCGGGATTCACCGGGGAGTTCACGGCGAGGTCCTACCTGGTGGGGGAGATCCATGCTGAGTGGTTGGACGAGGACGCCGGTGAGGATCTGATTCGCACAGACCGTCAGGGCATTCTCTGGGATTCGGACCATGGCCAGGCCCTTCAGGCGTATGGCAAGGATCTCGTCAGGGAGGTTGCTCGCCGATCACGCGAACCCCGCCGCCGGAAGGTCTACGAACTGTTCCTCGAGAAGTCAGGTATCGAGGCCAAGGCGCGAGAGCGGTTCGAGGAGGGTGCTGTCGTGGAGGCCGTATCCGATCTCGCGAAGAAGATCGGCTCGCTCGCGGCGGAGGACGAACTTGACGACGAGGTATACGTGTCGGATCTTTCCGAGATCATCCTCGCTGTAGCTCCACACAAGGCCCTGATCGACTCTTTCAGGGAATTCGCGCAGGAAGTGAGTTTGCCTGGAGCGGAGAGTCTTGATCGTTTGGTAACTCTATTTGGAAAGACCCGCGTAGCCGAACTGGCTTCCTATGCTCAGATTGCCGCAGAACGAGTCCAAAGCATTGAGCAACTCAAGCGAACTCTTGACTCCTCTGACGTCGAAGAGAAAGATCTCCAGAAGATCATCTCAAGTGCGCCTTGGCTGGTACGGCCCGACTGGACAGTTATAACTGCAAACCAAACTCTGAGAACACTCAGAGATCGACTGACGGCTTCATGGAGTGAGCAATTCGGAGAAGCGATCGACATAGCCATCAGCCACGAAAGCAAACGTCCAGACTTGACCTTGGTGAGTGTGGACAACCAACTCTATGTTGTGGAACTCAAGAAGCCGAGGTACACGTTTGGTACTCACGACTTCGATCGACTGTACAATTACGTCCATGCACTTGAACGGTTCAAGAACGACCATCCGCAATTCTTCAGCGAGTTTGCGAAGGGCTGGTGCCTCCATCTTGTTGTCGATGAGGTCTCCATTGCGGATACCCAGAAGAACGCACACTTTGAGTCTCTCAAAGCCGACATGAAAGTCGTCCAGATGTCCTGGAACGAATTCCTGCTCCAGACATCCAAGGCTCATGAACGGTTCTTGGACGTCTATGATGCTGCTGGTAAACAAAATGCTGACCACGCCGAAGGTGAGCAGTGATGGCTCGGCCACTTCCAGCACTGAGTCTGTTTTCGAACTGTGGTGCCGGTGATTCAGGCTATGCGCGGGCGGGCCTTGAGTTCGGGGTCATGGCGGAACTGGACGAGCGGCGGCTGCATGTCGCCCTGTTGAATCACAGGAGCGCGATCGGCGTTCCGGGTGACCTGCGCGAAACGTGGCCGGAACTTGTCTCGGCGTATCGCAAGCGGTACGGCGGCACTGCGCCGGCGCTGCTCGCCGCATGCCCTCCCTGCCAGGGGATGAGTTCGGCGCGCGGCAGGCGCGGCCGCGAGTCGGATGCTTCCGCCGGTAGTCGCGATCTTCGGAACCTGCTGGTGGATGTCATCGCCGACGTTGCCGAAGCACTTTCGCCCCGAGTTGTGGTCGTGGAGAACGTGCCAGCGTTCCTAACGCGGCTGGTGAAGCACCCGCGCACGGGCGAGTCCGTTTCCGCGGCGCTCCTGCTGACGGACCGACTTGATTCGGAGTACAGGGTGTTCCCGTTTCTGACCGACCTCGCCGACTATGGCGTCCCTCAGAAGCGGGTGCGAGCCTTCCTCACGTTCGTGCGCAGGGATGAACCCGCCCTTAGTCTGCTCGACAACACGGCGAAGACTCCGTACCCGTGCTCCACCAGCCCACCGGATTCCGTGGCGGGACACACGACGCTGCGCGAAGCCTTGGCGCGGCTCGGGGCGGCCCCCCTCGACGCGAGGTCGGCCGAACTAGCTCGGGACCTCGATGACCCTCTGCACTTCGTGCCCGTCTGGGGGAACGACCACCGGTACCGGATGGTGTCCGCGATTCCGCCCGGCTCCGGACGGGGGGCGTGGGACAACATGGTGTGCGGGTCCTGCGGAGACGTAGACGTGGAGCCCGACGACGCCGTGTGCCCGTCGTGCGGGGGACCCTTGAGTCGTCCCGTCGTGCAGGAGGCCGACGGAACCTACCGTCTGGTGCGGGGGTTCCGGACGTCGAGCTACTCCCGGATGCGGGCCGACGTCCCCGCGGCCACGGTCACGACGGCGAGCGGTCACGTCGGCTCGGACCTCACGGTGCATCCGTTCGAGAACCGCGTCCTGAGTC
>JAPOYA010000043.1 GCA_026706815.1 Acidimicrobiaceae bacterium | reverse complement strand
TTGGCGTCAATGTCGAACACTTTGCGAAGGGCCTGCCAACCGTCAGCGGCGGCCCGGCGAAGCATCATCCGGCTGAAGCTGTAACGAGTGAGCCGAGCAGCTCCGAGCGTGGTGGGTCGCATGACCACTTCCGACGGCCGGATCGCCGTCTGGCGTTTTAGAAGCTCGACGCGGAGCCGATCAACAGTTTCCACAGAGAATCTTCCTAGACGGCTGCCGTGTCGGCGTCCGGGTAGGAGCTTGGCTCCCACCCGGACGCCAATATACGGCGATAAGCGCTGAGCGGATCAGGCGGCAGCCAACGCGGCTTCGATCAATGGATCGAGGACGTCGCGGTTGGCAGCGATCCAATCGTCTGCTGCTGCGTTGATGTCTTCTTGGGAGTCCGCTCCGGCATCGATGGCAACGGCCACCACTGCCACATCGACGGGGTTCATGACGAATCCTTCGAGCAACACCTTTGCCGCGGGGTTGGCTTCAAGCCAGTCGTTGTTGGCTGAGACGACGATGTCAGACGGAGTGAACATCGTGATGCAGGGATCTGCGGTGCATGCGTCACCGACATTGGACACGCCGTCCTGGCCTTCCAGAGTGCTGCCAGGGGCCAGTGCGAGCCACAAGACGTCTCGACCGGGCACGAGCTTGCCGACGAAAGCGGTCGGCGTCCATACGTACTGCAGGACCGGTCCGCCCGAGTCAAAGCTCGCCTGGGACTCGGCGAACAGTGCCGAGTGCGTGGCCGAGATCTGCTCAATACGATCATCCCAACCGTTCTGGGCGATGGTGTCGTTCATGACTTTCTGGCAACCCCAGCCGTCGTCACAGCCGTTGAGGTCAGCGCGTCCGTTGCCGTCGGAATCGAAGTGGGCAACCGCTTCTGGATTGTCGAGCAGTTCGTTGAGCGTGCTGAAACCGAACTGTTCAACGCTGGCGATATCTACGAGTACACCCTGAAGAGCGCCCGAACTCATCATCGTGCCGATATTGCTGACGTGATCCGCGATGATTCCCCCTTCAGGCAACTCTCCCGCTTGTAGAGGGTCGTGGTTCAGAGGCCATGTCGAACCCCACAAGTCGAAGTCGCCTTGGGCTAGTGCCGGGAAGAATGTGGCTGGGGCGATCTCTTCTGGTGTCGGCACGTCGTAGCCGAGTTCCCCGAGCAGCTTTTGGATCACGGTGTTCTGGAAGTTGGTCTCTGCCCAGTTGCCCCGCGCCATTTGCACGGTTGTGCCCTCGCCTGGGAGGCTCATCTCGGCCATGTCGTCTTCGGCCATGTCGTCTTCGGCCATGTCGTCTTCGGCCATGTCGTCTCCAGAGTCGTCCCCGGAGTCGTCGCCCGTGGGTTCTGTGGTGGTTTCGTCATCGTCGCCGCAGGACGCCGCAAGCAGCGCGAATGCGAGGAACAAGGCGATCAAAAGTCGCCACTTGCTGGTTTTCATTGTCATGTCCTTCAGTTGGGTTGTTGGTTATTGGGAAGGTCGTTGCGAGAATTGCCTGGTCCTGTTTCAGTCTGGTGGCAGAGATCGCCAACCGCGAGCGGTTAGGACCAAACCGCCACAGACAGTGAGGAAGGCGCTCGCGCCGGGTGAGATTTGCAGTGTATCGAGGCGGACGAGGCTAGCTATCCAGGCGATGGCGATCACCGAAATCGAACAGCCGATCGCGTAAGTACACCCGGCAGCGAATCGCTGTGCCCTGGTACTACGAGCTGCTCGCGTCAGCAAGGCAGCAGCCGCTCCCGCAATAGTGAGAGCGATGATGATGTAGCCGATCTGGGGACCGTCGCCGTCGATTCCGCGTACTGTCACTCGCCGAGTGTTGGCCATGGCTTCGGCCAAGATGTCTGCCGCGATCCCACCTTGGTCGGCACCTTCCGCTTCTGCTGCCAGCTCTCGGGCAATTTGAGCAGAATCGCTGCGTTGGTCGAGAATCCACGATCCCGAAGCTCCCGCGAAGATTAGAAACGCGCTGAGCACCGCGACTCCGAGCACATCGCGCCAACTAATCCGGGCAGGCTTCTGCTCGACCTCAGTGCCTAGCGCAGCCCATAGCGCCAAGACGGTGATCACCGCACCAGCGGCTAGTGCGAGCCAAACACCGATTCCGTTGGAGTAGGCGTCACTCTGGATCTTGATGGTCAGGTAGGCCCCTGCCAGTGAAACGATTCCCAGACCAAAGGCCAGGAACGAGGGAACCGAGACGAAAGCTGACCGTCTCGCCCGGGACGACAACAGAGCTGCCAGACCGCAGGCTGCCGCGCTGATTCCCAAGATGGCGACCAACCCACCGAAATATGATCCGCCGGTGGCGTCGAGACCAGAGTGGGATCCGGGCAGAAGCAAATCGTCGAAGCGGACATGGCTCGAGATTCGGCCTGAGCCGTCACCCCACGGCAATATTGAGGCCGCCGCCGCTGCCAGACCGGCGATCACCGAGACGCCGGCTGCGAGTCGGTGTGCCGGCTGCAACGCAATGGGTGCTTCGCGACGGGTCACGAACCCGGAGCCGGCAGTCGGATCGGGCATTGGCGGAACCACGGGATCTGAGCGTGTGCTCCATGCATCTCGCATCCGGGAGAACAAGTTGAGCCGCTTGTCGCTCGCCTCGGGTTGAGAAATCCGATCCAACAGCACGCCAACGAAATAGAGACCGGCTCCCGCAGAGGCGCCGAGGGGAATATCGGCGGTGGCTAGCGCGGTCAGAATGGGCTTGCCTAGACCTCCGCCGGCGATGATGGCAACGATTCCGACCATCGACAGTGAAAGCAGCAAAGTCTGGTTCAGTCCCGCCATGATCGCGGGCCGAGCCAATGGCAGCTGGACCTCGCGCAGCACGCGAGACTCTGTGGCCCCGAAGGCTCGCGCGGCTTCGACGACATCGGCGGGGACTTGCCGCACGCCGAGGTTGGTCAAGCGCACAATAGGCGGCAGCGCGAACACAAGCGTCGCCAACACTCCGGGAGTTCGGCGCACCCCGAACAAGAAAATGATCGGCAACAAGTAGACGAAGGGGTGGATGACCTGCATCCCGTCAAGGATCGGCCGCAGACGATTCCAGAACGCATCGACCCGGGCCGAGAGCACACCCAAAGGGATCCCGAAGATTGCGCAGATGATCACCGCCACGATGATCATGCCGACCGTTTCCATCGTCAGGTCCCAGAATTCGTCGCCGAGCAGGCCACAGATCAATAACGCGACGGCGCTTCCGAGACCGACTTTCAAGTTCCTAGTCGATGCCCCCAACAACAAGAACATCAGCAATACCACAGGCCAAGGCAGCCAATCTTGGAGCAGATTGTCGATAACCAGCTTTAGCATCTGATCGACCGGCCACTTGATGGCGTCGAGCAACCCCCCGATATTCGTCGTCAGCCAGAATACGATTTCTTCGATCCAGAGACCGAAGGGGATCTCCCATTCGCTGAGGTTCGAGTTGTCCCAGAAGTTCTCAGCCAGAAGGTTCATGATTCCGGACTCTCTGTCGAAGCCTCTGTTTTCGCCAACTCGAGCCGTTCGGAGATGCTTTCGACGCGGCCGAGCTCAGCCAGGATCTCCAGTGGTCTCACCGATCCGGTGAGAGCCCCGTCGGAATCGACCACTGCGAGGGGCAGGCCCTTGTCGCATAGCTGGTATACCTTTGCCAGCATCATGTCGTTGGTGACGGTCGGTGTCTGCTGCACCAAGTGGTCGAGGTCTTGGGTTCCTTGAGCCTTGGCTGTTTGGGCGTCGTCGCGAGTGACGATGCCGATCGGGCGGCCGCCTGAGTCGACTACGTGTGCGACCTGCCGTTCGATTCGCGCCATCGCTTCGAGAGCCGCTGTGACCGAAGCGGAACTGTCCACAGCGGCTGGTTCCTCGCTCACGCTTTCAATCAGGAGTACCCGACCCTGATCCACGTCCTGTACGAACTCGGCAACGTAGTCGGTTCCGGGCCTCATCAAGATGTCTTCAGGCGTGCCGATCTGGTGGATCGCACCGTCTTTCATGATGCAAACTCGAGTCCCCACCCGGAGAGCCTCATTCAGGTCGTGGGTGATGAAAAGGATGGTGTTTCGCTCCGCCAAACCAGCCTGGATGGACAGCAGTTCGTCCTGCATCTGGCGACGGATAAGGGGATCGAGGGCGCTGAAAGCCTCGTCCATCAACAAAATGTCGGGGTTGCTTGCGAGTGCGCGGGCAAGCCCGACCCGCTGCTGCATCCCACCGCTGAGTTGGCTGGGGAAGCTGCTTTGGTAACCCGCCAATCCGACCAACTCGAGCGCCTCTTCGGCTGCCTGGTTGCGTTTATCGAGTGGGACACCCTTGACCTTGAGTCCGAAAGCGACGTTGGAGAGCACATTCTGATGAGGGAACAGACCAAAATGTTGAAAGACCATTCCAGTCTTGTTGCGGCGGAACTCTTGGAGCTGGCGGGAATCGAGAGCTGTGACATCTTCTCCGGCGACGATCACTTTGCCGTCTGTCGGTTCGACCAAACGGTTGACGCAGCGAATGAGCGTTGACTTGCCAGAGCCAGATAGGCCCATGACCACGAAGATCTCACCGGCTTCGACCTCAAAGTCGGCATCGTCGACGCCGACGACGTGTCCGGTCCGCTCTTGAATCTCGTCTTTCGAGCACCCGGCTTGGAGCATGCTGAGCGCATCGCCGCGGGGCTCATCACCGAAGATCTTGACGACATGCTGAAGTTGAATCATCGTCGCCATGACCGTGGTCCCCTCCAGACGTCCTCATTGCAGGTCAACTGCTATGGACTACAGATTACACCTTCTAACAGGGCGGGGAGGCAAACATCGAACTTGCCTTCCCCTGGACTCGTTGACGATTGCCGATCTGGTTTGCTGGTTCGCTGCGCTCACCGGGCCGCTCGGGTCACGGCTTCGCTGTCCGAGCCTCATGGCAGCGGCCAATCTATCGCCTATTCGCTCGGCCTCTAGCCGGAGGTGGTTAGGCTGACGGTCCATCGCTGACCAGAGCAACCCGAAGGCCGAATGACCTGGATAGACGAGACGCTTCAGCGGGCTCGATCACCGATCTATATCAACGACTCCAAGACTCCGAGCGGGGTGGCCCACGTTGGCTCGCTTCGTGGTGTCTTGACCCATGACGCCTTGTTGCGGGTGGCGCGCCGCAACGGTGTACAAGCGCGGTTCACGTACGGCTGCGACGACATGGACCCCGTCGATGAGATCCCCCATGGCATGGGCGAGTACTTCCGCGAACACCTGGGGAAGCCGCTCTACGCCGTGCCCCCGCCCCCGGAACTGGCGGGCGACAGTATGGCGCAGGCTTATTTCGCTGAGTTCACCTCTACTTTCGAACCGCTTGGAGTTGACGCCGAGTTCTACTGCATGAGCGATATCTACCGTGCAGGCCGCTTCGACGACACGATCGACGCGTTCTTGCGTCGGGCCTCTGTGGTCCGCGAGATCTATCTGCGCGAGACCGGAGCGGTGCGGCCGGACAATTGGCTGCCCTTCCAGCCGATCTGCGAGCGCTGCGGTCGAATCGGCACGACTTTTGCTTCAGACTACGACGGTGAGACGGTGGCTTACCAGTGCCTTCCAGATCTGGTTGCGTGGGCACAGGGCTGTGGCGCGAACGGACGAGTCTCGCCGTTCGGGGGTGCCGGGAAGCTGCCGTGGAAACTTGAGTGGGTTGCCAAGTGGAAAGTCTTGCCGGTGACCGTGGAAGGCGCCGGCAAGGACCATATGGGCGCCGGCGGGTCACACAAGGTTGCGGCAGCGCTGGCACGTGAGGTCCTTGAATGTCCGGTGCCGACTTCGTTCACCTACGAGTTCTTCACTCTGGGCGGGGCCAAGATGAGCTCCTCGAAGGGAATCGGCCTCAGCGCCTCGGAACTCGTGGCTTGCCTTCCCCCGCAGCTGCTCCGCTACCTCGTTCTCAAGGTCCAAGTCCGGCGTGCTCTCGATTTTGACTTGGACTTGGCGACGCTCAACGGTGCCTTTGCGGAGTATGAGCGTCTTTGGAACTCGGTCTACGAAGGCAATGCAAACAGCAATCAACAACAGCTCTTTGCGATCTCACAGTTGGTCGATGCCAGCGAAACGGCCTCTCCGCCTGCCTACAGCCCGCCGTTCGATTCTGTGGTGAGCGTCGTGCAACAGCCTCATATTGATCTTTCGGCTCACATCACGGCGCTGGGTGTTGGGCCGCTGACCGACGCTGATCGGGATTGGATCGACGTCAAGCGTCTCACTGCAAACGCCTGGTCGCAGCGCTTCTCGGAGAGTGCTTCGAGGCTGACGGTCGCGGCTGACTTGCCCGAGGCGATCGACGATCTTTCGAATCAACAGCGCGGTTTCCTCTGTGTGGGCCGACGACTTCTCGCTGGGCTCGAAACGTGGCGAGCGGCGAGTATCCAAGCGAATCTGTTCGACGCGGCGCGTATCGTCGGCGTCACCCCCGCGGAGGCTTTCGAGGCTCTATACACAGCATTCTTCGGTTGGCCCGAAGGCCCCCGTGCCGGTTCGTTCTTGGAATTCTTGGGCCGCGGCCCGGCATGCGACCGGCTCGGTGAGATTACCTTCTCCTACCCCGAGTTGGTCGCGGTGACCGCTGTCGAACTTGACGATTGGGATCGTGCCGTGAGCGCTGCCGCGGCCGAACAACACGAATTCTCGATCCTGCCCAACTGGATTCCTGACAGTGCTGAGTCAGGCAGACTCGCAGACTCCGGGGTTCTGGAGCTCTTTGTTGCCGATGCCAAGGGGCGGACTTCCGCTCAGAGAGCGGTTCTGAAAGCATCGGAAGAGGCTTTTGTGGAGGAAGCCCGAACCCATGTGGCACGACTCTTGGGTATCGCTGAAGCTGAGGTTCCGATCAGACCCGACAACCCCTTCGGCTGATTTGTCAGACGAGGTTGTCGGGTCCGAAGGCTTCGGGGATCAGCGCGCCCAGCAGCAAAGGCTCGGGGTCCCAGTCGACGAGCAGGTTGGGACCGCCGTGCTCGAACAGCAGTTGGCGGCAACGACCACAGGGAGCGACCGGCGTCCTGTCGCCCTGAACCGTGGACACCGCGACCAGGCGACCCCCACCGGTTCGAACCAGGTCAGAGACCATCGAGCATTCGGCGCAGAGGGTGAGTCCGTAGGAGGCGTTCTCTACGTTCGTTCCGACGACTGTGCGACCATCATCGACGATGCCCGCGGCCCCGACGGGAAAGTTGCTGTAGGGGGAGTAGGACAAGGCGAGTTGTGCGATCGCCAGCTTCCTGAGTTCTGCCAGATCAATGTCGGTCATTTGGTTTGCTTTGCTTGGGATCAGGGCCCATAGGTTAGTAGCCGAGGTCGAGATCGATGGGGCCGAGGAGTTCCTGGCCAGTCGCGTAGCGACGAGTGTTCTCCGTGACCCGCTCGGCCAACAGATCGAGCCCCATGAGAGGCGTGTTGCCGACATGAGGTGTGATGATGCAATTGTCGAACGCCCACAACGGGTGGCCCTCGGGCAACGGTTCGGGATCAGTCACGTCCAAGCAGGCGCCGCCGATTCTGTCCGAACGCAGCGCTTCGACGAGGGCTTCGGTGTCGACGTGCACCCCGCGAGCAAGGTTCACCAGCCAACTCTGCTGCCCCATGAGTTCGAACTCTTCAGCTCCGATCACGCCGATGGTCTCGGGTGTGACCGCCAGTGCCACGACCACCACATCGGCCAGCGGGAGTTCACGATGGAGGTCATCGAGCGTCCCCACGGTTGCGGCACGGTCGAGGGGAGCGGGCACCCGTCGCAGGATCACGTTGTGGGTGTCGAACGGGCCGAGCAGCGATAGCAGATCGGCAGTTATGGCTCCACCGCCGAGGATCAGGACCCGACAGCCGTGCAGGTTCCGGCCGACCGGTTCGGTCCAGCGGGTCGCTGCCGAATACGGCCCAAGATTGTGGAACGCAGCCAGTATCAGGGCCAGGATGTGCTCGGCTACGGGCCGGGAATAGACCCCTTTGCCGCAGGTCCAGAGTCGTTCGCGGTCAAGCATTCCGATGAACGGTTCGACACCCGCATACGGAAGCTGGACCCAATCGATCTTGTCATGGAGGTGCCCAGTGAGCAGCTCTGGAGCCTGCGGATCGGCCCAGACGAGTGCCGTTGCTTCCGCGCACTCGACGACGCGTCCACCCCCTGCCTCAACCGCCCGCGCCAGCGTCTCGTGGCGCCAGCACGGAGGCTCCACCGCGATCCGAACACTGCGAGGTTCATCGGGTTTCATCGAGACAGGATCGCACATTCGCGAGCGTTCAGGGACAGCTTGCGTCCCAGTCCTAAATCGTTCTCGTCCACGAAGAACTGAATTGACATAGTGGGTCAAGCAGCAACGGATCGCTGATGTTCCTCGTAGGAGACTCCTGCTCGGACAAGAGGCTCCGCCATGCCATAGTCACGAGCAATCTCGTCTGTTGACTCGCCGGCGCCGGACCCGGTTGGCGCGGTGGGGGATCAGAGTGGTCAGCGGGGGCGGTGTTGGGTGTCGAGACCGGCGGTAATGAACAGAACAGTGGCGTGCTCGGAGACATCCGCCGTGTGCCAGACACCGGGGTCGTTGATCGCGTATTCGCCGACGCTGATGGTGGCGGACCGCTGCGTGCCGTCGAGCAGTTCTTGGTGCAGGGTCACCTCACCCGCGGTACACACCACCACCTCGGATCCCAGCGGGTGCATCTCCCATACTTCCCACGGTTCGGTGAACGAGTGCATGGCAACCAGTCGGCCCTCCGCGCCATCGCTGGCATGGCGTTGGGTGTAGTCGCCGTACCAACTAAATTCGCCGGTGAACTCAGGCTCAACCTCGGCGGTGGCCCCCAATCCGAGATGTATCAAGTTGGAATCAAGGGTAAACACAGGTCCTTCTGGAATAGTCATGCACCCATTGTGCCTCAGAATCAAGGGTTCAGTTCTTTGCTTGGGCCCGACTGATCACGATGTGGTGTCGTCGAGAATCATCACGGTTTTAAGGTCGCTGTGAAAGTCGAGTGCGTAGTCGCCGCCTTCACGGCCGATCCCCGAGATCCCGCAACCACCGAACGGCGCGGTGAGATCGCGCACAAGGAACGTGTTGACCCAGACCAGGCCGGAGCGAACCGCCGCGGCAGCTCGCGGGACTCAATTCGGCGAATACGAATCTGTGTCCGGTACCGGCCAAGTCCACATATGGTTTGACCTGTGAGCAAAGTCCCGCAAGCACTCATCATCATGCACGAACCCGACGGCGTCGGCTGTCAGATTGAGGTGAGGCTCAGCGAACTCGGCTGGGATGTCCACAACCATGTCGTCACCTCTGACTACGAGCGTCCCAACGAACCCGCACCGTGGCCGGACTTCGAAGACTACGACATCATCGTGCCCATGGGCTCGATCCGCTCACTTGCCGACAAAGACGAGATCTCCAATTGGATCTATGCTGAACTCGAGTTGTTGAGAGCTGCTCACGAGGGTGGAACTCCGATCCTCGGTGTGTGCTTCGGCGGGCAGCTGCTGGCAGAAGCGCTGGGCGGTTCCGTGGAGGAGTCGCCGGTGACGGAGATCGGCTGGTACGAGATCGATGCGGTGAACGGTGTTGACAACCCGGTCGGCCCGGGGCCTTGGTTCGAATGGCATCACGACCGTTTCACAGTGCCGCCCGGGGCTGAGGTTCTGGCAGTAAACGAGAACGCCGTCCAACTCTTCCGCATCGGTCGCTCTGTGGGCACGCAGTTCCATCCTGAGGTTGATCCGGGTCATGTGGCAGGCTTCCTGGCGGGATCGGCCGACGAGTACCTCGCCTCGCTAGACCTCGATCGCACGAAAATGATGGACGAGATGCGCCACCACGAAGAGCGCAATGCCAAACAGTGCCACGCACTCGTCGACTGGTTCTTGGAGCAATCGCTTGTAAGCGAGTAGGAGAGAATGACATGACCACCCGTCCTTTGATCGGACTGCCCGGTCGTCGCAAGGCCGGGCGCGACATAGCCGGAATGTTGACGACCTTCGCTGATATGCAGATCGACTTGTATTTCGCGAACTACGCGAAGGGCGTTATTGCTGCTGGTGGACTTCCCCTACATCTGCCCATCGATGTTGATCCGCTGTTGATCATCGACCGGCTCGACGGACTGCTCCTCACGGGAGGCACCGACATCGAGCCGAGTCTTTACGGCGCAGAGTCAGAAACAGACATCTACCCCCCCGAACCCGAGAGAGACGACCTCGAGCTCGGCCTGTTCAAGGGAGCGGTTCATCGCCAGATTCCCGTACTGGGCATCTGCCGAGGGCAACAGATCGTCAACGTCGGTGCCGGTGGCACCCTTCACCAAGACGTGCCACCGCATTCCGGCGTCGGACATGCTGTTGACCACGAACTCCACGAGGTCAGGCTCGAACCCGATTCGATATTGAGAGATCTGTACGGAGCAACGGTTTGGGTCAACTCACTCCATCATCAAGCGGTCGACGCAGTCGGGGAGGACCTTCGCGTGACCGGTTGGTCTGAAGATGGAGTTGCGGAGGGACTGGAACACACGAGCCTTCCGATCGTCTGTGTGCAATGGCACCCCGAGATGATGCCCACCCGTGACACCGATCCCATTTTCAGCTGGCTTGTCGAGGCCGCCGGCCGTGGATAGACCGCTCGACGGGGTAGCCGTCGTCGCCTTGGAACAGGCGGTTGCGGCACCCTTCGCCACGCGTCAATTGGCTGATCTCGGTGCCACAGTGCTGAAAGTCGAACGACCGGTCGAGGGTGACTTTGCGCGTGACAGCGGCACCGCAACCGGAACCCGCCCAGAACCAAACGGATGAAGCGATCCCCTGGGTTTGCCCGTTTGATTGACATTCGGTGAATGCGCCTGGTTCGGCGTGCGTTCTTGTGTGTGGGGCTCACGCTCCGAGCAGCGCGGCGGGGATGACTCCAATTCCGTCTTGTCGGCGGTAGGCCTCGTGGCCGGTGCTGATGACCGCGGCGTCGAGCAGGTTGTCGCCGATCCGGTCCTCGAGCCAGCGCAGGTGCCGCACGTCATCGTCGTCGACGATGGCAGTGAGTTTCACCTCCAACGCGACGACTCTGCCATCTCGACGCTCGACGATCAGGTCCACCTCGTGTTCACCGCCGCGCGTGCGCAGATGCGAGACGCGGGCTCGCGCTGCCTGCGCGTAGACGCGGACCGACTGGGTCATCAGCGATTCGAACAGGTTGCCCAACAGCGTGCCGTCGCGCTGAGTGACCTGCGGTGTGGTGATGCCGTCTAGCAGGGCCTCGACACCGATGCCCAGGCTGCTCATGACGAGCGCGGGGTCGGTGAGATGGTGCTTCGGCGAAGCGGCCAAGCGGCGCAAGCGACTGCGGGTGGGCAGCCAGGCCGGCAGTTCCTCGATAATCCACATCTGCTCCATGACTCTCCGGTACATAGCCGCGGTGGTCATTGACGGCGGGTCGCCTGCACCGGGCGTCGCTGCGTCGCGAATCGAGGTGTAGGCGGCGGTCGTGGCGGTGGCGGCTGCGAAGGCCTCCAGCCAGCGGCGCAGAGATGCCCGGTCTCGCACGCCACTGCCGAGCTCGTCGATGTCGTGCTCGACCACGTGGTCGAGATAGCTGTCGATCTGGCGTTCCCGTAGACCGCGGTCGAGCTCACGGATGGCGGGAAAGCCCGACTGCTCGATCTCGAGTGCATAATCGGAGAGCTTCATGTCCGACGTGCCTGCCAGCGGGGGCCGAGCGCCGCTCAACAGTTCGCTCAGGCTGACCGTCGGTTCCGCTCGGTCGCGCTCGGCAAGCGCCATCGGATGCATCCGCAGTGTGACGATCCGGCCGGCGCCTGAGTGCGTCGGCGGCGTTGCCGGAGCGGCTGAGCCGGTGAGCAGGAATCGCGCCGTGCCAGGATCAGCATCGACGCGGCGCCGGACCATGTCCCACGAGTCGGGGTAGCGCTGCCATTCGTCGATCAGGATCGGTGGTTCGCCGACGAGCAGGCGTTCGGGATCGCCCCGCACGATGGCCAGTTGCCTGGCGTCGTCGAGCCGGTGAACCGTACGAGCACGCCGCAGAGCTGTCTCGGTCTTGCCCACAGCACGCGGCCCTTCGATGACCACTGCGGGCAGGCCCTCGGTGAGCATGTCCAGTTCCGTGTCGACGATGCGAGGCAGATAGGCGTCCATACCAGCAAGTCTACTTATCGGACGGCTTGAATTATACGGATTGGACGGGCTTAACTGTATGAATTGGACGCTCTGCTCAGGCAGAGCGTCGGCTCTCCAGAACTCGCCAGCCTCTTATTCCAGTCATTGGAATCCGTTGGGGCTCACAGGCGCACATACCAGCAACCGGTGGTGAAGACAGGTTCGTCAAGGTTCGGGGGCCCATTGCCACGCAACAATGAGCCAAGGATCTGGTCGTCTACTAGTTGTGTCACTCGGTGGCCAGTTCCGGATCCCCGAAGCCTCGGCTTGAGTTCTCCCAGTCAGCGTCGGTGATCGACGCCAGCACCTCGGCACGCAGATCCGCTATCCGGCCAGGGAGTAGGAGCATCGCGTCGCCCAGGTCAAGGTAGGCCACATCGCCGCCGTCATGGAGGCCCCAACGCCGCCGCGGTGCCGCGGGCAGGCTCATCTGTCCCCGGCACGACACGCGCAGGTCGCCTGTGCTCGCCATACGATCACCCTACAAGGAGCTTCGGGATTCTACAAGGCGTGTGTCGAGATGTGGACATCTGCCACGGGTCGTCGGCAAAGAAACGGCGGCAACTCGATGGGATGGAAGATACACGCGCCCGGCCCCAACAAGTATTACTTGAGGCGGCGTATCCTTGGGGTTCGCACACAACCGGAAAGCGGCAGGAATGAACACAGAGCAGTTCAACAAGATCAAGCAGGCAGACGGTTTCATTGCCGCGCTCGACCAGAGCGGCGGGAGCACGCCCAAGGCTCTGAAGCTCTACGGAGTTTCCGAGGACGCCTACCGGGGCGACGCCGAGATGTTTGATCTCGTGCACGAGATGCGCAGCCGCATAGTGACCAGCCCCAGCTTCGACGGTGACCGGATCCTCGGCGCGATTCTCTTCGAGATGACAATGGACCGCGATATCGCAGGTCAACCGAGTGCCTCCCACCTGTGGGAACAGAAGCGGGTGGTGCCGTTCCTCAAGGTGGACAAGGGGCTGGACACAGAATCCAACAGCGCCCAGATCATGAAGCCGATGCCAGCATTGGACGACCTGCTGGACCGAGCCAATGACATGGGCATATTCGGCACCAAGATGCGCTCGGTCATCAACGAAGCGGACCAAGGAGGTGTTGACGCGGTTGTCGACCAGCAGTTCGAGGTGGGCAAGCAGATCCTCGCGGCCGGCCTGATGCCGATCATCGAGCCCGAAGTCAACATCAACAGTTCCACCAAATCTGAAGCCGAAACGATGCTGAAGACGGCGATCCTTGCGCATCTCGACCAACTGGGTGAAGACCAGTCGGTGATGCTGAAGCTCACCCTGCCCTCCGAGGACGGCTTCTACAGCGATGTGATTGCCCATCCGCGGGTTCTGCGGGTCGTGGCCCTGTCGGGCGGATACAGCCGTCAAGAATCCAACGACCGGTTGTCCCGCCAGCCTGGAATGGTCGCCAGTTTCTCTCGGGCCCTCACCGAGGGACTCAACGCTCAGCAGAGCAAAGAAGAGTTCGACGCCATGCTTGACTCCTCAATCGGGAGCATCTTCGAGGCTTCCTGCACATGACATCCACAGCCGCGGACCGATGACTGCGCCATCACTGCGGGCCGTGTGGGGACTACGGAAAGACGTCGATTAGGTCAGTGACCGGCACGGTCTGGCCGTCGCCCTCAGTGTGGTCGTAGGCGGCGAGCCGCACCAGATCGTCGGCGCCGAGCTTGGTGGCGCTGAGCGAGGCAGCGCCGCCCGGCAGGGCGAAGTCGGTCAGACTCTCAGCCCCGGCTCTGAAGCTGTCGTGGGTGGGGTTCACCCCGGCTGCGGTTGCGATCTCCACGAACAGAGCGAGATGGCGACAGTAACGTCGCACCGGGTTGAACCAGTTCTCCTCGCCTTCGGCGTAGTCGGTCGGCGGTCGGAGA
Organism: Acidimicrobiaceae bacterium; assembly: GCA_026706815.1. GTDB lineage: Bacteria > Actinomycetota > Acidimicrobiia > Acidimicrobiales > Aldehydirespiratoraceae > VXYK01. Next base: position 19,599 of record JAPOYA010000043.1, on the reverse strand, counting down.
TCGGCGTCGGGCATGGCAGCGGCGACCACGTCGTTGCAGGCCGACTGATAGAGCGAGTCCTCGTAGATCTCGGTGTCGGTCGGGCCGAGCGAAGTGAGCACCCCGTCGGCGATCGACTTGTCGGTGATCGTCTCGCCGAGGTTGTTGAGCCCACCGGGGTTGTTGTTCCACACCGGGACCTGTCCGTTGAGGCCCGCCAAGCCGATGCCGCGGATCGTGGCGGCGGGATTACCGGGGATCATTATTGCTTCGGCGCCGGACTCCTTGAAGCGTTCCAGAATCACTTCCATCTGCTGGTTCTGAGCGAGGGTCTCACCGTCGTTGGCCTCGATGATCGAGCGGCCGACCACATTGGCGCCGCGCGCCTCGAAAGCTTCGACAACCGGGTCGACGGTGGCTTCAGCGGCCCGCCCGGCGATTACGTAGACCGGCATCCCTTCGGTCAGGCGACCGGTCTCGACTAGCAGTCCGAGAAGGTTGTCAGTCGAGAATTCGATGGTAGCGCTGGGGTGATACCAGGGAGCTCGGGACTGGGCTAGTTCGGCCGCGTTGATTTCGCCTCCGATGAGGATGGTCTCGTTCAGGCCGGTGATGCAGGGGTCCGCGGTTCCAGCGAGTGGTCCGACGAAACCGCCGAGGACCGCGAACACCTCGTTGTCCTCGGTGAGAGCAGTACACACGCGTTCGGCGTCTACGGGATCGATCGGGCTGTAATACTCATACACGGCTTCAACGGTTCGGCCGTTGATGCCACCGTTGGCGTTGAGGTTGGCGATCAGAGCTTCCCAGACGCCCTGCTGGTCTCCCCAGCCCGCTGGTGACAGGTTGATGTCCACCAGAAGCTCGAAGTTGAGCATTGCGACCCCGACGGTGATCGTGTCTTCGGTGATGCCCCGCCATGAGGCGGTACGAGGTTCGGGTTCGGGCTCTGGTTCGGCCATGTCATCGTCGGCCATGTCTCCGTCGTCGGCGTCGTCGTCCATGTCGTCGGCGTCGTCGTCCATGTCTCCGTCGTCGGCCATGTCGTCACCGTCACTGTCGTCGGTTTCGACCATGTCGTCGCCGTCGTCACCGCTCACTGGTTCGGCGTCGTCGCCGTCGTCTCCTCCGCAGGCTGCGGCCAGCAACAAAAAGCTGAGCAACAGCGCCAGAAGGCGCAAGGTCGTGTTCGGTCGGTTTCGAGTCATTATTTCCCCCAGGGTGTCAGAACAAGCTCAGCTTCACTGTATAGGGGTGTCACAATCGGCGAGAAATCGACGCAGTGCCCTTTATTCGGTCGGCTGTCGCTCGTCGGCGGTGGCCCGGCGGTCGGTTCGCTGTCAGTCGTCGCGTCCGGCCAGCAACGAGATGCCGCGCACGGTTGTTTCGTGATCGCGAGCGGGGTGGATTTCCAAATCGGTCTTTTTCCGGATGGCTTCGAGCAGCACTTGAGATTGGCTCAACCCGCCGTCAACCAGAAGCGGGCCTGCAACACCCATATGGGTTGTCAGCTCAGCCACCCGAGCGGCGATTCCTGCGATCGCTCCGAGGACGAGGTCGGCGGCTGTGGTCTCCAGCCCGATCCCGCGGACCGCACCCCGAGCCTCAGGATCCTGGTGAGGCGAACCGAGTCCTGCCAATGAGGGGACGAATTCCACTCCGGGTCTACCCGACGCGGCGATTTCGTCCAGCCGCTCGATGCGATCCAGCAGTCCGACTCTGATGAGCCACTCGATCACCGAACCCGCGGTCAGGATCGAGCCCTCCACCAAGAACTCGTCGACGAGCACTCCGTCGACGGTGCGGCGCCACAGGGGCAAGGCGTAACAACCGGATGGGGCATCGGCAATGGTCGAGCCGGTGCCGACATCGAGCATGCCTGAGGTGCCGAGCGTAAGTTTTGCAGTCCCGTCGACCATGCCGTGAGCCGCACACGCGGCCATCTGGTCCCCACACCGGGCCGCTAACGGGATAGCAGCACCAACGAGTTCCGGATCGCAATGACCGACAGTCTCATCTGACGCCACAACAGTCGCCATCGCTTCGCGGGGCACCCCGAACAAGGCCAACACATCGCTCGACCAGTCACCGCCGTACAGGTCGTACAAGCCCGTTGCCCCCGCATTCGAAGGATCCGTGATATGAACCGCCCCTCCGCTCAAGGCCCAGCTCAGCCAGGTATCGACGGTCCCGAAGCGAAGGGCGCCTGTCGAATGAGCGTGAGCGACAGAGTCGTCATTGGCCATCAGCCATTCAAGTTTGGTGCAAGAAGCTGAAGTGTTGAGCGGGATTCCGGCTGTCACGAACTCCGCGACACGTGCTGCGGTGCGTGTGTCCTGCCAGCCGATCAGCGGCCGCAGAGCGTGCCCCGTGTCGCCGTCCCACGCGACCACGCTGGACCGTTGGTTGGTGATGCCCAAAGCGTCAATGTCTGCCGTTTGAACACCGGCCTCGGCCAAACTCCTGCGGAACACAGCCACCGAGGTGCTGATGATCTCGTCAGGGTTCTGCTCAACGGCGCCGGCAAACGGATGCCGAGAACCGAGAGTGGCGCGGGCGATGCTGAGACGCTCACCCTCACCGTCGAACACCGCCGAACGAACCGTGGTGGTGCCGACGTCGATCGCAGCTGTCAAACTCATGGCTCCGGCACTTCCAAGGGGATGGTCACGCCGACGAAATCGCTGTCGTCGACTGGGGGATACTCGCTGACCAGGGTGCATCTGCGAGGCTCATGGCAGCAGGACCCCGGGGTTCATGAGGCCGTGCGGGTCAATCGCCTTTTTGACCGAGCGCAACATCGACAAGCCACCGATTCCGAGTTCCTCGCGCATCCAGTCGCGTCGAACTCGCCCCACACCATGGTGATGGGCCAGACCTGCTCCGATGCTTGCGGCTGCGTTCATGGCTGCTGACCAGAACGCATCATAGGTCGACGTGTAGTCCTCGGGTGCTGCAGGTGTGGCCGCTACCGTGAAATAGAGATTCGCCCCCGAGCGATATGCGTGGGAGGAATGAGCGCTTGCCGCGACAACACCCTCCACTGCTTCGAGAGCATCGATCACCGCGTGGTAGAGCTTCGGAAGCCGGGTCCAATCGCCGGCGATTTCGATGGTGTCTGCGACGATCCCCTGAGCCAGCAACTCGTCCCAGGTGGGAACCGTGTTGCGATGCTCGAACCAGCCGTCCACAACCTCGTCGGGGGCTGCGACGCCGTTGGACTCGCAGATGGTCGATACGGCGTCCGCTTCGACTGCGGTCAATGCCGCTGGGCCCATGTGAGCCAAGATGAGCATCGCGTTGCCCTTGGGCAGGCGTTCGCGGAAATGCCGCCAGGATTCGCGACCGTCGTAGAGTCGCAGCACGGCGGGACGCCAACCGGCGCGCATGAGCTTGCGGGCCGCTTCGAGTCCGGCTTCGAAGTCGCCGAAATGAAATGCCTGACGGACTTCGGATTCAGGCTGTTGGCGAATCGAGAACGTGACTTCGGTGATCACCCCCAGAGTGCCCTCGCCGCCGATCAGGAGATGGCGCAGATCCGGCCCCGCGCTGGCACGCGGAGTGTCACGACTGCAATAGATCGATCCGTCAGCGAGCACGGCTTCCAGTGAAAACACCATGTCTTCGATATTGCCGAAAGCGGTCGAGTACTGGCCCGAGGCTCTTGTCGCCACCCAACCTCCTACCGTGGACAGCTCAATCGACTGGGGCCAGTGTCCGATGCTGAGGCCTTCGGATTGCATCCGTTTCTCTGCTTCCAAGCCGTTGGTGCCGGCACCGAAAGCAGCGAGCAGATCGTTTGAGGAGAAGGCTCTCAACCCGGTCATTCGCTCCGTGCTCAACACGACCGAGTCGGCGCTGGCCAACACTCCGCCAACCACTCCGGATCCCCCGCCGCGGGGAATCATTGCTGTGTCGTGAGCGATACAGGCACGGACCGCCTCGGCCAACTCTTCACTGCTGCTCGGGGCGCACACAGCCAGGGGCGCGGCAACTGGAGATCCAGCGGAGATCTGAATCTGCGAACGCATCCAAGTGTCGCGGGCGCGGGCGCTGCGTTCGGCTTCGGTTTGCAACAGGCCGTCGCCCAAGATCGCGGCCAGGTCATCTATGAGCTTGCTCATCGGGACGCTCCAGACGCCCCAGACGCCCTGGACGCCTTGGACGCGCTTGCCGTCCGTGAAGCGCCCGCCGCCTGGGACATGAAGGCGAGTTCGTTGTCGAAATGACGATGCACACCGGCCAGTTCGGCGCTGAGTCGCTCATCTGGCCAACCGACAAGAACGGCCATCCGCTCGGCAATCGCAGTTGCCAGTTCCCAACGGTGCCGGGGTGCGAACCAAGCCACTCTAAGGCGACGATAAACCACATCCAGCAGAGTCGTTGCGGCCTCGACTCGCACGGCCCAGTCAACTTCGCCCCTGAGCACGGGCGCATCGTCGACTAGGCGCACAGAATCCAGTGAACGGATCTCTTCGGCCTCGCTGCCGTAGAGTCGCCACAGCCGCAAAGCCTCTTGATCGCCAGAGTCGACAGTCGTTGGTTCGCCGCCGGGAATCGGGGTTGTGCCGGGACCTCCCGGCAGGTCCTTGCCGAGCTGCTCGCCCACGATTTTGAGGACGTCTTCGGCCATGCGGCGAAAGCCTGTGAGTTTGCCGCCCGCGATGGAGATCATCCGGCCGCGGCCGACTGTCACCTCGTCTTTGCGGGACAGCTCTTTTGGGGCCTTGCCGTCTGTCGCGATCAGCGGGCGCACACCGGCCCAAGCTGCCACAACGTCGCTGGGCGAGAGAGGCTCAATGTCGAAGTAGCGGACCAGAGGATCCAACAGATACTCAACGTCGTCCAGGTTGATCTCGGGCCACATTGGACGGTCGCCCTGATAGCTGGTGTCAGTGGTGCCGATGTACACGACGTCGCCGCGGGGAATCGCAAAGATCGAACGCTTGTCTGAGGTGTTGCAAATGACCAGGTGGTTGATCGAGAACCGTTCGCGGGGCACGACCACGTGGACGCCCTTTGAGAGGTGCAGCAGCGTGGCGGGCGGGTTTTGTTCCATGCGAGCGATCTCGTCCACCCATGGACCTGCGGCGTTGATCACGATGTTTGCACCTAGGCGCACTTCCCGCCCGGTTGTTGGGCATTCGGCGATCACCCCGTTGATCTGCCCGTTTGTGTCGGTTAGCCCGGTCGCCTTCAGACGCGAAGCCACGGTCGCGCCGGACTGCGCCGCGGCCCGAAGCACCCCGAGCACGAGTCGGGCGTCGTCGGTCAGGTACTCGCGGTACGCGACCGCAAAATTGTAGGCGTCTGTCCTGAGGTGCGGCTCGTTGGCGCGGATCTCTTCTTGGCGCCAGAACTGATGCCGATCTTCGTCGCCGACTGCCCCCAGCCGTTCGTAGGTTGTGATACCGGCGCGGAACTTGGTGGCAGCCACCCGGTTGCGAGCGGGCACGACCATCCAACATGGCTCGGCCAAGTGGGGCGCCATGGCGTGGACCGCGGTGCGTTCGGTCACGGTCTTTCGGACCAGGTCCACCTCCCCGCCGGCCAGGTACCGGAGCCCGCCGTGGATCAGTTTTGAAGATCGCCCGGACGTTCCCGCGGCGAAGTCGTCGGCTTCTACAAGAGCTGTTCGCAAGCCTCTGCCAGCAGCTTCGCGGGCGATCCCCGCGCCTGTGATTCCCCCTCCGACTACAACTACGTCGTAGGCGTCTGCCTCGAGTTCATCGAGTAGATCCGCTCGGCTCGTGGGGGTAAGGCGGGGATTGCTCACGCACTGTTTCTAGTCCAGTTCGCGGCGATAGTGTCGGTGGATGACATTAGCTAAACAACTTGATTCGCCGATCGGGCGCCTCCGTTTGGTTGCGACTGACCAGGGCTTGAGTCATCTGCTGTTCGACCAACAGGCGGGTGACGACATGGGTTCGGACGGCGACTCGGCCGAGGCCGACAACCATCCGGTGCTTGCCGCCGCAACCGCTCAACTCGAGGAGTACTTCGCGGGGCAACGCCAAGAATTCGACATCCCCCTTGATCTGTCCGGGACTGAGTTTCAGCAGGCTGCCTGGTCGGCTTTGGCAGAAGTGCCGTTTGGCGAGACACGGTCTTATCGGCAGCAAGCTGAGGCCATCGGCCGTCCGAGAGCTGTTCGCGCGATCGGCGCGGCCAACGGCCGCAATCCGGTTCCGATAGTTCTGCCGTGCCATCGCATCGTCGGTTCCGACGGATCGCTCACGGGCTACGGCGGTGGTTTGCCGATCAAGGAATTTCTCTTGGACCACGAGCAAGCGCAGCTTCACAAGCACTGATGCCGCGCACCGTTGCCCAGGCAGTGGATTTCATGCGGAGACGGTGGTGTCGCAGGATTCGCTCGGTGTAGCCGTTGGGCTCGTCGCGGCCCCCGAACACGAGCGACAGGGCTGCTTGGAAGGGGATCGAGTTGTCGGGGTCCGGGGCCATCGGCTGGTAGTTCGGGTTGTCGGCGTTCTGCTGGTCTACCTGGGCGGCTATGCGGGCCATAGTCGCTCGGACCTGCGCCTCGTTGAGGATTCCGTGGTGCAGCCAGTTGGCGACGTGTTGGCTGGAGATCCTTAGCGTGGCGAGGTCTTCCATAAGGCCCACATTGTGGATGTTGGGCACGGTGGAGCAGCCGACGCCGCTCCCGACCCAGCGCACGATGTAACCGAGGACGCTCTGGGCGTTGTTGTCGAGTTCGATCCGGATCTCCTCGGCGCTGAGCTCACGATCGAGCAGTGGGATGGCGGTCAGATCCTCAATGGTTCGCCGCGGTCGGCTTGACAATTCTTCTTGCCTGGCCGCAACGTCGACCTCCAGGTAGTGCATGGCGTGGAGAGTGGCGGCAGTCGGCGACGGCACCCAGGCGCAGGTGGCACCACCGTTCGGATGGTCTATCTTGGTGGCGAGCATCTCGGCCATGTCGGACGGCTGTGCCCACATTCCCTTGCCGATCTGAGCTCGATTCTGCAAGCCACAGTTCAGACCCGTGTCGACGTTGTTGTCTTCGTAGGCCGAGAACCAGGCGGCGCCCTTGATCTCAGCCTTGGGCAGGACTGGCCCGGCTTCCATGTCGGTATGGATCCCGTCGCCGGTGCGGTCGAGGAAACCGGTGTTGATGAACACGACCCGTTCTTTGGCCCGGTCGATAGCGGACGCAAGGTTGAGCGACATGCGCCGTTCTTCGTCCATGATCCCCATCTTGAGGGTATGGCGCTCAAGATTGAGGGCGTCCTCGACGCGGTCGAACAAATCGCAGGCCAACGCCACCTCGTCGGGGCCGTGGAGCTTGGGTTTGACGATGTAGACCGATCCGGTGTGGCTGTTGCGGTACTTGCCCCTGCCGTCCAGATCGTGTTTGGCCGCCAGAGAGGTGATCAGGGCGTCGAGTATCGTCTCGAAGACGGGTTCACCATCGAAGGCGACCGCGTTCGTGCGTATGTGGTGCCCGGTATTGCGCACGAGCATCAGGGCGCGGCCCGCCATCGACAGCGGAGAGCCGTCGGGCGCGGTGAAGCTCCTGTCCGGGTTGAGGCGGCGATTGATCGTCTCGCCTGCCCTTTCAAAAGAGCTCGTGAGGGTGCCCTTCAACAGCCCCAGCCAGTTTCGGTAGACGACCACTCTGTCCTGGGCGTCAACGGCAGCCACGGAGTCCTCGCAGTCCATGATGGCTGTGACCGCCGCTTCGAGCAGGATGTCTTTGATGCCTGCGGTGTCGTCTCGGCCGATGCTGTCGGACCGGTCGATCTCAATCGACAGATGCAAGCCGTGCTTGCGCAGCAGCACCGAGGTCGGCGTGTCGGGGTCGCCCATGTACCCGGCGAACTGCGAATGATCTTCGAGGGTGGTGGAGCGATTGTCGCCGAGAGTGATGGTGAGTGATCCGTCGGTGACGGCGTATGCGGTGGCGTCGGCGTGGCTGCCGGCTTCCAAGGGTGCGTGTCGGTCTAGAAACTCTCGGGCATAGGCGATCACCTTCCTGCCTCGGACCGGGTTGTAGCTGCTGCCGGCCTCCGCACCGCCCTTGTCGCTGATCACGTCGGTCCCGTAGAGCGCATCGTAGAAGCTGCCCCAGCGGGCGTTGGCTGCGTTGAGTGCGTAGCGCGCGTTGTCGAGAGGCACGACGAGTTGAGGCGCGGCGATCGAGGTGATCTCGAAATCGACGTTGCGGGTCTTGATCGCGACGTTGCGAGGTTCGTCCTGCAGGTAGCCGATCTCGCGCAGGAACTCGATGTATGCACTCGAGTCATAGTGCCCGCGGTTGGCAATGTGCCACGAGTCGATCTTGTGTTGAAGCTCGTTGCGCCGGTCCAGCAGCACCGCGTAGTGAGGACCGAGATCGGCCGTGATCGCTTCAAAAGCCGCCCAGAACTCTGCTGCGGTGATGCCTGAGTCCGGGGTCAACTCATTTGCAACGAAGTCGACAAGCTCAGCTGCCACTCTGAGTCGACCGACTTTTGCCATGGGTTGAAAGCTAACGCCACAACGATTGATCTCAGCAGTCGGGCGGTTCTGGCTGCCGTTGGTTTAAAGGCTGTCTGCGAACTCCGTGGTCGCGTCGTGGATCGCGTCGTACAGATATTGTCCGAAGGAACGATCGGCGAGCAGCAGATAGGAGGGTTCGCCAGCGATGTCGTCGCGGACCAGATCAGAACTGACCTTGGCCACCGAAGCGGAGCCGGTCGCTCCGTCGGGAAACATCATGTCACCGAAGTCGAGACTGCAGACTTTTTCAAGAGCGGACGCGCTGCGAACCCCGGTCAAACGCAGGCACAAGCGACTGTGCGTGATGTCGATTCGGTTGACGGACGCATCGAATTCAGCGGCGGCCAGCAGAGCCTCGACCTCGCCTTCACCACCCAACAGCAGCCATTCGTCGGGACGGATGCCGCAGATGAGCACACCGTCGCGCCTAGCGGCGCGTGTGAAGTCGACGCCGAGCGGCGAGGCTCCGACCCGAGCTCTCACGCTGACCTTGGTCAGTGGGGATTCGTCGGTCAACGCCGGTGCGCCCGCGGGTGTAGCAGCGAGCGTCGTGACAGAACTTCGGAATTCGGGTTCAGCCACGGAGACGCACCCCCTCGGGGTCGAAGTGGGCGTGGTGCTCCATCACCCTCGCCGTGGTGTCGGACCCGTCACAAAGGCGCACGGTCAGCATGGTGCCCGCCGCAGCGAACTCAGGTGTCACCTGGCCCAGACAGATTGAGCGCTGCAGGCTGGGTGAGAAACGGGAACTGGTGATGCGTCCGACTATCTCGGTTGTGCCTTCACGCAGAATCTGACAGGCCTCGTCGGGTACGAGCCGGGGGTCGGTCGGAGTGATGGCGACCAGCACGGGCAACTCGGGCGCCTCGGGGCCGAGCGCCCATTCGAGCTCGGGTTTGCCGGCGAAATCGTCCTTGTCGAGTTTGATCAGCGCCCTCAGACCCGTGGTCGGGGCCTTGGTTAGCCCGTCGGTGTCCTGGCCGACGATGAAATGCCCCTTCTCCAGCCGCATGATCCTCTGCGCTTCGAGGCCGAACGGTCCGACTCCTAGGTCCGCTCCCCTTTCGATCAGCTGCTCCCACACATGCAGGCCGAAACCTGCCGGCACATGAACTTCGAAGCTGAGCTCACCGGTGAAGCCGATGCGCCACATGAAACAGTCAGGAACTCCGGCGATTGTGCCGGTGCGGACGTTCATGTATTCGAACGCCTCCGCGCTGAGGTCCACGTCATCGACCAGGCGCATCAGCAGCTCACGGGACTTGGGCCCGGCAATGTTGATGCTTGTGAACCCTGTCGTGACCGGAGTGACATGCACCTCCCAGTCAGGGTGCTCGGTTTGGAGCCACATTTCGACCCATTGCCAAATCTGCCCGGCGCCGGAACTGGTGGTGGTCATCAGGTAGTGGTCTTCGCCAAGTCGGCCGGTCACGCCGTCGTCGAGGACCACACCGTCCTCGGCGCACATCATGCCGTAGCGGACTCTGCCGATCGGCAGTTTCGACCACTTGTTGGTGTAGAGCAGGTTGAGCAGTTTGGGAACGTCGGGCCCCCGCAGATCCAGCTTCCCGAGCGGGGTGACGTCGATGATTCCGACGTTGGTCCGCACGTTGGCGACTTCGGCGCCGGGATCGCCGTAGTGCTCGGGCCGGATCCATTGGCCTGCGAGAATGGGAGTCATGTTGTTGGCTGTGTGCCACTCGTGAAGCGACGACACTCGCACCGGTTCGAAGACTCGACCGGCCAGCGCACCGAGACTGATCGGAGCGTAGGGAGGGCGCCACACGGTGGTGCCGACCTCCTCGATGGTCTCACCGCGTGCCTCAGCGAGAACCGCAACCGTGTTGACGGTCTCGAGCTTGCCCTGCGACGGCCCCATCGTGGCCGTGGTGAAGCGCTTGACGAGCTCGACCGAGTCGAAACCCTCAGCGGCCGCGTTCACGAGGTCTTTTGAGCTGACGTCTTCGGAGAAGTCGACCATTCCGTGAGTGTCGGAACGGTACAACTCGGGGTGCGGAGCGCGTGACAGGCCAATACGGCGGTCCTGTTGCACGGGCGGTTCTGGACCCTTGGGGTTCTGGGCGCGGGTGACCGTGGAGCGCAACCTGTGTTTGACGGCTGCCGCTCGCTGCGCGGCCAACTCCCCGCTGCTGATGCCGTGGGCGATCAGTTCGTCGAGGCTTCCGTCACCCACGAGACCCCCGGTGGCGATCACGTTGTCGGGCAGTGCGGTGGGGAAGAAGCGTGCCGCGGCCGGGTCATAGCTCGGTCGATCGCCTGACATGTTGAGCAGGGAAGTGGGGGCGGTCCAGCCTGCAGCGGTGACCAACAGGTCGGCTTTGACTGTCGAGCCGTCTGCCAAGGTGACCGAACCGAGTTGTTTTGAACTGCCGGTGGCCTTCGATATTGTCTCGCCGGCCCGGGCGTCCACCACGCGAGCCACTTCGACGCCGACGCGTTCGAGATCGGCGACAGCGGCATCGCCTTCGGCGTTGGCTGTGAGCACAACGGCATGATTCCCGGGACGGACGGCGTACATGTTGATCAGCCGTCGGACTGCTCCGGACAGCATCACCCCGGGCAGATCGTTGCCCGAGAACACATAGGGCCGCTCGACCAGCCCGGCGGCCACCACCAGGGTCTTGGCTCGAGCCTTGATGAGTCGTTCGACCACGCCGGGATGGTCTCGTTGGGAGATCGCGATCCAATTGTCGTCGTAGCGCCCGGTCACAGCGGAGTCGGTCAGGATCTCCACTCCCGCGTCCCGGGCGGCCGCTTCAAGATCGTCGGCGGTCTCTCGATCTTGGTCGGTTCCCCAGCGGAGATGACCCCCGAGATGGTGGTTCTGTTCTACGAGCATCACGCTCATGCCCGCTTTGGCCGCGCTGATGGCCGCGGCAAGACCCGCCGGACCACCGCCGGCGACCACGACGTCAGGGTGCGCGTAGCGCTTGTCGTGATAGCCGTGAGGCGTGTTGAGATCGACGACGCCTCCAGGAGCGAAACGGGCCAGCACCTTCTCGTATAGCGGCCAGAGCCGCTGCGGTTTGATGAAGGTCTTGTAGTAGAAGCCCGCGGTCAGGAATCGGCCGAACAGCCCGTTGGCCGCTTTGACGTCCAAATCGAGTGACGGCCAGGCGTTTTGTGCCGAAACCTTCATGTCGGCCTCGAGCAGGCGGTGCGCTCCTCGTACGTTGGGCTCGGTCCCGACCTGCACGGTCGTGTTCGGATCCCAGTAGTCGGCTGTCAGCACCCCACGAGGCCGGTGGTACTTCATCGAGCGGGAGAAGACCTGCTGGTTGTTGGCCAGCAGAGCCGAAGCGATCGTGTCGCCGGCGTAGCCGACGTATTTCTTGGAGTTCCAGGTGAACTTGAGCGGGGTCTCGCGATCAATGACCTCACCGGACTGGGGTTCGAGTCGGCGGATCACGACCCACCTCCCTGCCGGTCGGTTCCGGCGCCTGGCTCGGCAGTCTTGGATCCGGGCAGCGGTGGCTCGCGGAACTCCGATGTGACGGTGTGGCGCTCGACGCTGAAGAAGCGGCGGCAGCCGCTGCTGCAGTACCAGTTCTCCTTCAACCAGCCCGCGGGGTTGTGCTCCATATAGAGGTAGTCACGCCACTGGGCTGGTGTTGCCGATGACGGATCGGGTCGGCTCGACGCCTCTCCCTGGTAGGACATGTCGGCGGAGTTCCGGGGACCGCAATGAGGACAGGGAACGAGCAGCATCAGTGGCCCACCGCCGCTGCGCCCTTTTCGCCCACAAGGACACCGTCGTTGAATCGTGACAGTGCAAAGGGAGAGATCAAATCGGGTGTGGCGCCATCAGCGACGCATTTCGCCATCTGCTCACCCGAGACCGGCCCGGCTTTGAAACCGTATGTACCCCAGCCGACGTCGCAGAGGAACCCCTCGACGGGAGTGAAGCCCATCACCGGGGAGTAATCGGGAGTGATGTCGCAAAGCCCGGCCCACTGTCGCTGCAGCCGCATTTGCGACACGGCAGGCATCAGTTCAAGGACGTGACCTGCAAGTTCTTCGGTGAAGTCGAGGGTTCCGCGCATGTCGTAGGTAGCGAACGGGTCGACTGACGCTCCGAAGACGAGTTCGCCGCGGTCGGTTTGGCTGACGTAAACGTGCAGCGAACCGGAGACGACCACCGTCGGCAGGAATACCTTGACCGGTTCTGTGACCGCGGCCTGCAACGGATGTGTGGTGATCGGGAGTTGGATACCGGCCATCGCGGCGATGAGGCTGGCCCAGCCGGCTGTGCAGTTGATCACGACGGGGGCCGAGACGTCGCCCTTCGAGGTCCGCACGCCGGTGACCTTTGCTCCCGGGCCCTTGCCGTCGGGGCCGTCGCCGCCTTCGCAGACGATGTCTTGGACCTCGGTTTTCTGGTGCATGTCCACGCCGTAGGCATCGGCGGCTCGGGCGTAGGCCCAGACAACCGCGTCATGGCGGATCGTTCCACCGGGGGGATGGTACAGCGCAGCGAGAATCGGGTAGCGGGTGTTGGGCGAGGTGTCGAGGCTCGGGGCGATCTTGGAGATCTCGTCGGGGCCGATGACTGTGGAGTCGATGCCCTGCAGCTTGTTGACCTCGGCTCGCCAGCGCATCGTGCGCACCGCCGAATCCGTGTGGGCGAGGGTCAGGTGGCCGCGTTCGGAGAACATGACGTTCAGGTTCAGGTCTGCCGACATCGTGTTGTAGAGATCGAGCGAGCGGTCGTAGAAGGCCACGCCCTCGGGAGTCAGGTAGTTCGAGCGAACGATTGCGGTGTTGCGTCCGGATCCGCCGCTTCCGAGGTATGCCTTGTCGAGCACGGCCACATCTGTGATGCCGTGGTTGGCTGCCAGATAGTACGCAGTCGCGAGTCCGTGTACGCCACCACCGACAACGACTGCGTCGTATGACTTCTTGAGCTGCGGTTCACGCCAAACGCGTGGCCAGCTGTCGTTTCGAACGCCTCGCCAAAGCAGTGCTGCAGCGGAGTAGCGCGGCGCCTGGTTTCTTCGGAACACGGGTGACAGTTTGGCAGATTTTTCAGATAATTCAATTACTTGTTTCGTCATAATTAAGATGTTGTGATTATGGATCCTCAGGCGTTGACCCTTCGGCGGTTGAACTACTTCGTGACTGTTGCTGACGAGCTGCACTTTGGTCGTGCCGCTGAGATCCTTCATGTCGCCCAACCCGCATTGAGTCAACAGATCCGTCAACTCGAGTCATATCTCGGGCTGCGACTCTTCGAACGCACCACACGGCGCGTATCGCTGACTCCGGGAGGGTCGGCTTTGCTGCCCCATGCCCGGCATCTCCTTGTCACCGCGCAAGGAGTGGCACGGGCTGCCGCAGAACTGCGAGCCGGCCAGCGGGGACACCTGCGGGTCGGATTTGTCGACTCGGCCGCTTATGAGTTCGTGCCGCGCTTCCTGCACCGGTTTCGGCAGTCGAGCCCGGCGGTGACGCTGCAACTCCACACGATGTCCTCTGATGAACAGGCCGAGGCGCTGGTGGTCGGAAGAATCGACATCGGGATTGCTCGTATCACCCTCGACAATGCCGGTTTGGAGGCAACGGTCCTTGACAATGAACCGCTGGTCGCGGCGATGCCGAGCAGCCATCGACTCGCGGGCGAGTCCTCAATCCGCCTCGGCGACTTGCGTGAGGATGAGTTCGTGGGTTTCTCGCGGGAGCAGTCCCCGACGCTGCACGCCAGGTTGCGCGTTATGTTGGCGCCCCATGGGGTCGACTACTCGCCTGCGATTGAAGCCACCGAATACACGACCATCCTGGGTCTCGTCGCAGCGGGCGAAGGTGTGGCGCTGGTGCCGGCGGGTGTGCAGTCCCTGCGCCTACCGGATCTGACGTTCGTGTCCCTCTCCGATCCAGAGGCCGGCGTGCAGCTCCTCTGTTTGATCCGCGTTGATGAACCGTCGGCTATCGTCGCAAGTGCTCTCAAAGAACTGATCGACACGGTCTTCGCACAGACACAGCTCTCGTGACTGAGGCCGTCTCCGTAGCGGTGCTCTAATCGTGGCCGCTGTTCAGAGGCCCCGGCTCACTGCAGAACTGCGTTCGGCTCGGTCTAGATGAGTCGATATTGCGGGACGATTTCTCTGACTGCACGGGCTATTGCGGTGTCGCCTTGGAAACCTTGATCTGGGCCATTCCCGGTGAGGCCCCGAAATTTCGCCGGTTCTGCCGGGGAGCTAGGCTTGCCCCCATGGGATCATCATCTGTGTCGGCACCCGCCCAACTTGAGGTTCGACCGATCGCCGGCTCGCTGGGAGCGGAAGTCATCGGTCTTGACTTCAGTGCGGTCAGTGCTGTGGCCGACGAGTTGAAGGAGGCACTGAACGAGAATCTGGTTCTCTTCATGCCCGGGTTGGATCCGACCGCTGAGGGCCTGCGCGACATTGCAGCGGCCTTCGGCCCCCTTGAGGTTCACCCCTACCTCGACAAGGTCGATCCCGAGATTCCCGAAGTGATAGTGCTCGACACTTCGACGACTCCCAAGGCCGATGTCTGGCACACCGACTTCACCTGCTCGGACCATCCCCCCGTTGCCGCGCTGTTGCACATGGTCGAGTCCCCGCCGTGGGGCGGCGACACGATGTGGATCAACTGCTATGAGGTCTACGACTCGTTGTCGGTGGCAATGAAGCAGTTTCTCGAAGGGTTGACCTGTCTGCACGAGGACACGCGCACCGGCGGAGCGCCCGCGGCAGAGCATCCCGTCGTGCGGGTGCATCCTGATACCGGGCGCAAGAGCCTGTATGTCAACAAGCAGTTCAGTCGGCGCATCCCTCAGCTCTCGCGGCCCGAATCACAGAACCTCCTGTCTTTCCTGTTCCGCTGGGAGGAGCAGGTGAAGTTCAGTTGCCGCTGGCGTTGGAACGTGGGCGATGTGGTGCTCTGGGATGAGCGGGTCACTTTGCACTCAGTGGTTGACGACACTTCTGAGCGCAGGGTCTTACGCCGCGCCACGGTGCTCGGCGACGATCCAACTCCGCCCGATGACGCGGAGATCCTGCCCCGTCACCGCACTCCCAAGACCGCCTCGAGCGGTTTCTACGGCATCGGCGGCTACGAGTTCTAGGTTGCTTTCAGGTGTGTCTTGAGGAACTCTGAGGTGCGGGCCCGGGAAGCGTCCGCGGCCGACGGGTTGGCGAACATCGGGTTCTTGTCGTTGTCGAAAGCATGACCAGCCCCTTCCTGCACCAGGATCTCAACGTTGGCCATCCCCTCGGTGGCTGTGCGAAGACCGTCAACATGCTCGTTGGGCAAGAAGGGGTCGTCATCGCCGAAGTGGAACAGGATCGGGCAGGTGATCCCGGAAGCCTTGTCGAGGTTCTCGCCGATCATTGAGCCGTAGTACGACACCGCGCACGTCGGCTCGTGAGCTGCTGCGGCCAGATAGGTCATCGAGCCGCCGAAGCAGAACCCCATCACGGCGACCCCGCCCTTCACCGCGGAATGGCTTGACAGGTGGTCAAGCGCCGCGCCGATGTCGGCGACGCCGTCCTCCGGGGGATGCTGGTTGGCGATTTCGAAGGCCGGCCCCAAGTCCTCCGGGCCGCGGGCATCGACGCGGAACGGGTGCTGGATCCGCCAGTACATGTGGGGTGCCAGTACGACGCAGCCCTCGTTGGCGAGACGTTCGGCAACGCTACGGATGTAGTCGTTGACTCCGAAGATCTCCTGGATCAACACGACACCGGGTCCGCTGCCGCTGTCGGGAGTGCACAGGATTGAGGGAATGTCGCCTGAGGCGCTAGATATTACGTGGTCTGTTGTTGTTGGCATGGCTCGGAGTTTAAGGGCGTTAGGGTGCTGGCGCAGGTCTGCGGATCGTTAAGGAGCTCTTATGGACATCAATCGCCTCACTTCACTGTTCGGCCTTGAGGGTCGGCGTGCCGTTGTAACAGGCGGTAGCCGCGGTATCGGCAGGATGATCGCGGAGGGGATGCTCGACGCCGGATGTGAGGTGATCATCACCGCACGCAAGATCGAACAAGTCACAGCGGCCGCTGATGAGATGTCGACGAAAGGAACCTGCGTCGCGGTTCCCAGCGACCTCTCCACTGACGAGGGCATCGGTCATCTTGCCGCCGCAGTCAATGAACGCTGGGATTCGCTGGACATTCTGGTCAACAACGCTGGCGCGTCGTGGGGTCAACCGCTGGACGACTTCAGCACCCTGGGGTGGGACAAGGTCATGAACGTGAACGTCCGAGGAGTGTTCTTTCTCACTCAACGGTTGCTGCCGCTGCTTCGCGCCGCGGCCCAAGAGTCACACCCCGCCCGAATAATCAACACCGGTTCGGTCAACGGACTGACCCCGCCGGAGATGGACACGTTCTCCTATTCGTCGTCGAAAGCAGCGGTGCACATGCTGACCCGCCACCTTGCCAAACAACTGGCCAGCGAGCACATCACGGTCAACGCCATCGCCCCCGGGCCGTTCGATTCGCAGATGATGGCCTTCGCCCTCAACGATCCCAAGGCTCGCGCCGATATCGCCCGGGATGTACCCCTCGGCAGGATCGGCATGCCCGATGACATGGCCGGAGTGGCGATCTACCTGGCGTCTGCCGCCGCCTCCTATGTCACCGGCGCGGTCGTGCCCGTCGGCGGAGGCCTCTCCACCGTCGCTGAGAACACTGCGTGGGGGCGGCACTAGCGAACCAGGCGGACCGGGAGGTGTTTCAGAGAGTTGTTGAGGTTCGACTGCTGGCGTTTCGGCTCGCCGGTCAACTCGATGTGTGACCAGCGTTTGAGAACCTCGTCGAAGAAGACTCGACCCTCGAGGCGGGCCAAGTGAACCCCAAGGCAGAAATGGGCGCCGAAGCCGAAGGAGAGATGATGGTTGGGGTCTCGGGTGATGTCGAACTCCTGTGGGTTCTCGAATACCGCCTCGTCGCGGTTGGCGGACGTGTAGATCATCGCGACCTTGTCACCCGCCGCGATTTTCTTGCAGCCGATTTCGGTGTCGACAAGCGCGGTGCGACGGAAATAGTGCAAAGGGTTGGCCCACCGCAAGATCTCCTCGACTGCCTTGGGCATCAGTGCCCGGTCATCGCGCAGGAGTTGCAGCTGGTCGGGATGTCGCAGAAGGGCGAGCAGGCCGCTCGACAACATGGTGCGCGTGGTGTCGTTGCCCGCAGTGACCAACTGCACGAAGAAACGACCGAAGTCGATGTCGGTCATCAACTTGCCGTCGAACTCCGTACCGAGAAGCAGATCGGTCAGATCGCCTTGCAATGGCTCGTTTCGGCGCTTGGCTGCGAACGCCATGGCGTACATGGCCATGTCGATGCTCGATGAGCCGCGTTCCTCTGCGGCTGCGATATCGGGATCCTGCCCTCCGCTGTTGCGTTCGGCCATGGCGTGAATCGCGGGCCAATCCTGTTGCGGCAGCCCCATGAGCTCTCCAACGACCTGGCTGGGCAGATGGGCGCAGACGTCGTGGACGAACTCGACCTCGCGACCCTCTGCTTCTTCAGCCAGAACCTCGGCGCGGTCGAGGATCTCTGTTGTGATGGTGCGGATTCGCTCTTCCATAGCGCCGATCACCCGGGCTTTGAACTCTGGTGAGATGGGTTGTCGGTAGGCGGTGTGGCGGGGCGGGTCCATGGCCAACAACATGTCCCGCATCTGCGCGAGGCCGGGTGGATCCAGGTTCTCGATCACCACTCCGCCTTTGTGGGCCGAGAAGATCTCAGGGTGTTTGGCGACATGCACCACGTCGGCGTGCCGCAGGACCGCCCAGTAGCCGGGCTCGTCCTCCATCTCTTGAAATACGACTGGTTCCTCACGACGCAGACGCGTGAAAAGGTCGTGCGGCGGCGCGTCGACGTATGTCTCCGGCCGGTGCAGCGCCAGTGGGTCGGGTTTCGTGTCGATGCTCACACCGACAACTTATCGCGCGCCTTTCGTTGGAGAATAGGTGCCGGTGCTCGTACCCTCAACAGTCGGTCAAGGTCAATGCGTCGCCGACCGGAGAGGAGCCCGCAATGGCAACCGGACGATCCAGTTTTGCGAAACGGCAGCGCGACATGGCCAAGAAGGCCAAGGCACAGGCCAAAAGAGAGAAGCGTCTCGACAAGAGCGAGTTCCTCGACGATTCCGATAGCGAAGAAGTCGTCGACGGCCCCAAGTTGTCGAACGACGATGTGATGGCCCGCATCGAGGATCTGCACCGCCGCTACGACGACGGTCAGATGGATCTCGACACCTTCGATGAGCAGCGCGCCGCGTTGATGGCCCAGATCTCCGTCGACTGACTCAGCGCCGCAGGCCAGACCCGCAGATCGAGCGGTTTTGACGGTCGGGGAGGCAGTTGGTCTCGCAAAAACGTGCCCGCCCGGTCGCGGGGCACCCGCAGATCGACCTCGCCGATCCCGGTGGTGACCCGCTCGGGCGACGAGCCGTTGCGCGAGTTCCCCGACCCGCGGCCCTTCACAGCGTGGCGCTCATAGCCCAGGTGGTCGGCCATCTCGACCTCCAGCTCGGTCTGGAGCACCTGACGGACCAGCCCAGTCAACAAGCCGCCGTCGCCGGTCAGCTCCACACCCTCGACACGGGCACGCTCAACCAACAGCTCAGCCCAGTCCTGCATCGCCGACTCACCGGCAGCCCCTTCCACCGTCGCAGCCGGCATATCCTGACCAGTCATAGACATGATCCTTCCCGGCCCCCAGCACCCGGCCGCGGACCCTCAGATCACGCCCGATACACAAAATTCCTGACAGGCCCAACGACGAACCACTAGAGGTTCTGGATCGCCCCTACGATCAAGACAATGAAGAGCAGTGGGACCGTCCAGCGGTTGTGTTTGCCCCATGTTGGCCGGGGAGGCATAACACGGTGTCTGATTCGATAGATCAACAGATCGCCGAGCACCCAGGCGATGTAACACCCCAGCGATATGGCGTTTCGCAATGGAGACTGAGTCAGGGCAATCCAAGCCCACGCCAGCAGGGGCAAACCGAAGAGGTAGTCCGCAGTCATTGCATCGACAGAGAACAGTCGTGGTCTTTGGTCTACCGACTCGCCTGTTTTTGCCTCGTCGGTTGATTCTGTTCGTGTCATTAGATTGTCATCCTAACT
>JAPOYA010000059.1 GCA_026706815.1 Acidimicrobiaceae bacterium | reverse complement strand
TGAACCGCCTGTCGTGGATCGACCGGCCCACCGGTGCGGTGATACGCCGCTACGAACGGTCGGCTCCCGGCGAGTTGGCGCCTCGACGTCAAGAAAGCCGGCAAGATCCCGCCAGGGGGCGGGTGGAGGGTCCACGGACGCGGCAACCCCAAAGCCAAGCGGCACCGCGTCGGTTACACCTACCTGCATGTCGCCATCGACGACTACACCCGGGTCGCCTACGTCGAGGCCCACGACGACGAGACCGCCGCCGCACTCGTGGAGTTCTGGCGCAGAGCCCAAGACTGGTTCTGTGTCTGACGGCATGCCCGTCGACGAGGTCCTCACCGACAACGGAGCGAACTTCTGCTCCAACGCCTTCGCCGATCTGCTGGCCGAACAGGCTGTCAAACACCGCCGCACCCGACCGTATAGGCCCCAGACCAACGGCAAAGCCGAACGCATCATCTACCGCACCCTCGCAGACGAGTTCCTGTACAACTACAAGTTCAGATCAGAAACCGACAGACGAAACCGGCTGCAACGCTGGATCCACAACTACAACTGCCACAGACACCACACCGCCATAGGCGGCCCACCCGCAACACAAGCTGACAACCTCACTGAACAATACACCTAGACGCTGGCAGGCTCAACCGGATACTGTGCAGCCGCAGGAACAAGCACAGGAGCGAACACGCTCAACGCGAGCGCGACCGACAGTCGCCGCACGTTTTACGCATCCTTGTCGCCCTTGTGGCTCTTGCCTCCGAAGGGCAGGTATCCGAACAGGTATTTCTCACAGAGCGACGGGACCCACAAGATGAGCAGGATGGCGTGGAAATATGTCACGCCGTCCCCGCCCCACAACGCTTCGACGGCCAGATAAAACACGGCCCCGACACCTAGCGTGATGCCTAGCTCCATGAATCCCCGGATGATTCGCTTGCCGCGGGTTTGCTTGGCCTGGGCCTCTGTGCCTCTCGCGGTGTGAGTGCCACCGCTTGGGTCGGGGGCTGTCATGGGGTCTTGTCCCTGTGAGAGTCTCCGACCAGACGGTAGCACCCCGCTGGATGCACGCCCAAGGCCGCTCTCGGCTAGCGCTGTAGCGAGACGCTCGGGACTCACCATTCGCTTGCTCCCATTTTGCATATATGGACACCGAATGTGCAGCAGACTGAGGGCAAGCTTACAAGAGCAGCCCTCTTTGTTGCAATGGCTCCTGTGATGCTCGATCTGGTTCTGCCGCCTCACTCGAGCAGATGACTCGGGATTACCAACCGCTGACCTGGCTGCAATGTGTCGGATCCGGCGATTCCGCTGAGCGCATCGACCAGCGAGCGGGGGTCGGAGCCCGGGTCGAGCCATGAGGCGATAGCCCAGAGAGTGTCGCCCGGTTGGACGACCACGACAATCGCATCAGGAGAGCGCTTCTCAACAGTGCTGGCAGGCTGGGCCGAACGCTCGAACGACCACAACCCGACAAGCAGCGACATAACTACAGCCAGCACCAGCAGACGGCGACGCCGATACACCTCAGCGGGTTGAACAACACGTCTGCCGTGAGCACGCGCCGATCCCACGCGGGGAGGGGTTGTGGCGCGCGGGCGAACCGAAGGGGGATTTGGGGGGTAGGCAAGAATTGCGGTCATGGCTCCACTCTGCTCCTGGGGTGTGACATTGCTTGCGGGAATCTCCGAAAGATGCTTGACAACGAACAAATGTTTGACGAACATATGTCTGACGAACATCCGTTCGATACATTGAACACGAACAAACGTTCGATGTCAACCTGCAAGCATGTGATTTCTCAACGGTCACGGAGGCGACAATGTCCGACACGCTCACAACCCGTCAGAGAGAGATCCTCAATGTGATCGTCTCTCATGTCCATGAACGCGGGTATCCCCCGTCTGTGCGTGAAATCGGCGAAGCGGTCGGGTTGCGCTCCCCCGCCACCGTCAAGTGCCATCTCGACAACCTCCGAGACGCCGGCTACTTGAAACGGGACTTGGCGAAGCCGCGAGCGATCCAGGTCAACTACACGGGGTCGAACAGCACCGCGGCCGGAAGCACCGCCGAACACCGGCCTGTGCGTCACATTCCTCTGGTCGGCGACGTCGCTGCCGGCACTGATGTTCTAGCGGAGGGCAATGTCGAAGAATTCGTCCCGATGCCCGAAGATCTCACCGGCAGCGGCGAGCTCTTCATGTTGCGAGTACGAGGCGACTCCATGATCGAAGCGGGCATCTTCGACGGTGACTTCGTCGTCTGTCGTCGCCAAGAAACCGCTGAAGACAACAAGATCGTGGTCGCGGGAATACCCGGCGACGAGGCCACCGTCAAGACGCTGCAGCGCCGGGCCGGATCCGTGGTTCTGGTGCCCGCCAACCCCGAGTTCAGCGAAATGGCATTCGACCCAGAGGACGTGCAGATCTTCGGTCAGGTCGTCACCGTGATGCGCAAGCTGTAGAGCAACGCGACCCAAGCTTCAGGTGCCGTTGGTGAGCAGATCCAGCAGAGCGGCGTGAGTCCCGAGCAGCCAGGCTCGTTCCAGATACTCGCCTGAGGTGTGCGCGAGAGCGGCGTCACCCGGGCCGAAATTGCTCGCTGGAACACCCCGCTGCGCAAAGAAGGCCACATCGGTCCACCCGAGCTTGGCCCGAACCTCCAGACCGTTGCGGTCAATCAGCGTCTGCAACAACGGGTCGTCAAGTCCTGGGCTGGCCGCCGGTGAGCAGTCGACGACTTCGATCGTGTCGCAATCGGTGAGCGCCGGCGCCATCAACTCGCGGACGAAAGCCTCAGCGGTCTCGGGATCGCGGTCTGGAGCGAAGCGATAATTCACCCGCAACATCGCCCGGTCCGGGACGACGTTGCCGGCAACGCCCCCCTCCACAAAGACCGCTTGCAGCGATTCGCGGTACTCGCAACCCCCCACTACTGGACGACGTCCTTCGAAATTGCTGACAACGTCGAGAATCGCGCGCAGGCGATGGATGGCATTGCGGCCCATCCACGGGCGCGCCGTGTGCGCGCGAGCACCCCTGAGAGTGACTTCAAACCGCATCGTGCCCTGGCACCCGGCCTCGACGGCGCCGAGTGTCGGCTCACCCAACAGGGCCACGTCGCCTTGAAGGAGCTCCGGACGCTCCGCGTCGATCTCGCGCAGGCCGCTGTGCTCGATCTCCACCTCTTCTCGGGCGTAGAACACATAAGTCACATCAACCACGGGTTCGGTGACCGCACGCGCGAGTTCGAGCATGGTGGCGATACCGCCCTTCATGTCGGTTGTGCCGACCCCGTACATGCGATCGCCATCGATGCGGGCCCCGGCGTTGCCGTTCGGAGGCACCGTGTCGGTGTGGCCGCCGAGAACAAGTCGCCGATCACGGCCCAGTCGAGTGCGAGCGACGAGATTGTCGCCTATTCGGTCGACTGCGAGATGGGCGTGACGGCGCAAGTCCGACTCGAGCAAATCAACGAGTTCACGCTCGTTGTGGCTGACCGATGCCACATCGACGAGCGCGGCCGTCAACATGAACAGATCTCCAGTGGGCAGTCCCCCCGAGGGCAGATCCACTCCGTTGGTCAAGTGGAGACTCCATGGTCGCGAAGGATGTCGTTGAGCGCGGACTTGTCGTGACGTTCGCCTTCGGTCAGCCGCTTGATCACCAGAACCGCGGGCAATCCGAAGGTCCCCCCACCGAAATCCCGCGGTCGGGTACCGGCGACGGCGACACACCACGACGGAATCTCTCCCCGGCTGATCTCTCGGCCAGTTTCAACATCGATCACGGGGATGGAGCCCGTGAGGATTGCGCCCGCGCCGAGCACAGTTCCCTCGCCGACCCGTGCTCCCTCGGCGACGATGCAACGGCTGCCGATGTAACACTCGTCCTCGACGATCACCGGCGCCGCTTGTGCCGGCTCAAGAACACCGCCGATTCCGACGCCGCCGGAGAGGTGGACGTTCTTGCCGATCTGAGCGCACGATCCAACCGTCGCCCAGGTGTCGACCATCGTGTTCTCACCGACGTAAGCACCAATGTTGATGTAACTCGGCATCATCACCACACCCGGCGCCTGGTAGCTGCCCCAACGGGCCTGCGCTCCGGGGACGACCCGCACGCCGCGAGCCATGAAGTCGCTCTTGAGCGGGATCTTGTCGGCGTATTCGAACGGAGCGTTCTCGATCACCTCCATCTTGGAGATGCGGAACAACAACAGGACCGCAAACTTGCACCACTGGTTGACGGTCACGCTGCCGTCCGCGTCGACGTGAGCCACCCGGGCCGTGCCGGCGTCGAGTTCATCAACAGCTTCGTGGACAGTGGCAACGACCTCGGGATCGTCGATGTCGAGCGAAGCGCTCTCAGCCCAAAGGGCTTCGATCCGTGATTGCAAATCAGACATGATCCGCACCCTATCCGTCTCGTGTTGCAGCATCACCGGCTCGGTTCAGCGCCAGTTCCAGAGCCGTCGCCGGCTGCACCACAGCGATGCGCGCATAGCCAGTCGACTCAGGGCCATAGAACTCTCCGGGGCTGGCAATCACCCCGCAGCGCTCGGCCAGTGTGCGGGCCAGACCCCACCCGTCGCCCCCGGGAGCCTCGACCCACAAGTAGAAGCTGCCTTTGGGAAGGTCCGCAGAGATCCCGAGTGCGCCCACAATCTTCTGCGCCAGTTCCAAGCGGTGCCGGTAGAGATCGCGCTGCACGAGCACATGTTCTTGATCGCTCCACGCAGCCGCCGCGGCATTCTGCACCGGACCCGGCACCATGCACCCAGCGTGCTTGCGCAATGCGCTCAGGTAGTCCACAAGATCGGGGTCACCGGCGTAGAAACCGGCGCGGATACCCGCGAGATTCGATCGTTTCGACAGGGAATGGACACTCAATACACCGTCGACCCCGTCGGTGAGGATCGTGCGAGGCGGGCCATCCCATGTGAACTCCGCGTAACACTCGTCGCTGAGCACCACAACGTCGTTGGCGCGGCCCCAGCTCGCGGCCGCCGACAGGTCATCGAGTCCCCCTGCGGGGTTCCCGGGCGTATTGACCCAGAGGCACAGGGCTCTTTCGATATCGGCGGCATCGATCCGACCGAGGTCGATGCGCCATTGGTCGTCCACCGGAACCGGCACAGCCCGACAGCCCGCCAGCGTTGCCCCCATCGCATAGGTCGGATACGAAACCGCCGGGTACAGCACTGTGTCGCGAGAGGGGTCGCGCAGTCGCAGGTAACGCGGCGTCGAGGCAACGAACTCTTTGGTGCCGATGCAGGCAGCTATCTCGGTGACCGGATCAAGCGCCACGCCCATCTCTCGTCGCATCCATTCTGCTGCTGCGCTGCGGTAGTCCAGCGTGCCGATCGAAGGCGGGTATCCCCGTTCGGCGTCCGACGACGCCATGGCCTCCACTACGGCCCGAGGAGGCGCGTCAATCGGGGTTCCGATCGAGCAGTCCAGCGCCTCGCCGAATCGCTGCCTGGCCACATCTCGCAGATCCTCTAGACGGTCGTAGGGGTAGGGCGGAGGCATGAATCCGTTCATGGCGCTGCTCGGCGGGCTCGGATTGGCTGCGGATCCGGCACTGCGGGAGTTTCGGGCTGTGCCACCACGAACTGCGCCAACGCCCCGACCGACGCCGGCTCAAGGCGAGCGTGCAAGCGCATGCCGCCCTCCTCGGACACGTGGCTGCTGACCTGACCCTCGCGGTGTACCGCGGCGACGACGTCACCGCGATCCCATGGCACCAACAACTCCACGAACTCCGTCGTTTGACGAAGGCGGTCCCCGATGACTTCGAGGAGCGCGTCGATGTTGTCGCCGCTCTCAGCCGACACCGCGATCGACCCCTCGTGACACCCAGCGAGCCGCGCTGAGGCATCGCCCAGGTCCGACTTGTTGAACACCAGGAGTTCCGGCACGTCGCCCGCATCGATCTCGATTAGAACTTCGCGCACCGCGGCGATAGACCCGAGCGGGTCCGGTCCGCCGCCATCGACAATGTGGACCAGCAGGTCGGCGTCGCGGACCACGTCGAGCGTGGTCTTGAAGGCAGTCACCAACTGGTGGGGCAGCTTCTTGACGAAACCGACCGTGTCGGTTGCAAACACAATCTCTCCACCCGGCAGGGAGAGGCGCCGGGTCGTGGCGTCGAGGGTTGCGAACAATCGATCCTCCACCAGGACATCGGCTTCAGTGATGCGATTCAACAGCGACGACTTGCCGGCATTGGTGTAGCCGACGAGCGCCACAGCCCGGTTCCTAGTCCGACTCCGGGCCTTGGCCTGAGTCTCCCGATGAGCTTGAACCTTGCGGAGATCAGCCTCAAGTTTGTGAACTCGGCGAAGCAGGCGGCGTCGATCCACCTCGAGTTGAGTTTCACCGGGCCCGCGTGTGCCTATCCCGCCGGCTTGCTGTGAGTAATGGCCGGCGAGGCTCCGCAGTCTCGGCAGGCGATAGCGGAGTTGCGCCAGCTCAACTTGCGCCTTGCCCTCGAGGGTGCTGGCGTTCTGTGCGAAGATATCGAGGATCACCGCCGTGCGATCGAGAGCAGTGCAGCCGAGGATCTTCTCGAGATTGAACTGCTGCGCCGGGCTGAGTTCATCGTCGAATACAACGGTGTCACAGTCGACTTCATCCACGATCGATTTGATCTGCTTCGCCTTTCCCGACCCGATGAATGTCGCTGGGTCGGGAGCGGCACGGCGTTGCAGCACCCGTTCAACCTCATCCGCGCCGGCCGTGTCGACCAAGAGTGCGAGTTCGTCGAGCGAAGCGTTGACCGACTCTGTCGTGTCGCTGTCCCCCACCATTCCCACGAGCACCATGCGCTCACGGAAAGTCCGTTCGATAAGGCCGCCCGACGCGCCGCCGTACTCTCCGAAACCGCCTCGATGCGTCTCTTCGTCGGCAAACAGGGCGGTCTCTGCGCCTGAGCCGAACGACTCATGCAGGTTCATTTCAGCGAAGCCAGCATCGGCGTGTTCGCTGACTCTGTTGTTGAGACCGCCCGGGGCTGGGTCGTGTTGCTCAGACATCGGTGACCTCAATGTCGGCGACGTGGGTGGCCGGTCCGGTGAGCGTGAGCGGACCGCTCAGGTCGACGACGGCATCACCGCCCGGCATGCGCACCACCGATTTCAGGCCGATCAACCCCCAACGGTGGAACGCATGGCCCGCGACTGTGGCCCCTGTACCGCAGGCGCTGGTGACACCGGCCCCTCGTTCCCATACCCTCAGCTCGAGCTGATCGTTCCCGTTGACAGCAACGAAGCTGACATTTGCACCGTCGGCAAAGTGGCGTTCTATGGCCGGGCCGACAACATCGAGCACAATCTCTTCGGGGTCGTCAACCTGACAGACCACATGGGGATTGCCGATATCACAGGCCTCCCATCGCCGCACCCCCATCGACTCCGCTCCGGCTTCCCCCAATTCCTCAGCAACGGCTCCCATGAGGTCTTCCACATCGGGAGCCGGGCCTGCGGCCACGGTTCCCATATCGACTGTTACAACAACCGTCTTGGGGCTGTTGGTGGCGCTTACTGAACAGTGGCGCATCCCCGCCGGCGTCTCCACTTCGATCTCAATTGCGGAGACGGACCGGCGGCGTGCCACTGCCTGCGCGAGACAGCGCAGACCGTTTCCGCTGACCGCGGCGCTGCTGCCGTCGGAATTGAACAATTTCATCGAGAGCTCGTGATCTTCGCTCGTGACTCCATAAATCAACCCGTCGGCCCCGATCCCGGTCCGGCGATCGCAGAGCGCGACTGACTGATCCACTGCATCTGGAGGCAGCGAGTCGGTGAGCAAAACCAAGAAATCGTTGCCCAATCCGTGGTGCTTGGAGTAGCGGAGGGCCATGGCCTCCCATTCTCGCAGGTTTGCGCCTCTACCCGGTGGGCAATATTCGTTGCTCGTCCCAATGTTCGATTATTTCCGACGCGCCTACTGGGGCGTCGATCCAACAGATCCGCGGGTCGCGACGGAACCAACGCTGCTGGCGGCGTGCAAATCTGCGAGTCCGTTTGACCGCTGTTTCGAGCGCCTCGTCAAGAGTGCATTCCCCGGCTATGTGCGCAAGGAACTCACGGTATCCGAGTGCTTGGGCCGCGGTACGACTCACCTCGCCCGCGGCCAGGGTCCGAACCTCGTCGAGGAATCCCGCTTCGATCTGATCTCGGCAGCGCGCGGCGATTCGTTCATCGAGGATCTCTTGGGGCCAGCGCAGGGCGGTCATCACGAACGGAGTCGGTCCGTAGTGCTCGAGACCGGGACCGAACGACGAGAACGGCGTTTCGCTGCCGATCGTCACCTCCAATGCCCGCAGAATCCTGCGCCGGTTGCTCGGTTCCATCCGAGATGCTGCGGTGGGATCGAGCGACGCCAAGCGGGCGTGCAGAGCCTCGTTGTCCGGCTCAGCGTCGAGTTCGGCTGCAATCTCGGGATAACGACCAGGCAACTTCAGGTCATCGACAACGGCTCGCAGATACAGACCCGTGCCGCCGACCAGGATCGGGGTGTTCCCACGTTCGCGGATTTCAGCCATTGCTTGCACGGCCAGCCGCTTGAACACACCCACGGTGAATTCCTCGCCAGGGTCGGCCACATCGATCAGATGGTGTGGAACCTGCTCCCGTTCGCTCGCGCTCGGCGAGGCGGTGCCGATGTCCATGCCTCGATAGACGGCCATCGAGTCGATGGACACGATCTCCGCTGCTCCAATCTCTCCGGCTATCGCCAAGGCCAGCGACGACTTGCCCGAAGCGGTGGGCCCCAGAATTACGAGGGGCCGATCCGCTCTAGTCGTCGGAGTCAACGCAGCGTCCCGTCAGAGCGCGGTGACCGGAATACGCCTACGACGCCGAGCAGGGACAGTCACATCGACAAGTCGACCCGACATGTGGTTCATGCCTGCTGACTCAACCTCGACGAGGGCATAGGTTCCCGCCCGCAACGGCGTTGGCGACAAGAAGTGCACGAGCGTGTTTCGTCGGGTTCGTCCGGTGAGGACCTCCGGGTCTTTCTTGCTCGGGCCCTCCACGACCACCTCTTCGGTCAAGCCGATTCGAGATTCGTTGGCGGCCCGGCTCGAACGCTCGATCACGACGCGGAGACGTTCGTACCGCTCAACAGCAACAGAGTGATCCACGAAGTCGGCCTCCATCTCAGAGGCTTCTGTTCCCGGTCGGGGGGAGAACACGAATGTGAACGCGCTGTCGAACTCCGCCTCGGCTGCAACCTCCAACGTGCATTCAAAATCATCTTCGGTCTCAGAGGGAAACCCCACGATGATGTCTGTAGATACGGCAAGGCCCGGAATCGTGGCGCGAGCCTCACGCAACTTCTCCAGGTACCGCTCAGCCGTGTAACCACGATGCATGGCAGCCAGCACCCGGTCGCTGCCGGATTGCAATGGAAAGTGCAGGTGCTCGCAGACTTCGGGAACATCGGCCATGGCCTCGAAGGTCTCGCTGCGCATGTCTTTGGGGTGAGGGCTCGTGAAGCGCACTCTATTGATGCCCTCGACCGCTCCGGTCGCCCGCAGAAGGTCGGCGAACAGCGGCCTGGCGCGACGGTCTTCCAGCCACCGACGGCCGCACCAGTGATGATCGTTGCTGCTGGGTTCAGCCCGTCGGGCGAGTGCCAAGTCTCTGCCGTAGCTATTGACGTTTTGACCCAACAAGGTGATCTCGCTGACGCCGTCCTGGGCCAGATCCTCCACTTCGGCGACCAACTCACCGAACGGACGGCTGATCTCAGGACCACGCACCGCGGGAACGATGCAGAAGGCACAGGTATTGTCGCAACCGATCTGCACGGTGACCCAACTTGCGTGGTCGACCTCACGGCGGGTTGGCAGCGCCGAAGGGAACGCCTCACCGTCCGCCCGAGCGGCGGCCTCGAGGATCTCGACTATCGGACCGTGCTCGGACGCATGGTTGAGCAACTCTCCGGCCCGATCAACATTGTGGGTCCCGAACACCACGTCCACATGATCTGCACGCTCGCGGATGAGGTCACGGTCCTTTTGGGCCAGGCAACCCCCAACTGCGATCTGCAGATCCGGATTTGCCTGTTTCAGCGCCTTGAGATTCCCCAACGCCCCATAGAGCTTGTTGTCTGCGTTCTCCCGTATGCAACAGGTGTTGAGAACGATCACATCGGCTTGTGCCTCATCATCGACCCGCCACATCCCGTCGGCTTCAAGGAGGCCGGAGATCCGTTCTGAGTCGTGCTCGTTCATCTGGCATCCGTAAGTACGGATCACATACGACTTGCCCACGAGAACAGACTACAAGCGCCGTAGCCCGCGGCCCGCCCCAAAGACTTACCGCCTGTGATTCGCGGCTAGCTCCCGCTCGTCGCAAGACAGGGGCCTAGCCGGCGAATCAAGGCGATGGTGAGCTTTGGGCAGTCGGCCCCGACCTAGTCGTCGAGAGCGATGGGCAGATCGTCGGCGTGGTCGAACTCCACCTCCGCTTCGACCTCCGGCTCTGGTTCCGGCATAACCGCCTTCCAGACCCGGTCTGAGATCTCGACCATGACTTCAGGGTTGTCCTGGAGGAATTTCTTGGCATTCTCACGGCCTTGGCCAAGCTGTTCGCCGTCGTAGGTGTACCAAGCGCCAGACTTTTTGACGATGCCCTCATCGACAGACAAGTCGAGCACCGAACCCTCACGGGAGATGCCGGCGCCGTACATGATGTCGAACTCGGCTTGCTTGAAGGGCGGGGCGCACTTGTTCTTGACGACCTTCACCCGAGTGCGGTTTCCCACGATCTCGACGCCGTTCTTGATTGCTTCGATACGACGGATATCAAGTCGGCACGACGAATAGAACTTCAGTGCACGCCCGCCGGGGGTGGTCTCAGGCGAACCGAACATCACACCGATCTTCTCCCGCAACTGGTTGATGAAGATGCAGATGGTCTTCGACTTGCTGAGGTTGCTCGTCAACTTGCGCAATGCCTGCGACATGAGACGGGCCTGCAAGCCGACATGGGTGTCGCCCATCTCGCCTTCGATCTCAGCACGAGGGGTCAGCGCCGCCACCGAGTCGACAACGATCACATCCAACGCGCCCGAGCGGATCAGCATGTCTGTGATCTCAAGTGCCTGCTCACCCGTATCGGGCTGAGAAATCAGCAACTCGTCGATATCAACACCGATCGCCTTGGCATAGACCGGATCCATTGCATGCTCAGCGTCTATGTAGGCGCAGACACCGCCATTGCGCTGAGCCTCGGCCACCACATGGGTGGCGAGGGTGGTCTTGCCCGAAGATTCCGGGCCGAAGATCTCGGTGACCCGCCCACGAGGCAGCCCGCCGATTCCGAGAGCCAAATCCAAAGCCAACGCACCAGTCGGGACTGACTCGATCCCCATGGTGCTCTTCTCGCCCATCTTCATGACCGAGCCCTTGCCGTACTGCTTCTCTATCTGGCCCAGAGCCATGCTGAGTGCCTTGTCTCGCTCCACTGTCTTTTCTCCTGTTTTGTTTGCTGCGCCTTCACAGCCGAATTGTGGGGGATGTGGGGATTGCTGGACTCGAACTTACGGAGGGGGTGTGACACAGCCCGACCAAGGACGAACGACACGATTGTAATTGCGAACATTCGTTCGATCAAGCACCGGCAAGGTTTTTCAAATTTCTTGCAGACCGAGGACCAACCAAGGGTCGAGATGTGCTGTCATATAGATCAAGACGAGGAGGTCTGTCGACATGACCGACACCATCTACAACGACGCTGAGCTGCGTAGCCGCTTGACCCCGGAGCAGTACACGGTGACCCAACAAGCCGGCACCGAGCGACCCTTCACCGGCGAATACTGGGATTGCCACGATGACGGCGCCTACCGCTGCATCGTCTGTGACGCTGTCCTCTTCTCCAGCGACACCAAATACGACTCGGGCACCGGTTGGCCATCCTTCTTCGAGACCGCGGGCGAAGACGTCGTTCGCATCCAGACTGATACCAGCCACGGAATGGTCCGCGAAGAAGCGGTGTGCGCCAACTGCGGCGCCCACCTCGGCCATCGTTTCAATGACGGCCCAGGCCCGCACGGCCACCGCTACTGCATGAATTCCGCCTCCCTCCGCCTTGATCGCGACGAAGGTTAACGTGCCTCCATTCCCAGCGCAAGGCCATGACGCTCCGATCCGAAATCCGCGCGTTCGACTACCGACTACAAGGAGTGTCGTTCATCGCGCAGATTATTTGAGACGGCAGATTGTTTGAGACGGCTAGGCGATCCGATTTGAGAGCGAAGCGGATCGGCATGGGGTAGATTGCGCAGCACGGGACGTGGCGCAGCTCGGTAGCGCACCTGCTTTGGGAGCAGGGGGTCGCTGGTTCAAATCCAGTCGTCCCGACAACTCCGCCATCACGCTGCGGGCACCCGCCCGCGGCAACCAGCGTGACCGCAGTGAGCGCCCGTGCCGGTCAGAAATCGACGCAGTGCTTTGCGGGCAGGTCAAGCATCGGGTCGTTGACGGTCGGGAACGCGTGCAGGCATATCCGCTCTATTTGGCCTACGTCGGCCACCTGCACGAAATCGGCGGCATTACTGCCGATGTGCCGGCGCCGGCTTGTTCCGCTTGGCGGGAGCGCCTAAGGAACGGTTGTGTGCCGTGACCAACTCATCGAAGGTTGTGGTGAGCCCGAACTGTCTTGTCCTGTCGGGTGGCTCGGGGCCGGTTTCGTCGTCGTGAGAGCGACGCATCTGATGGAGGCGTTGTTCTAGGACATCGAGTTTCGAGGCGAGCAGATCAGGGAGGGACGCGACCGGCAGATCGTCGACTTTGAGCGGCCGCTTGAGCGTCTTGACGTGGCCTGGGTTGGCTCCCCGAAACGGAGCCCGGAACACCTGGACCGCGACCCCGTTGACTCGGGCGCGCATCTGATCGGGGCCACTGCGGCCAGGCTCCGTTCCGTGCGGTTCAACGGTAGCGGATCGGCGCTGGGTGCTACCTGTGCGGCGGTGTTATGCGTAATGCGGCAGTGTTATGCGTAATGCGGCAGTGTTATGCGCTAATATGTGGGAGTGGGACTAACGGACATCGTTGAGCGCAACCCGTTCTCGCCGGACTTCGGGGAGTCGCCGCCCGCGTTGGTGGGCCGCGAAACGCTGCTTTCTGCTCTGTTTCAGGGGTTGGCATCCGGTCCAGGCAACCGCGAGTTCACAACATTGTTGCTGGGCGTCCGCGGATCAGGGAAGACGGTGCTGTTGAAGCATGTCCGAGATGCCGCAGAGAAAGATGGGTGGATAGCCCTTTCGGTCAGTGGAAGCAGCGGCAATCTCGGAGACCAGATCGTTGAGTCTATTGAAGCGGCGAAAGCAAAGTACGAGTCGATTGAGGAAGCAGCAGAACAAGACTCACGTATTACGGCGTTTCGATTCGCCGGGGTTGGCCTGAGTTGGACTCGCGGAGACCAGCCTGCGAAATCTGTTGGCCGCCAGTTGCGGGAGTTGGCAGATAGCGCTCAGCGGAACGGCACGTCCGTGTTGTTGACCGTTGATGAGCTTCAAGGCGTGGACCGAGAACAGGCCAGAGAACTGGCCCGTGACCTTCAGGACATCGTGAAGTTGGACCATCTGCCGCTGGGGTTCGTGGGGGCCGGTTTACCCGAGCTTCAGTACACCTTGCTTGAGGACAAGAAGATCACGTTCCTTCAGCGCTGTCACCGCCTCCGCGTACCGCCGTTGACCGTCACGGATGCCCTAAGCGGCTTAGAGCGACCCATCTCGGAGTTCGGCGGCGACATCGACCGTGGAGCTTTGCGGCTCGCAGCCGAATCTGTGGGCGAGTCTCCGTATCGACTTCAAGCCACGGGACACGCATGTTGGAACATCGCAGGCACGCGGCGCACCATTGAGACATGGATGGTTGAAGAAGCCATCAACGAAGCGGATCGGCTGATGATCGACAACATTCACCTACCCGCGTGGTATTCGTTGAGCGAACAAGACCAAGTTTATCTCGGAACGGTTGCCGCTCTCGGCGGTTCGGCGGAAGCCGCCGAGATCGCTCGTCGAACCAACTTGCGAGCTCGTCGGCTTGCTGAAAGCGAGCGGCGCTTGGAGCTTTCCCAGTACGTCGAGAGGGTGGGCAACAGGGTGCTTCTCTCCGGTCTTGTTCCCGCTGAAGTCGCGAATAAAGAGACCCAAAGAGTGTTGGACTACGCACTCCCCGATGCCGCCGCTCCCACTCCGCAAGCCCTAGGCGCGCGTTGCGGGCAGTTCATGCCGAGAGCCAAAGCTAAGTGCGTCCTCAGCCGCGGACACAAAGGCGGACACAGATCGCGGCTATGAGCGCCTAGCCCTGGGAGCACCCCGCCCCCCGGTCAACGATCGCTCTAGCACAGGCAGTGACCGCGGCGGGCTGGCACTGGGGCATGGGATCATGGGCAGACCCCGCCGCCGAACCGGAGCGGCTTTACGAGCAGTGCTGAGGCGAACCGCATTGGAGCGCGACGAAGGAGCGATTCGGGTGGGCCTGTCAACTCTTGGCGAGACTTTCTTCGCTCGACATTCAGCCGGTGTAGCTCAGTTGGCAGAGCGTCTCATTCGTAACGAGAGGGCCAGGGGTTCGATTCCTCTCACCGGCACACGCACTCGCCCGAGTAGCTCAACAGGCAGAGCGCCTGTCTTGTAAACAGGAGGTTAGGGGTTCGATGCCTCTCTTGGGCACGCCAATACCCGAAGCCGGCGCTTCGGTCACGATCCGCCGCGACTAGTCCTGATCGCACGATCAGCGGCAGACGCGGAGCACCACAGAGACTGGATCTCAGGATTCAAGCGTCGTCGATGTTCTCGCCGGCGCTCCGTGGGGTTCCCGCACGAAGCTAAGTCGAGCGAGGTTGAAGTCCTCGGTCTTTTGCGGGTGCTCCGTGCTACGGGTTGTGGCGCAGTTTGGCAGCGCGCCTCGTTCGGGACGAGGAGGTCGACGGTTCAAGTCCGCCCAGCCCGACCAATGGGAAGTAGCTCAGTTCGGCAGAGCGCTCGGCTGTTAACCGAGAGGCCGTGGGTTCGAGGCCCACCTTCCCAGCCATCACCGCGGGGTGTAGCTCAGCTTGGAAGAGCACCTGCTTTGGGAGCAGGGGGCCGCTGGTTCAAATCCAGTCACCCCGACCAGTAACAATGGGAAGTAGCTCAGTTGGTAGAGCGCCTGGCTCTGGACCAGGAGGCCGCGAGTTCGACCCTCGCCTTCCCTGCCAAAAGCTCTTCAAGAAAATCCTCAAGGAACTTGAACGCTCAGCAGCCTCAGCCGCATCGCCGACCTGAGCAACAGCGCCTCTTGGCAGGCTCTCAACATGCGTCTCTAGCTCAACTGGAAGAGCAGCGGACTCTTAATCCGAAGGCTCTGGGTTCGATCCCCAGGAGACGCACGCACGCCCCAGCGGTCTACCGGGTTGGACGCCTGGTTCTCAGCCAGGAGGTAGCGGGTTCGACTCCCGCCTGGAGTGCTAGTGGAAACGCGGCGGAGCGGACTAATGCACCTGTCTCGAAACCAGGAGACCTTCACGGGTCCGCTGGTTCAAATCCCGCCGTTTCCTCCATCGTCCGTCTAGTTGTGGGACGGAATGTTGAGCTTCCAGAAGGCTTCATGGGATCACAGCCGAAGCCACACGATCCTCACCCCCATCGTTTAGCGAACAAAGACGCTGGCCTTTCACGCCGGAAACACGGGTTTGAATCCCGTTGGGGGTACCAAGAACAAGCCTGCCCTCATAGCTCAGCCAGGTCCAGAGCGCCGCCCTGTCAAGGCGGAGGTCGCCGGTTCAAATCCGGTTGGGGGCGCAACACGAAGGCACGTAGCTCAGTTGGTCAGAGCGCTCCCCTGATAAGGGAGAGGCCGGTGGTTCAACTCCACTCGTGCCTACATGGAAAGGTGGCCGAGTCAGGTTTATGGCACCGCCCTGCTAAGGCGGCGACGTGTGAGCGTCCGTGGGTTCAAATCCCGCCCTTTCCGCCAACGCCGGGGTGCCCGAGTGGACTAAGGGGACTGCCTGCAAAGCAGTGATTCACGGGTTCAAATCCCGTCTCCGGCTCAACGGTTCGGTAGCTCAGTTGGAAGAGCGCTCGTCTGAAAAGCGAGAGGTCGGCGGTTCGATTCCGCCTCGGGCCACAGCGCTCGTATTTCGGGCGAACGAGCGGGGGTGGCGGAGCAGGTAGACGCGCCAGGTTCAGGACCTGGTGGGCCGAGAGGCCCGTGTGAGTTCGACTCTCACTCCCCGTACCACAGCGACATAGCTCAGTTGGTTAGAGCGGCGCGCTCATAACGCGTTGGCCCCAGGTTCGAGTCTTGGTGTCGCTACGCAACCGTCGCGTGACCGTGAGCGGTGATGTGAGGGCCGACACTCAGCGCGGGAGTGGCGAAGCTGGTAGACGCGCCAGGCTGAGGGCCTGGTGGGCCGAAAGGCCCGTGGGGGTTCGACTCCCCCCTCCCGCACCACCTAATCAGCGGAACTTGCGAGGTTCTGCGGCTCCCAGTTCCAGATGCCTTGCTGGCCACGAGCCGGGACCGGTTCAGCTAACGGTTCGACGTCCTCAAGCGACCACACCCACCGACCGACGCTGTAGTCGCCCAGCCCGTCGTCCTCAAAGTGATATACGGTGCCTTCGTCCTGACTGAGGATGGTTCCCTCACTCCCGTTGCGTATGCGATCAATTACGCGTCCAGCGGCAGTAACGGTGGCGGTGGCGACCACCGCCCCATAGGGCATACGCCAGCCGCTATTGAGCCACAGCGGGAATGCCGCTTCACGAACTGGGAAGGGAAGCCGGTTGTGAGCAGGGGCGGTGAGTCGTCGAGCGGCGGCGTGAATAGCGATGCGCTCACCGATCACCGACTCAGGTGGGGGCCAACCTCGGGTCTCTGAGGCCTTGATCCGCGCCGCGACAAGCGACGCGTACGGCTGCCAGAGCGTGATCGCCTTCACGACTGGTCCCAGCAGACGACGGCAGCCGTGGCGTTGTCCACCAAGCCGACCTGCTCCGCCGCCGCGAGAAGCGACTCGCACACTGCTTCCGCTGACCATGCGCCGCTGTAGGCAAACGCGAAATGACACTCGGCGGTTCGCGTGCGCATCAGCGGTGCCCATGCCCCGTCGCTCAGAACGGCGATTGCGTCGGCTTCGCTAGAGGCAACCCGCTGGACTGCGTGTTGTCCATCGAAACCGAGACAATGAGAGACAGCACCGCCGGGATAGTTGTGTGTATCTCCGACTTGCCCGCCCCTGATTTCGCCGTCGACGATCCGCAGCGTGTAGGCCATAGTGTCGCCGGAGTGCCCGACGACGATCTCTCCGCCGTCTGAACCCCCTGTAGCAATACACAGCGTCGACATCGGGACCTGCCTCCAGTTTGGGCGGAGACGGGGAGGCTCTCCGCTCAACAGACGCACGGCTTCGTGGGCAGCGTTGAACGCAGCCGACATGTCCTCGGGTGCGGGCAGGGTGTCAGGTATCTGATCCACCGCCGCCTGAGCAGCTTCAGCGCCGCGCACATGTCCCCCCAAGCCGTCAGCGACAGCCGCCAGCCACAGACCAGTTCCGGAGTCAAGCCGGACGAGTTCACGGTCCTGGTTCTCAGAGCGAGGCCCGATGAGGGACTTCCCGGTCACGGTGACCGTCTTCATGTCGGCTTCTCCGAAACGTAGAGTGCGTTGATGCCCAACGGTACTCGGCTCGATCAGGCCGGGACGGTGAACGGAAGCACCGCTCAGCGATGTTCAACCAAGGCCCTTGTAGCTCATCTGGAAGAGCGCTCGGCTTCTAACCGAACACGGTTCACGCTTCTCTGGCTGCGTTGAACCAGGTTCGCTATCCTAGAGCCATGAGCCGACGGAATGATGTGCTGGTGAAGCACCGTGAAGCGATAGTCGCTGCTGCGAAACGCGAAAAGGCGCTCTCTGTAGCGCTCGTGGGTTCCACTGCCCGTGGTGAAGATACCGCCGACAGCGACCTAGATTTCCTAGTCGAGTTCAAGAAGGACATCACCTTGTTCGGGATCGGTCGACTCGAAGCCGACCTCCAAGACATGTTGGGGTGTGATGTTGATGTCATCCCGACGACATGTGTGCGGGACAGTTATAAGGCGACCATGGCACGCGATGCCGTTCTGTTGTGAGCAGAAGCGACACCGAACGAATCCAAGACATCAAAGAATGCTGCCACAAGCTCGCAGAGATCGCATCGAAAGGTCGGCGCACATACGATAAGAAGTGGGTGCTGCGCGATGCCGCGATTCTCAACCTGTCGATAGTCGGTGAAGCGCTCAACTCTTTGTCGGATGAGTTCCTCGCCAGTCACACTGGGTTGCCAATTCGCGACGCGGTGTCTCTCCGCAACAGGCTGCTTCACGAATACTGGCGAACAGATCAAGGCATCGTGTGGAACACGATTACGAAGGACATCCCTTCCTTGCAATCAGCAGTAACCAAACTGACCGAAGAACATGGCTTAGAAACGAGACGAGAATCGGGCTCCGCTGCTCAAGTAATTGGTCCTGCCGCTCCAAGAGGAATCTGTGCCGCCAGAACCAAAACGGGTAGGCGTTGCTCGCATCCTGCCCCGCCGTTCGGCGGGAGATGCGCTGCAGGCCACTTACGCCGTCGATAGGCGGCAACGCCGCGTTGGTCAACACGATCAATCCAACGCAGGCTCTATCTCGTTGCCCTTGTAGCTCATCTGGAAGAGCGCTCGGCTTCTAACCGAGAGGCAGCAGGTTCGAGTCCTGCCAGGGGCGCTATCGCTTAACGGTCGCGTCGCTGTTCACGCGTTGACCGACCAGAGCTCCACTGTTCGTTCGGGTGGTTTCCACGAGTCGGTAGCTCAACATGGTAGAGCAGCGGACTTTTAATCCGTTTGTTGAGGGTTAGAGTCCCTCCCGACTCACTAACTTTCGATTCGCCAACAACCAGACAGGAGACAACCGCGATGTCGGTATTGCTGCTCAACGCTTCGTATGAGCCGCTACACATCATCTCAACGCGCCGCGCCCTGGGACTGATCCTTGCCGGCAAAGCCGACCTTCTCGAAGCCGGGTCGACCGAGATGCGGTCACCGTCGCACACGTTTCCGGTTCCGGTAGTTCTGCGTCTGCGGTACATGGTCCGGATTCCGTTCGCGGCGCGTGTTCCGCTGAACCGAAAGACCCTGAAGGTTCGAGACAACGGCGAGTGCCAAGTGGTGTCGTGCCGCGAACGCGGAACGACCATAGATCACGTCGTGCCGCGTTCGCGTAGCGGGGACCACTCGTGGACGAACGTGGTGTTGATGTGCGCAGACCACAACCTGAAGAAAGCGGATCGGCTCCTCGACGAGCTCGGGTGGCAGCTCAAGACAGTCCCGCGCGCGCCACGTCAGCATCAACTGGTTCTCGCTAGCCAAACGGCCCACAACCCGGTCTGAGAGTCGTACCTGGCACGGTTCTGAACGCTGGCTATTCGTGAAACGATGGGCTTGCGCGGCGCGATGGTCACACGATGCCGGAGAGGTCGGCGCAAAATGAGCCTACGGAAATCCCTGAACGACCGGATTGAGCGGCAAGCTGCTCTGGCCACGCAAATCGACAAGTTAAAGGAGCGCATACGCGCCGCTGCGTCTGTCGTGCTGGAGAACCCGTGGTTGAGCACCGACGACTTGATGGGTTGGAGCCATGAACCCTTCGAGCCGCCCGAGGGCGAGGTCGTCGTGGATCGGAGCCAGGTCTTTGGGTCGCGGTCCCGAAAGAACGCGACAAACGATGAAGCTCATCCGATTGATAGATGCCCCAGGAGCGTGATGGGTGGCACGACCAGCATATTTGACACGCTAATCCGACTAGCGCGTCAAATACGCTAACCTTTGGCACGCAAACTGGAGCGGCTGTCTAGGCTTCTCGGCCGCGGCGGTCCTCGATGTTCGTCGAGAACCTGCGTCGGTCTTCCTCTGGTATGGGGCCGACATGCACGGCGGACACTCGGTCGTCGAGGTCGCGAAGCAGCCCGTACGCGCCGCTGCTGGCTGCGGGGTTTGCTGGGTCGTGAACCGGCCCGGCGTCGCTTAGGAACTGTCGTCGTGAGTCGTTGGGTTCGAGCCTGAGCAGGCTCAGCGCCGCTTCGGTCTCGCGTGGAGCGAACCACATGTCAAAGGCGTCGCCTAGGGCAATGGAAGGAATGACCCGCTGAACACCCGTTCGAGTTCCGGCTCAACAGCAACGATCTTCAACTTTGCTCCATCGTTGATCCAGTCTGAACGGAGATTGCGGCGTTCAGCTACGAGCGCTACCGCACGACGGAGCGAAGCTGACATGCCCTCGGAGACCACATCAACATCGGCCGTCCTTCGATGACCAGAGATGGTTAATGACACTGCCGCTCCACCAGCGATAGCGATGTGCTGCGGTCCGCTCGTATCTGGATCAGACCTGAATTCTTCGTCCAGTTCGCCGAACAGCTCTACGAGACGTTTCGCGTCAAAATCGCCCTCTGTGCTCACGAGACGGTAAGCGACTCTCGGAAGCCGTGGACGGTGGTGTTCTCTGCGTCAGCGGCTTGCCACCGAGATCGCTCGTCGGCTGTTGGAGGGGTCGGCCAACTG
Source organism: Acidimicrobiaceae bacterium (assembly GCA_026706815.1). Taxonomy (GTDB): domain Bacteria; phylum Actinomycetota; class Acidimicrobiia; order Acidimicrobiales; family Aldehydirespiratoraceae; genus VXYK01. The sequence continues at coordinate 116,202 of JAPOYA010000059.1, read as the reverse complement.
TTCGACAAGGAAGTCGGCGAGATCCTCACGGCTGATTCGCTTCGCCGGAGTGCTGTTGCTAGCTGCGAAACCAGTCGCTGGACGGTCGTTGAGCACCGCGGCGCGAACGATCGTCCAGTCCAGAGAACTCCTGCGCACGACCGCCTCTTGAGCCTGATGATCGGCGAACACGTTGCGGAGCATTGTCTTGAACAGCAGACGAGCAGTCAGCGAAGCCTGCTTCCAACTCTCACCGACGCCTGCGGCGGAGACCACGACCAAGCGCTGGACCTGTTGGCGGACCAGCGCATCGACGATGTTCTTGGTACCCGAGGACAGTGTCGTCTTGTCTCGCAGGCTGACACTGCCGATGCAGACGATGGCGGCATCGTGACCCACTACGGCTTCGGCCACCGCAGCGGCGTCGAACACGTCTCCTTTGAAGGTGCCCAGAGAGGGCTCGACCACAGCGAGCCGTTCCACCGACCGCCCGAAAGCCGTAACCTCATGCCCCTGCTCAAGCGCCTTGCGCCATACATGCTCCCCCGTCTTCCCGGTCGCCCCGAAAACAATCACTCGCATGTCGCCTCTCTCCCAGTCTCTCTCCCAACCGCGCTCAGGCCGAACGCGCGGTCCAGAGTCAAAGCTCAACGCTAACAGTGCTCCTTGGCAACAAGGCGCTCGCGGCTGGCTTGCAGCGGCTCGGACAGCGCTCGGGGCAGCGCTTGGGTGATGTGTAGAGCGGCCCGTCGAAGCGATACGGTCGCCATGATGTCTGAAACCGGGGGCCCCGACAGCAAGCCGAGCGCATCCCGGTTCGCATCTCTTCAGATCCCTGAATACCGGTTGTTGTGGTGGGGTGGAATGTTCATCTTCCTCGCCTCTCAAACCCAGCAGGTCGCTCGGGGTTGGCTCGCTTACGACCTGACCCACAGCAACGCTGCTCTGGGCGGGGTGGTTTTCGCTTTCGGCATCACCAGCTTGGTCGCAATCCCGGCCGGTGGCGTGCTCGCCGATCGCATCGGCAAACGCTCAATCCTCATGTTCGCCCAATCAACGATGACCGCCGCTGCGTTCGGGATCGCGGTCGCCATTTCCACCGGCGCCATCCAGTATTGGATGCTCGTAGCCGGGGGCGCAGTTCAAGGCTTGGGCATGTCGCTGCTGGGACCGTCCCGACTGGCGATGACCGCGGACCTTGTGGAACGCGAATCGCTCACCAACGCCATCTTCTTGAGCAACGCCAGCATTCAGATGACCCGGGTCTTCGGCCCCGCGTTGGGCGGAATACTGATCGCCATCGCGGTGATCGGCGTGGGCGGCGTCTATTACGCGGGTGCCGTGCTCTCGGCTCTGTCTGTCGTCATCACGGCGAAGCTTCCCCATGGAGCACCGAGATACAGGTCTAGCCGTTCGGCCTTTGACGACCTCGCTGACGGACTCTCCTATGTCCGCCAACATCGCGAGTTGACAAGGCTCTTGGTCGTGTCGTTGCTGATCGTGATGTTGGGTTTTCCTCACATAACGTTCCTGCCCGGGTTGGTGGAGGACACATATGAACTCGACGCTTGGGCATTTGGCCTGCTCACGGCGTCAGGGGCTGTCGGCGCTGTCATCGCCAGCGTCGCATTGGCCAACGCTGAACAGTCGCGGCTTCCATCCCTGCAGATCCAGGCAGCGGTCGCGTTCGGCGTCTCTCTCATTGCCTTTGCGGCCGTACCCCAGTATTGGGCTGCGGTGGTTGTGATGCTCGTCGTAGGTGGCGGTTCCGCGGCGTTCCAGGCGCTCAACAACTCTCTGGCGCTCTCCATCGCGGACGTCGAATACCACGGACGGGTCCAGAGCCTCATCATGCTGAGCTTCACCGGCTTCGGACTCGCCTCGTTCCCCTTCGGCAAGCTGGCAGACATCTACGGCATCCGCCCGATGATGTCGTTGATGGGCGTTCTGGTGCTCGTCTCGATGGGCGTCGGCGTGCTCTGGCGACAACGCATCGCCCCAACAACTCCACCTTCGCTGTGATTGCCCTACGCTCGGATTGGAGGAACCGATGAGCTGCGAGAACGAAGCCTTGGTCGAGACTCTGTGGAACCACATCTGGATCGACCAATCCTTGGACCGGCTCGGAGAGGTTTTGGCTGATCCTTTTGTCCGCCATACCCGTGACGGCACCGAGCACACAACACCGCGGCGTTACGCTCGCCATGTCAGTTCATCGGCCTCGACGATCCGGCCGACCAGACTCCATTTCGATCAGATCTCCTCGGTCGACGATTGCGTTTTCGCGCGCCTTGCCCTAGAGGGGATCAACGTGGCGGTCGGCAGTACCATCAAGATCACCTGGCTCGCGCAGTACCGGATCGCCGCAGGACTCATCGCCGAGTCGTGGAGTATGCACCAGACCGGCCTCGACTGGTAGCAGCGACAGCGGACTGGTAGCTGTCGCTCAGACGGGGAAGCGGACTGCGGTGAGCTCTTCTGAAGCGGCCCAGAGCTGTTGCTGTGCCCCAGTGTCGTGCGACCGGTCGCTGGAGGAGACCAGCACCGGGTGGCCTCGAGTCTGCATGAACCCGTCGGGACCGTAGTACTGGCCTCCTTCGGCCGCCGGATCCGTGGCAGCCCTCAGCGTTGGAAGGGCGCCCATGGCCGCACTCTGCACCATCGCTCCGAAAAGCCGTTCGGCGGTCCGGGCTCCGGGGACATGGCGGCCGAGCTCGGTGCTCGACCCGCCTGGATGAGCCGCCAGCGCTGCTGTTTTGGCCCCTGCTGCTTCGAGCCGGCGTTGGAGCTCATAGGTGAACATCAAGTTCGCCAGTTTTGAGCGTCCGTATGCGGCTATGCGGCGATAGCGCCGTTCGGCCCGGAGATCACCGAAGTCGATCCGGGAGAGGAGCCGGTGGCCAACGCTGCTGACCGTGACAACCCGCGACCCCTCCACAGCCAGGAGCCGCTCCAACAACCTGCCGGTCAAGGCGAAGTGACCCAAGTGGTTGGTGCCGAACTGCATCTCGAACCCGTCCGCAGTTCGTTGCCGCGGGGTGTACATGACCCCGGCGTTGTTGATCAGCAGATCAATGCGCTCGAAGCGGCTGAGGATTTCCTCAGAAGCGCCGCGAACGGAGTCCAGCGAAGCCAGATCGAGCTGCTGCAATTCGAGCTGGGCGCCCCCATGATCGGATCGGATGTCGTCGACTGCCTGCTTGCCCTTGTCGAGGTTTCGGACTGCGAGCACTACCGACGCGCCCCGACCGGCCAGCGCGCGTGCCGTTTCAAGCCCGAGCCCGGAGTTGGCGCCAGTCACAATCGCCACCCGCCCCGTTTGATCACCGATGTGTTCAGCAGTCCACTTCTCGTCGCTCATATCAACCTCTTTCTGATTCAGAAGCTTGTTTCTTGATCTGGCCGTAGTACCCCGTACGGGATTTGAACCCGTGCTACCACCTTGAGAGGGTGGCGTCCTAGGCCGCTAGACGAACGGGGCAGGTTCGTCGCTGGGCGATCCGCGACCGCATGAGTGTAACCGCTGGCCAAAGCACTCAGCGCGACAAAACCAAAGCTCGGGGAGGAGGACTTGAACCCCCAATGTCTGGACCAGAACCAGATGTGTTGCCAATTACACCATCCCCGATCAGCGACCGCATCGTACCTGGCTCCGATGCGGTCTCACACGAAATTCTCACAGGCCGGTGCGCTCGGGGCCGGTGCGCTCGAAGCCCTCACAGCTCAGTTGGCATTGCCGAACCAGTTGTCCACACGTCGATAACCGAGGATCCGCCCAAGCGACACCGCAGCGGTCTCACGCGCCAGCTGCCGTATCGAAGCCTCGCCGTCGGTCGGCGAGATGTACGCGGTCAGTCCCGCCTCAACCGAGATCTGGGCAAGGCGCAACGAGTGATACGGGTCGGAAACGACCACTGCCGAAGACAGACCACGGTTGCGAAGCACTCTCGCTGTGGCTGCCATCTGCTCCCAGGTAGACGCGCCGTCGGTCACCAACAGCAGCGCAGACTCGGGCACACCGGCCTCAAGGAGATACTCGAATCCGGTAAAGCCCTCAGTGAACCGATCGCCTTCTTGTTTGGAGCCGGTTGTGACGATCAGAGGCGCCGCGCCCTCGTTCCAGAGTTCCAGCGCATGGTCCAACCGTCCAGCCAGCACGGGTGAGGGCCTGCCGTCGTACTGCGCCGCTCCGAGCACAACGATCGCGTCGCCCGGCCCTCGATCGTCGACGTCCAGATTCATTCGCACCTGAACGAAGTTGATCCCCGCGTAACCGATCACCAGAGTCCCGACAACCGCCACCGCCCACATGACGCGCCTCGCAGACAGCCGACCAAGCCGTCCGCTCCACATCTTCTCAGACTCCCAAGCGTCTTTGGGCCGCGGCAATGCGAGACAGGGTCCTTTCCTTTCCGAGGTGAGTCATCGCTTCCCACAACGGGATCCCCGCGCCGCTGCCCGTGAGAGCAACCCGCAAGGGAGCCTGCGACATCACCCGCGCGCCGATTTCCTCGCTGAGCCGGTTGCCGACCTCCAACACGGTGGTTTCCAGGAGCCCAGGATCGTTGAAAGGATCGACATCAAGAACCTCGATGAGCTCCGCGAGGACCCGGTCTGCCGCGCGGCCCCCGGTCATGGCCTTCGCCCAAGCCTTCTCGTCGTATTCGCTGATTTCATCGACGAAGAGCCAGTCGAGCCAACCCGGTGCCTCCGAAAGAGTGGAGATGCGCTGCTGAACCTCCGGCGCGAGCACCTCGACAACCTCAAGGTCGTAGTGGCCCGGAAGCCAGGGCGCCGCGGCTTGCACAAACTCTGCCGGGGTCAGCGCCTTTATGTACGCGTTGTTGATGTGCTTCAGCTTGACCAGGTCGAAATAGGCAGAACCCTTGTTGACAGCTTCAAGCGAGAACAGAGACACGATTTCGGTTGTCGGCCGGATCTCGATCTCGTCGGGTGGACCCCAGCCCAGCAGAGCCAACGCATTCAGCATCGCTTCGGGCAGGTAGCCCTCAGCCACGAATGCAGAGAGCGCCACGCTGTCACGGCGCTTGGAGAGCTTCTTGCGCTGCTCGTTGACGAGCAGCGGAAGATGGGCGTAGCGCGGCACGGGACCGTAGCCGAGCGCTTCCCACAACAGCATCACTCTGGGCGTGGTGTTGAGGAGGTCCTCGCCCCTTATGACATGGGTGATGCCCATGTCGTGATCGTCGACCGCGTTGGCGATGAAGAACACCGGTGAGCCGTCGCCCCGCCGGATCACGAAATCATCGATCGTGTCGTGGGCGACCTCGACCCGACCGCGAATCAGATCATCGACGACCGTCGAACCCTCGTCGGGCACACGGAACCGGACCACGACCCCGTCGCCGTCGGCCACGTTCCGATCACGTGACCAGCCGTGATAGCCCTCCCGAAGACCTGCTTCAGCGGACAGTCGCTGCGAATCGGCGAGGCTCAGATCGCAGAAGTACGCCTTGCCGTCATCGATGAGCTGCTCAATGGCAGCGGTATGGTCCGGTTTGCGTTGAGACTGGAAATACGGCCCCTCATCCCAATCGAGTCCGAGCCAGCGCAACGGGTCGCAGACAGCGTCGATGAACTCCTGGGATTTCCTGGACTCGTCGGTGTCTTCAACCCGCAATATGAACTTTCCGCCGTGATGGCGGGCAAAAAGCCAGTTGAACAGCGCAGAACGGGCGCTCCCCACATGGAGATAGCCAGTCGGCGCCGGCGCGAAGCGAACCCGAGGAGCTTGCATGGCCTCAGGCTAATCGTCGCTTGTCTTCACCCGATGACACTGCCGCAGCTCTCCGTACTGTGCATCAACGAGTCCCCTCGCTCAGAGCCCTAGCGGAGCTCTCCAATCGTCGGCACACGCGACCGCCACTTCGGTGGGCTCCATCCGCAATGTCGCCTCAGGAACAAGGTCGGCGATCTCGCGCGCCGTGAAATAATGGAACGCCACGTGACGCAATTCTTCGAACAGCGGTTTGCGGAACTCCACAAGCTCGTCGGCAGCGGAGCCGAGAAAACCGAACACGGTCAGCGCTACACGGAGATCGTCAGCGACCGGCGCTCGCCCGTACAACGATGCACGGCGCAGAGCGACCGCACACGCTCCCTCCAACACATCGCCCGCGTGCTCTCCCGGGGCCAGCACAAGATCAGCCTCGAAACGCCTGAAGAGCTTGTGGACATAACCCTGATCGGGGCCTTGGTTGCCCACCGCGGGTCCCGACGGTTGCGCAGTTCCGACCACCTCGCCGGGCCGGTTCGCCAACCAACTGCCCCCACGGCGCGGCGCAGACACATACGCCTTGGGTTCATCGATCTTGCCCGGAAAATGCCTCGGCACAGACATGGCAGGTAAGCGTAGCCACGATGCGCGCGACGTTGTAGCCGCGACCGCTCTTCGCGAGACTCCAACGGTGATCGAAAACCCCCTCTCCGAGTTCACCGTGCTTGAGGTCACAGACCCACGAGGTGCTGCGCGAAGTGCTCGGCCTCGATGACGACGAACTCGACCGCCTCGAAGCGGCAGGGGTCTTCTACTAGCTCGTCGCCGGGCGCGTTGCCGGTTGCCGGGCGTAGCCGGAGCGGCGGACACCGAAGCGGGCTCATACCCCCCGCAGCCGTAGCCGGAAGACCGAGCGTACGCTGGATTATTCGTCGGCTAGGAGCAGGCCGTAGACGAGGGAATCAATGAGGGCCTGCCATGACGCCTCAATGATGTTCTCAGACACACCGATGGTCGACCACGAGCGCTCGCCGTTGGTGCTGTCGAGCAGCACACGTGTCACCGCGCCCGTTCCCTTCTCAGTGTTGAGCACGCGAACCTTGAAGTCCGTGAGCGACACCCGATCGATCTCGGGATAACGCCCGTTCAAAGCCGAGCGCACGGCCGCGTCGAGCGCGTTGACAGGACCGTTGCCCTCCCCCACCGCGATTCGCCGTTCGCCGTCTACCCAAATCTTGACCGTGGCCTCAGTCTCCACGTCGACTGCCACATCGTTCCACAGGCGCGCACCCGTACCGGAACGATGGGCCATGTCGACCGAGAACGACTCGAGAGTGAAATACGGCTGTTCCCAACCGGCCGCGCCGCGCATCAGCAGCTCCAAAGAAGCGTCGGCGACTTCGAAGTGATAGCCCGAATGCTCGAGTTCCTTGAGGGTCTCGACGACATGACCGAGAACCTTCCCGTCGATCTCGAGACCCAGGTTCTTGGCTTTCATCGCCAGAGTCGAACGCCCAGCCATCTCCGAGACCACAATGCGCGTGCCGTTGCCCACCGACTCCGGCGCAACGTGTTCGTACGCATCAGGTCGCCGATTCAAAGCGCTGGTGTGAAGGCCGGCTTTGTGGGCGAACGCCGAGGCGCCCACATAGGGCTGTTGCGGGTCGGGGGTTAAATTGACCAGCTCGGCTATGTGATGGGACACCGAAGTCAACCGAGCAATGCGGCCCTCGGGAAGACACGGAATGCCCATCTTCAATTCGAGGTTGGCCATGATCGGAACCAGATCACAGTTCCCGACCCGCTCGCCGTAACCATTGATCGTGCCCTGGACTTGAGTGGCTCCGGCGCGCACCGCTGCCAGGGCATTGGCCACCCCGCAACCAGTGTCGTTGTGCAGGTGGATGCCGACGCCACAGTCGACGTGAGCGATCACATCCGACACAGCCCGTTCGATTTCGGGAGGCAGGGAACCGCCGTTGGTGTCACACAGCACCACAGCTTCAACTCCAGCGATCGCAGCCTGTTCAAGAACGCGCAGGCTGAACTCGGGATTGCGTTTGTAGCCGTCGAAGAAGTGCTCCGCGTCGAAGAAAACCCGTTTGCCATTGGCTGCCAGGTAGGCGATGGAGTCGGCCGCCATGGCCACGCCTTCGTCAAGGGTCGTGCCGAGCGCTTCGGTGACGTGGTAGTCCCAACACTTGCCGACGATGCACACAACCTCGGTCCCGGCGACCACCAGATTGGCCAGCGAGTTGTCGGAGTCGACTTTTCCGCGTGGGCGCCGGGTTGAGCCGAAAGCCACAAACTTGCTGGTCGTCAACCGCAGTTCGGTTTTGGCACGCTCGAAGAACTCGTCGTCTTTGGGGTTTGCCCCCGGGTAGCCGCCCTCGATATATCCGACGCCGAGCAGGTCTAGTTGCTCCGCTATCCGCAATTTGTCGTCGACCGTGAGCGAAATCCCCTCCAGTTGAGAGCCGTCGCGCAGCGTCGTGTCGTAGATCTCGACTTGTTCGGGCCAAGCCGGGTCCCGAACACCTGCGCGTTCGATCGATGCCTCGGCGCCGCTCACGCCGGAATCCGCAGCGCCGCCCGAAACAGCGGCAGAACCGCTCACGACGCGAGCTCGTTCCACGATCGGTATTTCGGGTTCTTGCCCCGGACAACCTCGGCATACGCTTCCGCGATTGCTTTGGTGGCCGGACCCGGACAGGGGATGGCGCGATCATCAACCGAGTTCACCGCACTGACTTCCGCGGCTGTACCGACAACGAAAATCTCGTCAGCGATATAAAGGTCGCTGCGGGTCATCTCGCCCACCGCAATGTTGATTCCAAGGTCGTCGGCGAGTGCGGCCACGGTGTCCTGGGTGATTCCTTTCAGAGCACCCGCCGAGGTCGGCGGAGTGTAGACCACATCACCGAGACCCGCGAAGATGTTCTCACCGCTGCACTCGGAAACCAGGCCAGCGCTGTTGAGCATGATCGCCTCGTCGTAACCCGCGGCGAGAGCTTCCATTTTCGCCAAGGTCGAATTGGCGTAATTGCCCGTGGTTTTGGACGCGGGCGGCATGATGTTGTGGTCGTGGCGCTTCCACGACGAGATCTTCATGCGCACGCCCTTGGTTGCGGCGTCATCACCGAGATACGCTCCCCAGGGCCAGGCAGCGATGGCGACATCGGTCTTGCAATGTTCGATCGACAGACCCATCTCGCCATAGCCGAAATACGCGATCGGGCGGAGATAACAACTGCTCAACCCTGTGTCGGCCACGACGTCTTTGCATGCTTGGATGACTTCGGGAATCGAGTACGGCATCGGCATATTCAGGATTCGCGCCGAGTTGAAGAGGCGCTCGATGTGCTCCCTGAGCCGAAAAATGGCCGGCCCGTCAGCTGTCTCGTAGGCACGAATACCTTCGAATACGCCTGTCCCGTAATGCAGGGTGTGGGAGAGCACGTGAATCTGCGCCTGGTCCCACGGGACCATCTCGCCGTTCATCCAGATGTTGGGGGTGGGGGTGATGGGCATTGTGCCTCCTACAAGCGAGCGGCGATGACATCGCCTATTTCTGTGGTTGATCCGCTCAGAGAATCGGGGTCTTTGCAGGCCTTGCGAATCCTCTCAGCAGCCTGGTCCTCTCCGAGATGGTCGAGCATCAGCGCACCGGACAATACGGCTGCTGTCGGGTTGGCCTTGCCGGTGCCGGCAATATCGGGAGCCGATCCATGAACGGGCTCGAACATCGAGACCCGCCCCGGATGCAAGTTGGCGGACGCCGCGAAACCGATCCCGCCGCTGACAGCGCCGCCGAGGTCGGTCAGGATGTCGCCGAAAAGGTTGTCGGTGACTATGACGTCGTAACGCTGCGGATCATCCACGAAGTAAATACAGGCCGCATCGACATGGTTGTAGGCCGTCTCCACTTCGGGGTACTCGTCAGCCACTTCGTTGAAGGTCCGCTCCCAAAGGTCGCCTGAGAAGGTCAACACGTTGGTCTTGTGGACCAGAGTCAGGTGTTTGCGCCTCCTCGACGCCAACTCGAAGGCGTACCGCACACAACGCTCAACGCCGACACGGGTGTTGACCGATCCCTGAGTGGCGATCTCATGGGGAGTGTTCTTGCGCAGGAAACCGCCCTCGCCGGCGTAGGCGCCCTCCGTGTTCTCGCGGATGACGACAAAGTCGAACCCCGTTTCCTCAGCCCCCGACATGGGGCTGGTGTTGGCACTCTCGGGTCCACAACTGAAGGGCCTGTAGTTGATGTACAGGTCGAGGTCGAAGCGCATCTTGAGCAGGAGTCCCCGCTCGATGACTCCAGGCGGCACGTCGGGGGTTCCGACCGCGCCGAGATATATCGCGTCGAGCGTGCGCCACTCATCGACGATCTCGTCGGTCAGCACGACTTCGTCTTTGAGATACCGGCTGCCGCCGAGGTCGTAGTGGACCGCGTCGATCTCCACTCCGGCCGCGGCGATGACCTTCAAGCCCTCGGCTATGACTTCGGGGCCGATTCCGTCTCCGCCCACTATTCCCACTCGATGGGTCATGTTTTTTTCTCAATCTCTGGCTGTCTGGGACAAAAGAAAACCGCCCACCGAAGTGGACGGTCGGCGCACGCCACAACGGGCGTGCGCTAGGCAATAGCTACGATCAACGGGCTGCGTGATCCCATGGGCCAAGTGTACCCCCTGCATCACCCGTCGTCATCTGCAACAGCTCAAACCGTCGTGGAATCTACCGTTGACGCTCGAAGCCATACACGACTGCACACGCGGACACGACAGCCTCACTCAATTCCTCGCCGCGATCGAACAAGACAAGCCTCCCTCGCAAAATGACGACATCGACGTGCTCGAAACCCTCTTCCGATGCACCGTCTCGGAAATCCGAACAGGCAAAGAGTGCAACTCCGCGTGCTTGAGCGCCAGCGAAGCGCACAAGGTCTCCGTGATTGTCTTGGACGTGACCAAGCCTGGTTCCGGGCTGCATGTCTGAAGGCCCGCGAACGGTGGGGGTGGCGCTAGATTTCTCCGTATGGCGAACGTGCAGCAGCTTTCACAGACGGCTTTTGATCGCCTCAAAGCCGAACACGATGACTTGACCACCCGAGGGCGCATCGAGCTCTCCCAAAAAATCGAGGCAGCCCGCGCGCTCGGCGATCTCTCCGAAAACGGCGACTATCACGCGGCCAAAGAAGAAAAAGGGAAAATGGAAGGGCGGATCATGCACCTCGCCCATGTCATTGAGAACGCGGTGATCGTCGAGGCGAACAACAACGGCAGCACGGTGGGCGCCGGATCGATCGTTTCGGTGGTGTTCGAAGGCGACGATCAACCTGAGAAATACCTGGTCGGGTCGATCGAGGAAAAACCCGAAGATCTGATGGTGGTGTCGCCGGCTTCTCCAATGGGCACGGCGCTTCTTGGATCCTCGATCGGCGATGTTGTCGAATACGAAGCGCCCACCGGGATGTCGCTCAAGGTCTCGGTCGTCGGGATCGAGTGACCAGTTGTTGCCGTTGATCTTGGGTCCGCTACGGTCCCAGGAATGTCGCTTCGAGACGATGTACTACAGGGGTTGACGGGCCGCGACGGCTATTTCCCGGTACAGGTCGAAAAGGTCTTGGGCTTCGACGTGCCCGTTCTGGCGAATCGACGGAAATCACTTCGAGACTTCGTCGAAGGTTGTCGAGCCCACGGTGACCGCGAGTTCTTGGTGCTCGACGACAGGCGCATCACCCACGAGCAGTTCGTCGATCTGGTAGCCGCCGAAGCTGCTGTTCTGAGCACCGATCACGGCATCTCCAAAGGCGACCGTGTCGGTATCCTCGCCGCCAATTCGCCCGATTGGGTTGTCGCCTATTTCGCTCTGGTGAGTTCCGGGGCGATCGTCGCCCTCTACAACGGTTGGTGGACGCCCGATGAGATCGTCCATGCCGCCGAATTGACAACCCCGAAGCTGATCCTCGGTGACAGAGAACGGCTCGACCGCGTACCGAGTTCGGTATCGGCCCCGCTCATCGACATGGACTCCGAACGCCGGCGGCTCCAACGTGAAGTCGGAGCGCACGAACTCCCGACCGTGGAACTGGCTGAGGACGATCCCGTCTCGATCTTTTTCACCAGCGGCACGACCGGCCGCGCCAAAGGGGCAACGGCCAGCCATCGGGGCCTGGTCGGTTTTGTTGAGATCCAGATGCTCAACGGCGCGGTCAGGTTGATGCAGGCCGCAGCAGAAGCCGAAGCTGCCGGACAACCACCACCCCCACCGTCGGGCGGCCCGCCCATAGTGATGATGACCTCGCCGCTGTTCCACGTTTCGGGGCTGTCGGGTTCGACCCTCATCAACATGGTCGCCGGCGGGACCTTGATCTTCCGCACCGGCCGCTTCGATCCCGCAGCGGGTCTGCGACTCGTCGAAAAAGAACGCATCACCGTGTGGAGTCTGATCGGCTCGATGGGGCCCCGTGTGCTCGACGAAGCAGCGAAGGGACTGACCGACACCTCCAGTCTGACCAACGTCGGCTTCGGCGGCGCACCCGTCAGCCCCGATCTGGCTCAAAGGGTTCGCGACGTTCTGCCGACCACGGCAGCCAACGTCGGCATCGGTTACGGCTCGAGCGAGACCGTTGGTGTGGTCGCCTCCCACGGCGGCGCCGACATGATCGCCCGACCTGAAGCCGCCGGGTGGGTCCTGCCGACAATGCAGGCGCAGATCCGAGACGATGAGGGCACGGTGCTGCCTGACGGCGAGAACGGACACATCTGGGTCAAGAGCGCCTACACGATGCTCGGCTACTGGAACGACGACAAAGCCACTGCCGAGGCCATCGACGAGGACTTCTGGCTCGACACCGGCGACATCGGACGGCTCGAGGACGGGATTCTGACCATCGACAGCCGAGCCCGTGACATGATCCTCCACAACGGCGAGAACGTGTACCCGATCGAAGTCGAGTATCGCATCGAAGACCATCCCGATGTGTCCGAGATCGCCGTCTACGGGCTCGACGACCCCGTGACCGGCCAGATCGTGGCGGCCTCGGTGGTGCCGACGCCTGGAGCTGTCTTGTCCGCGGACGGGTTGCGAACCTGGGCTGCCAAGTCTCTGGCCCCTTACAAAGTCCCGACGTCCTGGGACATCCGCAGCGAAAGGCTGCCTCGCAACGCTGCAGGAAAAGTGGTGAAAGACGCTCTCAGCGGCCAGCGAGAGTTCACCATCCCAGACGACTGAGGCGGGCTTCGCGCACCGTATCCTGAGACAAGGCAACCGAGTAGTTCAACGAAACGAGATCTGGCCATGAGCGAACCCAAGACATTGAGCGAGAAGATCTGGGATCGCCACGTTGTCAGCGCGGGAACGGACGGCGAACCAGACCTGCTGTATGTGGACCTGCATCTCGTGCACGAGGTCACCTCGCCGCAAGCCTTCGACGGTTTGCGGATCAGCGGACGCAAAGTCAGGCGACCCGACCTGACCGTCGCCACCGAAGATCACAACGTGCCCACCGCCGACATCGACAAGCCGATAGCCGATGAGATCAGCCGTGTTCAGGTTGAGACTCTGCGCCGCAATACCAGCGAGTTCGGCGTGGTCAACTATCCGATGGGGCACGCCAAACAAGGAATCGTGCATGTGATCGGCCCAGAGCAGGGACTCACGCAGCCGGGTATGACGATCGTCTGCGGTGACTCCCACACGGCCACCCACGGCGCTTTCGGCGCGATCGCCTTCGGGATCGGAACCAGCGAAGTTGAACACGTATTGGCAACCCAGACATTGCTACAGGCACGGCCCGGCACGATGGCGATCACCGTCGACGGCGAACTGGCCGACGGAGTCACGGCCAAGGACGTGATTCTGGCGATTATCGGACGGATCGGCACCGGTGGCGGGATCGGCAAGATCATCGAATACCGCGGTGAAGTCATCCGCTCACTCACGATGGAAGGCCGCATGACGGTGTGCAACATGTCGATCGAGGGCGGGGCCAAAGCCGGGTTGATCGCACCCGACGACACCACCTTCAACTACCTCGAAGGACGAGAGAAATCACCCGTTGGCGCGGCATGGGAAGCCGCTCTGGACGAATGGCGACGACTCCCGAGCGATGCCGAGGCGGCCTTCGACGAATACGTGACACTTGATGGCAGCGAAATCGCCGCGCAGGTGTCGTGGGGCACCAACCCCGCCCAGGTCATGCCGCTGCATGGCGCCATCCCCACACCCGATTCGTTCGACGACCCCGCCGCCCGCGACTCCGCGGCTCGGGCGCTGCAGTACATGGGACTGGCGGGAGGGACTCCGATGCGTGAAGTGCCAGTCGACACGGTCTTCATCGGTTCATGCACCAACAGCCGCATCGAAGACCTGCGAGACGCCGCCAACGTCGCAGCGGGACGCAAAGTCGCCTCCGGGGTGCGCACTCTGGTTGTGCCCGGTTCGGGTCAGGTCAAAGAACAAGCCGAAAGCGAAGGGCTGGACAAGATTTTCACCGCAGCAGGTTTCGATTGGCGTGAACCGGGCTGCTCGATGTGTCTGGCGATGAACCCTGACAAGCTTCAGCCGGCCGAACGAGCAGCCAGCACCTCCAACCGCAACTTCGAAGGCCGCCAAGGCCGCGGCGGACGCACCCATCTCGTGTCCCCCGCAGTCGCCGCCGCGACGGCAATAGCCGGAACGTTCGCCTCGCCGGCCGACCTCGAATAGTCGGACGCATCGGGACTCGCCACAAGGAGCAGGATCGAATATGAAAGCAGTAAGCATCGTCACCGGCACCGCATTGCCTCTGGACCGCGCCGACGTCGACACCGACCAGATCATTCCCAGCGACTGGCTCAAGCGCGTCGAACGGACCGGTTTCGAGAAGGGCTTGTTCTCGGAATGGCGGGACGACCGGGATTTTGTGCTCAATCAAGAACAGTACGCGGCAGCCAACATCCTTGTGGCGGGCGTCAACTTCGGTACGGGGTCGTCACGCGAACACGCAGTCTGGGCCATCCAGCAATACGGTTTCGAAGCGGTCGTCTCGCCCCGATTCGCCGACATTTTCCGCAACAACTGCACCAAGAACGGATTGGTGCCTGTCACCGTGAGTGCCGAGTTCAACGCTGCATTGATGCAAGAGGTGCTTGGGGATCCAACGTTGGAGATCACGATTGACGTTGAGCGGCTCACCGTCGAGGTCCCGTCGATCGGCCTTGAAACGTCTTTCCCCCTTGCTTCAGGCACCCAACAGCGGTTCTTGGAAGGGCTTGACGACATCGGATTGACGATGCGCCACCTCGACGCAATAGAGGCGTACGAGACCAAACGCCCAGCTTGGATACCGACAAGCTGACCACAGTTGCTGAAAGGCCTGAATCATCGCTTGGGTCCGCTTGTTTCGGTGGTCGAGAGGAGCGTTGCTGAGCATGCTCTGGCTGATCGGCTAGTGTCTGAGCTATGCTCGCCGCACTGGGTCGCATGGCTCGCTTGTTCAAAATCGGCGCCGTTGTCGGTTTCGCGGTCGGCATTCTGCGCGCTCTCCGGCGCCGTCGGGCACCCGAAGTGACCGGCAGCGCGACCTGGCAGCCCCTTGTCGACGCCCCGGCGCCCGCCTCCAGAACGAGCCCTGTTCAATTCGCCCCGGGCGGTGTCGAACCAGATGACGGGGCCTGCCCGCCCGGCTATCCGATCAAAGCCAAGTCTTCATCGAAGATCTACCATGTGCCGGGCGGAGGTTCATACGAACGGACGGTTCCCGACCGCTGCTACGCCAACGAGAGCGACGCTGAAGCAGACGGCTACCGCAAAGCCCGCCGCTGACACGCGAGCTAGCCGCGAGTCAGTTCACCGCGAACGGCACGGGCTCACCGGCGAGAGCCGACTGCACCTGCTCGGCAATGGTGATCCCGGCAGCATGCTGGGCTTCGGCTGTGCTGGCACCGAGGTGCGGGGTCACCACGATCCCGTCCACGCCCAACAGAGGTGAATCGAGCGCCGGCTCGACGTCGAACACGTCGATCGCCGCGCCGGCGATCGTGCCGGAGCGCACTGCGGACGCAAGGGCCTCCTCATCGATGACGCCACCGCGGGAGACATTCACAATCCGCATAGAGGGTTTGGCCTTGGCCAGCATCTCAGCGTTGACGAGGCCGATCGTCTCAGGCGTCTTCAGCAGGTGCATGGTCACAAAGTCGGAACGGGCCATCAACTCGTCGAGCCCGATCAGCTCAGCGTTGACCTTGTCGGCAGTCTCCTGGGTGATGTACGGGTCGTGCGCCACGATTGTCATGCCGAAAGCCAGAGCACGTTGGGCCACCAGCAGACCGATGCGGCCCAGACCGACGACACCGAGCGTCTTGCCGGCCAGTTCCACACCCTGCCACTGCGAACGCTCCCAACGACCGGCCTGCAGAGCCGCATGAGCTTGGGGCACGTTGCGCGCCTGCGCCAGCAATAAAGCCATTGAGTGCTCCGCGGCCGAGGTGACGTTCGACAGCGGCGCATTGACCACTGTCACACCGCGTTTTGTCGCTTCGGCCACATCCACATTGTCGACGCCCACCCCAGCGCGGCCCACCACAACCAAATCAGTTCCCGCTGCCAGCACAGCAGCGTCGACCTGGGTCGCCGAACGGACAATCAGAGCAGACGCACCCGCCACCGCTTCACACAGCTCCTCCGGCGACAGCCCGAGCCGCAGGTCCACGTCGTGGCCAGCCGAACGGAGCAGGTCCAGACCAGCTTCGGCAATCGTTTCAGAGACGAGAACACGCTTCATCGGATCCACCTTCGTCTTGTGTGTCACAGGTCAGGCCGTGGATTCGCGGCCGACCGGGTGATTCTATTCATGTGCGAGACCGGGAGGGTCGAAACCGAGAACGTCTCCGAAAAATGCCAACTCCGCTTCCAAGGCGCGCACAATGTTGTCGGCTTGGCGGAAACCGTGCTGTTCGTCGGGGAACAACAAGTACGCAACCTTGACCCCTTTCGATTCAACGGCTGAGACGATCATCTCCGACTGTGAGGGCGGCACGATCACATCCTCGGCGCCTTGCAACACGATCAGCGGCACGTCGATGCCGTCCACATGATTGATCGGCGAACGCTCGATATAGGCGGCCCTCTGTTCGGGGTAGGGACCGACCAGCGTGTCGAGGTAACGCGACTCGAACTTGTGGGTATCAGTGGCCAGTGCCTCCAGATCAGCGATGCCATAACGGCTGGCCCCCGCCGAGAACACGTCGTGGAACGCCAACGCGGCCAGGACAGTGAACCCACCCGCACTGCCACCCCTGATCATCAGGCGTTCCGGATCGACATCACCCCGCTCGGCCAGATATTGAGCGGCAGCGACACAGTCGGCCACATCGGCGACACCCCACTGCCCGTCGAGTGATTTCCGAAAGGCCGTGCCGTAACCTGTGGAGCCGCGATAGTCCACATCGACCACCGCGATACCCCGGGAGGTCCAATAGAGAATGCCCGGTTGAAGTTCGCGGCGAGCCTGTGCTGTGGGGCCGCCGTGGGCCAGCACCATCAGAGGCGGGCGTTCATCGTCGGGCCCGACATGTTCGGGATTGGTCGGGGGATAGAACAATCCATGAGCCACTGTGCCGGCGGCATCTCCTTCGCCGTGACCATCGCCGTGGCCATCGCCGGCACCGGGACCCGTCGGGAACGTGATCCATTCGGGCTCAACCAGATAACCCTGCTCGAACGGAAGAGGCCTTGCAGTCCGGACCACTTCGCGGCGCACCCCGCTGGCATCGACGCTGAGGCTGATCACCTCAGTCTCGTGGCCGTAACCCGACCCGACCGCTGCCACCGCGCCGGGACCGGCCGACAACGAGTTGATCGAACTGTCGATCAGCGAGACGGTGCTGCCGTCGACAATCAATTCATCACCCGTCGGCATACCGGCAACAGCGAAAACCTGTTCTTCACCAGAACTTGTCGGCCGTGCAGTCCAACGCTGCATGCCGAACACCCACGGAGGCGTGGCGATCTCAAAAGGTCCGCCGACGATCCGAGACAGCGCCCCGCTGCTCAGATCCACGTCGTAGAGGTTCCACCAGCCCTCGTGATCGGAACAGACCCGCAGCCCAGCGCCGCCGAAGTCGGGTTCGCAGTAGCTCGCCTCATCGAACCGGCCCACGGTCAGTATTTCCCCGCTGATCTGCCCGTCGGCAAACGGGGCGACGTGCAATCGGGTCGAATCCCAGCCCATGTTGGGGTGATCCCAAGAGATCCAGGCCAACAGGTCCCCGACAGGCGAAAGACGCGGCGACATCACGAAATCGGCGTCGGAATACAGGACGTTGATCTCAGCGCTCCCGTCGGTCGCCACAGCCACGACCTCGTTGGCCGGCTCCGCATCCACGCGGTGCTGCTCTCGCACGGCCACGCACCAGCGGCCGTCGGGGGTGACCCTGCCGTCAGCGAACCGGTCCGCGCGGGGATGTGGCGGTTCGTCAGTCAAGAACCGGACCCTGCGGTGCCGGTTGATCAGACGAAGTCGCTGGTCGGCGAAGTCGACGTAGAACAGTTCACCGTCATGGGGCCACCATGCTCCGCCGCCGTATTCGTGGACCAACGTGCGCACGTTGGCATCGGCCGGCGTGTGTTCGATGGCTGACTGCTCGCGAATCGAATAGCGCATCACCGCGGTTCGCCCGCCTTCTTCGGGCCGGTTCTCCGACCACCAGATCAAGTCGGGATCGACAGGATCGGCCCGAACCTCCGATATCCGAACAGCTCCTCCCACCAGGTCAGCAGCGGTGATCGATGACGGCCAAGCTCCATAGGGGGTGGCGCGGCGCTCAGTTGACTGGTCCGGATGAGTCGGCACCGGATCAGCCGCTCAGAAAGTCGACGATGCGGCCCACGCCCTCGCCCAGATCATCGTCGCCGAGCGCGAATGACAGACGCGCTCCCCCGCCCACTCCGAAAGCCTCGCCCGGCACGATCGCTACTTTGATCTGCTCGAGCATCAACTCGGCCAACTCGATCGATGTCGTCGGCGTCACGCCGCCATAGTCGCGCCCGAGCACTCCCGTTAAGTCGGGATAGGCGTAGAAGGCGCCCTCGGGTTCGGGGCAAAAGACGCCATCAATACCACTCAGCAGTCCGTACATGGCTTTGCGGCGACGATCGAAGGCTGTGCGCATCTCTTGCACGGCATCGAGCGGGCCTGAAACCGCGGCAAGTGCCGCTGCCTGAGAGACATTGGCGACGTTGCTGGTGCAGTGCGATTGCAGGTTTTGGGCGGCTTTGATCACATCTGGCCGTGCGATCATCCAACCGACCCGCCATCCGGTCATCGCGTAGGTCTTGGCCACGCCGTTGAGCACAATGCACTTGTCGCGAAGCTCAGGCACGAGCACTGGTATCGAATGGTGTTCGTTGTCGCCGTAAACCAGGTGCTCATAGATCTCGTCGGTGATGACCCAGAGACCGTGTTCGACAGCCCAGCGTCCGATCGCCTCGATTTCTTCGCAGGGGTACACGGCCCCTGTCGGATTCGACGGCGACACGAACACGAGCGCTTTGGTTCTTTCGGTTCGGGCGGCTTCAAGTCGGTCCAGCGACGCCCTGAATCCATTGACCGCTTCGGTCAGGACGGGAACCGTTGTGCCGCCGGCCAATGCGATCGGCTCGGGATAGGTGGTCCAGTACGGTGTCGGCAACAGAACTTCGTCGCCGGGGTTCAACAAAGCCTCAAAGGCGTTGTACACCGCGTGCTTGCCGCCGTTGGTCACCAGCACATCGGCGGGCGAACACTGCAGGCCGCTGTCGCGCAGGGTCTTGGCGGCGATGGCCTCCTTCAGTTCAGGCAGACCGCCTACGGGCGAGTACTTGTGCATTTTCGGGTTGCGGCAAGCTGCTATGGCCGCTTCCACGATGTGTTCGGGAGTGGCAAAGTCCGGTTCTCCCGCGCCGAAACCGATGACCGGCTCGCCGGCTTCGCGCAGTGCTTTGGCCTTGTTGGAAACGGCGAGGGTGGCCGAGGGAGCAATGGCGCCCACCCGGGTTGAGATGCGGTCGGTAGACATACCGCGGAGGCTAGCGACATGGGTTCGGCAGCGTGCGAAAATTCTGTTTGAAGATCCGCAGAAATACGCGCCGAAACCTCAGATTATTTGACAGTATGAGCGACGTGACAATTCCAGACATCATCATCCCTGCCGACCTGCTCCCCGTTGACGGCCGGTTCGGGAGCGGGCCGACCAAAGTCCGCCCCGAGGCTCTCAAAGCTCTGAGCGCTCGAGCAACCGACTACATGGGCACCTCGCACCGCCGGATGCCGGTGAGGTTGGCGGTGGCCGAACTCAGAAACGGTATTGCGGAACTTCTTCGTGCCCCAGACGGTTACGAAGTCGTGTTGGGCAACGGCGGCGCAACAACATATTGGGACTGCGCCACGTTCAGCTTGATCGACGAGCGCAGTCATCATCTCTGCTTCGGCGAGTTCAGCGGCAAGTTCGCTCGGGGCGTCGAGGGCGCTTCGCATCTGAGCGCCCCGTCCGTGGTGACCTCGGATTTCGGAACTCATCCCCCGCTGGCTGCGGTCGAAGGCGTCGACGCCTACTGCTATCCGCACAATGAAACATCAACCGGCGTGATGCTCGACCCTGTTCGGGTCGACGACGAGGGCGCGCTGATGCTGGTCGACGCAACCTCTGCGGCGGGGGGTTTGATGTTCGACGGTGGCGCGACTGACGCCTACTACTTCGCGCCGCAGAAAGCCATGGCCGGTGACGGCGGCCTGTGGATCGCCATGATGTCACCGGCCGCGATCGAACGCGCCGAGCGCATCGCCGCAAGCGACCGATGGATCCCCCCCACGCTCGACCTCAAAACAGCTATCGACAACTCCCGCAAGGATCAGACCTACAACACGCCCTCTTTGGCGACCGTGTTCCTGACCGCGCACACCGTCAACTGGTTCAACGAGAACGGAGGCCTGACCTGGTCCGCCGGCCGTTGTGCTCAATCGGCGGAGATCATGTACACGTGGGCTGAAAGCCGCGATTTCGCCAGCCCGTTCGTCCAGGACTCCCAGCAGCGCAGCAAAGTCGTTGCGACCATCGACTTCGATGACACGGTGAGCGCGGAAGTGATCTACGACGTGCTGCTGGCGAACGGAATCGTCGATACTTTCGGATACCGCAGTCTGGGGCGCAACCAACTCCGAATCGGTTTGTTCCCCGCCATCGACCCGAGCGACGTCGAAGCCCTCACCGCCTGCCTCGACCACGTCGTTTCAGCGCTGTCCTAGACTCCGTCGTTGATGTAGCTGACGTCTGCGGCGGTCAACTGTGCGCCCGCAGCAGCGACGTTCTCGCGGACTTCGTTTGGAGTGACGCTGCCGGCAATGGCCATAGGTCGGAAATCAGCGGCGAAAACCCAGGCCAGGGCTGTCTGGCTCAAGCTCAGATCCATGCGCCGACCCACCTGTGCGGCCCGCTCTCGGCGCTGCCAGTTCTGTTCGTTCAGATAGCAACGCGCGGTGTCTGCCAAAGGTGGCGCGGGTTCGTTCTCCAGGTCATCTCGGCTGACCCGCTCGCTCAAGAAGCCGCCTGCGAGCGGCGACCAAGCAAGGACTTTCACATCACCATCAACGTGCCAGGAGCGATCAGCCGCGTGGTCATCTCCGGTTAGCGTGACCACGTCGTCCCAGGGTTCGTCGAGCTGATCCGCAACGCTGTAGTGGGCGCTGTTGACGACCGGTGGGCGCCGGTCATTGTTGGCCGCGTAGTCGATCGCGGCTCTGACCCGTGCCACCGACCAGTTCGACACGCCCCAGGCGCGGATCGAGCCCTGGGCGATCGCCGAATCGACGGCTTCGACGAGCGACCCGACGTCAACCGCCGGGTCATCACGATGGAACAACCAGAGGTCGAGGTGGTCCACGCCCATCCGCTCGCGTGTCAAGTCGATGTCCTCTGCTACCGCGGTCGGGGTCACCCTCGGAGCTGTCGATTCGGGAACCTTGGGATGAGCGCCCTTGGCGATCACCACCACCTCGTCGCGCGCGTCGCGTTCTCGGATCCACCTGCCGAGCATCGCATCCATGCTGTAGCCGTCGAAGGCGTAGACCGTCGCCGTGTCGAACGCGTTGACGCCCGTTTCGACGGCCGCGTCGAGCACGGGAAACGCCACCGAGTCCTCAACACCCATCAAACCGGTCGAACCGTGTACCAACCGGCTGACAGGTTTGTTCAATCCATCGAGTTCAACCTGTTGCATACGGACGCGGACCCTATCAGCAGGAAAACCCGAATCTGGAACCACGCAGCCTGTGTTCAGCGCACTTGTTCAGATGCCTGGACGCCGAGGCGCTCGTCAAGCACCGTGGCCGCTATGAGCCGGTCGGCATTCCAAGCGTTGCATATCTGACGGCTCAGGGAGTGATCCCGACCCGTGCTTTGGGCTGAGGCGAGTCCATACGACGGCGCGCGCTCAACTCAAGCCCTGTGAGGATCGCGTTGCGCAGGTCGCGGGGGTCGATCAACTCGTCGAACCCGAGGCCCGACGCGGAGCGGTAGCTCGACTCCAACTCTGCCTGCCGGAGTTCTTGGCGGGTGCGCTCATCGGCGCCCACCGCGTCACTGGCACCGGCCGAGCCCATGGCGCCCATGGTGGCGCCCGGGAAGGCATACGACACTGTCTGGTTGTCGAAGGAGTTCATTGCCATCACGCACGAGCCGAACCCGTACGCCTTGCGCATCGTCACCTGAATCTTGACTGTCGTGGCGCGAGTCTGAGCAGTGAACATGCGCGCGCCCGCTCTGAGAATCCCGGCGCGTTCAGAGGCGGTGCCCGCCAGCACTCCTGGATTGTCGGTCAGGAAAATCAACGGCAGATGGAAGCTGTCGCAAACCTCTATGAAATGAGCTGCTTTGTCGGCAGCGTCGACATCGATAGCACCGGCGATGACTGAGGGCTGGTTGGCAACCACACCCACTGCGCTGCCCCCGACCCGAGCCAGCGCGCACACTATCGACGGGCCGAAATCGGGTTGGATCTGAAAGAACGCACCGCCGTCGACCACGCGGCTCACCGCCAGACGCATGTCGTAACCCGCAGAACCGTCACGGGGGACTATCTCAAGCATGTCCTCTAGGCGTCTGCGTCCGAGATCGCCGGTATCGCACCATGGGGGCTGCTCCCACGCCGATGAACCGAAAAACCCCAGATAACTGCGCACATCAGCGAGCAGCGAAGCATCGTCGGCAGCGAGATTGTGCACGACTCCGCTGGCGATGGCCACGGCCGGGCCGCCCAGTTCTCCCTTGGTGACGTCTTCACCCAGCGACGCCTTCACCACCGGAGGTCCGGCGGTGAAAATAGCGGCGTCCGCGGTCATCGCCGACCAGTCGCACAACGGCGCGGTGATCGCTCCGTGGCCGGCCGATGAACCCATAACCGCGCACACCATGGGCACATGTCCAGACAGCCGACCCTGAGCTTGAAGATCTCCCGGGCCACCCGCGGAGGGGTCCCCTGGTTTCGGCGGCCGATGGCCCGCGCCCTCCAGCAGCATCACCAGCGGCACGCGCTCACGTCCCGCGATATCGGCGATGCGCCAGCGTTTGCGTGAAGCAGCCGCACCGATCGAACCGCCCATAGTCGTGAAATCCTCGGCGCCGACCGCCACGGGGCGACCATCGATCCTCCCCACGCCGGCGACTAGGGCATCAGCGGGGAAGGAGCCACCGGCCAAGGCGCCGATCTCAGAGAACGACCCGTCGTCAAGCAGCGCCGCGATGCGGCTGCGGGCATCGAGGCGTCCCGACGCAGCACGGGCAGCCAACTTGTCTGCGCCTCCCATAGCGAATGCTGCGGCCCGCCGTGCCTCCAGATCGTCGAGGGTCTCACCCCAATCGTGGCTGTCGCCCATCGAAAGTGACCCTAGCAACTCCGTTATCTCACAAAGAACCCGCAGCTGATGCCGTACCCGGGTGTGCTGCGAACTCCTCTCTGAGCAGCGTATTGTGGCTGCCCGCAGGCTCAGCCGCTCCGGGCAGCGGTCGATGTCTCGGAGCCTGAACGGCCACGCGTTCGGCTCCGAGTTCCACGAACCACCGATCACCGTCGTTATGCATGCGCGCTTCGGCGGGGTCCGAGGCCGCGCAGGACCCGGCCCATGCTGCGGCTCGGGCAAGCGGAACCTCCACGACCGCTGCCTGCGGTGAAGCCAACAACCGTGCCCCCAAAGCGGCCGAGGCCAAACCCGCGATCGGATCAGCCACCGCGTCAGCAACAAAGCCGGGAGGGTCGCCGGGCAGCCAGAGGCCGCCGGCGACTGCGGTGTCGTCACCGAAGCCAATTCTCATACCGGCAGTGCCGGTACGGCCATGGGCAGTGATCGACAACCAGGAAACACCCGTGTCAGCCAGTGCGCAGGGATCGATCCCCAACCGGTCCATCACCCGAGGCCGCGAACCCTCCAGAACGAGATCGGCAGCGGCCAGCATGCGGCGCAGAAATGCTTGGTCGTCCGCGTTCGCGAAGTCGATTTCGACGCATTCTTTGGCGTGATTGAGCAGATCGAAGAACTCCGGCGTCCCTCTGCGAGCTCCGTCGGGACGGCCGGCGCCCTCCACCTTCACAACCCGGGCGCCGGCCTCGGCGAGCAGCCCGCCGGCCAAAGGGCCGGCCCACAAAGATGTGAGGTCCACAACCAAAGGCCGGCGGAACACCCGGCGCGAGCCACCACGATGAAGTTCCCGACCAGGTGATTCGACAGGCTGCGGGTGACTCGACGGAACCGCTGTCGGGATCCCGAGCAGCGTTGCCGTGTCGACAAGCTCAGCGCTCCGAAGCCGAGCAATGCCCGCGGCAATCGCGGGCCAGTCATCCGCGCTCAAAGACTGGCCCACAAGCGCCGGGAGAGACTGCACGTCCTCGGGCCTGGCGAGGTTCACCACGATCCAGCCGTCGGACGCTTGCACGAAACTAGCCGACCCTCCCACCGAGGTGTCGCCGTTGCGGCCCATACCGGTGAGTGCCGCACGTTCGCCCAACAGCGCGGGTCCGTCGACAGTTACCGTTCGGCCCCAACGGGCGGTCTGCTGCGCCAGATCGTCAGCTGCGGCAATCAGCGCTCTGACCACCGAAGCCGGAGCGGCCGACGGCGGACCGTCCCGCCGGCCCGTCAACCACATGGCGCCACTTGACGCCCACGCCACGAGATCGCACTCCCGTCGCTTCATGACGCCCGACGATAGCCATTCTGGTTGGTGAATTCCTTGGCAAACGCAAGGGCGGCTTTGGTCTCATCGGGGCTTCGCGGCACAATGGAGCACCAACCAACGCCCCAGGAGTAACAGACGATGGTCGAACTGAAGCCCGGTGCCCGCTTCCAGAGCACGGTTTGCACGACACAAGTGATCGTGGTGAAAGGCGATGGCGAGGCCGAGTTGACCTGTGGTGGCACCGCCATGGTTGCCGCGGGAACCGGCGAAATCACCGGTGAGCCTGCACCCGATGCAGCAGAGGGCACCCTGCTAGGCAAGCGCTACAGAAACCCCGAAGACACCGTTGAATTGCTGGCCACCAAAGGTGGATCTGGTTCCATCGCCATTGACGGGGCTGCTTTGGGCGTCGCTGAGGCAAAGACCCTGCCCGCCTCAGACTGAGCCGACCGGACCCGCCATGAACCTGATGATGCTGCTGGAGATGGCGGCGGAAGGACTCGGTGACCGGGTCGCAGTCGGCCCGCTGGAAAACGGGATGACCTACCGGCAGCTTTATGAGCAGGCGGGGATGGCGGCAGCGCAATTCCGCGAAACCGACGGCGACACGGTTGTGTTGTGCGACGAATCGAGTCCGGCAGTACCGATTTCTCTGTTCGGCGCGGCATGGGCAGGCATGCCCTACGCACCTCTCAACTACCGGCTGCCGGACGATGACCTCTCATCTTTGGCTCAGCGCAACACGCCCGGGGTGGCAATCACAGATGCCGCCGGGGCTGTGCGACTGTCGGGCGTGGAACGTCTCCAAACTCTGACTCGTCAGCAGTTTCTCGAAGACCCTGCCAACGGAGCATCGCCGTGTACCGCACCTGACTGGTCGATGGACCCTGACGACATTGCAGTGCTTCTGTTCACGAGCGGCACAACAGGTGCTCCGAAATCCGCTGTGTTGCGTCATAAACACCTGGTCTCCTACATCTTGGGCTCGGTTGAGTTCATGGGCGCAGGTGCTGATGAAGCAACTATCGTCAGCGTGCCTCCCTACCATGTGGCGGGGGTTTCCGCCATGCTCTCGGCGGTGTACGCCGGGCGCCGGATCGTGCTGTTCCCGAAGTTCGATCCCGACGATTGGATCGACGCCGTGGAGCGAGAGGACGTCACCCACGCCATGGTCGTGCCCACCATGCTGGCCCGAATTGTCGAAGCCCTCGACGCCCGTGGAGGCGAACCCCTGCTAGGAGTCCGAACCCTGTCTTATGGTGGAGGCAGAATGCCGCTACCGGTCATTGCCCGGGCGCTGGAGCTGTTTCCAATCACCTCATTCGTCAACGCCTACGGCCTCACTGAGACTAGTTCCACCATCGCTCTGCTGGGTCCCGACGACCACCGGTTGGCCCAGTACAGCGATGATCCCTCAGAGCAACGACGCCTCGGCTCGGTCGGACGCGCACTTCCCGGCGTGGAACTCTCAATCCGCGATGACGCCGGCACGGAGCTGGGGGCCGGCGAACCCGGTGAGATCTTCGTGCGCGGCGAACAAGTGTCGGGCGAATACCTCGAAGCCGGCTCGCTGCTCGTAGACGGCTGGTTCCCAACCCGCGACGGAGGCTTCACAGACGAAGCCGGCTACCTGTTCGTCCAGGGGCGCAACGACGACGTCATCATCCGCGGCGCAGAGAATATGTCGCCAGGGGAGATCGAGGATGTGCTGCTGACCCACCCCGGTGTCTCCGACGCGGCCGCTATAGGTGTTCCCGACCGACAATGGGGTGAGAAAGTGGTCGCCGTCATCGTGCTCTCCGGCCAGACAACGCAGCCTCCCGACGGCGTTGTCCAAAGCGAGATCCAAGAACTGGTGCGCCAAAGGCTGCGGTCGAGTCGCGTCCCTGCCCATGTGGTGCTCGTCGACGAGCTTCCCTACAGCGACACCGGAAAGCTGCTTCGCAGGGAACTGCGCGAGCAGCACGGACATCTAGGCGACTCGGACTGCTGAGGTTTGGTCGTGGACGCCATCTTGTGGTCATGGGAGCGAGCCCGGGCCACCGTGGCGTCGCCGGACATCGACAGGATGGTCGGCGTCGCCGTCGGCAGTCCGGTGGTGGCAGTCGAGCTCGGCGACCACGACGGCGCCGAAATCGCCGGCCGTCTATCGCGACTGCCTGTCGTGTCAGTCGGCGTGGGCAGCTATGCGGATTACGCGTGGGACATCCGATGCGACGACCCAGATCCGATCATCGCGGGAGCGCTGGCCAACCCCATAGCCGCAGTCGCCGCCGCCCAGGTGTTGCGAGGCGGCGACAGACGAAGCTTCGACGACGCGCTGCTGGTCGAGTCGCTCGCCTATGCAACCTTGCAGTCAGGGGCCGAGTTCGCGTCCTGGTCGGCAAGCCAAGGACGCCGTGTGCGAAACGACGACCATCCCCGCGTGCGGATGAGTGAACACGCCGACCGGGTTGATGTGATCCTCGACCGGCCCCGGCTGCGCAACCTCATCGATGCGCGAATGCGCGATGAGCTGATCGACGCGTTCGGCGCGCTCGCCCACGGACCGACCCGTCCGATCCGCCTGAGCGGGGGGGGGGCCGCGTTCTGCGCGGGTGGCGACCCAGCCGAGTTCGGCGCGGTCGCCGACCCGGCGACCGCGCACATGCTGCGTTCCACGGCCAACATCGCGGTCTGTCTGCATCGAGTCGCCGACCGCGTCACGGCTCAAGTACACGGACCCTGTATCGGTGCCGGCGTCGAGATCATGGCTTTCTGCGGTCGGGTCCAAGCGCATCCCGACACCCGGTTCCGCCTGCCGGAAACCAGAATGGGTCTGCTGCCCGGTGTGGGCGGAACCGTGAGTATCCCGGCGCGAATCGGGCGGCATCGCACTCTCGCCTGGTTGCTTCAAGACAGCACTATCGATGCCGATACCGCGTTGGACTGGGGGCTGATCGACTCGATCCAGAGACCCGAGAACGACTCGTCTGACGTCCAGCGCGTCGTCTAGCGGCGGCTGAAGCTCTCGCCGATGCTGGAACCCTCGAAACCACTCGGGGCCATCCCCGAGGTTGCATAGAGATAGAGCGCTGTCTGGAACACCGCGTTGAGCGCGGTCATCACCACTACCACGAGTCCGACCCAGGCAACCCCGACCACGATGCCGAGGATGAGGCCGGCGCCGCCCAATGAACCCAGGACGGCTACTACGAGGATCACCGGCAGAATTGCCACGAAACCCAAGAGTCCGAACCCTACACGGGCCGCGAGGTTCTCGCCCCAGGTGGACTTGAGCAGCGAACCCGAGGCCTTCACACCGTCCCAGGCCCCTTTGTCGTCGATGATTATCGCTGGAACAACAAGGAAGGTGGCCAATTCCCAAGCAATTCCGATCATGTTGATCACGAATTGACCGGCCCAACCCGCTCTATCGCGCAGGGCACGCAGAATCAGGCCAACGGTGGCAGTGAGGATCGCCCAGGGCACCAAACCCGCGATCCGGCTGAAGGCTTTGCGGATCGCGGAACCAACGGTCGGATCACCGCCGGTGAGCCGCTCGTGCGCTCCCGCGACCAATGCACCGTTGAAGAAGACGCTGATCACGCTCAGACCCAAGGCGGCAACGATCGCCACGATCGCCATGGCGGGACTCGCAGTCGTTTCTTCGCTGCCACCTGATCCGGTGCTGGCCGTCGCTAAAGCGACGAACACCAGAGGAATCAACAACGCCGCCGAAACAAGAAACGACAGGACCGGAAGCGTCAGCAACTCACGGTCACTCTTGAGCACCCCCCAAGAGAGTTTTGCGAGTTCAAACGTGTTTCGAATCCTGCCCATGGCTGCTCCTTGTCTCGGTCTGTTCCGGTCCGTCAAGCCAACGCCAAGCATAGCCGCGCCGACTGACACTGAACCCTGCTTTGCAGCTCAGCGGGGCTCACGGGGCAGGCCGAGAACCCTTTCGCCGATCACGTTGCGCTGGATCTGATTCGAACCGCCGTAAACAGTGTGAGCGCGGCTGTACAAGAACGTGCGCTGCTCACGGTCGATCTCATAATCGGGAAGCTCATATCCACCGAAACTCCGATGGCCGTTGTGAGCAGCGGACGACCCGACCATGGCACTCGCACCGCGAACCAGCATCGCCAACTCGCCCATGCGCCGGTGCCACGACGCCCAGTAGAGCTTGCCGATCGACATTTCGGGGCCCGGCACTCCGCCGCTCGTCATAGCGGTGAGCATGCGCAACTGGTTGAAGCGCAGAATCTCCAACTCGACGAAACTGCGGGTCAGTTCGTGGCGCACAACTGGATCAGCCAACCGTCCATTGTCCTTTGCCAAAGCAACAAGATCATCGAACTCTTGGCGGTAGCTGACCTGTTGCCCCAGCGTGGAAGCCCCTCTCTCAAAACCGAGAGTCCCCATCGCTACTTTCCAGCCGTTGCCCGCACCGCCCACAACCAAGGACTCCTCGGTGCGGGCGTCAGAGAAGAATGTTTCGTTGAACTCAGAACCGCCGGTGATCTGCACGATCGGCCGAATCTCGATCCCGGGCTGGTCCATCGGCACCAGCAGGCAACTCAGCCCCGTATGGCGTTGCGAACCAGACTCTGTGCGAGCCACCAGAAAAATCCATTGGGCGTACTGCGCCAGCGAAGTCCAGACTTTCTGACCGTTGATGATCCAAAGGCCGTCGGCCAATTCGGCCCGGGTCTTGACGTTGGCCAAGTCAGAACCCGCGTCGGGTTCGGAATATCCCTGGCACCAGTAATCCTCCGCAGCGAGAATGCGGGGAACGAAACGGCGCTGCTGAGACTCGCTGCCGAACATCATCAACGTCGGGCCCAACAGAGTCACACCCATGTTGGGCAAACGCCCCGGCGCCCGCGACTCAACATAAGTCCGGTGAAAAACCACCTGCTCAGCGAGCGAACAGCCGCGTCCGCCGATCCATGCAGGGAAATCGATCCCCAGCCAGCCACCCGTTGCCAGCTCTTTCTCCCAGGCCCATTGAACCTCGACCGGGACGTCTTCTTGGCCAGTCCAACCTCGGCCTCGGCATGTCGCGAACTCGCCGACGCAGTGCTCTTCAATCCAAGTGCGAACCTCGTCAGCGAAAGCGTCGAGCGCAGGATCGTTCCAAGCGTCCATGATCCGCAGCGTACCCATCGGTTTGCTCCTTCTCCCGAACTCGCGTCCTGCTCACCACAAAGCGATGACCGCGTTGTGCGCGCCGACGGTCAACAACTGCTCGACCGGTGACGACTTCCCATAGCCAGGCATGTCCCAGGCGACGCAACGCCAGCGATCCGACAGATCTCCAAGCTGTGAATCCCAACTGGTACGGGTCAGGCCGAGTCCGTGGAGGAACAGCAAGACCTCTCCTTGGCCCGCTTCGCGCCAAGCGACCGGCACACAGTCCACATCAATCACCGGCATCGGTCACGCACATTACAGTCGCTGCGGCTGCTGTGTGTCCACGGGTCTACGATTCTGGGGTGCTTACCAGGATTGCGCGTCGAGTGGCTGAGGACTTCGCCGACGCCATGGCATACCTCACGCATCAGGGTTGGGGGATCACCTATGCGGAGCTCGATCAGGCCGCCGATGAGGCCGCAGCCGGGCTCGCGGCCCGTGATATCGGTGAGCAGGACGCAGTCGCCCTAGTACTCGAATCGACCATCGACTACGTGGTTCTGTTCCTGGCCCTCGCCCGGCTCGGCGCAGTCACCTCGGGCGTCAACCCGAGGCTCACCGCCCGGGAGATCAATGCCTGCCTGGAAGTCCTCGACCCGAAACTGGCCATTGTCGGCGACCAGCTGTTAGGCAGGGTCGACGTCGACCGCTTCGCCGGCGAAACCCTCGTTCCGGGCACCAGCGCCGAAACCGTGGCAGGAGAGTTCAGAATCGCCGATGCCCGCCCACCTGCGCCTCTAGCCGAAGATCCGGACCGACCCGTGTGCGTGTGCTTCACCAGCGGTTCCACTGGTCTGCCGAAGGGCGCCTGGTACGGCAACCGCCAACTGGAGCGAATCCTCGAGCTCGACACTGGAGGAGCTTGGGGCGGTGGCGGGCACGGCATCAGCCCCACCCAGTTCGCCCATGTCGGTTTCATGACCAAGCTGCCATGGCTGTTGGCCAGCGGCAGGACCACCCATCTATTGAAACGCTGGTCGGCCGGACCCGTACTGGAACTGATCGCGCAACACCGAATGCCGACAGTGACCGGTGTAGCACCGCAGATAGCGCTCATGCTGGCGCACCCGCAGATCGACGAACTGGATTTCTCCGCCGTGCAAGCGATCGTTGCAGGCGGCGCCGCATCTCCGCCGGCACTGGTGCGCGAAGCCCGAGAACGATTCGACGCGCCCTATTCGATCCGCTACTCGTCGACCGAAAGCGGCGGGATAGGCCTCGGAACGGATTTGGGCGCCGACGACGAAGAGGCGCTCAACACCATCGGAAGACCCCGGCCCGGGGTCGAAGCGGCGATACGGGCCGAAGCCGGAGAACCTGTCGCACAAGGAGAGATCGGCGAACTGTGGCTGCGCTCAGACTGCATCATGGCGGGCTACTGGAACGACCCGGAAGCGACCTCAGAGGCTCTGGTCGATGGCTGGCTTCGGACCGGGGATCTTGCCCGTTCGGACTCCTCTGGTTGTTACCGGCTCGCTGGGCGCGTCAAGGAGATGTTCATTCGCGGCGGTTACAACGTCTATCCGATGGAAGTCGAGTCAGTTCTCGGCAACCACCCTGCAATTGCCGAGATCGCGGTCGTCAGCAGACCCGATGAGATCATGGGCGAGGTCGGTGTGGCTGTGATCGTTGTGTCCGAGGGCCATGAGCCTCCCACCCTCGAGGACTTGCGCGACTTCGGAACGGCTGGCCTCGCCCCTTACAAGCTTCCCGAAGACATCCGGATCGTCGCCCGCCTGCCCCGGAACGCAGGCGACAAAATCGACCGCCGAGCCCTGGCCGAACTCTAGCGAGGGAACCGCGGCCTCGGCGCTTGATGCGAACAAACCGGCCCCAGAAGTGCCAGGGGCTATCGGCGCGGGCGAAAGGAGCGTTCGTGTTCTCGTTCGCGCTGGGCCGCCAACTCGGCAACCAGAGCGACATAACGCTCAACCCGCTTGGCGTCGAGCGTGCCGTCGGCAACGGCGGCGGTAATGGCACAACCAGGCTCGGCCACGTGTACACAATCATGGAACCGACAGCCGGCGGACAGCTCTTCAAGATCGCCGAAAACTAGATCCAGGGCGTGCTCGGCCTCCCAAAGACCCACAGAACGGATACCAGGCGTGTCGAGCACAAGACCGGCATCATCGGGCAGCAGCACAAGTTCCCGTGCGGTCGTGGTATGCCGGCCCTTGGCGTCGACGTTGCGCACGGAACCCACCTCAAGGCGCTCCTCTCCGGCCAGGGCATTCACCAGCGCCGACTTTCCAACCCCGCTGGCTCCGATCAACGCCAGCGTGCGACCCGCGCCCACGTGGCCGAGCAGTTCGTCCAATCCTGTCCCGTCGACGATGCTGGTTGTCACAACTGGAATATCGCGGCACACGGAACGGACAATCGCCTCACACTCGTCACCAGCAGCAGCTGTGTCAGCCTTGGTCAGAATCACCAGAGGCGCTGCGCCGCCGTTCATGGCAACGACCAGCAGTCGTTCGAGACGACCAGGCGGAAGCGGGCGATCCAGTCCATGAACCACACCCGCCGACTCAACGTTGGTCGCCAGGATCTGTTCAAGGTCACGTTGCGCCGGATCCCGCCGGCTCACGCTCGTCGAACGTTCGAGGATCGCGCTGACAACCGTACCGAGTCCTTCCTGTTCTTCGATCTCTACCCAATCGCCGGTCACGGGCGCGGTTTCGTCTTGAGCGCGAATCGAATCCGACAGCACCCGCACGATTCCGGCCTCGGTCACCACATCACACTCACCGCGATCGACACGGACCACGCGTCCCAAGGCTGCCGTGCCGCTGCCGGCGCCTGCGGGCGCCCGCGCACAGAGCCCCCAAGGGCCGAGTTCGTTCGTCAAAGTCCAGATATTCTCGCCGCGGCGAGTGCCAACATCCACAACAACTCGAAACTCTTCGGCCGCGGTAAGAATATATAGCCCGGTTCGGGGACTATTCGACGAGTTCGGGAGTTAGAACTGAGGCATGAACTCCGACGGAGGACTCCTGTGAACACCTCACAGCACGACAACGACAAGCCCGACGACGATTCGACCGCGGACAATCCGGCAAACGACAGCAGTTCCGAAGCGGAAGCCCCGCACCGCCCCGGGTCAAGTCGGCTCTGGTGGCAGGGAGCACTGGC
This sequence comes from Acidimicrobiaceae bacterium, assembly GCA_026706815.1. Classification (GTDB taxonomy): domain Bacteria; phylum Actinomycetota; class Acidimicrobiia; order Acidimicrobiales; family Aldehydirespiratoraceae; genus VXYK01. The sequence continues at coordinate 82,986 of JAPOYA010000059.1, read as the reverse complement.
AGGCGCCGCCGCCGGTGGGGTCGCGTTGATGTTCGGGCAGTTCGTAGAAGCACTGAGTGAGACCATCCCGGGGCTTGTTCTGGGCATGGGCGAGTGGATACTCGACATCACGCCCGGGTGGGCAGCCGAGGAGAGTATCGAGAACCTCGGGTCCACTGGAAAAGCATCTCTGTTGCCCGGTATCACCATCGTCGCCCTACTGGCCGCTGCCGCTCTGGGAAACGCCTCACTTCGGATCTCCCGCAAGATCGGAGTCATGGGTTTCGCTGCCTTCGGAATCCTGGGAGGCTTCACGACGGCGCGCAATCCCAGCTCGCCCGCTCTGCAGAGTTGGCTCTGGTCTCTCGTGGCTGCCGGTCTGGGCATCGCCACCCTCCTGTTCCTGCTGAACAGGATCAGAGACCCCCACGAAGGACTGAGAACTGCGGGGCCTCTGGCGGATCCCCTCGATCCCCCCACGAGTCGGCGGGCATTCCTGGGCTGGTCCGCCGGTGCGGGTGCGGTCGCGGTCGGCGGATTCGCGCTCTCGCGAGCTATAACCCCCAAATCAGCCGCAGAAACCGCGCGCGAGAACATCACGTTCAGCGATGTCACAACCACGACGAGTAGCACCACTCCCCCGACCACCACCGTCGCTGCCCCTGAAGGGGCAACCGCCACAACCGAGGCGATCACAGACATCGACGGGATCTCCTCCTATATCACCCCCAACGACTCGTTCTACATAATCGACACGGCCCTCTCGCCTCCTCATCTCGCCCCCGAAGACTGGTCGCTGAGAATCAAGGGCATGGTCGACAACCCCTATACCCTCACCTGGGAAGAATTGCTCGCCATGCCCTTGGAGGAGCACGAACTGACCCTTTCGTGTGTGTCCAACCCGGTGGGCGGACCGCTTGTCGGCAACGCCGAATGGCTGGGCGTTCCCCTCACAACGCTGTTGGAGCGGGCTCAAGTGCAACCCGGCGCCGATCAGTTCGTCGGCAAATCGATCGACGATTGGACCGCCGGATTCCCGACCGACCGCCTCTATGACGGCCGTACCGCTCTACTGGCTGTGGGAATGAACGGGGAGCCGCTGCCGATCTCGCACGGTTTTCCCGCCAGACTCATCGTTGCGGGCATCTACGGCTACGTTTCAGCGGTCAAGTGGGTCACCGAGATTGAACTGACTCGTTGGGATGATTTCGACGGCTATTGGATCGACAAGGGTTGGGCGAAGCTCGGTCCGATGAAGACGATGTCCCGAATCGACGTTCCCCGCGATGGCTCCTCGGTTCCGGAGGGCGAAGCAATCTTGGCGGGGGTGGCATGGTCACCGCCTCGCGGCATCCACGCAGTCGAGGTTTCTGTCGATGACGGCCCTTGGTGGCAGTGCGACCTCGCCGTGCCGGGCAACGACGAGACCTGGGCTCAATGGCGAACTGTCTGGAACGCAACCCCGGGACGGCACAGGATCAAAGTTCGAGCGGTGGACGGCGCGGACGCAGTCCAGCCGAGAGGGCCGAAGTCCGTCGCCCCGGACGGCGCCGAGGGTTGGCATCAGGTGACCGTCTCGGTCATATAGTGTGCGGGCGCAGGCGTACCTGCAACCGGGGCGAATTACGGGGGACTCTCGATGATCAACGAATCTGTCGAACAGGCGAAACCGCAGGTCGAAGTTCTCGATTGGGCCGACTACGGGCGCGGAGCGCGGGAACTGGCGGTCAAAGTCGCTGACGACGGTTACCGTCCGGAGATGATTCTGGCGATCGCCCGGGGCGGCCTGTTCGTGGCCAGTTCGCTCGGTTACGCCCTTTCCATCAAGAACATCTATGTCATGAACTGCGAGTACTACACAGGGGTCGACGAACGCCTGCCGGTTCCGGTGGTGCTTCCTCCCTACGTCGACCTCGTCGACATGGAAGAGGTCAAGGTTCTCATCGCAGACGATGTAGCCGATACCGGCCACACCCTGAAGCTCGTATACGACTACTGCCAAGAACGAGTCGCTGAAGTGCGGGCCGCAGTGCTGTATGAAAAGTCGCACTCGCTGGTCAAATGCGACTACGTCTGGAAGCGCACCGACCAGTGGATCAACTTCCCTTGGTCGACCGAGAAGCCTGTGGTGAGCCCCGAAGACGCTCGTCACCGCGTCCTCGACGCATAAGAGACGAGCGGCCAGCCGAGCTAGTCGGTCTGTTTGGCGCGGCTCGGGGAGACGCGTGGCCCTTCGTTGGGTTGTTTGGGGTAGACGGGCGGCCAGGGAGCGTCCATCAGCCCTGAGTCCCAATCCCTCTTGTGCCACTCCAGCAACGCGGTCAACGACTGAAGCTGATCGTCGATGGTCGCCCATGGATCACCTCGCTGCTCGACAAGAGCAGGGACTGTGGCGATGGTCAAGCCTTCCGGGTCAATGGTGGACACCTCGTCCCAGGTGATCGGCGTCGACACCTGCGCGCCGACGCGGGGCCGAGCCTGGTAGGCCCCGAAGACCGTCTTGTGGGGAGCATTCTGGTTGAAGTCGAAGAAGACTCGTTTTCCCCTCTGCTCCTTCCACCACTCGCAGGTGATCAGCTTGGGGCATCGCCTTTGCATCTCTCTGGCCAAGGCGACCGCCGCGTAGCGCACTCCGTAGCCGTCCCAACGGGGTTGCAGGCGAATCCAGATGTGGAGGCCCTTGCTGCCGGACGTCTTGGGAAAGGCGATGATGCCCAGATCGTCGAGCACGGACTTCACTTCGAGCGCGGCCGCTCGAACCTCGTCGAAGCCAGTGCCCGGCGAGGGGTCGAGATCGATTCGCATCTCATCGGCGTATGCCGGTTGGTCGACCCGGCTGGGCCAAACATGGAAACCCAGACAACCCATGTTGACTCCCCACACGATGTGTGCAGGATCCACGGCAACCAGAGCATTGGAGGTGGTGCCGTTGGGTGTGCTCACCACTGTTGTCTGCAACCAGTCGGGTGCGCCGGCGGGCACGCGTTTCTGGAAGAACGACTTGCCGCGCGCGCCGTTCGGGTAACGCTCCATCATCAGCGGACGCCCTCCAATCGCCCGCATGACAGGCTCTTTGAGCGCCAGGTAGTACTCGACAAGGTCTAGTTTCGTCTCGCCTCGCTTGGGAAAGAACACCTTGTCAGCGCTGGTCACGCGGACCTCGACACCGTCGATGTCGAGGACACTCGCGGCGCCGGCCATCGCTCTTCGCAGCTAGGCGCCCGGTTCGAAGATCATCAGATAGAGCGAGAACAGGAACAACAAAGAAATGATCAAGCTGCCGGTCTCCGCCTTCTTGGTGTTGGGCTCATCGCCGTCGGCTATCGCCTTCTCGGCGGGAATCACCATGGCGTGCAGGACGCCGTTCATCGCCAGCCAGGCGATGACGGAGACTGTCAACCACCCGTCGCTCAGCTGATACACCTTGTCGGACAATCCCGCTACACCGAAGCCGAGCAGACCGCCGACAATCAGCGAACTGCCGTAGATCCGCATCGAACGCTTGGCGATCCCCGCGTACAGTGTTCTGCGCACCGAGTACTCCCCGTTCGTGTCGCGAGCCAGGAACGGGTGGACGAATGTGGGCGACAACGCGACGACGATCGCCACGATGTGAAGGAACAGCAGAATGTTGTATCCAGTGCTGCCGACTTGAGCGATAATCATGGAGAGAACTGTAGCCAACCGTTCCCCGAGATCAGCGGACCAGAAAAATACCCAGATGACAGCAGGGTGCTCGTGCCGGGCGCAGCCGGGGCCTCGGGGCTCATATTCTGCTCGATCTTTGGGCCGCTTGGCTAATCCGATCCTTGTAGACTCGTGCCATGGTCGATTACCGCTCACGCACCTCCACTCAGGGACGCAACATGGCCGGGGCTCGAGCCCTGTGGCGTGCCACCGGAATGAAAGACGATGACTTCGACAAGCCGATCATAGCCATCGCCAACTCCTTCACCCAGTTCGTCCCCGGTCACGTCCACCTGAAGGACCTGGGGCAACTCGTCGCACGCGAGATCGAAGAAGCCGGCGGCGTCGCCAAAGAATTCAACACGATCGCCGTCGACGACGGCATTGCGATGGGCCACGACGGCATGCTCTACAGCCTCCCGAGCCGGGACCTGATCGCAGACTCGATCGAGTACATGGTCAACGCACACTGTGCCGATGCCCTCGTTTGCATCAGCAACTGCGACAAGATCACCCCCGGGATGCTGAACGCCGCCATGAGGCTCAACATTCCGACCGTCTTCGTGAGCGGCGGACCGATGGAGGCCGGAAAAACCAAGCTCGCCGGGGTAAGCGTCAAACTCGACCTGATCGACCCGATGATCAAGGCCGGGGATACGTCGGTCTCAGACGAGGACCTGCTCGAGATGGAGCGCTCCGCCTGCCCCACCTGCGGTTCGTGCTCTGGGATGTTCACCGCCAACTCAATGAACTGCCTGACCGAGGCCTTGGGGCTCGCTCTGCCCGGAAACGGCACGGTGTTGGCCACCCACGCCGACCGTGAACAACTCTTCTTGGAGGCAGGCCGCCGAATCGTCGACATGGCCAAGCGCCGCTACGACAAGGACGACGAGTCGGTTCTGCCCCGCTCGATCTGTTCGAAAACGGCCTTCGAGAACGCCATGACCCTCGACATTGCGATGGGTGGGTCGACCAACACCGTGCTGCATATCCTCGCGGCGGCTCAGGAAGGCGGCGTCGATTTCACGATGGCCGATATCGACAGGCTCAGCCGCAAATCCCCCAACATCTGCAAAGTCGCTCCAAGCACCGACGAATACCATGTCGAAGATGTGCATCGGGCCGGTGGAATTATGGGGATTCTCGGCGAACTGGACCGCGGCGGGTTGATCGATACAAGCCTGCCGACGATCCACAGCGAGACCCTGGGAGCGGCACTCGAGGTGTGGGACGTGATGCGCAGCCCGTCGGCCGAGGTGATCGAGTTCTACCGTGCCGGGCCGGCAGGAATACCCACGCAGGTGGCGTTCAGCCAAGCCGAACGCTGGCCGACCCTCGACCTCGACCGCATCAACGGCTGCATTCGCACTGTAGCCGAGCCCTACAGCCGTGAAGGCGGGCTCGCTGTGCTGTTCGGCAACATCGCCGAACGCGGCTGCATTGTGAAGACCGCAGGGGTCGACGAGTCGATCTTCGAGTTCAGCGGTCCGGCAGTGGTTTTCGAGAGCCAGGACTCCGCATGCGAAGGGATCCTCGATGAGTCGGTGATCAAGGCCGGCGATGTCGTCATCGTCAGATATGAAGGCCCCAAGGGCGGGCCCGGGATGCAGGAGATGCTCTACCCCACCTCCTACATAAAGAGCCGCGGCCTGGGCAAGGAGTGCGCGTTGGTTACCGACGGCCGGTTCTCGGGCGGGACGTCGGGTCTGTCAATCGGGCACGCGTCCCCCGAAGGCGCCGAGGGTGGCGCAATCGCCCTCGTCGAAACCGGCGACATGATCGACATCGACATCCCCAACCGCACCGTGAACCTCCGAATCAACGATGCCGAACTGGCCGAGAGGCGCCGCGCCATGGAGGCCAGGGGCGCCGATGCATGGCGACCGTCAAAACGTCGACGCACGGTCTCTGCGGCCCTTCTGGCCTACGCGGCGATGACCACGTCGGCTGACCGGGGCGCCGTGCGCGACGTCAGCCAAATCTCTGGTTGACGAGCATCAAGCTTCTCACAGATGACTGAACCGTCACCGACCGTCCGTGGGCCCGATGCGGTCCGTCGCAGTCTCATCGACGCGGCCAAGGCACTGTCGAGCGTTAGTTCGCCGCGCCGAGTCTCGGGGCGTGAACTGGCACGGCACGCGGGCGTGAACTACGGGCTGATTCACTACTATTTCGGGACCAAGGACAGCGTCTTCGCCCAAGCGGTGCTCGAAGCGACCGAAACAATGGCCGAACGCTGGGACGAAGGCGGCATCCTGCCCGTCAATACCAGCGAAGAGGCCGCCGGCTATCGCACTTTCGCCAAACTCGAAGTCGGCGACTCCCGCTCTCCAATCTCCGACCTCGTTGCACGTATCGTCGCCGGTCAAGCTCAGGCCAGCGGACGCTCCAAGAACGACGAGGAGCTGCTGGCCGAGGTCGCCATCGCCACGGCTCTGCAATTCGGCTGGGGTGCTTTCGAAGATGAGATCGTTGCCGCGCTCGAAGAGTTCGGCGGTGAACTCCATGCGCTTCGTGCACGTGTCGCTGAGCTGTCGATGCGGCTCAAGGCGGACTAGTCGGTGGCACGCACCTTGCCTGACCCCGAAGTGTCGGGGCATGTCGCTGCCCGCAGCGAACGCCAAGTCATCGTCTTTCTGGCGTTCCTCAGCATCATTCTGGCTTTCGGCGTCGATGCGATGCTGCCCGCCTTCGACAGAATCAGCGAACAGTTCGACTTGAGATCCGGCTCGGGTGAAGTCTCTCTGGTGATCACCTGGTATCTGCTGGGGATGGCGGCGGGGCAGATGATCTGGGGGTTGCTGTCAGACCGCTACGGGCGCCGCGCAATTCTGATAGCGGGTCTGGCGCTGTACGGGGCGGGCGCGCTCGGATCCGGTTTCGCCCAGAGTATGAACGGATTGCTAGCGATGAGGTTCGTCTGGGGGCTCGGCGCAGCGTCTCCCAGCGCCACCCGGCTGGCGATAGCCCGTGACCTTTATTCCGGCGATCAGATGGCCCGGGTGATCTCGTTCGTTATGGCGGTGTTCCTGTTGGGCCCCGCAGTCGCTCCCGCCGTTGGTGAAGGGATCCTGTTGGTCGGCGATTGGCGGCTGGTCTGCTTCTCCGCCGCTCCGTTGACGGCCGTCGCAGTTTGGCGGACCATGCGGTTCGGCGAAACGCTGCCTCGGTCCGACAGGCGCCAGATCGACCTGCGGGCCACAGGCCGCGGCGTGTACGCGGTGTGCCGGACCCGGGTCACGATCGGTTACGTGCTGGCCTCGATGTTCACGTTCGGCGCATTTTTCGTCTATCTGGGCAGCAGCGCCCCGATTATTGATGAGATCTACGGTCTCGACCAGTATTTCGCACTCATTTTCGGTGCTTCGGCACTGTTTCTGGCGGTTGCAGTTTGGACTAGCGAACGGTTCACCCGGCTGCATGGCGCCGATCGCGTGTCGATGACCGCCCTGGGGACGATGCTGGTGATCTCGGCGGTGTTCATGGTTTTGGCGCTGGGAGCCGAGGGTGTGCCGTCGTTTTGGGTGTGGTTCGCGGCAACCGCTCTGCTCGGCGCTTTCACCACCGTGTTCACCCCGAACGCGAGCGCGATCGCTATGGAACCGATGCAGCGGATCGCAGGAGCCGCGTCGGGGTTGTACGGGGTCATCACTATCGGCGGGGGTTCGATTCTGGCCAGCTTGATCGATCGCCGAATCGACGGCTCGGTCACGCCAATGGCTGTCGGCTACACCGCCTACACCGCGATCGCGATCGGCTTGGTGTTGTGGGCCCGCGGCGGCTCCCGAGCAATCGTCGATCCCGATGCCTAGCGGCGCGTGGGCAAAGCGAACAAAGCCGAAGCCACGCCTCGCGCAACACCTAGCGTGCCCGCAGTGCCTCGGCGATCAACTCCATCGGGTGGCGGACTGTCACGCCTGCGGCGGCAAGGTGCATTGAACATCCGGGATTGGCGCTCACCACAACGTCAGCACGCGATCGGCTGATCGCTTCGGTCTTGCGGTCGCGAACATCAAGCGCCAACTGTGGGTTGACCAGCGAAAACGCTCCACCGGCACCGCAGCACATCCCCTCATCATCGAGTTCCACAATCTCTGAGACGAACGGTTCGAGGACCTCGCGAACAGCCATGTGCGACCCCTGTACATGGCGGAGATGACAGGGATCCTGGATTGCCACCCGCACAGCGATCGCCGGCTCCAGAGGATTCGCGTCCATCTCATCAATATGGTCGGCCAGCCATTCGTGAATGTCGAACACCCGTGCTGAGAAGGCCCGGGCTTCGTCGCTGCCGAGCAGCCGGCCGTAGTCCTTCAAAGCAGCTCCGCAACCGGCGGAGTTCACGAGAACAGCGTTGTCGCCGTCAAGCGCTGACATCACTCGGGCGGCCAGCTTGCGGGCGCCGTCGCCGAGTCCGGCGTGGGTGTGCAGCGCCCCACAGCAAGGCGCCGCGTCACCGGTCGGACGCACTGTCGTGCCGGTCGCCTCGACCACCTCTTGGGTCGCTAGGTGAATGTCGCGTTGCCAAGCGTCCATGACGCACCCAGTGAACAGCCACACGTCGTCACCCGTTGCTCGCAACGCCCGGCGGCGTAGCGGCAGTCGGTCCGGGAGGCCGAGGCGCCGCGACGGAACGAGCCGCAGACGTTGTGCAACCGCGAGGCAACTTGAACCAATTCGCAGCAAAGTTGGACGGGTCAGAGCCCGCAAACCCAGCTTCAGCCACCACGGAGCCCTGCCGCGGGTCGACTCGACGACCTCTTTGGTGGACTCCATCAGGTGTCCGAAAGGCACATCACCGGGACAGGCGGTCTCACAGGCTCGGCATTGAATACACGAGTCGAAAGCTTCGACGATCTCCTCTGTCAGCGGAGCGATGCCTTCATCCACAACCTGCATGAGGGCTATGCGCCCCCGCGGCGAGTGGGTGTCGGCACCGGTCACCCGATATGTCGGGCAATGGGGAAGGCAGAGTCCGCACGCCACGCAACTATCGCGTTCAGCCTGCTCAAGCCCCAGAAGTCCAAGAGATTCGCTCATAGCCGCTCCACGGATCGACCGGGGTTGAAACGACGATCGGGGTCGAACAGTTCGCGCACTCGACGATTGAGGGCCGCCACACCGGGTGCGACCGGTGGCGGGTCGGGGTCGGGGCGTTCGCAATGGACGACGCCAACGCCGACCTCGGCGATGAAACGTCCTGTCTCTTCCGGGAGGCAGTACAGATCCTTGGGGCGGCGAGACCAGCGGTACGGCGGCAAATCCGGCGGTTGAGCCGCCGACGATGCGGGCAGTCGGGCGAGATCGTCTTCAACATCGACATGGTGTCCGCAGAGTCGGGCCCACACCACCGATCCGTCCCACAAGATGGCTGTTGCCGTTCTCGCGGTTCTGAGAACGGTCTGCGGTTCGGCGTCTTCGAGTTGCACCCATTGCTCGTGTTCGGGCTTGGGGCGGGTGCGCAGGATCGCATCGCCGATGCACCCCAACGTGCCCAACGAACCGACCAGAACGCGGCACATGTCGAAACCGGTCACGTTCTTGACTGTGGGCCCGCCCGCGGTCACGAGTCGACCGTCGGCGGCCGCGTAGCGCAACTGCAGGACCGCGTCGCGGATGTGGCCGTTCCCCAGCCTTGTGACCGGCGACCGTCCGACCGCGATCGCTCCGCCGACTGTCGAAGAACGCGAACCGAACGGCCCAGATCCATCGGGCAGAGCGGTGCGCTGACCGTGTTCGGCGAGGACAGCGTGGAGTTCGGCGACTGTGGTGCCCGCGCGCACGCAGACGGTCATCTCATCGGGCCGGTACTCCACGATGCCAGACGGTGCCCGCACTTCCCGCACGCCGTGGTCGGGGGCTCCGCCCACATGCCACTGGGTGCCTCCACCACGGACCGCGACTGGACCGCTGGGCCCGACCTCAGCAGCGAAAGCCAGCAGTTCGGCGTCTTCAATCACCGGCGGGGCGATCATCCCCACACTCCGTCGGCTTTGAATGCCGACAACGACGCGATGTCTGCGCAGCTGTGGGCCGACGGAAGAACCTTGCCCGGGTTCAAGCGGCAGTGCGGATCGAACGAACGCCGCAGGAGCGCCTGTTGCTCAAGGTCCGCGCTGGTGAACTGGTACTCCATGAAATCTCGCTTTTCGACGCCGATGCCATGCTCGCCGGACAGGACACCGCCCACCGCCAACGAGACTTCGAGGATTTCTCGCCCCGCTGCGGCGACACGCTCGTTGACGCCCGGTTCGCGTGAGTCATAGGCCATCAGCGGATGCAGGTTGCCGTCTCCCGCGTGGAAGACGTTGACCGCGGTGAGATCGTAACGATCGACGATCTCATAAACAGCCTCCAGCACTTCGACGAGCTTGGAACGAGGTACCACGGTGTCGTGGAGGTAGTAGTCGGGCGCAACCCGCGCGACTGCCCCGAACGCACTCTTTCGTCCCTTCCAGAGCAGTGCCCGCTCTTGTTCGTCAGCCGCCACCCGCACGGTCCCACCATGCGCGCGGCCGATCTCGGCGACCTTGTCGGTCTCCGCCTCGACGCCCCGTCGCGGACCGTCAACCTCGATCAACAGCACCGCTGCGGCATCGCGGGGGTAACCGGCATGCGCGAAATCCTCGACAGCGGCGACACAGCGCTTGTCCATCATCTCGATCGCCGCGGGCACCGACCCTGAGGCGATCACCGCACCCACGGTGGCGGCCGCATCAGACACGGCGTCGAACGCCAGCAACAGCGTTTTTACGCTCTCAGGGTCTGGAGTCAAACGCACCGCGATCTTTGTGGTGACGCCGAACATTCCCTCCGAGCCGACGAAGGCACCCCGCAGGTCGTATCCCGAAGGCTCGGCTTCGAGCCCTCCGAGCACGACCGCTTCGCCGCTCGACAACACGACCTCCACAGCCAGTACATGTGCACTGGTGACGCCGTAGGCAAGACAGTGGGGTCCACCGGAATTATTGGCGACGTTGCCGCCGATCGTGCACACCTGTTGCGATGAGGGGTCCGGCGCGAAGTGCAGACCCGAAGACGCCACCTGCTTGGTCAGGTCAAGGTTGACCACGCCTGGCTGCACCCAGGCGACGCGATCCTCGACATCGACCTCGAGAACCCGGTTCATGCGCGTTGTGGAGACGACGATGGGATCGCCGAGCGGGGCGGCCCCGCCGCTCAGTCCGGTCCCGGCGCCTCGGGGAAGAACCGCCCGGTCGTGTCTGGCGGCGACACCCATGATCGCCTGCACGTGCTCGGTGGAGTCCGGGAAGCACACCGGCCCCGCGGCGCCGTCGATGAACATCGAAGCGTCGGCGCTGGCGAGATGTCGCGCCGCGTTGTCAGCACGGACCCGATCGGCGCCGAGCGCACGGATCAGCTCAGCGACACACGGATCGTGACGTTGACCGGCCCCGTCGGCCCGAGTTCTCCTACGCAGCTTCATTCGAGGATCTTTGCCTGAACACCACACTCACACCGTAGCCGAGCAGGGTTCGTGCTGGGCGTTGAGAGTGCCGGGAACGGGACAAACTCAGACCGCGGCCAGAGCCTCCGTCATCTGATCCCAGCAGTCGCCATTCTTGGCGACAGCCACTCACGATTTCAAAAAGCGGGGTCGGGGATCAGCCATCAGCGGCAATTCGCAGAGCACGTTCGAGCTTCGACTGATCTCCGAGGCGGTGCCGCAGTTTGTTTTCCAGCCCGGCTATCGGGTACAGGTTTTGCGGCGCCCGAGAGTCTTTGTGGGGTTCGCTGGCGAAACGAGGCAGCGTTGCGGTGGTTTGGTCGGCCCGCCGAATGGCTTCAGCAGCGCTGCCGACTCCGGGGAGCTCGCAGCGAACAATGCCCGCCAGTGGATGAGTGTCGGGACCGGGCAACCGCAGATACCACGACCAGCGGGTGAACCCCGCTCCGCCGATCAAGAACAGCGGGGTCCGCTGGCCTGCATCGAGCAACTGCAAGACCCGCTGCTCAGATTCCGGCAAATACTGGACATGCTGCGTCTTGATGTAGCCGACGCCTTTGGGGTTGATGCGGCCGCGCAAAGGACCGTCGAAGACAACCATGTCGGCATCGTCGTCGTTGCCGAACCTGGTCTCCAGGCGGGTCATCTGTTCATGAATCCCGTTGTAGACGCTGTCGGGAGCATCGCTCGCGCAAGGAACGAACTCGTATGTTCCGTGATCCGTGACGATCGGCCCCGCGGCCTCGGACGGCGCCGCATAGACCCCTCTCATCACCGCAGCATCAACCACATGGGCTTCGCTTCGAGTACACCGAACCGCACCCGCCGCCACCGACGCGCACACGCCCGCGCGGGCCAGTTCGCCGTCGCTGATCCAGACCCGCACGTCGATTCGCCGGACACCGTCGATGAACAGAACACAAGCAGGCGGATCAACCGCCGCGGGCGTCACAGGAGACCAATCGTCAGCCTCAACCTCCACGCCGACATCGACTGTGTCAGTCGATTCCTCCAATTGCTGAGCATCAAAGCCGATCCCGTACTCAGGCGCCCAAGTCTCCACACTGAACTTCACAACGAGCGCTCCTTGGATGCGGCGCCAACGCTTCTGAAACTATGGTTGGCGTGGTCCAAAATACTGATTGAACGCGTGATCACCGCTATGGAACCTAATTTCGCCAATCGAACGATCTGGACAGGCGACAATCTCGACATATTGCGCGGACTCAACAGTGAGACAGCTGATCTGATCTACTTGGACCCTCCGTTCAACTCGAATCGGAACTACTCCGCGCCGGTCGACAGCAAAGCTGCCGGAGCGGCCTTCAAAGACACTTGGACAACGGCCGACCTCGACGCCATGTCGGTCGGTTACATTGCCGACGAACATCCAGCCATCGCCTGTCTGCTCTCTGGGTCGGGGACGGCCCACTCTCCGGGGATGCAATCGTATTTGACGATGATGGCGGTGCGGTTGTTGGAAATGCAGCGCATTTTGAAACTCACCGGCAGCATTTATCTGCATTGCGACCCCACCGCGAGCCACTATCTGAAGCAGCTGATGGACGCCGTGTTCGGATGGGAGCAGTTCCGAAACGAGATCGTCTGGTGCTATTCGTCGGGTGGTGCAAGCAAGAGACACTTTTCGCGCAAACACGACGTGCTGCTGCTCTATGGACGGGAACGCGACTGCGTCCACAACGTGATTCGTGTGCCCTATGCCACCCCCGACGTTGAAGGGAGACCCGGTTTTCACCCCGAAGGCAAAATGCTCCAGGACTGGTGGACCGATATCGGCATCATCTCAACCACCGGGTCTGAGCGCTGCGGCTATCCGACGCAGAAACCGCTGAAGCTGTTGGAGCGGATCATCACCGCGAGCAGCAACGAGAACGACGTCGTGCTGGACCCGTTCGCGGGCTGTGCCACTACTTGCGTCGCCGCAGAGAAACTGAACCGGCAATGGGTCGGAATCGACCTGTCCTCCGAGTCAGCGGAACTCGTCAACGAACGACTGCACGCTGAAATTGGAGGCTCGTTTCATCACGATTGCATCACCACACGCACCGACGTCCCCCAGCGCACGGACATCAGGCCGTGAACAACACTACTCGAACAGCACCTCAAGATCGGACTTGTCGTAGCCGAATGTGGCAAGGAACAGCTCAGCGCGTCGTCGAAGATCTGCGGCACTGCCGTGTGCGTCCAAGAAGTAACGCGAGGACTTGACCCGATGATGTGCATGCATGCCGTCTGGAGTCAGCGCCGCATAGGGTTTCTGTCGTCCTCTGAGTTCGAGGATCCGGTCGAAATTGTCGTTTGCGTGCCTTTCGTAGAGGCAATCGACAACCTGGCACAGGACGTCTTTGTGTCTGGCGACTTGGTATGGGACACCCCAAAGCACGATGCTTGTCGGCGGCACCTTAGATCGGCGTGATGGTCTCCCTTCGTTGGAGGGCTTGGGGCCGCTGACTTCGGGAGTCTGTTGTGCAGGAGTCTCCAAAGCCATGGGAACAGGTCCCCCACCGAGCGCAGCGATCACCTGGTCTCTGTGGGGTCTGAGGTTGAGTTTTTCGTAGACGCGTGAACCAACGAGCTCGACTAGTTCTTCGTCCGGACCGCGCAACATCCGGTCCCAGATCTTCGGTATCTCACTCTGCAGACGATCTGCGTCCAAGCGCGCCTTCAAGACCGACTTGGCCTTCTTCTCCGCCCGGCCCTTTGTCAGCGCTTCCTTCGTCAGAAAGGCACGGAGGTCCTCTGCAACCTGCTCTGCCGGGTCGTTCAGCAGGTCCAGCACCGCAAACCGGCGCTGCATCGGCTCGCCGGATTCGCGTGGCAGAAACAGCTGCCACTCCAACCCGGTCGTCAACACGCAGACGTCCACGCCTTCGTGGAATGCATAGCCGAGCACCTGACCGACATGCTGGGACAAGTCGGACCCTGGCGCTTTGGCTTCGATCAACGCGAGCAATCGACTTTGGCCGCGGGCAATGGAGCGCAGCGCGATATCGACCCGTCCGCCCCGCTTGCCACCGACCGGATACTCCAGCAGAAACTCCGAGCCGTCACTCGGCGACCAGCCCAGGCTCTCCAATATCGGGGCGATTATCTGAAATTTGGCTGATTCCTCGTTCGGAGGGACTGTTCTGGACCTGATTCTCTCCAAGTGCTCTTCCAGAGACATGAAGAGACACTAGACCATTGAAATTGGAGGCGCGCAATCGCTGTCGTCTAGTCGTCGCCTTCCAGGGTCAGGCCGTCCGGGATGCTCTCAGCGTACTTCTGCATGTTCTCGGTCAATGCGACGATGAGCTGCTGTACGAGCAGTGGCGACATGTTGACGCGTTGCACCACCACGCCCCGTGTCGGGTTCTGTGTCTGATAGTCGAGGCGGATGAAATCGATGGTGAATTCATGGGGAGAGTGCGAGACGGCGGCGAAGTTGGCCCAGACGCCGCCCGCCAACTCGAAAGAGCCCTCGATCTCGAACTCTTGAGTTTCGGGTTCGTCCATAGATGCACAACACTAGGACAACCTGTGCGTCCCCTCCAACGGCTCGCAACGGCGACCATGGGAGCAGGCGGGGGACGGCTGTGAGATTGCCGGTTTCACACCGTCACGCGGGTGACGGTGGAGGTGGTGGGGGATTTGGCGACCTCGAAGCGGATGGGCATGCGCTCGGCGAGCTCGCGGATGTGGGTGACGATGGCGACCATGCGGCCAGAGGCGCCGAGCTCTTCGATGGCAGCCGCAGTCACATCCAGAGTCTCGGGGTCGAGTGTGCCGAATCCCTCGTCGAGGAACAGCGAATCGAGGCCCGGAGCGCCCTCGGGGGCCAACTCCGCATGAGAATCGCTCAGCGCCAGGGCCAGAGCCAGGCTGGCCAGAAACGTCTCTCCCCCCGAAAGTGATCTTGCTGCTCGTATCTGATCAGCGTTGTGGTGATCGCAGACATCGAACTCGGTGCCGTCCGCGTCGAACGAATACTGGCCGTTGGACAACTCGAGCAGCCGCTCGCCGGCACGGGCCATCAGATCGCCGATTGCATCCTCCAGCAGCCATTTCTCGAATCTGTCGGTGCGCAGCAGACGCCCAAGTTCGCTCGCCACGCGTTGTTCTGTGCGCAAACCTTCGACTCGTTCTTGCAGCTCTGCCATTTTCTGGCGCTGGCCGCAGGCCCGCTGATGGTCGCCCTTTGCCCGTTCCAACGCCGTCGCCATTTCGACGGGCCATTGCTTCGGATCATCGTCGGGGTCGAAGTGGGGTATGCACACCGCGCGGGCCGCTTCAGCCTGTTGGCCCCATTGAGCCTCAACCTTGGTGACATGATCGTTTGCTTTGTCGAGTTCAGAGGCGAGGTCGCCCGCGAGTTCCGTTGCCCAACCTGTCAATGCCTGCCAATCCTCCACCAGCGACGCTTCGGGTGACGGTGGGTCCAAAGCGGCAAAATCATCGCGGGTTCGGGCGAACTCTTTGCGCGCCTGTAGCTCCGCCTCGGCGAGCCGTTCGAGGACCTCCCCTGTCGCCTGCTCCGCTTCGCGCGCCTCGGTCTCATCTTTTCTGGCCTTGCTGCGGGTTTCGGCAAGTTGTTCAGCCCGCGCAATATCGGCTTGGAGAGTCTCCTCATCGGGTTTGTCTGTCAGTTCCTCAGCCAGTTGAGCGCGTTGGGAACGAATGGTGTCGCGCTCAGCGGTCGAGCGCGTCAGGTGTTCATGAGTTTCTTGCTCGGCTCTGAGAGTCTCCTTCGTTTCATCCCCGTCACGCAGGTCGGTTTCGGCTTGTCGGGCAGCATCCAGGTTCGCTCGGGTCTCAGTCACTGCTTCTGCCAGTCCATCGACCAGCGCTGTGAGGCGGTTGAGTTCCATTTCGTCGGGAGCAGCGGCGAGTTCTTCGGATAGTTCGCTACACCGCTGCTCCACAGATTCAACCGCTGCTTCGGCAGTAGCGAGCGCCGTGCGGGTTTCGTCAAGATCCTCTTCGCGCTCGCGCTTGAGAGTCTCTGCTTCGGCATGCACGCGCTGGAGCTCGGCCATTTCAGCATCCAGATCGTGTTCGGGCAGTTCGTGCACGAGTTGACGGCACACTGGGCACGGCTCGCCTTCGACCAACTGAGAGACCAACCCTTCGGCCTGCTTGACCGCCCGGGCTTGGTCGAGACGTTCACGGGTTTCGCGAAGGTCGTCCCGAGCCTGTTCGCAGGCAGCTCGGGCCTTGGCCTCGTGCTCTTGCTCAACAGTCAGGTTTTCTTTTGCCCCTTCCAACCGGCCGTTAAGACGGGTCAACTCGGCACGTTGGTCACGCCAGCGGCCGAGTTTCGCTGAGTCGGGACCCTCTGCCGCGGCTTTCTGTGCAGCGTCCGCGGCGGTGTCTGCTTCAGTGACAGCCGCTTTTGCGAGTTCCAGCCGACACCTGATTTCGGCAGCCCGTTCGGCGGCCTCGCTATAGCACTTCTCAGCGGTATCGCATTCTTCGTCGAGGTTCGCGAGTTTCTGCGTCAAGCTCGCCAATTCCCCATGCTGCTTGCGCAACAAGAGACAGGCCTCGATATTGGGGCCTTCTCTTTCTGCTTGTTCTGCCTCGCGGGCATTTTGCGCGGCCTCAGCATGGGTCGACGCCGAGGCTGAAGCTTCGTCCTGCGCCTGTCTCATGTCGTTGCCCAACTTCTCCACCGGTTCGGGCACAGTCACACCGGTCGCGGCGAGCAGCAGCATCCCCAATCCCTCCGCGTGATCACGGGCATCAGCGACAGCTTCAGAGCTGTGTTCGAGTTCGGTCAGAAGACCTTCCAAAGCAGCCTTGGCCTCGGTCACTGTCGCGAGCGTTTCAGCCAACGACACGATCTGTTCCTCGCTGGGGACATCGGCTGCGAGCATTGGCTCAAGCGCCTCCAGTTGGTCGCCGGCGGTTTTAGCTCGTTGCCGGGCTTGCACGCCCATTCGTTCGTATATGCCCAAGTCGAGCAGCTGGCGCAAGAGTTCCTGGCGGTCCTTGGGCTTGTCGTGCAGGAAAGCGGCGAAGCGGCCTTGTGGCAGAACCACGGTCTTGGTGAAACGGTCGAAGTCGAGTCCCAGTACCTGCTCTACGGCTTGTTCCATTTCGCCGGCTCTGCCCGCAAGGATCTGGTCGCCGCGCTCCAAGCGTGCATCTTTGGTCGTGGCGCCGTTGTTGGTGCGTCGTGCGACCCTTACCGCGGTGTACCGCTCGGAGTCCACCTCGAACTCGAGTGACACCCGGGCCTCATGTTCCATCTGGTTGATGACGGGCGCTACGGCACGGCGATCGTCGTAGCGGGTGACCACCCCGAACAGGGCGAACGTGATGCCGTCGATGATCGTGGACTTGCCAGAACCCGTGGCTCCAACGAAAGCCGCCAGTTCCACGTCGTCGAAGTCCACCACCGTCTCTTCGCGAAACGCTCCGAAGCCTTTCATCTCCAAGCGCAACGGCCTCACGACGCCGACTCCTGCGCTGATTCCAGTTGAGCGTCGAGCAACTCCGCGAACATGGCGCTGACGAGGGGGTCTTCGATATTCCTCTCGGCGAGGAACTCTGCGAACAACTCCGTCGGTGCACGTCCTCTGCGGGCCCCCCTCGTCTTCCGCTTCGGCGCGGGGGCGTCCATGCGGACGTCCACCACCCGTTCGCCGAGAAGTTCCCGCACGTCGTCGGCCAAACCTGCGCGGCGAGGTTCGTCCACCAGCACCCGCAGCCAGGCGTCGTCGTCGACCGTTCCGTCTTCGAGTTGAGCGGCCAGTTCGACCATACTGCCCCGCAGGGTCCGCAGCGCTCGGCCCGCGTTCAGAATCACGGGTGTGACTCTGGGGGGGATCCCGGGTTCAATCTCGACCAGGTTCACCTGTTTGACTTGGTCTTCTTCTCCAAAATCGAGCTGCAAAGGTGATCCGCAATAGTGGATCGGCGCTGCTCCTGGGATCTTCTGAGCGCGATGCACATGGCCCAGAGCCACATAGCCGGCCTCCACCGGGAACGACTGCGCGCTGATCGCATAGTCGTCAATGAAATGAGCGTCTCGTTCACCACCGCCTAGCCGGCCGCCGTAGACGAACGCGTGCGCTGCCAGGATGTTGACTGTGTCGGTGCCGAAACCGGCTGTGAGCGCCTCGATCAGCAGACGCATTCGTTCTGCGTAGGCCTGGGTGTTCTCGTATGCGGCGGCCTCCATCAGGTCCTTGGCCCGGACCACTCCGCGTTGAGAGACGAACGGCAGCATCGCCAACCGCACTTCCTCGCCTCCCGGTATTGAGAGGCTGATCAAGCCGCCGTCTTCGAGACGGGTGGGCTCGGTCACGAGATGTATCCGCCCGAGCGCCTCGAACACCGGGGCGACTGCGCGCAATCGGCGAGCGTTGTCATGGTTGCCGGAGATCACCGCCACCTGGGCGCCAGTATCGAGCAGTCGCAGCAGAGTGCGATACACGAGCGATTCGGCTTCCGCGGAGGGACTGGCCGTCTCGAACAAGTCGCCCGCCACGATGACCAAGTCGACCGAGTGTTCGCCGACGAGCGACCCGATTTCGTCGAGCACCGCTGAATGTTCAGGCGCTCGGCTATGGCCGCGGATGGTCTTTCCCACATGCCAGTCGCTGGTGTGAAGCAGCTTCATTCCCCCTGCCCCTCCTGCCTCCGCTTGCCTCGTTCAGCGATCACGAAAGCCCTTCGAACGGGTCGGCTGGTTGGGTCGATTGCCGCCCAGGGGGTGTGTGCGACAGGTCTGCTTCGGCGGAACGGGTGGCCCACGCTGGAAATGGGAACTCCACGAGCAATGGAACCGGGAGCCGTGGTTGGGCCACGAACATGGATCCGGGTTTGAGGATCGTGGCCCGTTGACGCTGTACTGCGGGGAGAAACCCGTACTGTTCGCGCCCGGCCTCGCCGCTGTCGAGCCGACCGACCACACGCACAGCGCTGTTGGCCACGACCCGGCGTTCGACCTCACTGGCGGTCTGTTGCGCTCCGATCAGGATGATCCCCAGGCTGCGGCCCCGCTCGGCCACGTCCAGCAGAATCTCTTTGATGGGACTGCTGTTGTCCCGCGGGGCGTACTTGTTGAGCTCGTCTAAGACGATGAACTGCAGCGGGTCGGACGTACCGCTGCGTTCCTTGTCTTCGAAGGCCTGACGCAGCACCACCCCGACGACGAAGCGTTTGGCGCGGTCGTGCAGCAGGTGGATGTCGATGACCGTCAACTGCTGGGAGTCGAGGTCGATTGCATGCGCGGGTGCGTTGTCGAGATCAGCGCGGATGAGATGCTCGACATGGCGGACAGCGGCGTTCAGGCGTCGGACGAAGGCATTGATGGTGCCGCTGCCGATGGCACGGCCCGACCAGCGCGGGTCCACGGGCTGATCTGGGTCGTCGGGGATGAGTATCGACTCGATCTTGTCAATCAGTTGTCTGAATGATCGGATCGTGCTTCTCTGGATCTGCACCGTTCCGGCGGAAGTGTCGGAGTCGCGGGCGCACTGCGCCAACTGTTCGGTGACCGATTGCACGACGATGGTGTAATGCTGTCGTTCGTCTTCGGCGTCGGCGAACAGGAACGGCAGCAGACGCTGGCTGCAGAAGTCGGCAATGGTCCAGAAATATGGGCGCACCCCGGTAGTTCGAGCTCCGGTGGCGGGTGTGGCGTTGGGGTCGCCCGGTCGGGGCGGGGCCAGGACTCCGACCGACCTGAAAGGCGCAGCCTGCATGCCGAGGGCTCCGTAGCGAACTCGCTGAGTTTCATCCAGCCTGGTGTTGAGGTGATCCAAAAACAGCAGGTCCTCGCCTTTGACGTTGAAGATCAGGCCTTTGGCATGGGCGGCAGCGGCGCCGAGCACCCCCGAGTTGAACAACGAATACAACAGGAACGTCGCGTAGCTGGTTTTGGTGGCGACGCCGGAGATCCCGCTGATATTGATATGCGCGCCCTTGGTGCCGTCGATGAAGTCGAGATCGAGATAGATCGGATCCTCATCGCGGCTCAGTCCGGCGGGCAGGCGGCGTTCGACGTCATCGAAGTCGAGCGCGGCGTCCCGCTCCGAGTCGACCGCCCGACGCACCTCTGTCCCCGGCAGCGGCGGTACGAAGGTCTCGGGCACGACTCGGGTCACCTGTACCAGAGCTGCCTCCGTCACCTCTGCCGGCAGGATCCCGTCTGCGATCAGGAACACGTCGCTGTCGAAGCGGGCGCCTTCGTGGCGTGCCCGGACCTGGCTGACGATTCCGTACAGCTTGATCTTGTCGCCTTTCGGGAGCTGACGGTCTATGGAGACGACATCGTCGAGCTGCAGGTGGTGTCCGGGGTCGAGCGCTACCCAGAACTCCAGCGGCGTAGCATCCTCGGTGCCGAGCACCCGTCCCACACCGTTCACGGCCACGACTCTACAACCAAGCGGCGCGCACGCGTATCCGAGTGCCTTGTCAGACGTCCGGGTGCAGTGTGAATTCATGCGGACTCAGCGTGCCGGAACGAACTTTCATTATTTTCCATTGCACGTTGATCTTGAACTGGACTAGAGTCTTCAGACATGGAAGCGGACGCCATCGTGCAACTCGTCACCGTCGTGGTGGCAGCCATGGGAATCGTCTGGCATCAACAACGCGGCATCACTCAACTCCGGGCGGAGTTCCGCGAAGACAACCGCCAACTCCGCGAAGACTTCAACACAGCGAACCGCGAACTCCGCGAAGAGTTCAAATCGCTGCGAGAGGACCACAACGCGCTCCGCGACGCCGTCGCCCAGAACGGCCAGCGGCTCGCCCGAATCGAGGGACACCTGGGCATCGGCTTTCCGCCCGCCGACGACCCCAGCGACCCAGAGCCGCAACCCGGTTGATCTCAGAGGGCGACTACTTCGGCTGTGACGGTTTCGGGCTCCGTCAACGAGCCAATGAGATGGTCGGCGAGGGCCGTGATCTGATCTCGTATGCTTTGCGGGCTGCCGGACAAGTCGATGCCCACGGCATGGAGTTGTGTCCCCACGTTCCTGACTTCGATGCTGGACTGAGCGAGTTGCGCTGACGAGGAGTCGAAACGGTCCGTTGCATCGCCGTCGCCCGTTTCGTTGGCGTCGACACAGTAGATCAGCGTGCCGCAGCGGTGGCCGAGCGCGGTCGTGTAGGCAAGGAGCTGGTAGTAGTCGGTATGGGCTCCCCGAACTCCGGCGATCATCTCGTCGGGTCGCAGGGTGGAGTCTGGCGTTTCGTCGGTGTCGCGGAGCTTGTACTTGATATCGGCGACCCCAACGCTTACGCCTTCTCGACTAAACAACAGGTCGGGTCTGATCCTCACACTCCCGGCGGTGTCGAGTGCGCTGCTTTTTTGCTCCTCTACTTCTAAGCGACCGCTCAGTTCCTGTCGTAGCCGTTCTGTGACGAATCTTTCAAAGAGATCGTTCATGTCCAGCATGAACGCCGAAGCGGTCGTGTCACCGTGCTGGTCCTGCAACGTGAGGTTGGCCAGGATCAGACGGGCTAGGCGCATTGCGGGCAGGTAGTGCTCGTTTAGCCGGGTGAAGGTGATCCGGTCTAGGTCGTCTGCTTCCACGGGCATGTCGGCCACATCTTCGAGGGCCGCAAGCAGTCGCATGAGCCGGCGTCGGTCTATCGGCGGAACGCCGGCGACCCGTATCGCCTGTCGCATTGCTGCTTTGAGGTAGCGGTTCTCAGCAACGTCGGCGGTGAAGTCGTCGTAGGAGCAGGCCATCGGGACCAAGAGGCCGCCCCGGCGGAACTGGCGTGAGAAGTCGAGCCGTCCGCGCAGGGTCAGCAAGTCTTCTTGTTCGTGCCGGTAGGAGTGGTAGTGCCCTCGGGCCAGCGTCGTCTCTGCCGTGCGAGCGAAGAACGATATGAGCGCCGCCAACAGGTCGTCGGTCTCGGCGTAGTCGATCGCCTCTGGCTGCCAGGCCTCTTCTGGGAGCCCGACCTCGAGCAGCAGGAACAGGTTCTGTGGGTTGATCTTGGGCCGTACGATGATCCGCAGCCCGTCCACGCTGAACGCACCGACCCATTGCTTCGCCGTGACTTTCCATACCCCCTCTTCACGATCGGTCTGCACTGACAGCCAGGGCAGGTTCCCGAGCCGTCGCGCCAGTGATTCGCTCAGCTCGATCCGCCGCGTCTCCCATTCCACCAGCGTGACCAGTTCCAGCTCGACCGGACGGTCATCGATTCGCGGCTCTTCAACCGCGGGCATCCGGTAAGCGATCTCCGACTCCTCAAGCACACTCGCAGCAACCGACATCTCGTCGTGCCTCTACTCGTCGCCCGCTGGTGACTCATCACCATCTGGACCGTTCAATTCGTCTACCAGCGTTACGAAATCCTCGATCGAGAACCAATTGCGATTGCCGGTGATGCTCTGGTGACGCACTTCATACTCTCGGCTCCTCCAAGCTCCTGAATCGAGATCGTCTCTAAGCGGGGTGCCACTTATGCCGCTTTGTCGGCCCATCCAGGTATAAGTCCGGTCACCGGCCTGATAGTTGTCATAGATTTCTCGACCCGTGACCATGGCATCGTTGTTCTGGCGGCCGCTTGTGCTTCTATCCGGTTTCGTTGGCGCGCTCGTCGGCTCGGAATCATCGGCGAGATCAGCTTCTTGGAGTGCCAATTCAGCCCGACCGTGCCTCTGCAGCACAGCGTCTAGACGAAACTGCTCGACCTTGTCTTGTTTGCCGAATAGTTGGTCCTCGATGAACGGTTCGATGTTGTATCGCCAGACGCGTTCGAAGCCTCCGTCGTTGAGATCGCGCTTCATGAAATGGCTGGGCCCGAGTTGCAGGTGCTCCCCGCCCAGTTCTTTTTCAAGTTCTTTGTTGACGGCTGATACGAGGTCGGGTACCCAGGCTTGGTCGGGCGCGTGTTCGTCGGTCCACTTTCGCAGCAGGCTCGCTGTCGGTTCTCGCTCAGGGAAGAACGGCACGAAGTGGAACCGTCTGCGCATAGCGGCGTCTATGAGCGCTATCGACCGATCCGCGGTGTTCATCGTGCCGATGAACCAGAGGTTCTTCGGCAGTTTGAAGCTGTCGTCGGGTCTGTGCATCACCGCTATCGACTTGTCTCGGTATTCGAGCAGGTAGAGCAGTTCGCCGAGCACTCTGGGAAGGTTCGCTCGGTTGATCTCGTCGATGACCATGACGTGCTGCTGATCGGGGTGGTCTGTCGCATGTAAAGCCAACTTCGACAAAGGCCCTGGTGTCAGTTCGTAGGTCATCTGGCCGTCGTCGTCGGTGACCGGGCGATAGCCCTCGAAGAAGTCCTCATAGGAGTAGGCCGGATGGAACTGCACCAGGCTCCGCGCCGCCTCCGCGGGCGCGAGGGCGACCGCCAGCTCCTGCGCCAGATAGGTCTTGCCCGTGCCCGGCGGCCCGTAGAGGATGATCTGCCCCTTGTCCTCCAACAGGCCGACAAGCTCCTGAAGATACTCCCGCTCGCAGTACAGCCTCTCTGCGGCATCTGCCAAACGGTCTTCCATCTCAAGCTCGTCAGTGTCGGCGGGGTCTTGCTCGACGCTGGGATTGCGGTCACCGGGGTCGACACCGTGCTCCGCCAGATATTGGATCCGATACGGAGCGTCGTGGTTCCGCAGCGCGTACACGGTTGGTGGGCGGTTCAACATGTCGTTCAAATCCGCTCCAAGGGCTTCTCTGGAAATGTCAGTCTGGAGCCACTCGACTGCTCTGCGACGTCTCAACCCGTCCCCGAACGAAGTGTCGTACTGGTACGGGCCCTGAACGCGCCCAATCGCAACTTGCCGAGAGTCGACTTCAGGTCGCTTCTGGGGCATGACGAGCAAGTCGCCAACCTGCATTTCTCTGCCAAATCTCCAGATTTGGTCTCGTGGGCTGGTCCCCAAATGGGTATGTCCCAGATCGATCATAAATTCACCAAGTTCTTGACGGCTTGCAAACTGCTCAAGGTCCCAAGTTTCATCAAGATCCCATCCCATAGTGGTTACGCTGTGGTTGAGATTGTGCTGCTCCGCCTCACCGTTTGCGCCGGCACGCACAACCCACGCGCGGGGGGTTTGGGCCTGCGACTGCCAGTAATCACACCACCGTCGTATCTCTCTGACATAACGCTGTACCGTCGAATCGGCAAGCTCACCTCGCTCCTCCAAGATCGAATTGATCAGTGCTTCATCAAACGAATCGGGACTCTGGTCTTGTGTCAACGCTTGCTCGATCCAGCGGTGAACATCATTTCCGATGTCATCGACGCTGTCTTTGAAACCGCGAACGCGCAGATGATCGAGGTATTCCTTCATGCGTTGCCCCCACAGCTCGGTTTCGTCATCCTGGAGTGACTCGAGGTACTCGCACCATCGACGGATGTGGCCAAGGTAGTGCTCGAGGGAGCCCTCGGACAGATCCGAACTCTGCTCAAGCAGATTATGTCTCGCTTGGGTTTGGTCAAATTCTCCAGGATCGGCGCCCCGCGCTAATGAATGGCTGATCCAGCGCCGGAGAATGTACCTCTTGGTTTTGATCGTGGGTTCTTCGTAGCCCTGATCGCGCAGTTGCTCGAAGTACTCCTCCAAGCGGTCTTCCCAATACTCGCTTTCGTCATAGCGTTGGTGTTGCCGGTTCGAACTCTCAAGCGCGTGCCATTGGCCTGATCTCGTATCCTGGGTCTGCCAATGCTCACACCAGCGTTTGATGTGGCCGGTATAGGACCTGCGTGAGCCCTCCGCAAGGTTTGGATTTCGGTCATCCAGTTGCTGATCCACTCGATCTTGGCCAAATGTTGCGGGATCCGTGCCCCGAGACAACGTATAGCCGATCCAGTCTTTGAGAACCGAACTAGTCTCATACATCAGGCTGTGTGAACGACCGCGATCGCTCAAACCCTTCAGATATTCCTCTAGGCGTTGTTGCCAAAGCTGGGTTTGGTCGGTGTCGCTGGGAACGCTCATGGGTGGGAGTCCTTGCTGTTGGGTTGTCATTGAACAAGCCGGTTGATCGCCCAGAAGACAGTAGCTGCCGAAAACCGCTGGGTGGGAAACTGGGCGTCGGCCCGTCGGCCTCGCCGAGTTCAAGGCATCGCACTCGGACTGTCAGCTCCTGCGCCGCCTCCGTATGGGCGGCCATACTGTGCTAGGCGGTGGTGAGGGCCGCGGCGGAGGATCCAGACCGTCCTGCCGGTACTGACACCAGCCTCGGATGTGGCTGGTATAGCTTCGCCGCGAATTCTCACTGAGATCCAAGCGACCCAGGAACCCTTCGAGCAGATCCTCATCGAACACCTCGGGACTCTCACCACAGGACAGCGCATAATCGATCCAACGCGAAACAATGCTCTGGGTGTCCGCTATTCCTCCCGGTGAGCGATTCTCTGAACGCAACACCCCCAAATACTGCTCAAAACGCTGACCCCACACCTCAGGGCCGACATCGTCAATATCGCCGCGGACGTTCTGTCCCGCCGACAGCCGATGCCGGCTTCGTCGACCACTCCTGTAGCTGCGCCGTCCAACACGGTGGGCTATCCGACCCGTCTGCCGGTACTGACACCAGCCTCGGATGTGGCTGGTATAGCTTCGCCGCGAATTCTCACTGAGATCCAAGCGACCCAGGAACCCTTCGAGCAGATCCTCATCGAACACCTCGGGACTCTCACCACAGGACAGCGCATAATCGATCCAACGCGAAACAATGCTCTGGGTGTCGGCGATCGTGCCCTGCGAACGTCCTTCAGAACGAAGGAAATCTAGGTACTCCTCGAAGCGACCTTGCCATATCTCGGATTGGTCGGTCATATCTCGGTTTGGTCGGTGTCGCCGGCAACAGTCATGGGAGGCAATCCTATTGCTCTTGAGTGTGCACCGCTCCATCAAATGAGCCCCACATCGGTTGGCAACTCTGAAGAGCCTAGCTGCTGAGAACCGGGGCCCGCGACAGCATTCGGTCTGTTGAACTAGTCCGCTTCGCCGGCAACTGGCAGTCCCAAGTCCAAGTTGCATCTCAGATGTTTCATGATTTTCTATTGCATATAGATCCAGAGTCAGCTACCATCCGCGAATGGACTTGGATGCGATCGTGCCCGTCGTCACCTTTGTCGTGGCCGGGATGGGAATCGTCTGGCACCAGCAGCACAACACCGACAAACTCCGCGAGGACATCCGCGAAGACATCACAAAACTCCGAGAGGTAGTCTCTCAGAACGGGGAGCGGCTAGCCCGCATTGAGGGCTATCTGCGAATCGGCATGCCCTCAGCACCCGATGAGGACAGCGACACAGGAGCCGACAAACCCGAGTAGTCCAGCCGGCTCACAGACTCAAAGGTTGACTACTTCGGCAGTGACCAGGTCGGGGTCGGACTCGGGGAGCAGATAACGCCAGAAGATGGAGCCCCGCTGGTGGGAATCGGTGTCGAGCCAGTTGGGGTGACCGGGATCTTCGGCGCAAACCCAGATCTCGAAACTGCCGTCGTCGTTGTAGTTGATCTGCCCGGCATTGAGCGATGAGTTTCGGTTGCGGTATTCCAGCGTCTGCATATGGGCGTTCCAAAGCATCACATTCACGAAAGGCCCCCGCGGAAGCGTGCCGCGCATCACCAGAGCCTGACCGGGTTCAAGCTCCCAGCGGGTCATGGCGTAATGGATGTCGGCCGCCCCCGGCACAGGCAATCCTGAATCGCGGAAACTGAACGGAGTGGGAAGCTCGTTGGGGACATCAGACACGAACGGCGCCCCCGAACCGCCGCCGAAGGGACCCTGCCCGACTGTCACCTGTCGCAGAAAGGCGATTCCCTCATTCATGCGTCCGGCGATGAATTCATCGCTCAGAGGCGGCGGAGGCGAGTGAACATCCAAACACTCGATATCGATGTCCACATGGATCTGACTGTCGTTCTGGGCCGACAACGGCAACTGGAAATAACCTCGCACCACCACCACGATCGTGTCGGGTTCCAGCTTCAGCCAATCCCCGCCCTCGGCATCAGCCGGGTCGGCGCTGAGGGTCAGGCTGTAGGTCCCGTCCTCAGCAACAGCCAGGTCACGGTCGTTGACGTCGCCCCGGAGCGGTCCGGCCATACCGCCGTCCTCAGCAGTTGCATGCAGGGTAAACGAGGTGTAGCACTCCTTTTGAATGCGTCCGCTCACACGGTATTTTCTGGTGCCGTCAATGCGGGCGTAGTGGTAGACGGCATCGGGATTGTCGCCCTGGAGTTTGCGGCCCGGGTCCACGATTCCGACAAAACGCGGGTGTTCAGGCATCGCCTCCCAATACAGCTCCGACATGGCGGAGAGCATCTGCCCCACATAACGGAACGCCTCGACCTGCTCAAGAGGCTCCACCCATCGGGCAGGGTCGAGAACGTACCCGTCGCGGATCTCTGCGAGAGTCGCGATCAGATCGTCGAGTGCAGCGGTGGCCTGGGGAGCTGGATTGTCGGTCATCCGCGCGTTTGCCATAAGCGGATAATGTCACGCCGTGGCCGATTGCGCCGATTCAGCCGCTGAGCAGGCCGCGGGCCAGTTGATCGGCATAGTCGTCGCCGTCGCCGAAAGCGAGGTCGTGTACCCAAGCCCGCTTCAAGAAGAGGTGAGCATCGACTTCCCAGGTGTAACCCATGCCACCGTGGACCTGGACCGAGTCCTTGGCGCAAGCCGCGGCCGCGCTGGAGGCGAGAATTTTGGCCACCGCCACTGAGCGGGAGGGATCGTCGACTCCTTTGCCGTCGACGGTCACAGCCGCTGCGTAGACCGCGGCCCGAAGCACCTCGACTCGCGTGATCATGTCGGCACAACGGTGCTTCACTGCTTGAAAGGCGCCGATCGGTTTGCCGAATTGCTCACGTTGTTTGGCGTATTCGACGGCCTGGTCTGTAGCCCCGGAGGCAATGCCGAGTTGCAGCGCGGAAGTGAGCAGCGCACCGCATCTTCGCCAAACGACCGCCGTGCTCCTATCGGCGATTCTGCGTCCTTGAGGAAGCTCGGAGACAGCCGATACCGGGGTGAGCGGGTCCAGCGGGTGGGCAGCCGGAGCGGCATCCGCGGCTTTCAGCCATTCCGCGTCAACCCACCACAGTCCTTCGTCATCGCTGATTATCAACCCGTCGACCCACTCCGCGAACTCTACGAAGCAAGGCCCGCCGCAGCGCTGGAGGGCGCCGACCACAATGCTGCCCTCAGCCGCTCCTTCGCCGATTTCTACCGGGTCCAGTCCGCTGGTCTCCACGGCGGTCGCCGTTTCAGACAATCCCACCAGCGAAGCCGTCAAGGTTGCGGCTGCCAACGGACCGGGCACCAATGCACGGCCCAGTTGTTCAAAGACGACCACCGCTTCAGCCCAACCCATGCCCAGCCCACCCTCGGCTTCGGGCCGCGTCAACGAGAACACACCCGTTTGCGCGAGCTCTGTCCAACGCCCGCGATCAAGCCCGTCGGACGCCATTGCGCGGACAGTTCCGATGTCGAAACGACCAGCGCACAGAGCCGCCACACCCTCGGCCAGGGCCTCCTGGTCTTCGTTCAGCTCAAAGTCCATTGCTCATCCCTGCAATCCCTGCTGTCCCTGCTGTCCCCAGTCATCGATCCTTGGGGAGTCC
Source organism: Acidimicrobiaceae bacterium (assembly GCA_026706815.1). Lineage (GTDB taxonomy): Bacteria > Actinomycetota > Acidimicrobiia > Acidimicrobiales > Aldehydirespiratoraceae > VXYK01. The sequence goes on along the minus strand of JAPOYA010000059.1, from coordinate 54,292 downwards.
CAGCAGGCGTTCACCCACGATGGTGCGCTGTATCTCCGACGTCCCCGCGGCAATGGTCAGAGTCAACGTGTAGAGCCTCTCTCCCACATGATCGAGCTCGCCCAGATCAAGCGTGTCACCAATAGCGAGGCCGGCCCGACCCAGGATCTGCTCTGCCAAGTCGGACATTCGTTTTCGAGTGTCGGCATAGGCAAGCTTGAAGACCGAGCCCCCGGGTCCGACCATGCCGGTGCGCTGGGCCTGACTCACATTGCGTTTGGTCAAGGACCACAGAGCATCCAGTTCAGCTTCAAGGCGGCCGAGTCGACGTCGGATCTCTGCGTCATCGGAGGCTCGTGCCGAACCTCTCGTCACCTTCTGGGCGACCTTCGCGAGGTCCGCCAGCAGCCGCTGGGAGGCGATGATCTCGCTGATGAAGGCAGTGCCCCGCTCGAAGGCGAAGGTCACCATTGTCACCCGCCAGCCATCGTTGTGACCACCGACGCGGTTGACCTTGGGAATTCGGACTTCGTCCAAGAACATCTCCGCGAACTCGCTCGCGCCGAGAGCGGTCACAATCGGGCGTATCTCGATGCCTGGAAGGTCCATCGGCATTATCAGCCACGTAATCCCCCGGTGTTTGGGAACATCCGGATCGGTGCGCACCAACAATTCGCAGTAGTCGGCCACCTGGGCGAAGGAGGTCCAGATTTTCTGGCCGGTCACCACATAGTGATCACCGTCGTCGAATGCCCGTGTGGTGAGAGAAGCCAAATCTGAGCCTGATCCGGGTTCCGAGAAACCCTGACACCAGACATGATCGCCGCGCAGGATCGGGGCCAGGTGGGCGCGCTGCTGTTCGGGCGCGGCCTCGGCTATCAGAGTTGGTCCAGCGTGCAGTTGCCCCACGAAGTTCACACCGACATAAGGCGCCCCCGCTCGTTCCGTTTCCTCAAGGAAAATCAGGTGTTCAGTGGGTGTCGAGCCCCGTCCCCCGAACTCGGCGGGCCAATGGACGCCGGCGTAGCCCGCCTCGTACAAGATCCGCTGCCAGCGGGTGTCGTAAGCCCTGCGAGCTTCAAGATCTGTGTGGTCTGTCGGAGGCGGGCCTACGTTGGGCAGAGCACCTTTGAGCCACGTCCGCAGTTCGTCACGGAACGCTTCTTCGTCCTCGGTGTAACAAAGATCCATGAGCCCACGACTCTATTTGTTCTCACTGCTGTGCCCCACTTCGCACGTAGCCTGCTGTCGGCCGACCGCGGACAGCCGGCCGATGAACCTTCAACGCCGTGGGTTTCAGAACAGGCACGCAACGTTTCCATGTCCGTGAGCGCTTTGGCGCCACGAAGTTCTCAGCGGTGGCCTCAGTTGGCGAAATAGGCTCTCGGGAGGAGGTTGGAATGGACATCGGAACCGACGTTGGAATGGACGATCTTCGGGCCGCGATCGACGCCGTGAACGCCGGCGATCCCAGAAGCCACGACTCCGAACCACTGGCGCTGGCGCAAGGCCGCATGGCCGAGGCGTGGGTAGCGCGTCTTGACCCGGACGCGTCGGTCGCATTGAGGCTCGCCGCCCGGGCCCACCATCTGCGCCGCTGGGAACTGCCCCGCTCGGACTACCCGGAAGGCCGGGCGGGATACCTGCGCTGGCGTCGCGCCCAAAGAGAGCGCCACGGACGCGATCTGGCCGCAATACTCGACGACGCCGGCGGGGAGGAGTCGGTGTCAGCGCGGGCCGCTGAAATCGTGGCCAAGAAAGGACTGGGCTCGGACCCGGAGGTGCAGGCCTTCGAGGACGCGGTAAGCCTCGCTTTCCTGGAAACGGAACTGCGACCAGTGGTCGACCGGTTGGAAGACGACTCCAAAGTGACCGACATTGTGGCCAAGACCCTGGCAAAGATGAGTGCCGCCGGAAGGGGGCACGCTCAGGAGTTGGCAGCTGGGCTGGATGAGCGGAGCCGGATGATCGTCGCCAATGCCCAGAAACTGTTCGTCCAACGCGACCTATAGTGGGGCAACCACTCCCGATGGGTGTGACACAGCACCGATGACTACCCTCGGAGACTATGCATGACGCCGGTTGGGAGACGATCCCGGAACTCATAGACGACGCAGCCAACCGCTTCGCTGACCGTGAGGCAATGGTGGACGGCGATATCCGCTGGAACTTCAGCGAGTTTCGGACGGAAATCCAAGCCGCGGCGCGTGCCTTGATTGCCTCAGGGGTGAGCGCAGGCGACCGCGTGGCGTTGTGGGCGCCGAATATCTGGGAATGGGCCGTCGCCGCGCTCGGTGTGCACGTCGCGGGCGGGGTCGTAGTGCCGATCAACACTCGCTTCAAGGGCCGAGAAGCCGCTTATGTGCTCGAGAACTCGGGAGCCAGGATGCTGTTCTGCGTCACCGATTTCCTCGCCACTGACTATGTCGCGCTGCTGCAGCAAGCCGGCGTCCCCGAATCGCTGGATGAGATCGTCGTGATGCGGGGCCACTGTCCCGCAAACACCACAAGCTTCGGCGATTTCATGGACCGCGCCGAGGCAGTCAGCGAAACAGAACGGGCCGCCCGCAGCAGCGCCATAACCGGCGACGACCTCTGCCACATCATGTTCACCTCCGGCACGACCGGCGACCCCAAGGGCGCCATGCTGATCCATTCGGCTGTCTGCCGGTCCTATCTGAGCTGGTCTCAAGTGATCGGACTCGACCGGGACCGCTACCTGATCATCAACCCGTTCTTTCATTCGTTCGGACTCAACGCCGGCATTCTGGCCTGCTTGATGACCGGGTCGACGATCATCCCCCACCCGGTTTTCGACGTGCCGTCGGTGATGAGGCGCATACCCGAAGAGCGCATTTCGATGCTCCCGGGGCCGCCGGCGGTCTACCAGGCGATCCTCAACACCGAAGACCTCGACCAATGGGACATGTCGTCGCTGCGCCTCGCGGTGACCGGCGCCGCCGCCATCCCTGTCGAGATGATCATCTCGATGCGCAGACGGCTCGGTTTCGAGAAGATCGTGACCGGCTACGGCCTGACCGAATCATCGGGGATCGCCACCATGTGCCGCCACGACGACGACCCGGAGATCATCGCCAACACCAGCGGCCGGGCGATCGACGATGTCGAAGTGCGTATCGTCGACGCAGCGGGCCAAGAGGCGCCGAGAGGCGAACCGGGCGAGATTGTCGTGCGCGGCTACAACGTCATGAAGGGTTACCTCAACGATCCCGCCAAGACAGCGGAGGCAATCGACGCCGACGGATGGTTGCACACCGGCGATATCGGCGTGATGGACGCGGAGGGCAACATCGACATCACCGACCGCGTCAAGGACATGTTCATCAACGGCGGTTTCAACGCCTACCCAGCCGAGATCGAAAACCTGATGACGAACCATCCTGGCGTCGGACAGGCAGCCGTGGTCGGGGTGCCCGACGAGCGCTTGGGCGAGGTCGGTTACGCCTTCGTGGTGCCGGCGGTCGGGTCCGACCGCGACGCCGCGGCGCTGATCGCCTGGTGCCGGGGCGAGATGGCCAATTACAAGGTCCCACGGCATGTCGAGTACGTCGACTCGCTCCCCCTCAACGCCGGCGGCAAAGTCCTCAAGTACCAACTCCGCGAGCGCGCCGGCCGACAGCGCTGAACAGTAGACCTAGACGTCCACCTCGTCGAGCAGGCCGGTGGTGACGTCGTAGACGAACCCGCGGATGTGGTCCTTGTCGAGAATGAACGGCGAGCGGAGAAGCCGCTGCATGGATCGACGAACGCCCGCGTACGGATCCTCGAAAGCCTCGACCGCCCAATGGGGTCTCACACCCAGTTCGTCTTCCAGCGCAGTCTTGAAGCCGTCCTCGGTAACCTTCTGCAAACCGCAGTCCGTGTGGTGAATCAAGATGATCTCTCGGGTTCCAAGCGCTCGCTGCGACAAACACAGCGAACGAATCACGTCATCGGTCACCACCCCGCCGGCGTTTCGAATGATGTGGGCCTCGCCGCAGGCAAGTCCCAGGATTCTGGAGACCGGCATCCGTGAATCCATGCAAGCCACGATCGCGGCTCGGCGCGAAGGTGCAGCCGGAAGACCCCGAGAGTCGAAGGACTCGGCGTAATCGGCGTTGTTGGCCAACAGTTCGTCCGCTGTCGGCTGGAAGTCGTCACCCATGGCCGCATCGTAGACGCAAGACGATTCTGCGCGGCATCCCAAGGCCCGCGCCGAGGGGCGACCACCGAACTTCCTGGACTGAGCCCCTGCTCAGGAGCCGCCTGAGCAGGGGTCGCCGGCATGAATCAGGCCTCGTCGACCATGGGGACGACCACTTCTGCGAAAGCATCGACCTGTTCCAGGTATTCGGCCACATCACGAGCCCGGAACTTGAGATGGAAAGTGTTGGCACCCACCCGGCGCGCCGCGCGGATGTCCTGCGCCAGCGCTTCGGCGCCTCCCGACAACGCCATCACTCCCTCAGGAACATCGCCGAGCAGATAGGTCCATGGCGGCATGTAACCGACATCGCAGCCCGCCCCCGGGCGTCCGGCCGATTCCGCTGCTGCCGCGATCGTCCCGGTGATCTCGGCGTACTGCTCTTTGGCGTTGCCCATCGGGATGTAGCCGTCACCGATGCGGCCGGTGCGACGCCAAGCCGCTTTGCCCATGCCGCCAATCCAGATCGGCAACTCGCCGCGGGGCTGCGGGGCCACGCCAACGTCGGAATACGAGAACGTCTCTCCGTGGTGGCTCACGTAGGTGTCTGAAAACGCGCCGCGTACGGCGTCCAGAGTCTCGTCGAGTCGCTTTCCCCTAGTCGAGAAATCTACTCCCAAGGCCTCGAACTCGGCTTCGACATGGCCGGCGCCCACACCGAGAATGGCGCGGCCCCCTGACAGGTGATCGAGCGTGCCGAAGGACTTGGCGGTCTGCAGCGGGTGCCGGTAGGCCGCGATCCAGACCACCGACAGCAGCCGCACATTGCGGGTGTGGGCAGCCAGAAAAGAAAGGGTCGCGACCGTGTCGTACCAGGTTGTGGTCATCCGGGCGGCGTATTCGTTGTCGGGAATCGCCACATGGTCGCAAACCCCGACGAAGCCATAGCCGACTTCGTCGCAACGCTGAGCGACGGCGACAAGATCGTCCACGGTCGCCTCGTCCTCCCAAGGGTCGGCCAACGTGCGCGTCAGAGTCTGAATCGGCAGTTGGAGACCGAACGACCAGTCACCCGGCGCAGTGATCGCGGCCATCAGTCGGCCTCGTCGCCCGCAACGGTGTCAGCATCCGCATCGGCAGCTTCTCGACGGCACTCACTGATCGCCTCCTCGGTCGGTCCCACCAACTCAGCGGTTCTCGGATAGCCGACATAGGGCGTCGCCTGAATCAGCACTTCACGCACTTGGTCCTCGGTCAATTCGCCGCGTTTCAACGCCGACTTGCACTGCAGTTTCCATGTGTTGGGACCGCCGATAGCAGCAATCACACCCATGACGATCAGTCGCCGTTGCGCGACGTCAAGCTGTTCCCGGGTCCAGATTCCCCCGAACAGATCCCTGGTCATGATGTCGGAGAAGTCCATCAGGCCCGGGGGGGCCGCCGACACCATCCCCTGATAGACATCGGTCAGCTTTTCAGCCCCGATCTGCCATTTCTCGTCGCTGCTGTCGTCGGTCACGTCGTTCCTCTCCTGGGTCGGTCTTGTCGGATTCGGTCTCGGTTCAACTCTGCGGCATTCCGTAGACGAGGCGCATCGAATCGCGTACGGCCTCCACAACCGGCATTCGACGGCCGCTCTCGAGGCCCAGGTTGACGGCGAGGTCGAGGTCTTTTTCGGCGATTCCGATGGTGGTCGCGAGATATGAGCCGAGCGGGCCTCCCTTCGCCTCAGGCGGCATGGAGACCAGCGGATAGAAGCGTTCGGTCAACGTGCCCAACTGCCCCGCATGACGCCACCCCTCAAGCAGCATCTCGGGGTCGCTGTCCTCCCCCACGACGATCTGGTAGGCGGCGCTCAAGGCAGCCTGCTGGAAATAGGTCATCACGTTGAAAGCAACTTTCATGGCCATCCCCGCTCCAATCCCACCGCCTTCGAACACCGCCCCGGCGCACTTGTCGATCACAGCCCGGGCCAACTCGCTGATCCCGGCCTCGGGAACTCCGAGCATGATCACCAGGCTCCCTTCGCGCGCAGCCCACGACCCGCCCGCGACCCCTGCGTCGAACAAGATCACGTCGCGTTCAGCGGCCAGTGCATGAAGATCCCGAACAGTGTCGGGATGGACGGTCGAATGCACCGCGATCGAAGTGCCCGGCCGGCACGATGCCAGGATTCCGTCTGTACCTGAGACCACCTCCATCACCGCCGTATCGTCGGGCACGCAGATGCTGACGTGCGCGCACTCTGCAGCCAGCACCGCACCCGAGGCTGCGGCCCTTGCACCTTTCTCGACCGACTTCGCCATCGCCTCATCGCTGAGGTCAAAGACCAGCAAGTCATAGGAGGCGGCGAGGGTTTCAGCCATCGCGCCGCCCATGTCTCCGAGTCCAATAAAGCCGATTGTTCCCGACACGATTTCCTTCCTCGGAACACTCTGCGCCACTCCGACCCATGCGAGAGTAGCCGCTGGGCCGCTTGACAAAAAGACGCGCGCGCAACTCTTCGAATCGAGAGGATTTTCGGCAACGGTTGCCGTAATCTCATGCCCATGGCCCGAAATCCGTTCACCGCGCATCCACACGCCAACGGCGAGACGTACAGCCAGCACTTCGGCATTGCATTCGGGGTGGGCAGGCAACTGGTGACGGCGGCCCTCGCTGCGGTCACGCACGCTCTCATGCCGTTCCTGTTCCCCACGACTGCGAGCGACAAGATCCGAGCCCTCAACGACTGTCTCGACCGCAACGACCGCGACGGCCTGCGCCACAAGGCCAAACTCAGCAATGCCAGCGTCAACGACGCCGATCTGAACAATGCCGACCTGAATGATGCCGACCTCGTTTCGCAAGACTGACAAACACGCGCCAAACTGAAACGGTGAACGACGAACACCACCAAGAACACCACATAGTCATCAGCGCGGACACCCACTGCGGGGCCGGTCTTTGGAGCTACCGGGAGTACCTCGACGCCAAGTACCTCGACGAGTTCGACAACTGGGCCAAGTTCATGGAACAGGACAACGAACGCCGCAAGGAACTCTTCAAAGACATGGAGCGGACTCCCCTCGAAGTCGGCGTCGACGGCGATCCCGAAGTGTTCTCGTACCGCAACTCGTCGTCCGCAGAGCGTCTGCGCGAACAGCAGGAGGACGGCGTTGTCGCTGCGGTGCTGTTCCCCAACACCCAACCGCCGTTCGCGCCTCCCGCGGCCACCTCATTCGAGGCTCCCCCCTACTCGGACAACTTCGAGCATCGTTGGGCCGGCTTGAGAGCGCACAACCGTTGGCTCGCCGACTTCGTCAGCGAAGCGCCCGAGCGCCGGGCGGGGATAGCCCAGATCTTCCTCGGAGACGTGGAAGGCTCGGTCAAAGAAATCGAATGGGCCGCCGAACAGGGGCTCAGAGGCGGAATTCTGGTGCCGGGAGCACCGCCGGACTCGCCATTCGAACCGCTCTACTCTGATGCCTACGAACCGATCTGGGCCGCCGCCGCGGCAGCCGGACTCCCGCTCAATCACCATGCCGGCGGCGCAACCCCCGACTTCGGCAGCCATTTCCCGGCATCGCTGGCGATGTTCATGCTCGAAGTGCAGTGGTGGACCCAGCGGGCGTTGTGGCACCTGATGTTCTCGGGGGTGTTCGAGCGATATCCCGAACTGGACTACGTCATCACCGAAACAGGCACCTCCTGGGTTCCCGACACCCTCGAGAAGCTCGACAGCTTCCACCACCGGATGAAGTACTCGCGCTACGGCTCCGAGTCGATCTTCGGCGGGGAGGCCGTCGCCAAGATGTCGCTCACACCTTCGGAGTACTTCAACCGCCAGTGCTACATCGGGGCGTCCTTCCTGCGGCCGGCCGAGACCGAGGTGGCCCGCTCAGTCGGCGTCGAGCGGATCATGTGGGGCTCGGACTACCCCCACATCGAGGGTTCCCACCCGCACACTCGCGAGCATCTGCGACTCACCTTCGCCCGGATGACGCCTGAGGAGACCACCAAGATCCTCACCCAGAATGCAGCCAAGGTCTACCAGTTCGATCTCGACGCGCTGGCGCCTCTCGCTGAGAAGTACTGCCCGACCAAGGAATTCGTGGCGACTCCGATCGACTACTCGGAAATCCCCGAACGCGCCAAGGGCTGCCCTGGCATGAACCCGCTCAACCAGGCCCAGGAATCCCATGACTGCCTCTGACGGCAACGGCGCACCTGACAACATTGCCGATATCGAAATCGCGCAGTCCGTGGCGGTTGTCACCGGCGGCGCGGGAGGGATCGGCAGGGGCATCGTCGGGGCGCTTCTGCGCCGCGGCGCCACGGTGGTTATTGCTGACATCGAACAGGCCGCCATCGACGCTGCGGTACAAGAGTTGGCTGGACTGGGGTCGGTGACCGGGGTCCGCACCGACGTGAGCGACGAAGCATCGGTCAGCACACTCGCAGATCACGTGTATGACGCCCACGGCAAGTGCAACCTGTTGTACAACAACGCCGGCGTGACTTCCGGCGGGGGCGGCAAACCCTGGCAACAGGAGCCGAACGACTGGCGCTGGTGCTTCGGGGTGAACGTCTTCGGCGTTGCCATCTGTGTGAGCGAGTTCGTTCCCCGCATGATCGAGTCGGGCGAGCCCGGCCAAGTCGTCAACACTTCTTCTGGTGACGGCGGTTTCGCTCCCGTTCCCACCGCCTCGGTCTACGCCTCTTCCAAAGCGGCTGTGAGTTGCTTCACTGAGGCGCTGCACCACAATCTCGTGAGCGAGGACACTCAGCTTCGGGCTTCGGTATTCTACCCCTCGGGTGGACTGCTGCGTACCGGTTTGTTCACCGCCGCCCGCAACCGGCCAGAACATCTGGCTCGGGTCGGTGAGGCGACGGGGCGCAAGAGCATGACCTTCGAGGAGATGAAAGGCATGCTCGCCGCGGCCGGTCGGGACGTGACCGAGGCTGACCTCGACGCGCTCGGCGATTTCGTCGTGGCCGAGACCGCAGCACGGCGCTACATCATCACGATGGATCTACGGGACACGGTCGATCTGTTGCATCGGCGCGCCCGCGCAATCGGCGACCTGAACGTCCCGCCCCACCACGGCATGCCGGTCTGAGTGAGGTATCGTCGCCGGGCGCAGCCGGAGCCGCGTCGGCGCGAGAAGGGCTGGTGGTCGGTCACAGGTTGCGCGCCCGGTTCACGAAACGGCGCGCGGTCGGGGAGAAGACTGAGGTTCGTTCATGCTGCCATCCTTGGGGCGTGGCCTGCTGATGGCAAGCTCGCGATCCGATTGTTCGGCTCCGCCGCGGCTCTTCGGTGCCGACTCTGTCGTATCAGGGCAGCACGTTCAGAGCGCGTCGGCGGTCGGGGCCGTAGCGGTAGACGCGGAAGTCGCGGTCCAGTGAGATCGCGTCGCTGAGACCGAGTCGCTCCATCACTGCCCAGCTGGTCCGGTCCGACAACGAGAAGTCCTGATCCTCAAACGCACGTCCGATCGCCGCCGCGACCTCCAGATCGGCCAGCAAAGACACTTCTACTCGGGCGATTCCCGCACGGATGGCGTTCACCAACGTTTCGGCCGGTGCCGCACCGTGCCGATAGCGCATAACCGCCCATGTCTCCTGCAGCACATGATCACTTGTGATCAACCGGCCAAGATTCTCGCTCAACGCATCCTCGACGCGCTCGTGAGAAACCTCCGCGCTGTCGGCCATCGACACCCACGCCGAGGTGTCGACGAAGAACCAGTCCATACTTCAGCGCGACCCATCCGCGAACTGCGACGCGAACGCTTCGCCAACGATCCGCTTGCCGTCGCCGGCCATGTCGAACGCCTCGCCTCTCACCATTGCGCGGATCGCATCCAAATCGCCTTGCGGCGCCGGCGTAGCGAGCTCCTTCTCAAAGAGCCGCCGCGCGAATTCTGCGAAGCTGATACCGAGATCGGCGGCACGCCGCTTGGCCCTCGCATGCACTTGATCCGGAAGAGTGATCACAGTCCTCATGGTGATATCATAGCATCGGTGTCAAGATATAACTTCGTGCTGCCGTACGTCTGACACCGACTGCAGATGGAGCCGAGCCCGACGAGATCTCGCTCCAAGGCGATCTAGTTGGACGAGAACGTTTCGCCGACGAGTTGCTCTGAAACCGACTAGGGCGCGCCGCGTAGTCCACATCAGTCGCCCGAGGCCGGTGCTGGCGCCGGTGACGACCGCAGCCCTGTCCGTCAGATCAATCCCGCTCATCACCCTCATCGGTGGTGGTCGACAATGCCATATCGGAGTCCTTCTGTTCCTGCGCTGACCCGTGTCGACGACAGTCACCGTAGCCAACTAGAAACCCAAAATGATGGTCGGCTAGAGTAGCGGCCTCTATGGGCCGCACTTCGTCAAGGATGAATCTGAGTGGCTGACGAGAGCGAAGCGCCACGCACCGCGGCCTCGCTGACCGCAACGATGCTCGACGAAGAAGCCGCTCGCCAAAAGAGCCAGGCCGAGCGATCCGAGGCCGTGCTTTTTGCCGATGACATCCTGCCTGGAGTGGGCACTGACGAGATGGGATTCCGCGACGGCCTGAACAAGGGCGGGGTCTACACCTTCGGGGTGCTCCTCGCGCTCAACTCCATGGACGAGCTCGAGGGCGCCGCAATCAACATTCTCGGCCCCGACATCGCCGAGACCCTCAACGTGTCCGACGGCACGATCACCTTCATCTCGGTTGCCTCGGTAGCTTTCTTCGTGCTCGGGGCGGGACCCATGGGCTGGCTCGCCGACCGGATTCGGCGAGGCCCGATAATCGGCTTCGCAAGCATGGCTTTTGCTGGATTCGCTGCTCTCAGCGGACTCGCGGTCAACGCCTTCATGCTGTTCTGGACACGGTTCTTCACCGGCATCTCCAAGGCCAACACGATCACCGTTCACGCGACTCTGTTGGCAGACGCCTACCCGATCGGCGTCAGGGGTCGCATCTTCGCGACCAACGCGGCCGTCGGCCGGGTGTTCAACGCGGCGAGCCCGATCCTGGTCGGCGGAATCGCGGTCGCCGTCGGGGGCGGCGAAGGCTGGCGCTGGGCGTATCTGAGCCTCGGAATCCCCGTGGCCGTCCTGGCAGTGCTGGCTTTCGCGCTGCCTGAACCGGAGCGGGGCCAGTGGGAGAAGAGGGACGTGCTGGGCCATTCCTTCGGCAAGGACTCAGCTGAAATCCCCATCTCAGTCGGCGCTGCGTTCGCTCGCATCTGGCGAATCGACACGATCCGCTACATGACCATGGCCATGGTCGCCATCGGTTTCGCGTTGTTTCCCGGCGGTTCCATCCAGAGCTTCTTCTTGGACGAGGAGTTCGGCTTGGACGCGCTGGAGCGGGGGTTCGCGACCGCGCCGACCGGAGTTTTGATCGTCGCGTTCCTGCCGTGGATCGGCAAGCGCTTCGACCAGACATTCAGAGAGGCCCCCGACAAGGCGCTGCGGATCATGGGTCTGCTGCTGATCCCGGCAGCGATTCTCGTGCCGCTGCAGTATTCGATGCCGAACGTGTGGCTCTTCGTCGTGTTCGCGACATTGAACGGCACGTTCCTGGGCGCCGCTTTCTCGATGGTCCAGCCTTCGATCCAAAGCGTGGTCCCCTACCGGCTGCGCGGCATGGGCACCGCGATCATCACCTTCTTCATGTTCGCCGGCGGCGGCGTCGCCGGCGGACTTGTGAGCGCATTTCTGCAGGACACTGTCGGGGAACGCGCCGCGATCACCTTCTTGACGATCGTGTTCATGCCGCTCGGCGGCTACTACATCATGAAGGGCTCGCACCGGGTCCGCCACGACCTGTCGCTGGTCGTTGAAGAACTCCGCGAGGAACAGGGCTATCACGACCTCATCGACGCGGGAACCGACGTTCCGGTGATGCAGGTGAGCCACATCGACTTCAGCTACGGGAAGGTACAGGTCCTGTTCGACGTGTCCTTCGACGTGCAACAGGGCGAAACTCTGGCGCTGCTCGGCACGAACGGGGCCGGCAAGTCGACGATCCTCAGAGTCGTTGCCGGCCTCGAAACGCCCGAGCGCGGCGTTGTGCGCTACCAGGGTCGCACCGCCACGTTCGCGAACCCCGAAACCAGAGGGCGGCTGGGCATCCAAATGCTGCCCGGGGGCCAGGGGATCTGGCCGTCGATGTCGATCGGCGACAACCTCACGATCGGGGCTTACAACTACCGCGCCGATGCCGCCGACGTCCAACGCCGGATCGACCGAGTGCTCGAAATGTTCCCGGCGTTGGCGGGCCGCTCGTCGGACTGCGCCGGCGACCTGTCCGGCGGGCAGCAGCAAATGCTCGCTCTGGCACGGGTCATGTTGCACGAACCCGAATTGTTGATCATCGACGAACTCTCCTTGGGTCTCGCTCCAACCGTCGTCCAAGAACTGCTTGAACACATAGACACGCTGCGCGCCGCCGGCCAGACCATGATCATCGTCGAGCAATCGCTCAACGTGGCCCTCGCGGTTTCGGACCGGGCCATATTCTTGGAGAAGGGACAAGTCCGCTTCGAGGGCTCCGCGCAGGAACTGGCGGCTCGCGACGATCTGGCCCGAGCCGTGTTCCTCGGGAAGGAAGGCGGCTGATGCCGACCGCGGTCCTCGGGGTTTGGATCACCAACCAGGTGATCTTCTGGGGAGTGGTCAACGGTCTCATTTTCGGCCTGTTGGCCATGGGGATCGTGTTGATCTATCGCAGCACTCGAGTGATCAACTTTGCGGTCGGCAATATGGGGTTGCCCGGCGCCGCGCTGTTCGCGTTGATGATGATCAACTGGGGTTTCCCGTTTTGGATCGCGTTGATCTCGTGTCTGCTCATCGGCGCGTTGATCGGCGCGGTCGTCGAGCTTGTCATCGTCAAACGGCTCTTTCATCAACCTCGCGTGGTGCTGCTCATCGCCACGGTCGGGATCGCCGATCTGATGCGTGCCATCGTGGTGCTGGCGTACCCGGACATCGAAGGCACGCAAACTTCGTACCCGGTGGCCATCGGCACGATTTGGGAAGACTCCGTCTCCTGGCTGACCGCGCTGACCACCTGGATTCCCGGCGTGGCCGACGATGAAGGGCTGCGCATCATCGGCGCAAACGTCCAAGTGCTGATCGTCGTGCCGCTCGTTGCGCTTGCACTCGGTCTGCTGGCGTCGAAAACAGTGTTTGGCAAAGCGATCACAGCTTCGGCTGACAACGTCGATCTGAGCCGTCTTTCGGGAGTCAACCCGCACGTTGTGTCCACGGTCGTGTGGACGATAGGCGGGTTCCTGGCCACCCTTTCGATGATCCTGCTGAGCGGAGGGTCAGCCGCTAGCGGCATCGAGAATCTGGGGCCTTACACGCTCACCAACGCGCTCGCGGCGGCCGTTATCGCCGGGATGCGCTCCTTCCCGCGGGCCATGATCGGCGGAATCGCCCTCGGCATCGCCCAGAATCTGTTCAACTTCAACTTCACCCGAGATCCAGGTCTGGGCACGTTGTTGGTGTTCGTGGCGGTGGTTGTCGCACTGTATTGGCAGAGCCGCAACGACGACGAAGCTGTGTTGGCGTTCGCACCCAAAGTGCGGCCCTTGCCGCTGTGGGCGCGAGACGTCTGGTGGATCCGCAACATGCACCGCATCGCCATGGGGATCGGCTTGCTGATCGTGATCATTATTGCTTGGCGACACGTCGAGATATTCGGTTGGATCAACGACAACCAGTCGTTCTGGGAAGCGCCCGAGAAAATAAAGCAATCGCAGTTCCTGCTGTACTCATCGATTGTCGGAGTCGCGATATGCGTCGCTTCGCTCACAGTCATCACCGGCTGGTCGGGACAGCTCTCGTTGGCTCAGATGGCCTATGCCGGGATCGGCGCATTGAGCGCTGCGGCATTCAACCGCGGGGTCGAACTCGACATCGGCTACGGAGACACCCGCCTGATCGACTTCGAATGGCCTGGTATCCCCACCATTCCGGCGATCATCGCAGCCGTGTTCTTCACCGCCGCGGTTGCAGCCATAACGGGAGTCGGGGCATTAAGAGTGCGGGGGCTGATGCTTGCGGTGTCGACTTTCGCGTTTGCGATCGCCGCGGAACAGTACCTGTACGGCCGACCGTTCCTGAGCAACGGCGAACGAAGCGTGCTCTTCGACCGCGGCTATTTCTTCGGATGGTTCCTCAAAGACCAGCGAAGTTACTTCTACTTCACGCTCGCCTGTCTGGTTGTGGTGGTGGCCGTACTCGGGCGTCTGCGGCGTTCCGGGTTCGGACGGTCTGTCATCGCGGTGCGCGACAACGCGGACACCGCTTCTGCCTACACCGTCTCGCCGGTGCGGATGAAGCTCATGGCTTTCGCGGTGGCCGGCGGCGTCGCCGGACTCGGCGGGGCATTGCTGGGCAATCTCGTCCGTCAGATTCGTTTCAACGAAGCGCTGTTCCGGATCGGCGATTCGCTGGAGACCGTGAACATGGTCGTGATCGGCGGGCTCGGGTCGATCACAGGTCCACTGCTCGGCGCATTGTGGATCGAAGGCTTGCCGAAGTTCTTTCCCGATCAGCCTGTGATCGGACTTGTCACTTCGAGCATGGGTTTCTTGTTCGTGCTCATGTACTTCCCGGGCGGGTTCGTGCAGATCGCCCACACAATGCGCAACACGTTGATCGGTGTGGTCGAACGCCGACGCGCCAGCGAGATTCACGGCGAGTCCACTACCCGGCCGCCTGTGGCGCTACAGGACCGGGTACGCCGCGACCCCCGCCAGCTCGCGGCGCCCCCGTCTGATCTGGCTCGCTTGGGCGGTTGCGGGATCGCTGTCATCAAAGCGTTGACGTCGGCTGTCATCGCGGTGCTGGCGTTGCCGCAGCTGTTCAACGGCGACTCCTACGGCTGGGGCATCGTGCTGCTGGCGGTCGCTGCTTCAGGGTTCTGGTCAGCGCGCCTGCTCTATTCGCTGGCGCCCGCCCCCACAAGAATCGTTGGTTCTGCCCGCCAGAAAACGCTCTACACGCTCCTGTTGCTGTTCGAACTGCCGCCAGTCCCGTTCATGTGGCCGTTCTTTGTTCGCAACTGGCTGCCCAGCGAAAGGCGTTTGGCATCAGCGGCGCGGGTCAACGAGGCGAGTCCAAGCGGCTCCGACGAAGACGGTCTGGTTCTGCGCACCCACGACATCACCGTCAATTTCGGGGGCAACATCGCGGTGGACCATGTGGACATTGACGTGCATCGCGACGAGATCGTCGGGCTGATCGGCACCAACGGCGCCGGAAAATCGACGTTCATGAACGCCGTCGGCGGATTCGTGCCATCGGTCGGCACTGTCGAGTTGATCGGCCTCGACATCTCAAGCTTGTCCCCGCCGAGACGCTCATCGGAGGGCTTGGGCAGGACCTTTCAAGCAGCCACGCTCTTCCCTGAGCTGACCGTGCGTGAATCGGTGCAGGTGGCGCTCGAAGCGCGGGAGCGATCTTCGTTCATAAAGAGCGCGCTGTTCTTGAACGGTCCCGCTGAGCGGCGCAAACGGAGCGACGCTGACGACCTGATCGACTTCTTGGGCCTCGGCCGCTACGCCGACAGCTTCATTTCAGACCTTTCGACTGGCACTCGGCGCATCGTTGAGCTCGCTGGGCTGTTGGCGGTCGACGCCGAATTGTTGTGCCTCGACGAACCCACCGCCGGGATCGCGCAGCGTGAAACCGAGGCATTCGGTCCGCTGATCGTCGAGATCCGCAAAGAACTCGGGGCTTCGTTGCTGATCATTGAGCATGACATGCCCCTGATCATGAGCATCAGCGATCGGGTGTACTGCCTCGAATCCGGCGCTGTGATCGCGTCGGGCGAACCCGAGGCGGTGCGCAACAACCCCGCGGTGGTCGCCAGCTACCTGGGCACCGACGACCGGGCCATAGAGCGAAGCGACCAATCAGACACAGAGCGAAGCGACCAATCAGACACAGAGCGAAGCGACCAATGAGAACCAGCGCGAAGCGACCAAGAAATGTTTGATTCGCTGCGGTCGGTTCTGCGATTCCGCAAGCTGGAGTTCGACCCCGGACGGCGACGGCTCAACTCCTGCGCGGATGTCGGCGACCTTCGACGGTTGGCCAGGAAGCGGTTGCCCGCGGGAGTTTTCGACTACATCGACGGTGGCGCGGAAGACGAGCTCACACTCGTCGGAAACGAGCGGGCTTATCAAACGCTCGGTTTTCGTCCCCGGGTATTGCGCGACGTGTCTGCGATCGACCCCGCGTGCATGCTGCTGGGGCGCCCGACGCCACTGCCGCTGGTGCTCGCGCCCACCGGGTTCACCCGGGTCGCCGATCCGCTAGGTGAACTGGCAGTCGCACGGGCCGCGGCACGCCTCGGCATCCCCTGCACGCTTTCGACGATGGGCACCCGATCGATCGAAGAGGTGGCGGAGGCCAGCGACAGCGTCGCCTGGGGAGCGGAGGGAGAGCGACGTCTGTGGTTCCAGGTGTACGTCTGGAAAGACCGTGAACTGCTCGCCGACATGATCGAGCGCGCTGCTGCGGCACGTTACGAAGCGCTGGTGGTAACCGTCGACGCGCCACAGTTGGGTCGTCGTGAACGCGATGTCAGACGCGGGATGGAACTCCCGCCGAAACTCGGGCTCGGCACCATCGTCGACGGGGTGCTGCGACCGTCGTGGACCTGGCAGTTCCTGCGCAGCGACCCGATCGTGTTCGCCAATGTCGCGTCGAGCAGCAGGGGCGACAACAAACCCGACGGCACACGCGCTGTTGTGCTCTCGGAACATCTGGCTGAACAGTTCGATCCATCGTTGTCATGGGATGACATCGATTGGCTCCGTTCGCAATGGGACGGCAAATTGATCGTGAAAGGCGTGCAAACCGTCGAAGACGCTTTGCTCTGTGCTGAGCGCGGGGTCGACGCCGTATGTCTGTCGAACCATGGCGGTCGCCAACTCGACGGGGCTCCCGCACCGATCGATTTGGTGGCGCCGTGCCGCCAAGCCTTGGGCGACAGCATCGAGATCATCGCCGACGGCGGGGTACGGCGCGGCAGCGACATGGTCAAAGCCCGTGCTCTTGGGGCTGACGCGGTAATGGCCGGTCGGCCCTACCTCTATGCCCTCGGAGCCGCGGGCGAACTCGGAGTCGACTGGCTGCTCGACTTCTTCGATGACGGCATGCGCCGTACCATGGCGTTGTGCGGCGCGGTGACTGTCGAAGACATCGAGCCTGACCTGCTCACAAGACTCGTGTGATTAAGGAGATCCAAGTGTCACGAAACAGTTCGATGCCCCAGGACATCGTTGCCTACGCCGCGGCTCACTCGACCCAACCCGACGAAGTCCAACAAGCTCTGATCGCGGCCACCAACGAGAAGACCAAGGGTTTCTCAGGCATGCAGATCGGCACTGACCAGGGTGTGTTCATGACCCTGCTGACCACAGTTCTGCAAGTCGAGTTCGCGGTCGAAGTCGGAACATTCACCGGATATTCGGCTCTGTGCATCGCCCGCGGGCTGGCGCCCGGCGGTCGTCTGCTGTGCTGCGACATAAGCGAGGAATGGACCAGCATCGGACGAGAGCACTGGGAAACGGCCGGTGTGGCCGATCGAATCGATTTGCAGATCGCACCCGCAATCGAAACGCTGCGCTCCCTTCCACCCGAACCGAAAATCGATCTGGCGTTCATCGACGCCGACAAAACGGGCTACATGTCCTACTACGAAGAGATCCTGCCCCGGTTGTCGGCCCGAGGGGTCATTCTGGTCGACAACACAATCTGGTACGGGATGGTTCTCGAGGACTCAGGGGCCGAAGACGCCGACACCGTGGCCCTGCGCGCCTTCAACGATCACGTGGTTGCCGACGAACGAGTCGAAGCGGTGCTGCTCACAGTCGGCGACGGGGTCACCCTGATCCGCCGCCGCTGACCGGACCTCGTCAGTCGAACGGGCGGATCACGCTGAGCTTCGGCTCCACGTCTTCGGTCGCCTGGTTCCAGCGCAACCCGATACAGCCCCTCGGGTGGCCGTCGGTGCTCATCCAGTTGCCGAAACCGGGATCTTCCTTCGACACCACGATCCTCACCGAACCGTCCGGCTCATAGTGCGCGGTGTGCTTGTTGACCGTCACCGGCAGCCAGCGGTAGTCCAGGCTCTCCATCCAGCGGTTGTCGACCTGGAAGTTCCAGTAGAAGCACTCGGGCGGAACGAACTCGATCAGCAGCGCCTCGCCTTCGGCCAGGTCATAAGCGCCGTGATAGAAGATCTGGTTCGGGTCGCCCCAGGCGCCTTGAGCCGGACCCGCCTTGGTGTGCATCCCGTTGGGCACCTCGTCCATCAATTCGTCGGCCCAATCGGTGAAGATCTGGGAGCAGCCGGCCACGAACATCACCGCTCCCTCCAGTTGTCTGCCGAACTGTGCAGGACTCAACGGCGGCGGCAACTCGTCATGGTCCAGGCATTCAATGCGCAGCGTCGGCAGTATTTCTGTGCTGCGATCGAGATGGAACTGGCGTACCGCCAACATGGCAGGCTCGGGATCTGTCCTGACCCAGTTGTGGTCGTGCGGAGTCGGACCCACGAACAGTTCGAAGTCGCCGTTCTCGTCGATCAGCAGATCGCTGCCGTCGATGAAGCCCATCGTTCCGAGACGCTCCTGTGAGGCGCCATAGTTCCCGGCGAAAGCGCTGAACGACAGATAGTGGACCGTGCCCCGATTGCCCGACACCTTGTAGTTGAGCCGGCCGTCGATCGAGCACGACATGTATGCAGAGTCGGGGTTGTCTGATCCGATCTTGACCTGATCGGGCAAGGGCTTGATGATCGGGTGGCGGATGTCTCCGCCTTCCACGAAGCCGGCCAGGCCTCCCCTGGTCAGACGACTCAGAAAACGGAAACCCTCGGCTCTGTCGAGATCGGATTCGGAACGCTCGAGAACCATCTCCCCCGCGACCTTCAGTGCATCGCAGAAGTCGTTCCAGGCTCTGCCCGAAACCACGTCGTCGTGGAGTTTGCGGTCGGATTCGTCGCTATTGGCATCCGTCATGGCCGAACCCTAGAACGACCCGATCCAGTGGGGCCAATCACCGGCCGGGCCGGCCTGCTGCGCCAGTTGGGCTCAGCTCTCAGACTGGCTCTCAGAATCCGCGCCGACCTTGGACTTCATCTCAGACTTTGACTCGTCCTCAGGCTCTGGCTTGTCTTCGGACTCGGTTTGGCCTGCGGGCTTGGCCTTGGCCTCGTGGCCTACGGCGTCTACATTCCGGTGCCAGACGGTCTGCTGTGGGAAGGGGATCTCGATCCCCGCCTTGTCGAACGCAACCTTGAGCCGCATGCGCAGTTCCCTCTCGACGGCCCATTGCTTGGAGGGCTCGGTCTTCACCACCAGCCGCAGCGCCACCGCCGAGGCGCCGAGGTCCTGAACACCCCAGATCTCCGGGCGCTCCATCAACTCGTCGCCTCCCCATTCGGGGTCCTCCCACAAGCTGTCGCCGACCTGCTGGATCACATCGCGGGCCAGATCGAGATCCGTGTCGTAGGCCACTTCCACGTCCAAAAGGGCACGCGACCAGAGCTGACTGGAGTTTCCGACCCTCGAGATCACGCCGTTGGGCACGTGCCAGACCGTTCCTTTGACGTCGCGGATGGTCGTCGAGCGCAGAGACACCTTCTCAACGGTGCCCGAAGCGCTGCCGACGTCGACGATGTCGCCGACTCCGTATTGATCCTCGATCAGCATGAACAGGCCCGAGAGGAAGTCTTTGACAATCGACTGGGCCCCGAAGCCCAACGCCAGGCCGCCGATGCCGGCGCCTGCGATCAAAGGCGCCAAGTCGATGTCGAGCTGGCCGAGGATCATGAACAGGGCCACCATCCAGATGCCCGCTACGCCGAGGCTCCGCAGGACCAGGCCGATGGTCTCGGCACGCGCCGCCGCGCGCTTCAACTCCCTCTCCTCCATCAACAACTTGCCGGGTCCGCGCTCACGGAGCGTTTGCAGACGGGGATCCGTCGGAGAGTTGGCGATGGTCTGGGCGAATTTCAGCACGGACCTCTGGAGGATCTTCGACGCGGTCCAGGCAAGGATCACGATCAGCAGAATTCGGATCGGCCGGTCGAGCAGCCAGTCGGCGCCCGTTGAGAGGAGCTTGTTGTTGGTCCACTCATATACCTGCTCGCAGATGTAAGAACCCTGGTCTCCGCAGGCATCGAGCAGGCCTTCGCTTTGTGCCAGCAAATTAGTCATGGATTGAGACTACGGGAGTGATGGACTTTTGGGCGGACTTCTCGCCCATACAGCTTTCTATCTTGAATAGCCGCAAATCATAGAGTTCTTATATAATTTCAGCGCATGAACCAGTTTCGCATGGGGGAAGCAGCGCAATTGCTCGGAGTCAGCGTCGACACAGTCCGCCGCTGGGCAGACCAAGGACGTATCGAAACACAGCGGACAACCGGTGGGCAACGAGAGATCGCCGGGCCGGAACTGGCCCGCCTGGCGCTGGAGCTCGCTGAATCACCGCCCGATGAAACCCGCTCTGTGTCAGCTCGCAACCGATTCCCCGGGCTGGTGACGCGGGTCGTTCGCGACACCGTGATGGCCCAGGTAGAGATACAGGCCGGGCCTCACCGAGTCGTGTCGCTCATATCCGCAGAGGCAGTCGACGACCTCGGACTCGAACCCGGAGTGAGAGCCGTGGCCTCCATCAAGTCGACTGCAGTAGTCGTCGAACGAGCCTGATGGCACTAACCATGCACAAGGCGTACAGGATCATGCCGTTGATCGCACTGGTCTGGGCACTCGGTTCTTGTTCGTCAGATGACGGCGAAACCCTGATCTTCGCGGCGTCTTCGCTGGCCGCGGCCACCGACGACATCGACGCGGAACTGCGGGCCGAAGGGAGCGTCTCGCCACCCGAGTGGGTGCTGGCCGGAAGCTCCCGGCTCATCGCTCAAGTCCGAGACGGGGCAAGACCGGACATCATCGTCGCAGCCGACGTCTCGCGACTCGATGAGATTCTCGACCTCGGCTATGTCGTGGTCGATGAGCCGCGGATTGCCAACCGGCTCGTGTTGGCGGTGGCCGACGGCAACCCCGCCCGAATCAACAGCATCGACGACCTGAGCCTGGGTGCTCCCTTGATCGGTCTCTGCGCACCCGAAGTCCCCTGCGGGGCAACCGCACTGCGAGTCGCCGAAGAGTTCGGTTTGACCTTGCGCCCCGACACCGCCGAACCCAACGTGCGCGCTCTGGCCCACAAGCTCGCCGGCGGGGAACTCGACGCCGGACTCGTCTACGCCACCGATGCGGCGAGCCTGGGCCTTCAGACGATCAACGACGCGCGCCTCGAGGGTGCCGACGGTTGCAAAAATCCAGCCGTCACCCGCTATGGAATCGCAGCGCTCGCGAGTCCGTCTGAGGTCGGCGCGCCGAGTCCAGCAACAACGGTCGACCGTTACCTGCTTCCCCAAGTGCTGCAACAGGCCGGCTTCGAACTGGGGCGGTGCTGATGATCCGCCTGCCGCGCGCTCCCCTCCCGCTGCTGGTCCCGGCGATGCTGGCCGTGGCGCTTCTGGTCGTTCCCCTGATAGGGCTGTTGCAACGAGCGCCGTGGTCGTCACTGGGAACCCGACTCGCCGACGACGCGGTCCTCGAGGCAACCCGGGTTTCGCTCATTGTCAGCTTCAGCGCCGCGGGACTGTGCCTGTTGCTGGGTCTGCCGCTGGCGTGGGTGTTGGCACGCGTCGATCTGCCGTTCCCCCGACTCGTGAGAGCAGTGGTGTTGCTGCCGATGGTGCTGCCGCCGGTTGTGGCCGGCGCCGCCCTGCTTTTTGCGCTCGGCCGCCGGGGCCTGATCGGTCAGTGGCTCGACAGCTGGTTCGGCGTCACCCTGCCCTTCACAACCGCGGGCACGATTCTGGCCGCCACATTCGTCGCTCTGCCGTTCTTCGTCACAACCGTCGAGAGCGCCCTCGTCGCGCAGGGCCGCGATCTCGAAGAAGCGGCTGCCGTGAACGCCGCGGGACCGATGACAGCATTCGCGACGGTCACTGTGCCTTCAATCCGCGGCGCGATCGGCGCTGGTCTGGCACTCGGGTGGGCTCGAGCCCTGGGTGAGTTCGGGGCCACGATCACCTTCGCGGGGAGTATCGGAGGGAGGACTCGCACGCTGCCGTTGCAGGCCTTCCTGGCTCTGGAGTCCGACCCGGAGTCTGCGGTCGCGATCAGCGTGTTGTTGCTTGCGGTCAGTCTCGGTGTGCTGGTCGGCCTGCGCGGCAGGTGGCTGACCCGATGAGCCCGATGGCTCCGCCGGCGGTTGGGCCGGTTCGAATTGAGGTCCGCGGGGTCGTGAGACGTGAAGACTTCACACTGCGGCTCGATACTGCCATCAGCGAAGAACGGACTGCGGTCATCGGCCCGAACGGCGTGGGGAAAACGACACTGCTGCGCCTCATTGCAGGACTCGAACGTCTCGAAAGCGGAGAGCTCAAAATCGACGGGCGAGTCGTCGACAACGCGGGATCTGTCTTCACCGCTGCACATCAGCGAAGCGTGGCCGTGGCGTTTCAAGATCACCGGCTGTTCGAGCATCTGCGGGTCGTGGACAACGTGGCCTATCCACTGCGCCGCGCCGGTTTGAAGCGAGCCGCCGCACGGAACCGGGCTGGCGACTACCTCGCTGCGGTCGGGCTCTCAGAGGCGGCCATGGTCAGGCCCGCGCAACTCTCGGGCGGTCAACGCCAACGGGCCTCAATCGCCCGGGCGCTCGCCACGCCGGCCCGGGTGCTGTTGTTGGACGAGCCCTTGGCTTCAGTGGACGACCAAAGCCGCGAGGATCTGAGGGATCTGCTGACAAGCACCGAGCACCGCACCGTCGTGTGGGTGACCCACGACCCCGACGATGCCAGATACGCCGACACCACCCTCACCCTCACTTCGAGAACCCTCAATCGAGCGTCATCGCAGCCCTGACTCCGCCACCCGCCACATCGACTGCCGGATCCGCCTCCGCCAAGGGCAGCATTGCCGAAACGTTCGTTTCCTGGCACATCGACTTCCGCCCCCCACCCCGCAAGCCCTGTTCCGTCTCGACGGCAAGGCCGCGATCGTCACCGGCGCCGTCCTGCACGTCGACGGAGGCTGGACTGCCGTATGAATCGAGCATTCACACTGCGTCGGGCTACGGTGGCGGTGGGCGCACCTCCTCCCCCAAAGGATGCGCACCACCGCCCCGCGCTCTCGGAGCCCGTGGGGCCCAGAACTCTCAGACGGCAACCTAAGTGCGACGGATGCAACATGATGCGCCACAATGCGCCCGTCGTCAAGAGGAGATTTGGCCAGCGATGTCAGGCCAGGTCAGCGAGGTCGACGAGACGGCACGAAACCTGTGGCTCTGTCGACGGTCGCACGAAGCGACAACCCATGACTCCGTGGTCGTGTGTGACGGGTTCGATCCAGTTGGGAACACCTGGATCGGAGTGGGCGACGACGATGCGCACAACTGAACCGTCGCGCACCGCGTTCTCCTTGTCTATGTAGCCTTGGCCGGTTGCGTAGTTGGCGAGGTTCTCCATCCAGTGGTTGCAGAGTTGGAAGTTCCAGTGCTGCGTCTGCGGTTCCTCGAACTCGACGACGAGGGCCTTGTCGTGTGGCACTCGCCAGTAGCCGAACTCGAAGATCCGGTCGTCGGGGGAACCGCCGATGCGCTCGTACCACTCCTTGGTGTATTCGGTCTGGTTCTCGCGGGTGAGGAGGTCGCGGGTCCATCCGCCGTAGTCGGATTGCAGGCCCAGGATGAGTTGAGCAGCAACCGCTAGGCGCACCGCCATGTCCTCTGGTTCGGGGGTGAGCGGCTGGGGATGCTCTTGGAGGCATTGGATCTGCAGCCGTGGCCTGGCCTGGGTGGTCCGGTCGTCATAGACCACTCGGCCCATCAACTCGCGGGTTGTGGGCGCCATCGACATCCACTGCGACCCGTCTGCGGGCTCGTCGACGGACAGGATGAAGTCGACGGTGCCGTCTGCGTCGGCGAAATCATGCAGATAGGCGGTGTGGGGAGTGAGGGCCATGTTGGGGTTGAACGTCTCGAGGTGATCCTCTGCGTCGAGTCCTACGGCGGTGGCTCCGACATCGTCTGGCACCGGCGGACTCCACGCTGACAGATGCGTGTAAGCGTCGCCTGCCGTTCCGGTTATCCGATAGCAGTACTCGGGGTCGACGGCTTGGACGATGTGGTCCTGGTTGGGGGACTGCACCCCCATGCCGCCCTGCATCGGCGGCGGAATGACCCAGATGCTCTGCGGCCTGGCGCCGGGGGTGCGCCGCTCTATCACTCGGCCGTTGGCCATCAACATCATGCGGGTCAGGTAGCGAAAGCCCTCGACCCGGTCTTGCGGGTCGCCGTCGGGCGTTTCCCGTATGACTATTCGACCTGCGGCTTTCAACGTGTCGCAGAAGTCCTCCCAGGCCCGTCCGTCGAGCAGCCGCGCCCGTCGCTCGTCATCTATTTCACTCATATCTGCCCCCGATTTGGCAACACTTCAGGTTCCACTGCGCCAGAGCATTGCGGAGAAACCGGCGCCGGGCCAAAACCGTCCCGGTTCAGGCGTCTCTAGGATCGGAGCCGCTTTCTGATCTCCGAAGCGGTGCCCACTCCAACATCGGAGTTATACTAGACAGTATGACTTATACGGTCGGACCGAAGGGCCAAGTCGTCATACCCAAGGAACTGCGTGATCGGTTCGGCATCGAACCGGGAGACGAGGTGGACTTCTGGTGCTGCGACGATCATCTGGCGATGCGTCCTGCCCGCTTGAGCCGGAACCCGAAACCGCTCAGGGGTCGATTCCGCGGCTCTGAACTGGTCGAAGGCCTCAAATCCGAGCGCCGATTTGAGCGTCAGCGTGAAGCGCGCCGGTAAGCCGTGACTGTCGTTTTGGATTCTTGGGCGATCCTCGAATACCTCGAGGACCGCGAACCAGCCGCGTCGGCCGTGGCCGGGATGCTCGGCACGCAACGACCGATTATCAGTTGGATCAACCTCGGCGAGGTGTTCTACGTCATCCGCAGGCGTCACGCGGATGCGGCGGCCCATGCGACCGTTCGCGACCTGCGAGATGTGGCGACGGCCGAATTGCCCAATGCGCGTCGGGTGCTTGAGGCCGCGCGCATCAAGTCGGACTACACCATGGCGTACGCCGATGCCTTCGCCGCCGCGACCGCTGCGGCACACGGTGCGACTCTGTGGACGGGAGATCCTGAACTGCTGATTGACAGTGCGCCGTGGACCTGTCGCGACCTTCGTCAACTCTGAGCTCAACCTGAGTTCGCACGGCCTTTGTCGAGTACTCTCGCGAGTAGCTGGAAAGGAACGCAGCACATGGACAATCTCGATCTTGGAAGCTTGAACTACTGGGCCATCCTCGTCGCGGTGCTGTTCAACCAGGTGCTCGGCGCGGCCTGGTACACGTTCTGGGCCAAGCCTTGGATGGCCGACGTCGGGCTCACCGATGACGATATGGAAGCCATGAAGGGAACGCCTCGACAGTGGTATCCCTACGTGATCGCCGTTGTCGCCGCGCTCGTGTTCACTACCGGTTTGGCGCTGCTGGTCCAGGGCTTGGAGGCTGAGGGTGCTGTCGAAGGACTGGGCCTCGGTGTTCTGGCCGCGGTCGGGTTCATCTTCACGTCGAACGCCATCAACTATGCCTTCGAGGGCCGCAGCCTGCGGCTGTTCGCGATCAACGGCGGCTATCCGCTGATCTCCTACAGCGCCATCGGGATCCTCTTGGCCTCCTGGAGCTAGCCGGACTGGGGCTAGCCGGCTCTGGGCACATCTATCGTCTCTGTCACCGGTGGTGGCATCGCAGTAGTGTGGGGTCGTGGTCTACTGGTCCTTGGCGATCATGATGGCCCTGGCTCATGGGCTGCTGGCCGTCTTCTTGGTCTTCGGCGCTCCCGTGGTGGCGCGCAGGCCCCGGGTGATGCGCTGGTATCTGGCCATGCTGGTGCCTACCGCGGCGGTGAACATCTTGAGTCTGCCGTGCCCGTTGACGGTTTGGGAGAAGGACTTCTGGCGTCTCGCCGGTGAGACCCCGTACCGGGGAGGCTTCATCTCGCACTATTTCGTGGAACCCTTCTACGCTCCCGGTCTAGGTCCCTCAGGCGAGACCGCCCTGCTGATCGCCATGGTCCTCTGGTGCCTCCCCTGGCTGTTGTACCCCGCAGTCTCCCGAACCCGACGCCCCGACCGCGAAGCGATCGACGTGTCCACAGAGCAAGTCGTCAGCAAATGACTGCATACGCCCATCCTTTCCGCTTCTCGTGTGCCGACATATCAGTAGGTGATCGGATCACATAAACAGCTAATCTATTAGCCATATTGTGGATAATCTATTAGTCTTTTATGCATGGAGTATCTCCCGCGGCGCGTTGACGGTCGGCTCGCACGCCTGCTTGGCGTACATCCGGCCCTTTTGGTCGAAGGCGTACGGGGAGCAGGCAAGACCAGTACCGCGTCGCAGTTGGCTGCCGCCACGCTCCGGTTGGACCATCCACCTACCGCCGAGATGGTCTCGAACGATCCCGAAGCGGCTTGCTCGTCGCTGCCTAGTCCTGTGCTCATTGACGAGTGGCAGCGGGTCCCCGCTGTGTGGGACGCGGTAAGGCGAATGATCGACGAAGACCGGTCGCCGGGCCGATTCATCTTGAGCGGGTCATCGCGCGCTGCGGTCACGGCAGATATTCATGCCGGCGCCGGGCGGATCCTGCCGCTACGGCTGCGACCGATGACGTTGAGCGAGAGGCGGGGAGTCGCTCCGACAGTGTCGCTTGAGGACCTCGCCGAGCGAGGGATCGAAGCGGTACGCGGCGCCCGGTCGGCGTTCTCGTCGGCGGAGCAGCTGGCGCCAACCGTGGAGTCGGGACTGCCCGGGTATCTCGGCATGGAACCACTGGAGCACCAAGAGGCGCTTCGTTCCTACCTGGATCTCGCCGTTTCACGGGACCTCGCAGAGGTCGCCGCCACGCCACGCAATACGAGCAAGCTTCGCCGCTACGTCCGTGCCTACGGTGCCGCGGTCGGGACCAACGCAGATCACGCCGCTATCCACCACGCCGCCGCCGTGTCCAAGGCCACAGGCGAGACCTACCACGATCTATTGGACCGGCTGGGTTTGATCGAAGAGCTGCCAGGATGGTCCCACAACCGGCTGAAACGGCTGACCAAGCGGCCCAAACGTCACCTGATCGATCCCGCACTCGCGTCGGCGGACCATCACGACACCGCTGATTCTCTGAGTGAGCGGCGCCCCCGCCTCGGCGAGCTCTTCGAGAGTGCGGTGGTGTGTCAGATCACGGCCGCTGCCGAGGCGCTCGGATTGGGGTGGCGGTTCGGGCACCTGCGAACCGCGGGCGGTGACCACGAGATCGACCTGGTGGCCGACCTTCCCGACGGAGGCGTCATCGCCTTCGAGGTCAAGCTCTCAAATACTGTGGCCACCGCCGATGCCCGCCACCTCACAGCGCTGCGTGACCGCCTCGGTGATGCCTTCCGCGCAGGACTCATTATCCATCCCGGTACCACGGCCTTCCGCCTCGAC
Organism: Acidimicrobiaceae bacterium; assembly: GCA_026706815.1. GTDB lineage: Bacteria > Actinomycetota > Acidimicrobiia > Acidimicrobiales > Aldehydirespiratoraceae > VXYK01. The sequence goes on along the minus strand of JAPOYA010000059.1, from coordinate 26,588 downwards.
GACCGCATCGCCGCAGCCCCCCTCGGCATACTGGTCTAGGCAGGTCCGGCCAACTTCGCAGTTTGGCGACATCCGACTACACTGTAGCCATGCCTGTTGTCTCGATACGATTCTCTGAGGTGCCGCTGCACAAGAGACTCAAAGACAGCGCTGCACGGCGGCAGGTTGCCATTTCCACCTTGGCTGAGCGGCTCATCGATGAGGGATTGCGGATGGAAGCTCATCCTGGCGTCATGTTCCGGGAGGGTCCAACCGGTCGCAGGGCGGTGTTGGTGGGTGGACCAGAAGTGGCTGATGTCATCGCTTCGATGATCGGGGGTGATATCCCGGTGACGGATCGCCGTGCCAGAACCGCTGAGTTGATGGGGTTGAGTCTGCCGATGGTCGACGCAGCGCTGGCCTACTACGCCGATCACACCGAGGAGATCGACACTGAGATTGCTGAGCGGAGCCGTGCAGCGTCGGAGGCAGAAGCCGCTTGGAGGCGCCAACGAACGTTGCTCACGAAGTGAGGTTGCTGCTCGACGAGATGCACTCGCCCAAGGTCGCCGAGGCGCTCGTGGCGCAGGGTTGGGATGTGATCGCCGTGGCTGCGGAACCATCGCTGAGAGGATCCAGCGATGCCGAATTGCTTGAGCATGCGAGCAGGTCCGACCAGATTCTGGTGACCGAGAATGTTGGCGATTTCTCGGTGTTGTTCGCTGACCGGATCGCCGACGACGGGAGTTGTGCGGCTTTGATCTTCACCAACCCCAAGACATTCAACCGCGCGTCGCTGGCGTACCCCGACGACATGACCGCCGCGCTCAGCGCGTTCCTCGACGCCCCACCCATCGAAGGCAAATCCTGGATCTGGTGGCTGTAGCGCATCACAACCACCGCTATCACCGCGGACCTCAAGAACTCTCGGCGGCTCGGAACAGTGAACGGTGGCAGTAACCGTCCTAGTCGCGATCGCCAAATCTACGTGTCAACGGCAGCGAAGCTCAGAGCGGAAGTTCACCTTCCTAGGGTCATGACTCTGCTACATGAACATGGCGTAGCGGCCCGAAGCAGGTGCGCCGTCCGGGAGGTTCCATGATGCCTAGAGGGTGTGACAGCGACTCGAGGCTCCTCCTAGAGAAACCGTGATCCGGCCCCCGAAGGCTTCCTTGAGGCAACGGGAAGACCCCGGCGTGCCAAAGCAAACGGCAAAACTGACCACGCTAAGCGCTACGCCTGAACGAGATAATCGACTCAAAACACATTGCGTGTTGTTGACCAACCAATTGAGCTGCTTCAGATTGACGTCTCGGCCTGCGCCAATGAAGCAAGACCGGTGACGTTCCTCGCTGTCGGCTGTTCATCGTAGACTCGCACCCATGAAAAGGAGAGTCGACTCTGCGAACCCGGCGGGACATTACGGCGACAGCAGAGCAGGCCACTGATGGACGTACTGACTAACCCCATCCTCAACTCGCCGTATGAGGCGCCGGAACGCCACTTCAGAATAGGGCCGAACGGTCCGACTGGTGAGATTATGCCGGGTCGTCGGCCGAGCGAGTCGTTCATTCCGGTACCGGTGAGCAAGAAGAGACGCGCCAAGAAGGGTGCAACAGAACAAGTCACGCTCGACCTCTTCGACACGACCGGCGAGCGACGGGAGCAGAACAGCCTTATCAACGACATCCGGCAACGGGTCGAGATCTGGCGAAGCCGCGGTTACCCATTCGTGACCCCGATCAGCCGCAAGCTCATGCAGCACTGGGCGAACCCGACGCGAGAAGAGCGCGTGCTGTTCTGTCAACGAGAGGCCGCGGAGACGGCGATCTACCTCGCTGAGGTCGCCGGTCGACATGGTGAACCGGATTTCCGGACACGAATAGACTCAGAAAACGACCTCCACAACAACGGACTTCCGCGCATCGCTGTAAAGATGGCTACCGGGACCGGAAAGACAATCGTGATGTGCATGCTCATCGCGTGGCAGGTCTGCAACAAGGCCTACAACAAGCGCGACGCACGCTTCACCAGCCGGTTCCTCGTCATTGCCCCCGGCATCACGATCCGCGACCGCCTTCGCGTGCTCTTCCCTCACGACAATGGAAACTATTACGATTTCCAAGGCCTCGTTCCAAACGATCTTCGCGATCTGCTCGACGATGCTGCGATAGTCATCACTAACTACCACACATTCCTCCCGAAGCTGGCCAAGGAGTTCGACGGCGTATCGAAGAACACTCGCCTGATCCTCACAGGCGGTAAAGACGATGGTCGTTTCCATGAGTCCGATGAGGATGTCGTCGACCGCATCATGCGAGATCTTTCGAGCAGAGGGAGGGGTGAGGTCATCGTTATCAACGATGAAGCACACCACTGCTACCAGGACAAGCCGCTAGATGCTGGCACCGGTGCCTCTAGGCTCAAAAGGGACGACAAGGATCGCAACGAGAACGCTCGGGTCTGGTTCCGTGGGGTCGAGGCGATAGCTGAGCGAATTGGTGTGAAGGCCGTCTATGACCTCTCAGCCACACCGTTTTATCTCAACGGCTCGGGTTATAACGAGGGCTTCATCTTTCCATGGGTGGTCAGCGACTTCTCTTTGATGGACGCCATCGAGTCGGGGATCGTGAAAGTTCCCCGTATTCCCGTAGACGACGATGTTGACAACACTGAACAGCCGACCTATCTGGCACTCTGGCAACATGTCGGTGGTGAGCTTCCAAAGAAGCGAGGAAGGACGGCGGAATCAGACTCGGACTGGGCACCACCGCCTGTACTTGAGGGCGCGCTGAGATCGCTATACCGCAGCTACGAAAGACGCTTCGAGCAATGGGAGAAAGAACTCGAAGCGCTCGGAGAGCCCCCACCGGTGATGATTATCGTCTGTCCCAACACAATCGTGTCGAAGTTGGTCTACGACTGGATTGCCGGGCAAGACATCGAGCTACTTGACGGCCGCGAGACCATCCGCCCAGGCAACCTGCCGCTTCTCAGCAACGTCGACGGTGACAACTGGGTTGACCGACCACCCACCATCATCGTCGACTCCGCTCAACTCGAGTCCGGCGAGGCATTGAAGGGCGACTTCAAAGAAGCTGCCGCGAAGGAGCTTGAGATCTTCAAAGCGGAGTACCGCGCTCGCAATCCCGGTGCCGATGTCGAACAACTCACGGACCAGGACATCCTGCGCGAGGTTCTCAACACCGTCGGCAAGAGGGGCAAGCTTGGGGAGACGATCCGATGCGTTGTATCGGTTGCGATGCTCACCGAAGGCTGGGATGCCAACACCGTCACTCATATCCTCGGTATCAGGGCGTTCGAAAGCCAGTTGTTATGCGAACAGGTGGTTGGGCGTGGCCTGCGCCGACGTAGCTACGCTCCGAACGCGGAAGGGAGATTCGAACCTGAGTACGCCGAGGTATACGGTGTGCCGTTCGCCTTTATCCCCACTGATCGAGCGGTGCAGGCACCGAAACTTCGAAGGCCCGCCGTCGAGGTCTTCACGGTTGATGATCGCCGCGATCTCGGCATCGCGTTTCCTAAACTCGACGGTTACCGCGTCGAGCTTCCCGAAGCGCCCGTGGAATTCGACTACGAGAACACAACGCCCATCACTGTTGACGAGTCGCTGGTGGCGACATGGACTCAGGCTCAGGGCATTGTTGGTGAGGCCGACGAGACCGAACTCAAGACCGTCACGCAGGCCCGCCGGCAAGAGATCGCCTTCAATATTGCGGCTGACGTGTTGAAACGCCACTTCCCGGGCCACGATGATGCGCTGAAGCCGTGGCTCTTTCCCGAACTGCTGCGCATCACTAAACGCTGGTACGACGAGAAACTCACTTTTGCCACAGGGACACAACCAGGAATGCTCCTGCTCGCCGAACCGAAGGCGTGGGCAGCCGAAGCTATCTACAACGCGGTGGTGCAATACCCCGGCGCCCGTCGCAAGATCCTGCTTCCGCTGTATCGCCGATTCGATGCTGAGGGATCGACCGACGACGTTAACTTCCTGACCAGAAGGGCGGTCGTCGAGGCTAAGAAATCACCGGTCAACCTCGTAGTGCTGGACGGAGTGCGAGGCAACACTTGGGAAGAAACGGTCGCTTCACTTCTCGAAACGAACAACAACGTGCACTCATATGTCAAGAACGACCACCTCGGCTTCGAGATCCCCTATGTTCACGCAAGCAGTAGCCACTATTACTTACCTGATTTTCTCGTCCGCCTGACGAAACACGACGCCGATGATGTAGACCGGACCCTCATCATTGAAGTATCCGGAGGCCAGAAGAGCCCGGGACCCACCAGAGCGAAGGCCGAGACTGCTCGCAACCAGTGGTGCACGGCCGTGAACAATGACGGAGGTTGGGGCCGCTGGGGTTTTGTGGAGATCGACACCATGCTTAACGCCGACCAACGTATCGCCGACGCGATCGATCTTCTGTATTCCGATGCCCCTATCATCGGCGAACCGGTGACTTGAAGGAGAGTCCTGTGGCACCCAAGAAGGCTTTGAAGACTCCCACGCCGGTCGAGGCGATTACTCACGGCGACACCCGCGCCAACATCCCCACCGCCGACGCCCACGACTTGGTGCCACAAGAAGTGCAGGAGATTGTGCAGGTTGCCTATCCACGCGACATCCGCGCCCCGATGCTCGTGTGGCAGGGCAAGGAAGCTCTCGACGAGACCGATCTACAGGTCGATGCGCCTCCGCTGTACATACAGGAGAAGATCGACCCACGCGTCTTGATTGAGAATCTTCGCAAGACCGCAAAGGAAGGCGAACTTGAGCCAGAACTGACACTGTTCGAGACCTTCGACGGACTCAATGAACTCGATCTGGTCGAGTTCTACAAGCACTCCGCCAACTGGTCGAATCGCATGATTTTGGGTGACAGCCTCCAGGTCATGGCGAGTCTCGCCGAGCGTGAACGGCTCCGCGGAAAGGTCCAGATGATCTACATCGACCCGCCATATGGCATCAAATTCGGGTCGAACTGGCAGGTGTCCGCACGAAAACGTGAGGTGAAGGATGGCAACACATCTTATTTCTCTCGCGACACCGAACAGGTCAAGGCGTTTCGAGACACGTGGGAGAAAGGGATCGACAGCTATCTAACGTATCTGCGTGACCGGGTCTCAGTGAGTCGGGATCTGTTGACAAACAGCGGATCCTTGTTCGTGCAAATCGGTGACGAGAATGTGCACCTCGTCCGTTGCCTCCTCGACGAAGTCATGGGTGCCGAGAACTTCGTCAGCATGATCTCTTTTGTGACGACAAGCGGGTTCACACAGGCGTCAGCATTGCCACGAACCGGTGACTACCTCTTGTGGTATGCGAGGAACTCTGATCACTTGAAGAGCCGCCCGTTGTGGGTGGAGGCCAAGGATCGACCGGGCTACCGCTGGCTCTACTTCGAGGATGGGCGATCTCCCCGCGGTCTACAAAGGGACGAGTCTCCCGACGAATTGCCAGATGGAGCGCGCTTGTATAAACCCAGCGACCTGCAGAGCCAGGGTTCCGCGACAGTGCTACAGCCTTACATCTTCGAAGGAAAGCGGTATGTGCCGGGTGCCAACTCTCATTGGAAGGCCTCCTATCCGGAGGGTATGGATCGGCTAGCGTGGGCGAACCGAATCCACGCAACGAGGGGCAGCATCCACTACCGACGCTACGTAGACGACTTCCCATACAAAGTCCGTACAAACTTCTGGACCGACACCGGCACAGGCGGTTTCACCGACACCAAAGTGTACGTCGTCCAAACGAATACCAAGGTCGTCGAGCGCTGCATTCTGCTAGCTACAGACCCGGGCGACCTGGTCCTCGATCCCACCTGTGGATCGGGAACAACCGCGTTCGTCGCCGAACGCTGGGGTCGGCGTTGGATCACCATTGATTCGTCACGCGTGGCGTTGGCCGTCGCCCGTCAGCGGCTGGCTGGAGCACTGTATCCGTATTTTGTTGTAGCGGATACAGAAGCTGGACGAGTCCTTGAGGCCGAACTGGCCGGATCGGTGATGCCCAAAACAGAAACCGCTGGGGAAATCCGGTACGGATTCGTCTACGAACGCACCCCGCGCATCACACTCGGGTCTATCGCGAAGAACCCGGACATCCACGAAGGAATGTCTCAACGCGAGATAGATATCGCGATCGATAAGCACGCCGAGATGGAGTTTTTCTATGATCGGCCATACGAAGACAAGACCCGTGTTCGCGTAAGTGGACCGTTCACCGTCGAGAGCCTATCTCCACATCGAAATCGGCCCATTGAGACCGTGCCCCCCAAACCGCTGCTAGATGTCTCCAACGATGGTTTCGTGGACACCATTCTCGAGAACCTACGCGAGGCAGGGATCCAGAATGGCATGCGCGCCGAACGGTTAGAGTTCGACCTGGTTGAGCCACACGCAGGCGCTCATATTCAGGCCATCGGTTCACGCGAGTCTCCAAGACCCGACGACATCGGCAGAGTCGGCATTTGTATAGGACCGCAGTACGGGACGGTAGGCGCCGCTTTTGTGAAGGATGCCGCCCGTGAAGCCGGACGGGACAAGAATCTCGACTTGTTGTGCATACTCGCGTTCGCATTTGATCCCCAGGTGCTCAATTCGGACGAGGAGTATGTAGCGGCAGGTGAGAGTTTCGATGTCACCGGGGTGCGATCTCTTGGCCGGGTGCCAGTCCTTCTCGTGCGGATGAACTCAGATCTTCTTATGGGTCAGGAGTTGGCTGCAAGGGCTGGGGGCAACCTCTTCACGACGTTCGGTGAACCCGACATCGAAATCACCGTCAAAGACGAGGAGGTCACCGTGGAGCTTCATGGCGTCGACGTCTATGACCCGAACACCGGGATGGTGAGGTCGGACAGGACCGACAAGGTAGCACTTTGGATGGTTGACACCGACTACGACGGCGAGAGTTTCTTCGTCCGTCATTGTTACTTCACGGGAGGTCAAGATCCGTACAAGCGCTTGAAGACAGCGCTGAAGGCTGACATCAACGAGGCGGCTTGGAAGAGTCTCTACTCGACTGTCAGCAGGCCGTTCCCTTTGCCGTCGACCGGCAACATCGCCGTCAAAGTCATCAACGACTACGGCGACGAGATCGTCAAGGTCTACCCAGTGACATGAGCTACGTCGGTGCGTGAACCATTACCCGGTCCGCCGAACGGATGCTCGGACACAGCTGCGCTTCACAGTCGGTTTCGCGCCTACCGAACTCTTGCACTACAGATGGTGCGAACCTCGCACGCGCGGCACCGTTTACCCGGTGACGGTTCAAAGTCCCTGTCACGGATCTTAGCCGCTGCGCCCTCAATGGTCCTTTCTGCTGACCCAAGGCTGCTGTCGTCGACGGCGATGCCCTCCCGCGTGCCATTGAGATCGTGCAGATACGCCGCTCGTACATCAAGTCCTTCCTTTCGGCCAGCGTTGGTATATACCTGAAGCTGTAGCTCGTAGGGAGTGATCTCGCTATTGGTCGAGGTCTTGTAGTCGACAATCGCGAGCCCCGTTGGTACGCCACCCTCCTTGTCCAGGATCACGTCCGCTCGGCCCGATACCCTCACGCCGTCTAGATGGAGTTCGAACGGCCTTTCGGTCTCCCACACCCGCCGCAGGTCCGGTTCGTGATTCTCGACGTAGTTCCCGACTAGCCGCCGCGCCGCTTCTTTCATCTTGCGGTGCCCCGCCTTGTTCGCGGTGGGCAAGAAGAAGCGAGCGTCGAGCATCTGATCAAGTTCATTTTTGGTAGGTACGGCCCCTGTTCGCTGAGTGTGTTCGGCCACATGTCGGAGGAGGTGATGCACGGCTTTGCCATAACCCAGTTCCGGTGCCAAGCGCGGTTGGAATCCAACAAGGGTTCGCAATCGGTACGCAAGACCGCAGTCGAGGAAAGACGCCAATTCGCTGAACGTAATGGCCAATTTGTCCACACCGTCTTCGGACTGCGTTTCGATAGGAGGAAGCACGATGTCATTCGGATCGGTGTGATGCTCCTCAAGCTCCTCCCAGTAGGGGCTCGACCGTACCTTCTTCGTGGTGACTCGGTCGTGGCGAGAAACCGATACCCAGTCGCGCGCGCGCGTCGCGGCCACATAGAAAAGCCGCCGCTCGTCGGCGTCTGAGCCTTCGTATCTGGCAGCGTTAAAGAGTGCGCGGGGTATCAGCCAATCCTGTCGTTGACCCGTACGAAAGGAAGGGAACCTTCTAGCAGTCAACGACGGGATGAAGACGGCAGGCCATTCAAGTCCCTTTGCGCGGTGCACTGTGGTTATGTCCACGGCATCAACCGTCAGATCCGGCTCACCGTCAAATCCCTCGTACGCGCCTTGGGCGTAATTCACGATGTGAAGGGCGAGATTCTTGTAGTACCACTCGCCGCCCCACTCGCCTCCGACCTGTTCCCCATGGACTTCGGCGTCCAGCCGCGCTCGACGCCGGACACTCTCGTAGTCAGCTAGGAGTGAGGTGAAACGAGCCAGTGTTCCGAGTGCGTTGAGACGAACTGGGTTGTCGAAGTCCCAGTCACAAACCTCGAGCACGTCAAGCAATTCGTAGAAGTCGCCGACTAGGTCCGCAGATCGGTCCTTGTTTTGCGCGTGGGTCTGCCACTGCTTGATCACCTTCTTTACACGGTTCTTATGGGGCTCACCCCGAAGTCCGAAGACTGAGGCGTACTCCTCAAGCAACGACGAAAGCTCAACCCGTTCGCCGTATTGGTACTGCTCTCGCCAGTTGATGCCACTCAACCAGCAGTAAGTCATGCCCAGCACGGTCGCCTCGGGTTGTTCGAAGAGTCCTGTGCGCCCACCCGGCTGGACGGGCACGTCAAACGCATTGAACTGCTCAAGCAGACGCCCGTAGGCGGCCCCCGATCGAACAAGAACGCCAATATCCCTGAACGGGACGCCAGCTTCGTTCAGATCGAGAACCAGGTTAGTTATCCACCCAGCTTCTTCCGTCTCATTCACAGAGCGCCACACGAGCACTCGCGGACTTGAACCTTCGGCGGGTCGCGTTGGATTCATCTCCTTGACTAGGCGGTTCGGGATGGACTGAGCGAACCCGTTGGCCACCTCGACAATCTCCGGTCGACTCCGACGGTTGCTTGTGATCTCGAATGTCGTCACCGGCGCGTACCGGCGTTCGAAAGTGACGATGTTGTCCACATCGGACCCACGCCACTGGTAAATCGCTTGATCGTCGTCCCCAACGACACACAGTTCCGTGTCAGGCCCTGTAAGTCGTCGAATAAGTTCTTCCTGGGCAGGGTTGATGTCCTGGTACTCGTCGACGATCAGGAATCGGAGAGTCTCGTGCACGCGGCTGGCGATCTCAGGTTTCTGGAGTTCTTCAACCGCGGCGCGTATCTGCTGGCCGAAAGTCAACAGGCGGTACCTTGTGAGTGTGGCACAATAGTTCTCCAGAACCGTCTGGAAGTCGTCCGGCAGATCTTCGAATTCGAGTAACTCGTTGTCGACAACTTCAACGTTTTGCAGGAATCTCTGGACCGAAGCGAACAGTCGCTTATTGGGGTCAAACTGCCTGACCCCAAGCCGCTGTGCCTCCCTGCTGACAAAAGCGGCCAGCCGGTTCTCATCAAGAACGTCGTAGGTCTCATACCTGGGCACATGCTGTTGCAGCAGCCGGAAGCAGAAAGAGTGAATGGTGCCTACAAACAGGCCGTTGAGCCGGTCAATTATCTCGGGTCCAAGCCGTGTCGTGACTCGTGCCTCGATTCGCGCCTTCAATTCCGCGGCAGCGCGCTCGGTAAAGGTGAAGGCGACGATGGCCTCGGGCTGAACACCTTCCACCAGAAGATCTGCCACCCTTTGTGAGACAACCTCGGTCTTGCCCGATCCAGCCGACGCGATGATTTGCATGTGTGTACCACGGTGCTGAACAGCTCTGAGTGCGTCCCCGTCAAGAGTCGGTGCTTCGCCCAATTCCCCAGATCCTTTCGAGTGTCTGCATACGGCTCAGGACACTTCGCGGTGACTCAGAGCCTACCGACGAAGCACCAAGATTGACTGCAACCTCTTCGGCTCGCCGAGAAGCACGCCATGTCAATCAGGATGGGCCACAACAGGAGCCCACGAGCATGGGGCCGCCACCAGCAACGTATCTTGCGCTGCTGGTCTCTCTCGTCCATCGGATCTTTCCTCTCGCGAAAACCCCGACTGTCAACAACCTCCGTCATCAGTAAATTAGACCCTGCGTCGGCGATGGAAACGTCCCACAGAGTGGAGTCAACGGAGGGTGTCTCCTGTCATGGTGTCTACTCCTTCGAGTGGTTCGGCGAGTTGTGGGACTCTGACGGTCGGTTCTATGCTGCGCCGACGCCAACGAGCGAGGCACACATGAGCGAAGACGGCAGTCCCGGTGGGCTGAGTGACGCACTCTCCGAGATAGTCGCGGACCACGACCAGCAAAAGCAGACGTTCGTTGATCCAGGGCGCCTTATCGGTGACGTGATCCAGATCGACTACACGTCAGCCGATTTCCTATTGCACGACAGTGCCAAACAAGCTGTCGGCGGCGTACAGCAGGGATGCCTGCTTGTAGCCGTCAGGCTGGGCGACGACAATCACCCCGATCCTGGAGCGCCCCGCCTGCTGATGCGGGTGGTGTCAAGCACCCCGCTGCCGAACGACATGTCAATGCGACAGGCTCGTTTCGATGCCGCCCAGCGCGTGGCGGACAGCACCGGGAACTGGGACGACAGCGACGTAACGGATCTGTTCACCCTGAATATGATGAGGTATTCAGGAGTCCGCTGCCGGATCCTCGGCACGTACCAGCCACCGCCGGCCACGGAATCCCTATGGCAGTTCAGCAGCGATGTCGACAACTTCTACAGCGGGCGAGGCCTGAAAGTGTACAAGCCGACGGCGGATGACCTAGAGCAGATCGTCAACAGCGCCAACCGAGCCGACGACGGGGGCCAAACCACCAAGATCGGCCACGTGCGCTATGCCACGGCTACGCCAGCGGACGCGGCAGCAGTGAACATCGCTGCCGAGGACTTCGTTGCTCAACGCACAGCGCTCTTTGGGATGACCCGAACCGGTAAGTCGAACACCGTCAAGATCATTGCCCGGGCCGTATTTGAGTTGCGCCGGCCTGAGGACGGCGTTCGGGTCGGGCAGATCATCTTCGATCCCGACGGTGAGTACGCGAACGCCAACCCACAAGACCAGGGTTGCCTGCGAAACATGGGCAACCACAATTGGGCAGACCTCGGCGACGTAGTGACCTACGGACTGCATCCTCACCCGAATGACCCGGACCGGAAGATCACCAAGTTCAACTTCTACGGGGACCACGAACCCGCCCACCGATCGGACGACTACATCGCCGCCGAGTCGCTGAGCAGCCTGACTCAAGGCAAACAGATACTCGACGAGTTCCTGGCAGGCGAGGGTGCCGGATACATCAAGCCGTTCGTGAGTCAGGACATGATGCCTCCGCCGAGCCACGCCGAGGCCGGTGACTGGACTAGGTACCGCAGGGCGCTGCTGTTCTACCGGGCGATTCTCGCCGCTGCCGGTTACGCACCGCCGAGCTACGGCCCGGAGGTATCCAGACTATTCAACGCCGATCTCAGAGTTGCCATGGACAACAGTGGCGCCTTGGGCCGATTCATATCCGATTCGCAGCTGTCGTTGAACTCGTGGTCACAGACCGCGGATTTCGCGGAGGCGTTCTCGGAGTTCGTCGATACCACGGAGTTCAAGAACTTCGACAACGAATATGAACGCGAACACGGGAAGAAGTGGTCCGATAGTCGTCTGCTGGACCTGCTAAAGATCTTCACCAACACCCGCGGACTGAACGTGCTCCGATCCGCCCGCGAGTGGCACGACCCGACAGCGGGGTCGAACTTCACAGACGATGTCGTCGAGCATCTCCAAGGTGGCCGACTTGTGATCGTGGACCAGTCCACCGGCGACCCGAAGATGAACGAGACCGCTGCTCGCGATGTGATGAAAGCCATCTTCCGAGCCCAGCAACATGCGTTTATCCACCCCGAGCCGGTGGGCGATTCCGGGGAACTGTCTAAACCCCCGGCCGTGCTTGTCTATGTCGAGGAGGCACACACACTGCTGCCGCGCGACAGCAGTGACATGTCCGACGTCTGGGTGAGGTCCGCCAAGGAGGGGGCGAAGTTCAACATCGGAATCGTGTACTCAACGCAGGAACCCTCATCGATCCACGCGAACATCCTAAAGAACACTGAGAACTGGTTCATTACCCACCTCAACAACACCGACGAGACTCGTCAGATCGCCAAGTTCAACGACTTCTCTGACTTCACCGACGGGATCATCGCCGTAAACGAGCCCGGGTACGTGAAGATGAGAACTCGTTCCAGCCGGTTCACCGTGCCGGCGCAGATTGACATCTTCGAGGCACCGACTGCCGAGGGCGATTCCTAGAGGTGCCCTACGACGGTGAGTACGCGACGGGCCACACTTTGGCCCGACTAGTCGACAACCCCGCCGTGCGCGACTTCGATGGCGAAATCAAGAAGTCAGAACCGAATGCCGCTCTACCTTTCCCCGACACCATTGATCCACACCGCGGCTCGTCAAAGGTGAAACGTCTCATCGCTATTGACGGCTCGACTGTGACGTCACGAGTCGAGAATGGGCACCCGGGAGCGGAGGCTTCGTTATTGAACATTGCAGCGGTAGTGATCGCTTTGGCCAAGCTGCGCGAACTGTCCCAATTGGGCAAGAACGCGGTCGAGCCGATCCCAAGCCCCGCCGCCATCCGAGATCTAGAGAAATGCGACACTCTCAGCGCTGTGCTGCCCGGACGCAACGTCATAGGCAAGTCCGCGGACGCCGACACCCCCAAAAGGTTCTTCCGTCAAGTCGTACACCGCGAGATCAGCGGAGCGACGCTCTCGGGCGACCACGAGACCCTGCTGGAGACACTACGAGCCATCACCAACGACCGGTCGGCCCCCATCCAGTGTCCGGGTGACTCCTGTGACCAGCACGTTACCCCACAGTCCGAGTCAACGGACTGTGAAGCGTGCGGAGAAACGGTGTATCCGTCGGACTCACTGCGCTGCCACGAAAGATTCGAGGACTACGGCAGCAGCGAACAGGCCTTCACTATGGTGAGGATCGTCGTAGAGCACCTCTCGATGGTAAATCTCATCCGCTGGTTCGAGAGGCACAACCGGTTCGATGTGCTCGATGGGATTGGATTCGTCATGGATGGTCCGCTGGCCATATTCGGCATGGCTGCGTGGCTCAAGAAGCACATACAAGACGAACTTGCCCGACTCCACCAGCTTTCCCTAGACAAGGGCGGAGCGGGTGTACTTCTGCTAGGAGTCGAGAAGCACGGCATGTTCATGGATCACCTCGAGGCACTAGACTGGTCCGCAGACCGAGGTGAACGCGGACGACTGCAACCAGGCACCGCGATGGTCCCCGATGTCGAATACATCCACCAGCACATCGCCTTGCGACCACCGGACTCCAAGCCCTATGGGCAGGCGACCTATTACGGCCGACACCTTATGTACAAGTCGCAGAGTGGACAGCACGCCGTCTTGACTCTTCCGATTGTAAACGCCGAGGGCGCAGACCCAACATGCGTAGAGGCGAGTGCCTACCCGCGAGTAGGAGATGCTCTAGACCTCGTTGACGAGTTGGGCACCCATCTCTACAAGGACGGTTTCGCTCCGTTGGCGCGAGCCCATCTACACGCCGCGATACCACTGCACCGCGGCACCGAGATACTGTCTTCCATCTTCTCGGACCAATGACAGCCACCTCGACCAAGCCGACGCCCGACTGTGCCGTAGGTTTCGCCACTGCCGCGGCCCGATGGGCCCGTTTGGGCCCTTACTACGCCATGTTCCCCATCAGCTTTGCCCAAGACGCCGTAGCTCGCTTCACCCAACCGGGAGAGTTAGTTTTGGACCCCTTCTGCGGTCGAGGCACCGTTCCCTATACCGCCATGGTGGCCGGGAGGGATTCCCTTTCGTGCGATATCAACCCGGTCGCCTGGGTTTACGCCGCAACTAAAACAGCCCCGGCACCCGATCCGGACACGGTGAAAGGCCGTATCGGCGAAATCGCCCAGGCCGTGTCGCCAGAGGATCGGCAGCCGAGATCTGAGTTCCAGACCCTCGCTTTCTGCGGGACCGTACTGGGGTTCCTGCACGCTGCTCGCCGCGAACTGCGATGGCGACACGACGCCACCGACCGCACAGTCGCCGCGTTTATCCTCCACTACCTGCATAGCAAGATTCCCCAAGGGCTTTCGAACCAGATGCGACACTGTCGAGCCATGTCGCCGGATTACTGCGTTCGCTGGTGGAACGACAACGGCTATAAAAAACCCCCTGAAGTTGACCCCGTCAGCTTCCTAAACGCCAGAGTCAACTGGCGCTACCGCAAAGGGATCCCCGGAAACTCTCACAGCGCTCGCGTGACGGTAGCACTCGGAGACTCAGCCTCTGACCTAGGGCCGCCGACCAACCCAGCCCGATTAGTGCTGACATCTCCCCCGTACAGCGGAGTGACCGATTACAAGGCCGACAGTTGGCTAAGGCTGTGGGCGATCGGCGAGGGCCCCGCTTTGCCCAAATGGGATTCAAAGCAAAAATACGTTGACTTGACTGCCTACCGCACAATGCTGCGTCAAGTGTTCGAAGCCACGGCGCAAAGAGCGCACCCCGACGCAGCATGGCTGGTGCGCTGCGACGCCCGTGAGCGAACGTTCGACATTGTCCTTGCGAAACTGGCCGAAGTCGTTGAGGGCCGCGAGATTGATGTGAGTCCGGCCCCCTTCCGGCGGCCCACGCAGACATCCCTCTACGGCGACCGGGCCAAAAAACCTGGAGAGATGGACCTGCTTGTTTACCCTCGGAGACGCGACACCTAGGGCGCTGAGAGAAAACCGCTGGTGGCCGCGTCAGCCGGACGATCGACCTGAGAGGCTTCGAGGACGCACGACCGGTGACACTGATCATCATCACGCTCATAGCAGAGAAGCGCAATCTATGAGGTGCTCGCAGGATCGACGAATCGACGGATGTTCGTTGACAAAGACCAGTTAAGTGGAGCTTCGGAAATTAGGTGGGAGTGATGTGGTTGAGGGGGTTCCAGTTGGGTTTCCCGGCGTAGAGGAGTGAGCGGATTCGGTAGTTGTCGAAGTTGGTGAATCCGAAGCCGGCGCGTTTGACGCGTTTGATGGGGTTGTTGATGGCTTCGGTGGCTGCGTTGGTGGCTTGGCTGTGGTGCCAGTTTCCGGTTTGGGTGCGCCAGCGCCATAGGGTGCGTCCGAGCCGGTTGATCTCTGGGGGCAGGTAGGGGTCTTGGAGTTCGTCGGCGAGTTGGCTGACCGTTTGTTGTCCGGCTTTGGGGTCTGGGGTGTTGTAGAGACCTCGAACAGTTTCTTCAGCGGTGCCAGGCGTCGCGGACCTCGCTGTGGGGGTCGCCTGCTCGCAGCAGGCTCATGAGTTTCGTTTCGCCTGATTCGGTGACGCGTTCGTGGGCTGCGAGCAGCAGTTTGCGTGCCCGGTATAGGGGGTCGTGTTTGTGTCCGCGGTGACCCAGCGTCTGGTTTTGGGCTCGGCGGCGCACCTCGTCGAGGGCTCTGTTGGCGAGCTGCACGACATGGAACGGGTCAGCGACCTGTTCGGCGTGCGGCAAAGCGGCGCCGAACGCGGCCCGGTATGGACCGGACAGGTCCAGCACCGCCCAGTTGATGCCATCAAGCCACCGTTGAGGTCTGCTGAGCAGCCATTTCGTTGGAGCTTTGGCGTTACGGCCTGGCACTATGTCCAAAAGCTGACCCGATCCGACATCGACGATCGAGGCGCACCAAGTCTTTGTGTGCCAGCGGCCCCGCCGCACGAACAGAGTCTCGTCAAGACCCAACGCGTTCACCTCAGAGATCCTCGCGCTGTCAGCATCCAACAGCGCCTGGCCCCAACGACGAACCGACGCGTTGACAGTGTGCCAGTCACAACCCAGCGCCGAAGCAACATCTCCCACCGCGCGGCCGCGGCCGACTTGGCGCGTCGCCCACCGGCCGGCACGGGTTGTCAACAACGCCCGCCGCGGCGCGATCCAAACGTTCTGCTCGGTGACCGATCCCACACCGCAGGCACCGTCAGGACATCTCCAGCGGCGTTTGTGCCACACCAACCGAACCCCACGACCGAACGCAGGCAAGTCCACCAACTCCGCCGCCCGGGCTCCCCTGGACCACACCAACGCGCCGCAACCACCACAACACAGCCCGCGCGCCGGGCTGCGGACATGCACACGCAGCAGCCCACAGCCACCATCGCCAACCCCCGCAACCCCGACATCTCCGAGTCCAACGACCAACTCACACACGTCTAGGGCCAGTGCCCACAGGAGACCCCCAGATCCAGCAGCCGCAACAGCACCGATCCTGGAGGACCCCCCGCATTCAACCGCGGACCCCCACTCCCCCCTAATTTCCGAAGAGCCAGTTAAGTTCGCCTCTATCTGATCGTGGCGATAATGCGATCAAACCCTTGGATGACTATCGAACTGCGAGCTCCCCTTCAGAACGGTCAGGCAGGTGGCTTGACGGCCCACCCGTTGTTCCGCAAGACCGTCGCTGCTTGATCTGGAGATCTGCGAACGGCTGCCGATAGTTGCCGCTGGCGGTAGAGGTCTCGAGACTCCGTCAACACATCAACCCAGGTGGGTCTCGATTCGACCAGTTCCTCAAGGATGCAGAACTCAATCAAGTCTTCAAGAGATGGACGGAACCTTCGCCCGCCGACAGGTATGTGCAGGTCGGACGTCTTTTTAGCACGGATCGATCGTAGCGAGGCTAAGCGATCAAACTCATCCGTTGGCCCATAAACATGCAGGTGCGCGGCTGGATACTCGTTGGGTGGATCGCGAACGTAGTCGTAGGTCAGCAGCGTTTGAGCGGAATCACCGGTCCCGATTTGAAGTGAGTATGTGCTCCGTGAATTTGCGAGGAATTTGTCCCATTCGTCCATGACAAGCGTGTGGGCAACATAAAGAAACAGAGATGGCGGTTTCCCGTCGATGGTGAGTGGGATGGGCTCAGATTTGGGGGACTCGCGAAAGACATGGTAACCGACCACTGCGACGTGGCCGCTCACGACGGCTCTCATTCGAATCCCGTGCGTGACCGTACCGTTAAGAAGTTTCGATGTTTGGTCCGCGAAATCGCGAGCGGCCGCGCGGAGATCAACCGGCTTCAACAAGGGAGGACACCATGAACCAGGCCCGTCGGGCCGTCTCTGACGTGAACTGGCCCGCTTTCGCCTGCTGCTGAAGTTCTTCCCAGGTGCACCCCACTAAATCAAGGTTGAACTGGATTGCTTCTTGTGTCTCCGCGCTATTGAGAACGTCTACGACCGTTTCACTGCTCACCGTTGCTCCTCCTTCATCCAACTCTAGAGCTAATGTACTTGAGGGGTGTGACATTTACCGCGCGAGAGCACGAACACAGCTCTCCGAATCGACGACCGCATAGCAGCGATTCCCTTGGGGATACTTGTACAACCGAACGGCACGACATCGGGTCTCTCAGATGAGGTGGGACATCGCGCCTTCTGCACCAAACCTGCTGTCTATGAGTGTCATACCCCGTTGTTAGTTTTGAATCATGTTCGATTCACTGGTTCAGCAGGCGAAGTCCATAGGCACATCGGGGTTGTCGCGCAGCGATTTGGCCGGACTGGTCGAGGGCGCGGGGCGGGTGATCGCCGCGTTCAGCGCACTGCAGACGCGGTGTGCGATCGAGATCGAAGCCTTGGGCGACGGCGGGGTGAACTCCAAGACAGTGCTGCGGGAATCCGGGCGCATGTCGACTCGCAGTGCCAACAGTGTCGCCAAGACCGCCGCAGGGCTCGCCGAGATGCCGAGATTGGCTGAGTCGCTGGCGAAGGGCACTATCACCGTGGAGCATGCAACCGCAGCGGTCGGAGCGGCAGCGAAGACTTCCGCCAAGCAGGTTGACGACGAACTGGCACCCCTGGCTGAGAAGTCGTCTGTCGACGCCTTCGTCGAGCACTCGCGGCGATGGGCGAATCGCAACCAACCCGACGACGGTGCTGACGCGTATCAGCGACAGCGCCGAAACCGGTCGTTCAAAGACTGGGTTAACGACGCCGGCATGGGTGTTCTCGTGGCTGAGTTGGATCAGGTCAGCTACCAGCAGGTGCGCAAGGCGATCAGCGCTGAGTACGACCGTCTGTGGCGAGACGACGGCGGACGCGACGGCACCCCCGACGAGGTCCGAACACCCACTCAACGACGGGCAGACGCGTTCACCTCGCTGATATCCGGTCCCATCTCGAATAAACGGCCCGACAGCGCGCGGATGCAACTCAGCGTCATCGCAGACATCGAACGGCTGCGCGGCGACGATCCCGCGGGCGTCGCTGAGATCGTCGGCGGTGAGGCTCTCCCCCAGAGCGCCTTGGAGCGGCTTATGTGCGTCTCAACAATCACGCCCATGATCTTCGACGGCAGGGGACAGCCTCTCTGGGTCGGGCGCGACAGGAGGTTCCCGACTCCAGCGCAGATCAAGGCGATCATCGCCCGCGACCGGCACTGCACCGGATGCGCTGCCGGCCCAGAACGATGTGAGATCCACCACATCGTCCCATGGGAGCACGGCGGGTTGACCGATGTCGACAAAATGTGTCTTGCCTGTCCAAATTGCCACCACAACATCCACGATCACGGCTACACGGTCGTCCGAACCAGTACCGGTTTCAAGATCATCGACCCCAACCACCCAACCCGAGGCCCTTGACCCGATTCGCCGAATAGGAGCGCCTTGGAGTGCTCACCCCTGTCACACCCGGTCCGTAATGTGCGGCTAGATAGGGCCATGGCCGGACACGACCTGTAACAAGGAACGGCACAATGCGAAGGAAGAGGCACACAGCAACAAGGTTTGCGGTTATCGACACGGAAACAACCGGGTTGTCCAAACACGACCGAATCGTCGAGTTCGCGTGCATCACGATCTCAAACGGTGAGATCGTCGACGAATACGACACGCTCATCCAACCCAACCGCCGATCCCGGACCCAGACTTTCGGGACTGCCAGTTACCTGACCCGGTGGGTGAACTGGGCAAGCCGACTGGCTGGTAAGAAAAACCCGGCCCATAAAGGGCCGGGTGGGCTATCTCGTAACGTTACGCGGTCGTGTCAAATGCCGCAACGCTTTCTTCAATATGGACAATCCGTCATTCTTTGCTGTCCGAGGGACCTGCCACACCCTGAAGCAAGGAACCCGGGATCGTCCGTCATTACAGGCAGCCAACTCACGGAGCAAGTCGATCCAGAGATCGCCGCCATCTCAGTGCCGTCGAATCACGGTCCGGCTCGCTTGGTTCTAGGGTGTGTGGGGTGTTCAGGCCGAGGGGGAGGTGACGGTGGAGTCTGCATCTGAAGCAGCGTTCGAAGATGGCATTGCCTCCTGGCTGGTTGAACACGGGGTTATCGGCAGGCCAAGGTCGGCAATGTTGGGGACGGGCCGCGGGACTTCGACGCTGAGGCGGGTGTCGACACGGCCGATCTGTTCGTGTTCATCGGCGCGACCCAGGGCGAAGAGTGGGCGCGGCTCGTGGACTCGGCCTACGGAGGCGATGCCAACAAAGCGCAGTCGGGGTTCGTGCAAAGGCTGGCAACCGAACTCGACAGGCGAGGCACGGTCGACGTGTTGCGCAACGGAGTAGTGGACCGCAACTTCACAATCCAGCTGGCGTTCTTCAAGCCAGCCCACGGACTCACACCAGAACTAACGGAGCGTTACGAAGCCAACGTGTTGACCGTCACCCGGCAGTTGCCCTTCGATCCCTCCAGCAGCAAGACCATCGACCTTGCGCTGTTCGTCAACGGCATCCCGGTGGCCACCGCCGAACTCAAGAACCCTTACACAGGCCAAACCGTCGAGAACGCCATCGCCCAATACCGCCACGACCGGCCCCAACGCAACCGGACACTGAGCAGGACCGGCATGGTGCACTTCGCGGTTGATCCGTCGTCGGTGGCGATGACCACCCGCCTGGCTGGCACCCGAACGCGGTTCCTGCCGTTCAACCGGGGTCACAAGCTCGGCGCAGGCAATCCGCCAAACCCTGACAGCCACCGCACGTCATATCTCTGGCAGCAGGTATGGAGCCGCGACGCCTGGATGGACATCTTGGGCCGCTTCATCCATGTCGTGAAACCATCGAAAGGCTCAAGGGCCAAACCGGAGGTGATCTTCCCACGGTTCCATCAATGGGACGCCGTGCGCCTCCTCGAAGCCGACGCTGAAGAAAACGGCGCGGGCCGCAACTATCTCGTGCAGCACTCAGCGGGATCCGGCAAGTCCAATTCGATCGCCTGGTTGGCCCACCGGCTCTCATCGCTGCACGACCACACAGACACCAAAGTGTTCGACAAGGTGGTGGTCATCACCGACCGGATCGTGCTCGACCGGCAACTCCAAGACACCATCAGCCAGTTCGAGCACGCCATCGGCGTAGTCCAGCGCATCGACGAGTCATCGGCGCAGCTGGCCGAAGCCCTCACCGGCGAGCAAGCCCGGATCATCGTCACGACACTCCAGAAGTTCCCCCACATCCTTGACAAGATCGACTCGCTGCCCGACCACACCTACGCGCTCATAGTCGACGAAGCCCACTCATCACAGACCGGCCAAGCCGCTGCGGAGCTGCGCCGTGCCCTGGGCTCGTCCGAACCCGAAGTCGATCCCAACAGCGAGGACGAACCGACCGACGCCGAGACGCTGCTCGCCGAGGCAGTGGCCGCACGAGGGCATCAGCCCAACCTGTCGTTCTTCGCATTCACCGCCACACCCAAGGGGCGCACCCTCGAGATGTTCGGCGAGGTCAGTGACGGAAAGCACGAGCCCTTCCACTTGTATCCGATGCGACAAGCCATCGAAGAAGGCTTCATCATGGATGTGCTGGCCGGCTACCTCACCTACAGCCAGTACTTCCATCTCGAGAAATCGATCCTCGACGACCCGGCGTACGAGACCAGCAAAGCCCGCAGCGCGCTCGCCCGGTTCGTGACCCTCCACCCCGACAACCTGGCGCAGAAGGCCGAGATCATCGTCGAGCACTTCCGCACCAAAATCGCTCGTCAAGTAGACGGCAAAGCCAAAGCGATGGTCGTGTGCTCATCACGGCCCCATGCGGTTCGCATGTGGGAAGCACTGCGCAAACACGCCAACAACCTCGGCTACAACCTCGGCGTGCTCGTGGCGTTCTCCGGCGAGGTAGAGGGCTTGACCGAGTCCAAAGCCAACGGCTTCGGAGAATCACAGACCGCCGAACGCTTCGACACCGACGAGTGGCAGATCATGGTCGTCGCCGAGAAGTTCCAGACCGGTTTCGACCAGCCAAAACTCGCCGCCATGTACGTCGACAAGACACTGAGCGGCCTGGCGGCGGTGCAGACCCTGTCAAGGCTCAACCGCATCCACCCCGCCAAGACCGGCACATTCGTCGTGGACTTCGTGAACGAAGCAGACGAGATTGGCGACGCGTTCGCCGTCTACCACGGCAAGACCGTCGCCCCGCCCACCGATCCCAACCTGCTGTTCGACACCCGCTACGAACTCGACCGATTCGACGTGCTCGACGTCGGCGAGATGGAGCGGGCTTCCACCCTGTTGCTTAGCGAGGGCACCCACGCCCAAGTCGACGCGGCCATGCAGCCCGCCGTCGACCGTTTCAAGGCGCTGACCGAAGAAGACCAAGACGCCTTCCGCGACGCTCTCGGCCGGTTCGTGCGCGTTTACAGCTTCCTGTCGCTCGTCGTTCCGTTCCGCAACGTCGAACTCGAGCGCGACTACCGCTTCTGCCGCGCCTTGGCAGCACTGATACGAGACCGTGCTGGAGCCGAGAGCATCAACCTCGGTGCCGAGGTAGAGCTCACGCACCTACGACACGCCCTCGCCTTCGACGGCTCGATCGAACTGCCGAGCGGTGAAGCCGAGGTGACCACCATCTACTCCGGTGCCGGGCCAGTTACCGATCCCGAGGCCGAACGCCTCTCCCAGATCATCGCCCGGATCAACGAGCGCTTCGGCACCGACTGGACCGACGAGGACCGTCTGGTGTTCGAGGCTGCTGCCGGCGACCTGGTCTCCGACATAGAGATTCAGAACCAGGCGGCCAACAACGACGAGGCCACCTTCCGCGACCATGTGTTCCCCACGCGCTTCCAAGACGCGCTGCTGTCACGCCCCGACCGCTTCAACAAAGTGGTGTTCAACTACTTGGACAGCAGCGAACTTCAAGCCGATCTCATCGCTGTGTTCGCGCCCGACGTGCAGAAGCGCGCGATCGTCGCCCGCCAGCGAACCTGCCCCATCGGCGACCTGATCGGCCCAGACCGAGAATCGCTCTACCTGGAGTACAAGTCCACATTACGCTGGGACGTCAACGCCCAACGTAAAGGCGGCGTCATCGAAGACGCGGCCGTCAAGACCATCGCCGGTTTCGCCAACTCCCAATTCGGCGGCACCCTGTTGATCGGAGTGGCCGACGACGGCTCGGTGTACGGCTTGGAAGACGACTTCGCCACCTTCTCCAAACGCGGCGAACGCGGCGACCACGACCTCTGGGGCCAACACCTCCAAAACCTCATCCGCTCACGCATGGGCGACGCCGCTCTGACCCTCGTCACCTGGGAGTTCCACACCGTCGACGGCAACCACCTGGCCCGCGTCAGCATCGACCCGTCCAACCACCCCGTCTGGGAACGCAAAGGCGACCAAGAGATCTTCTGGCACCGCACCCCCACCTCCACGATCTCCATCACCGACCCCGAAGCGAGGGACCAAATCATCGCCACCCGCTGGCCCAACGCTTGACAAACCAGAGGAGTCGCGAACCGAAATCCGGTTAGTTCATTAGATTCGAATGTATTTCTATTGCGAATAATTCGAATAATGCTACGTTTATTGCTGTCTAATGCGTACAGATCACTCCTAGGTAACACCACCTGCGCCCCCTAGCACGAGAAAGACACACGTCGATGGCACCCAACGCACTGCTTGAGCACAAACTGAACGTTCCCGACGACGAGACCGTCGCTCAAGCCGCCGAAGCCGTCGAGATTCTGGAGCGCTTCCTTCGTGAACGACCCGCAACCGATGGTTTGATCGTCAAGCTAGTTGCCGATGGCACCGACGCTACGGTCATGGTTCCCGGCGATGCCCTCAGACTACTAGTCGAAGTTCTCGCCCAGATCGCCAACGGAAACGCCGTAACCGTTGCCCCGGTTCACGCGGAACTCACAACCCAGCAAGCGGCAGATCTGTTGAACGTCTCGCGCCCCTTCCTCGTGAAACTACTTGAGGAAGGGAAAATCCCCCATCGTCGCGTCGGCAACCGGCGGCGCGTCCTTCTATCAGACTTGATCACCTATCAGCAGATCGACCACGCCGAGCGCTCCGCCGCGGCCGACTGTCTTACCGCTGAAGCCCAACGCCTCGGACTCGACTACTAGGAAGCTCCAACGATGGCTTTCGGCGCGACTTACGACGCCTGCGTCCTTTGCCCCGCGGGGCTTCGTGACCTGCTGGTGCGACTCGGCATGGCCCAGCTCTTCCGAGCCCGGTGGACCGACCAGATCCTCGATGAGATGGTCAAGGCGATTCTCAGCCGCCGCTCGGACCTCACTGAACAGCAACTCCAACGAACGCGTGAACTCATGTGCGCGGCAGTGCCTGACTGCCTCACAACCGGTTTTGAAGGTCTCATTGACGGACTTGATCTGCCCGACCCCGACGACCGACACGTACTCGCTGCCGCGATCCGGGCCAACTCGGGAGTAATCGTGACCGAGAATGTTGCCGACTTTCCTGAATCAACACTCGAGCCCTACAACATCGAAGCTCAAACTCCCGACATCTTCGTCTTGCACCTCATCGATTTGGCACCGAGCACAGTCCGGGCTGTCGTTGAGACGCAGGCGGCAGAACTAAAGAAGCCGCCCATGACTACAGGCGAAGTCCTCGACCATCTCGCCCTTTCCGGCCTCCCCAGATCCGTCGCCGCGCTCCGATACCCGTAGGAATAGATGGGTTGAAGCTGCGGAACTCAACTCAGGGCGGAGCGGAGGAAGTGGAGTTGGAGGAGCATGAGGTTTTGGGCGACTTCTTCTTGGGGGGTCATGTGGGTGACGCCAGACAGGGGGAGCACGGTGTGGGGGCGGCCGGACTCGAGCAGAGCGCGTGACAGTTGCAGAGTGTGGGCGGCAACCACGTTGTCGTCGGCCAGACCGTGGATCAACAGCAGCGGGGGCACGCCTGTCGAGTCGTCAACCTGCGCCGAGCCATACAGAACGTCGCTGCGCTCGTAGTTCTCGGGCTCGGAATCCGGATGGCCCAGATAGCGCTCGGTGTAATGCGTGTCGTACAGCCGCCAGTCCGTCACCGGCGCCCCGGCGATCCCGGCACGGAACACGTCGGGACGGCGCAGCACAGCCAACGCCGCCAGATAACCGCCGAACGACCACCCCCGAATCGCCACGCGGTCGAGATCGAGTCGGGGGTTCAACTCGGCCATCGCGTACAGGGCTTCGATCTGGTCGTCGAGCACCGGGCCGGCCAGATCCCCGCGCACCTCGCGCTCAAAGTCGGGTCCCCGCCCCGGTGTGCCGCGGCCGTCGGTCACCAACACCGCGAAGCCCTGATCGGCGAACCACTGCGAAACGTAGAACAGCGACCGAGCCTGCTGCACCCGCTGCGCGTGAGGGCCGCCGTAGGGGTCGAGCAACACCGGAAGCTTGGCCTCCGAATCCGCCTCAGCAGGCTCATTGGGCAACAACAGAGCAGCCGCGAGTTCACGTTCGCCGAGACGGTGCAACGAGACACCGACGTTGATATTCGGTACCTCGCTATGGCTGGCGATCCGAGACACCACCCGTCCCGAGCTGCGCACCTCGACGCCCACACCGTGATGGGCCAGGCTGCGATCAATCCGCACTTCGGTTGGACCGCCAACAACCGCGCTCTTGACGCCAGGCGAGTTGTCCCACCAGCGAAGTTCACCGTCCCAGCCCACTGTCGCGACCTGCACAGAAGTCGGTTCCCGACAAGCGGTGATCACGATGCCGTCGTCGCCGATATCGATCACGCTTCGCACCTGAACCCCGTCACCGGTCAGCGCCTCGCCATCGACACACAAACGTCGAGCCGGCGCTCGATCCTCCACCGTGAGCAGCCGCCCGTCGTGCAACGCCGGAGCCCCGGCGATCAACTCGACCCAATGCTCATCGCTCACCTGGTAGCGCTGCCGGCACTTCCCCGTCGCCCGATCAACATCGAGCACACCGAGCGTGCGCTGATCCCGGCTCTGCACTGTCAGCAAAATGCCATCGCGGGACCAATCGACCTTGGCCAGATACTCCCAAAGGTTGCTCTCGCCGGGCGCGTTGCTCTCACCGGGCGCAACCCGAGCCGCGGAACCACTCGACGCACTGTCACCAAGCACAGCCGGGGCTTGGCGGGGTCGCCAGGTCACATCGACGCGGCTGTTGTCGAGACCGACCATCGCCAGGCCCACCTCGGCATTGGCGCTTCCGGCAGCGGGGTAGCGAATCTCCGTCGGCGACTCCCAGGGATCGACCGGCGCGCTGATCCACCAAGTGTCGATCGGAGCCACATCAACTCGCTGCACCAACAATGCATCGCTGTCGGGTCCCCACCAGAACCCCCGAGTCCTCCCCATCTCCTCAGCTGCGATGAACTCAGCGGCACCCCAGGAAACCGTCTCCTCTGCCTCTCCGATCAGCAATCGATCTCCATCGTCGGTCACCACTCGCAGTTCACGGCCAGCGACGTAGGCCACCTTCTCGGTGTCGGGTGACAACCGCGGATCGAACGCACCTTCGGCGGTGTCGAGCACACGCGCCTCGCCGGTGAGAAGATCCACCCGAACAATCTGCGATCCGATGACAAAAACAGCGACCGTCAGATCACGGTCTGCGTCATAGGCCACGACCCCACCGCCGGACTCTCGGGCCCGCTCCCGACGGGCCCGCTCCGCGGCTGACAGATCAGCGAGATCCGAGCCGAACTCCGACGCGTCGAACACCAGACGTTCGGTCCCCGCCGACACATCGAACAACCACAGAGAATTGACCGGATCGACCGGTCCACTCGAACGCAGAAAAGCGATCCGCTCACCATCCGCGGAGACCTGAAAGCCGCGCGGAGCGCCGAGCGTGAAACCCCGAGTCAACCCATGGCGTCGAGGAAAGGACTCGGCGCCGGTCACCGGTGAAGTGTTCATGTGCGTATCCTTGCCGATGCAGGCGCCGATCACACCGAGACATGGGGGACATGATGGAGCAACACCGCGGAACTGTTCGCTGGGGCATCTCTTCCACCGGCAACATCGCCGGTCAGTTCGCTGACGCGTTCACCCACGCCGAGGGCGGACGGCTTGTTGCCGTCGGTTCGCGAACCCGGGACAATGCCGACCAGTTCGCTGCTGCCCATCAAATCCCCCGTGCTCACGGCAGCAGCGCCGACCTTGCCGCTGACCCAGACGTCGATGTC
>JAPOYA010000022.1 GCA_026706815.1 Acidimicrobiaceae bacterium | reverse complement strand
TGAGGCGCGGCTGCGTGTGCGGGAGCGACGCCGCCCCAAGACGGCACTCGTTCTGCATAGAGGACGGCATCGACATCTGGCCCCTCGACGACCTTCACCAAGCCCTCCAGACCAACCAACTCTGGCCCTGACCACGTAAACGCCGCCCGCGGTACGGTCGATATAGATAACTTATCAATTGTAGGCCATGATTATTTTGATAATATCGGTTGTGTGATTTACGCCGCCCCGCCCTTGGGGGACATCGACGAGAGCGTGCTGGCCATGATCGGCGCTCTGCGAGAGGACCTGCGGTTCTTCCTGCACGAACCGCGACGCTGGACGGGCTCGCTGCGGCGAGCGGAATTCGCCCGGGCAGCGCGCGGGTCGCTTTCCATCGAGGGCTACCACACGAGCGTTGAGAGCGCCGCCGCGATCATCGACGGTGAGGAACCCGCCGAGGTGAGCGACGAGACGCGCCACGCCATCGCCGGCTACCGCGAGGCCATGACCTGCGTCCTGCAGCTCGCCCCCGGCGCGCCCGACATCAACGTCTCGCTCCTGCTGTCGCTGCATTTCATGATGATGCGGTACGACTTCAGCAAGCATCCCGGCCGCTGGCGGCCGGGTGCCGTGTGGGTGACCAGTAGCAACGGCGAAGTTGTGTACGAGGCACCTGATCGTGAACTCGTGGAGCCGCTGGTGGACGAGGCGCTGGCGCAGATCGCCCACAGCGAAGGGCCGGCGCCCGTGACCGCGGCCATGGCGCATCTGAACCTCACGCTCATCCACCCGTTCAGTGACGGCAACGGCCGCATGGCGCGCTGCCTGCAGACGCTCGTGCTCGCCGCCGCCAGCGAGGGGGCGTCGGAGTTCGTGAGCATTGAGGAGTACCTCGGCGCCAACACCGCCGCTTACTACGCCGTGCTCACCGAGGTCGCCCGAGGCACCTGGTCGCCACAGAACAGCGCCCTTCCCTGGATCAGGTTCTGTCTCACGGCCCATTACCGCCAGGCACGCACTGTGCTGCGGCGCATCAGGGAACTCGAGGCGCTCTGGGATGCCTGCGAGCAGATCGCCCGTCGCCACAGGTTGGCGCCCCGCACCGTTGGCGCCCTCGTCGATGCGGCCCGCGGTTGGCGCCTGCGCCGGTCGCTGTACGTGGCCATCACCAAGGCGACAGCGGGCGAGACCATCAGCGGCGCAGTGGCGACCAGCGACTTGGCGGCAATGGCAAGAGCCGGGTTGCTGAATCCCGTCGGGGAGAAGCGAGGGCGCTTCTACGCACCTACCGAGGAATTGACGAACCCGTGGCAGGGCATCCGCAGCCAACGACCGCCCGCAGACGCCGACAACCCCTACGAGATCGCCCGAGCCGGCCCCCTCGCCGAGCCGCGACTACCCGGCCTGGGCTGAACCTGAACGCTGCAAGCAGCGAACGTGCGGCAGCGATGATGCGGGATCAGCCGGAAACCTTTATCAGCAGCCGCCAGTGGTCGCTGGCTCCCGAAGGGCGTTCGGGATCCTCAGGCCACTCGCACTGCGTCTTCCAGCTGGTCGGGCATCTCAGCAGGGAACGACAAGACCAGGTGCCGCCCCAGCGCCGTTGCCAGCCGGGCGAGCGTGTCGATGCGGTTGCGCACGCCGCCACCCTCTTCGAGCCGCGAGATCACCGGCTGCGTGGTGCCCATGCGCTCGGCCAACTCACGCTGGCTGAGCCCCGCCGCCACACGCAGCTCGTAGATGAGCTGCCCCAAGGCGAGGTCCTGCTCGATCCCGGCCCGTGTCTCAGCGGACGGCTCGCCACGCTTGCTCTTGACGTCCTCCCACCGCGAACGATTCGCCATCATGTCTCCCTTCGCGGGTCGCTGCGAGCGCATCGCTCGGCAACATTCCGGGCACGGGCCACCTCGGCCCGCTCGTTGTCCCGCTGCTTACGAAACGTCGTCAGCAGGACGATGCGACCGTCGGACGTGAACCGGTAGGTGATCCGCCGGGCCGTTGAGCCCAGCGAGAACCGAAGCTCGAACAGCGCGCCGTCCAGACTCCGCGAGAGCGGCATCCGCGCCCGCGAGGCCAACGACGCCAATCGATCAATCACCACGACCGCTCTATTCCAGGCAGGGTCGCCGAGGCTGGCGAGCCACCCGACCACCTCGTCGTGCAAGTCGACTTCTGCCACACGCACCATGATCGCATAAACACTATTATCGCACAAGAACGATCATGCGGGTCTGCCGTCGGCTCGAATTCCGAAGAGCCGCTAGAGAACAGGCGACACCTCGACCCGGTTCGACAGCTTCACCACCTTCGGCCACCGGTCGGTCAGATTCGGCCACCGGCCCTCCCACCACTGCGAATTCCAAACGTGCGAGTCCCGATGCTCCCGAGGACCGGTCTCGACCCTGTCGGCCACATCCGCCGGCGGGTTCCCTGCCTCCCGCAGCAAAGCAACATCGGCGCCCATCTCCACGAGTTGGCGCCACGCCGCGTGCCTCTTGGCGATATTCCAACTCACAACCGTCGTCGTCATCTCCACCTCCTCGCCCCGCCAGACGGACGCAGCCCACCAGCGTCAACCCCGCCTGTGGACGCTGCGTCCGCCAACAAGGAGGCAACCCACCGCTGGTCGCGATTGGCCTCGGCTCTTGTGCACCAGATTGTGGCCCGTGCCTGTGACAGTGTCGGCAACCGACAGACAGACTCTGGCACCTACTGCCGAGCAGGAGCGATCGCCGCCCTCATGGAAGGGCCTGGATCGGGTCCGCGAAGGCCTGGCGCAGTTCCCCGAGTTTGTCGATGGCCCACGCTCGATACCCCGGCCAGTTGTCGCGATCTGCAGGATCAGCAGGGTCGAGGTAGGTAGCGACGTATGACGATCGAGCGGCTTCGTTCGGATCCCATTCGAGAGCAGAGCCACATGCAGCTTCAATCGCCAGGCGCTGAGCCTCCAGCTGGGGGTACACCGACTCGCCGTCATCGATGTACACGTGCGCACTCAGGCTGTAGTTCGAAGCGCCGGTGGGTTTGGAGAAGGAGAGGCCGTAGCGAACGTCACTCCTCCCGCTTGGGAAGTTCATCCAGTTGGCCGACGACGGCGTCTGAGCGTTGCTCCAACCAGGGTGAGCCGCGTGGAACGCGGGCAGGAACGCAGCCCACCACTCGGTGTAGCGACTGGCCGTCTCGGACACGGTCTTCGCTCCGGCGCGCGCTCGTCGCGCGAAGTCGTCGGGTTCGACGACCACATCCAGACGAACCGCGGCGGGCGAGTTGCCAATGCGGACCGCATGCACCTCGATCGCGAAGAAGCCGCTCCCCTCGCCGGAGATCGAATTGAGCCAGATGAGCGCCGAGCGGTGCTCGGGACGGAACGCTCCCGCGACCAGGACGGCCCAGTGCGCCTCCAGCACTGCGGCATACGTGATCAGCTTTCCGAGGTGGTCATGGTCAGTCTTCTCCAAGAAGTTCTCGACGACGACTCGCTGGCCGGTGTTCGCATCCCGCAGAACCACATCTGCGGAGAAAGGCCCCACCGCGACCTCTGCACTTTCGAGTTCAAGATCCATCTGGAGTGCCTTGCCGAGGTGGTATGGGTTCGCAGCCAACCACGGCGTGAAGTCCCGAGCTTCATCCCGCCAGACGTCGCGCAGCGGAACCTCGTCAAGCGATGCGACTTCAACCATAGGGATGTCCCTCCCTTCCCGAATCCGTGCCCTGGACCATAGTTCTCTGCTCAGCCTTACGTCGAATCTGAGCCATGGTGATGGCGGATTCGCCACCGAGTGTCCTCCTCCCGACGTCGTCCCTCCTCTCACACCACCGCCAAGGGGGAGATCATTGGACCCAACCGTGGGTTATACCCAGGGCATGTGGTAATCATCGTGATAGTGCTCCCGACGCGTAGCGCCAAGAAGCAACCAAGGACACCGAACGCGGCCCCTGACCCGAGTGCCAGTGCGCTGCTCGCTACGCTGAGCGGGCCGTTCCGCTGCCTAGCCCGGAGACAGTGCTTTGGGTACGCGCACAGGTGTCAGCGAGTTGGCTCGCTGTGTCTCGATAGATCTTGAGGTCTCCCCGCAGACGGGGCGCATCCATGCGTTCGCCGGCGAGCGACAGGACACCGGCCGATCCGTCGTATTCCCCGAACGAGGCCGCACCCTCAATCAAGCGCTGGCCGACCTCGACGAGCTCGCCGACGGGGCGAGCTTCATTCTCGGCCACAA
>JAPOYA010000061.1 GCA_026706815.1 Acidimicrobiaceae bacterium | reverse complement strand
TAGGCGTCGCCAACGTCGGCAACCACGCGCTCGACTCGCTGCGCATGGAGAAGCAGTACATGACCAGCCGCGACCTGACCCATGACGTCGGCCCGGACGAGGCCGGCTTGCACCGCTTCGTCAAGGCCGACAAAGGCCCCTTCGTCGGCAGGGACGCCCTGCTCGCCAGACGGGCGCAGGCCGAATCCGGCGAGCGACCGTACCGCTGGAAGCTCGCCTGCCTGGCCATCGACAGCGACGACGCCGATGCACACGGCAGCGACGGCATCTACTGCAACGGCGAACCGGTCGGCCTGATCACGTCGGGCGCCTACGGGCACCATGTCGGACAGGGTCTGGGCTTCGCCTACCTGTCGCCCGAAAGGGCCGTTGCCGGAACCGAACTGCAAGTGCGGGTGGTGGGCGAACTCCGCCCGGCGCGAGTACTTGACAAACCCGTCTACGATCCCGATAGTTCGCGTTTGCGAATGTGACAGAACTGCGAATGTGACAGAACGGAGCGTGAACGATGCCGACCACAGCCGTCGACCCCGAACACCGGCGATACCGGGCTTACACCGGTTTCGTCACCACCCCGCGCTACTTCGACGACAGCCCCCAGCAATTCCTCGACGTAGCGCCGTCCGGCACGGGCATCCTGCAACGCGTCCTCCACGTCCCCGAGTACAAGTACAACCTCGACGACCGCGCCGACAACTTCGAACTGCTCGAAGAGGCAGCCGTCTGCCTGGCGCGGTCACACTGTCAGGTGATCGGCCAAGTCGGCTCCAACTGGGTACACTGCCAAGGCGACACCGGCCCGGAAGAGATCACCGCATTCTGCGACCGACTGTCCGAGGAGACCGGAGCGCGATTCTTGATGGCCGGCCAGTGCCTCGTCGAAGGGCTCCGAGCCATGGATGCGCAAACCATCACCGTCGCCAACGCCTACTACCGGCCCGACTGGTCTGCGGGCATCAACGGCTACCTCGAAGCAGCCGGGTTCGAGATCCTCTGGGCGGGAGACCTGATCGACCAAGGCCTGGTGGCGGACCACGAGGAAAAGCTGGCCATCGAGGCGGCAACCCTGTGGGACTACCCGAACCACCTGATGGTGGCCGCAGCCGTCAAAGCCCACGAGAGCGCACCCGACGCCGACGCCATCGTCCAGACCGGCGCCGGCTTCCGCATGCTCGGGGTGATCGACACCGTGGAAGGACTCACCGGCACGCCCGTCGTGGCATCGGACACCGCGCTCTATTGGGCCATGTTGAGAGAACTGGATCTGCCTGCGACACCAGGCTACGGAGCGCTGCTCTCAGGACTCGCATGACTGAACCACCGACAACACCACCGAAGATCCTTGCACTCTGGGCCGTCCCCCGGTCGACCTCCACCGCATTCGAGTGGATGATGAGAATGCGCGGCGACATGACCTGCTTCCATGAGCCCTTCGGCGAGGTGTGGTACCAGGGCGAGTCGCCCGATTGGCCCCGTCTGCAACCCGACAGCGTCCGAACACCGGGACTCACGTACGAATCAGCGTGGGAGAGAGTGCGGGACGCCGCGTGCAACGGCGCAGTGTTCATCAAGGATTTCCCGCACTACCTCGACGCCCTTTGGAGCGATTCGTTCTTCGACCGCTTCACCCACAGCTTCCTGATCCGCGATCCCGCCAAGACCGTCACGTCGATGCACAAGCACTGGCCCGACTTCCACATCAAGGAGACGGGGTTCGCCGAGCAGCGGGCGCTGTTCGATTACCTGATAGCGAGACACCACCGACCGCCGCCGGTCATCGACAGCGACGATCTGTTGGAGAACCCGCCCGCAGTGGTTGCAGCCTGGTGCGAGGCTGTGGGCATCGACTTCATTCCAGAAGCGCTGCAATGGACTCCCGGAGAGCGCCAAGAGGTCAGTTGGTGGGACGGTGGCTCATTCCACGAGAACCTGCGCAATTCGCGCGGCTTTGAGCCTCAACTGCGGACGTCGATCGACCTGGCTGCAGCACCAAGCCGTGTTCGCGAGGTATCCGAGTTTCTCCGCCCCCACTACGAGCATCTGTTCGCCCATCGGATCCAGGCGCCATGACCACAGTCGCTGAGATCGTGGGCAACGACCTGTGCATCGGTTGCGGGCTCTGTGAGGCACTCACCGGAGGACGGGTGCAGATGGCAATGACCCCCGGCGGTTCCTTGCGTCCGACTCCGCTCGACGCTTTCAGCACGTCCGAAGAAGAAAAGATCATCGACTGCTGTCCCGGAGTCGTCGCGGAGGCCCGAGCCGCGCAGGACATGCCCGTGGACCCGATCTGGGGACGTCACGGCACAATGCGCTACGCCTGGGCCGCCAACCCCGAGGTGCGCTTCGAGGCCGCAACCGCCGGAGTGCTCACCAGCCTCGGCCAGTACCTGCTGCGCTCTGAGACCGCGGCTTTCGTCCTCCACACAGGCGCCGACCCGGCCCAGCCGATGAGAAGCCGCTGGGTGATCAGCGAGACGCCGGAAGAGGTTCAGGCCAACACGGGATCGCGATACGGGCCGACCGCCCCTCTGTCGGGGCTTGAGCATGCCCTTGGACGGAACGAGCCGTTCGCGGTGATCGCCAAGCCCTGTGATCTCGGGGCACTGCACCGGCTGAATTCGCTCGACTCCCGCATAGACCGCCTCGTGGTCGCGCGGCTGGCCATGGTGTGCGGAGGCCAGTCACGGCTGTCGAAATCGCGTCTGCTGCTTGAACAGCTGGGCGTTGATGAGTCCGCCGTCTCGCTGTTCCGATACCGCGGGCACGGAAACCCCGGCCCGACCCGTGTGGAGACCAGCGAAGGCGAAGTGTTCGAAATCGGTTATCTGCAGATGTGGGAGGACGAGGGAACCTGGGACGTCGAAACCCGCTGCAAACTCTGTCCCGACGCCCTGGGCGAAGCCGCCGACGTCGCCGTTGCCGATGTCTGGCCGGGCGGCGCGCCGACCGGTGAGGACGAGGGATTCAGCGGAATCATCGTGCGCAGCGCCACCGGCGAGTCACTCATAGCCAACGCGGCGTCGGAGGGCTGCATCGTCCTCGGCGAACCCATCCCTCCCCGCAGTTTCGACGACATGCAACCGCATCAGGTCCGCAAGAAGGCGGCTCTGTCCGCCCGCTATGAGGGTCTGCAAGACGCCGGAGTCACGCCCATCGCCACACACGGCCTGAGGATCGGGGAACTGGGCCGTCGTCTCCCGCACGCCCAAGCACAGAGTCAGCGCTTGGGGACCGCGGAGCGCATCCGCAAGGCACGCGCATGAAGATCACCCGAATCAACGTCTGGGCTCTCGAGCTCCCCCTCTCCCGTCCCTACTCGCTGGCCGGCGGACGATTTCATTTCGACCGACTGGACTCGACATTGGTGCGGCTCGACACCGACGAGGGGATCTCCGGCTGGGGCGAGGCGTGCCCGTGGGGTCCACCTACCTGCCGGCCTTCACGCCACGCCTGAGCCTTTCAGGCGGGCGACCTGGCTGTGCTTCGACAAGTTGACGCGCAACCCTGTGGAAGCCGGCGCGGTGAACCAGGGCGGTTGGACCGTCGCACCGGAGCTTCCCGGTATCGGCGCTGTCCCCGATGAGGGCGCTTTGGGAGAGCCGATCGCCGCCTACGCGGCGGATTCCTAGTCCCAGATCGAGGATCGCTAGTCCCAGATCGAGTAGTGGGCGCCGAGGCGAGAGCGCCACAGGTTTGCAGAACCCGAGATGACTAGGGTGTGATATGCGGGGGAACTCCACAGACCGGAACGCATGAAGATGTCTGCAACAGACACATACCGCCTGACTGACCGCTACACGCAAGACGCGGGAACCGTGTTCATGACCGGCGTCCAAGCGCTCGCCCGACTCCCAGTCGAACAGCTTCGCGTGGACCGGGCCAACGGGCTGCGCACAGCCGCGTTCGCCGCAGGATATCCGGGCTCTCCGCTGGCCGGGATCGACGGCGCCCTGGCACAGGCAGTCGCGCAGACCCCCGAACTGCCGATCCACCTGCGACCATCGGTGAACGAGGAATACGCGGCGACGGCGGTCATGGGCAGCCAACTCGCAACCACCCGCGGCGACGCGCGCTACGACGGCGTGCTCGGCATCTGGTACGGCAAAGCCCCGGGGGTCGACCGGGCGTCCGACGCGCTGCGCCATGCCACCTTCGCCGGCGCCGATCCGCTCGGCGGCGTGGTGGCCCTCGCCGGTGACGACCCGGCTGCCAAATCGTCCACCATCCCCTCGTCATCGGCGGGAGTCCTCGCCGACCTCAACATGCCGGTGCTGTTTCCCGGTGATCCCGCGGAGGCTCTCGACCTCGGGCGCCACGCCATCGCGCTGAGCCGGGCGACCGGCCTGTGGGTGGCGTTGAAGGTCGTCGTCGACGTGGCGGACGGCTCGGGCACGGTGGATCTCAACCCCTCGCGCATCGCGCCGGTCCTGCCCACGATCGACGGCGCCTCGTATTTCCACCGGCCTGACGGCTACCTGTTGACCCCGCACACGCTCGACATCGAACGCGAGATTCTTGAAGTCCGCAAACCCCTCGCCCTCGAATACGCGGCGCTCAACCGACTCAACCGCGTGACCGTGGATCCCGCCGACCCGTGGATCGGAATCGTCTCCTCAGGCAACACCCATCGAGAGCTTCGGGAGGCTCTGAGCGCGCTGGGACTCCAACAAGACCAGGACATCGAAGCGGCGGGGATCCGCCTGTTGAAGCTCAACATGCCCGTGCCCTTCAATGCCTCGACCGTGCGCTCGTTCGCGGCGGGACTCGAGCAGATACTGGTGGTCGAGGAGAAGAACCCGACCGTGGAGCTGCAGGTGAAAGAAGCTCTCTACAACACCGCCCGTCACCCCGCGGTCGTCGGGCGCAACGACGAGTCCGGCAATCCCCTGGTACCCGGTCGAGGGGCCCTGGTATCAGACGACATCGTGACAGCGCTGCGGGCGCGCCTCGCGCCGCGGATCGGCGACCGTCTGCGACCCGCGGCGCCCCAGCGTGAACGCATCGCTTTGAGCGTGGCCCGCACCCCCTATTTCTGCTCGGGCTGTCCGCACAATCGCAGCACCGTGGTCGACGAGGGCACCCTGGTGGGCGCCGGCATCGGCTGTCATGCAATGGTGATGATGGGCGGCGAGCCCCGCTACGGCGATATTTCGGGCATCACCTGCATGGGCGCCGAAGGCACCCAGTGGATCGGCATGTCACCGTTCGTGGAGGCCGATCACATTGTCCAGAACCTCGGTGACGGAACCTTCTTCCACTCGGGCCAACTCGCCATCACAGCAGCCGTAGCGAGCGGGGCGAACATCACCTACAAGCTCCTGTGGAACCGGGCCGTGGCGATGACCGGGGGGCAGGATCCGACCGGGCAGATCGATCTGGACCGCGTCTGCCATCAACTCCTCGCCTTGGGAGTGAGGCGGGTGATCATCACTTCCGAAGACCCCGGACGGGCTCGCTCGCTTTCGCTGCCGGTCGAGGTCGACGTGTGGCATCGAGACCGCCTTTTGGAGGCTCAGCGAACCCTCAGCGCCATCGACGGAGTCACCGTGCTGATCCACGACCAGCGCTGCGCCGCCGAGTTGCGCCGCGATCGCAAGCGGGGACGGGTCAAGAGCCCTCCGACCCGGGTTGTGATCAACCATCGCGTCTGCGAGGGCTGCGGAGACTGCGCGACGATCTCCAATTGCCTGTCTGTGCAGCCAATCGACACCCCCTTCGGTCGAAAAACCACCATCGACCAGCACAGTTGCAATCTTGATTTCTCCTGCATGTCCGGAGACTGCCCGGCCTTCATCAGCATCACCGACAAACCAGGCCGACCATGGCGCAACGCCGCTCCCCCGGCTCGCGCCAAGTTTCCCGCCGTGCCCGACGGCATAGCGGACCCGCCGTCGGGCACGGTCGGCGATGCGCCAGATCTGAACGTTCACATCACCGGGATCGGCGGCACCGGGGTCGTGACGGCGTCTCAGATAATCGGCACGGCAGCCATGTTGGAGGGCTTGGAGGTCGCCGGCCTCGACCAGACCGGGCTTTCGCAGAAGGCCGGTCCGGTGGTGAGCGACATCCGCATCTCCTCAGGCGACCGAGCCGGCAGCAACCGGGTGGCCCTCGGCCAAGCCGATCTGCTACTGGCATTCGATCTTCTGGTCGCCTCCTCGTGGACGGGCCTCGGAACTGCAGACCCCGCTCGCACCGCGGTGGTGGGATCGTTGGAGCTGACACCGCCCGGAGCCAAGACCGCACATCCCGAAATCGACATGCCGACCCGACAGGAGCTGCTGAAGCGGATAACCGACATGGCTCGAGCCGACTCTTGTCATTGGGCCCCATCTGCTGCCACAACCGCCGCTCTGGTCGGCGATGCCGTGGGCGCCAATATCTTCGTGGTCGGCATGGCCGTGCAGTCCGGCCTCCTGCCCATCTCGCCCCAAGCGCTGGAGCAGGCGATCGAGCTCAACGGAGTAGCGGTCGACCTCAACCTCGCCGCCTTCGGCTGGGGACGCTGGCAAATCGCTGATCCCGATCTGGTCGCCGCACAGGTCAGCGCCCGGGACCCGAGGGCGAGCACGCCCGCACTCTCAGGAATGCTCCAAGACAGGATTCAGGCTCTCGGGGGGAACGATGCCCTGCTGACTGAAGAATTGAGCCGCTTCAGTGCCGAGCTCACAGCTTTCCAGAACCGGCGGACCGCGCTCTGGTATCTGGACCAACTCGACGGAATCGCTGCCCGGGTCGAGAGCATCGACCCGGCGCAGACACGCCAGATCCTCACGGCCGCGGCAAGCGGTCTGTTCAAGCTCGTCGCATACAAAGACGAATACGAAGTAGCGCGTCTGATGCTCGATCCTGACGGGCACCAGGCTGCGCACGATGCAGCCCGACC
Source organism: Acidimicrobiaceae bacterium (assembly GCA_026706815.1). Taxonomy (GTDB): domain Bacteria; phylum Actinomycetota; class Acidimicrobiia; order Acidimicrobiales; family Aldehydirespiratoraceae; genus VXYK01. Next base: position 28,571 of record JAPOYA010000061.1, on the reverse strand, counting down.
CGGCGACAGAATCGCCTGGCAACTGCACCCGCCTTCACTGCGGGCCCTGGGACGCTCACAGAAGATCTCCTTCTCGACTCGCTGGCGCCCGATGTTCCGATTGCTGAAAAGCGCCAAACGCCTCCGCGGAACGCCCTTCGACTTCTTCGGGTGGTCCAAGCTGCGCCGAATCGAACGGGCTCTGCCCAACGAATACCTGGCCGCCCTGCGTGCTTGTCTGGACGCCGAAGACCTGGCGCGCGCCCAACAGGTCGCCGAGGCGGCCGATCTGGTGCGCGGATTCGAATCCGTCAAACTCCGCAACGTCGAGCGCTTCCGCGAGCGAATCGCCGAACTCGCGGCCGACAGCTCTCAGAGCGACGGACAGAGCGGCGGACAGAGCGGCGATCCGCCACGCTAACCTGCGCCGATGCGCTCCTTCGACCTGATCATCATCGGTACCGGATCGGGAAACTCGGTTGTCGGCCCGGAATACGACGACTGGGACATCGCCATTGTCGAGCGCGCCCTGTTCGGCGGGACCTGTCTCAACGTCGGGTGCATCCCCTCCAAGATGCTCGCCTACACGGCTGAGATGGCCGAGTCGGCCGGCAACGGCGAGCGTTACGGCATTGACACCCGCTTCGTCGGCGCCGATTGGGCCGCCATCCGCGATCGCGTGTTCGGCCGCATCGACCCGATCGCCGCCGCCGGCGAGCAGTACCGCAAGAATCTCCCCAACGTCACCGTCTACGGGGCAGACGCGCGGTTCGTCGGGCCCAAACAGCTTCAGGTCGGCCAAGAGACCATCACCGCCGACAAGATCGTGCTCGCCGCCGGAGCGAGGGCGTTCGTTCCCGACATCGCCGGTCTTTCCGAATCCGGCTTCCACACCTCCGACACCATCATGCGCATCGACGCCGTACCGAAACGGCTGACGGTGATCGGCGGGGGCTACATCGCCGCCGAGCTCGGCAACGTGTTCGGCTCATTGGGCAGCGAGGTGACCTTCCTGCTGCGCGGTCACACCATGCTCCGCTCCCAGGACGCTGCCATCAGCGAGCGCTTCACCGAGGTCTACGCCGACAGATTCCAGGTGCGCAAGGGAGTCAGCATCGACGAGGTCCGTCGAGACGGCAACGAGATCGTGATCGAAACGAACGACGGTGAATACAGAAGCGACGAGCTTCTAGTCGCAGCCGGTCGGATCCCCAACGGCGACCAACTCCAAGTCGCAGCCACCGGAGTGGCGACCGACGACGCCGGATACGTGACAACCGACGCACAACTTCGCACCAGCGTCGAAGGGATCTGGGCTCTGGGCGACATCGCCAACCGAATCCAACTCAAGCATGTGGCCAACCACGAGGCGAGAGTCGTCTCCCACAACCTGATCCATCCCGACGATCCCGCAGAGGTCGACCATCGCTTCATACCCGCCGCTGTCTTCGCCAACCCCCAGATTGCGAGCGTGGGCCTCACCGAACAGCAGTGCTCACAGGCCGGACTCCCCTACCGCGTCGCTGTCAACCAGTACGCATCGACGGCCTACGGCTGGGCCATGGAGGACACCGAGAGCTTCTGCAAGCTCATCGTCGACACCGAGACCCGCAGGCTGTTGGGGGCGCACCTGTTGGGCCCCCAAGCCTCCATTCTCATCCAACAGCTGATTCAGGCGATGGTGTTCGACCTGAGCGTCGACGACATCGCGACGAAGCAGTACTACATCCATCCGGCTCTGCCTGAGGTGGTGGAGCAGGCGCTGCTCGAGCTCTGATCGGGCCCGGCCTCTGATCAACGGATTGCTCAGCCCTCGGCCAACGACTCCGCCGTCGCCCTGGCCCACTCATAGTCGGACTTCCCGTTGGGGCTCCGCACAAACTCCTCGACGCGAAGAATTCGCTTCGGCGCCTTGTATGAGGCGATCCGGGTTCGGCAGTGAGCGATCAAATCATCGTCGGAGACCTCGACGCCGGGTTCGATCAAAACCACCGCGTTGACCGACTGCCCCCACCGCGGGTCGGCAAGCCCGACAGCATTGCAGTCGAGGACTGCGCTGTGACTCTTGAGCGCTTCCTCGACTTCTTCGGGGAAGATCTTCTCGCCGCCAGAGTTGATGCATACCGAACCTCGGCCCAGGAGCGTGATCGTGCCGTCTTCGCCCACGGTCGCATAGTCGCCCGGTATCGACCACCGCACGCCGCCGATCAACGGGAAGACCTCTTCCGTTCTGGCTTCGTCCTTGTAGTAGCCGATCGGGTTCGCGCCGGCGTTGGCGAGACGCCCCACTTCACCGCTGCCCGGTGGAAGAAAACGTCCGTCATCGCTGATCACCGCCGTTGTGGGCCCCGAAGAGAATCGACCCGTGGCTGCCTCTGCGGATTCGCCGCGCCGAATCGCCTGCATGCCCTGGCCGATCGATTCGCTGGCGCCGAGACTGTCGATCAGGGTCATCGCCTTGTGCTCGAGAAAGGCCATCTTGGACTCCGCAGACCACATCACACCCGAAGAGAGGACTTGGTAGACGCTCGACAGGTCGTGGGGCCTTCCCGCAGCCTTGGCAGCATCGAGGGATTCGAGCATCGGACGGGCGAAGGCGTCGCCCACGATGGCGAGCATCGTAAGACGGTGTCGCGCCACTGAGCTCCACAGCTCTTCGGCGTCGAGGCTGCGACTGACGAGGGTCGCCACCATGCCGCCCATGGTGAGCACATGAAGCGAGTTGATCCCTGAAGTTCCGTGCATCAGCGGAGCTGCCGCAAGCAGCCGCGTCGTGCGCTTGCGCTCGTGCATTTCGACAGCTGCATCAACCGCAGCCGCCGCATTGTCCGGGATCCCGCGTTCCAGGATCCGGTAGTGGCCGTCCATGTTCGCGATCAACTGGTCCTGGGGCCACATCACAGCCTTCGGACTGCCCGTGGTACCGCCGGTATAGAGAAACCACAGATCGTCACCACTGCGCTCGATCCGGGGCGCCGGCGCGCTGTGGGCGATCAGGTCCTCGCAGGCCACCGCTCCGTCGATCAGCTCTCCGCCGCCGACTTGGACCAGGAGCCGCAGCTGTTCGCAGCGGTCAGCGACCTGCGCTACCCGATCACGGAGCGAGGCGTCGAAGAAGACTGCCTTGGCGTCCGCATTGTCGAGCAGGTATTCCAGTTCTTCGGCAAGGTAGCGGTAGTTGACATTGCAGGGAACCGCTCGTTGCTTGAAGGCCGCGAACTGCGCCTCTTGATACTCGAACCCGTTGTACAGGTAGAGAGCGACCTTGTCGTTGCTGCCTATGTCGAAGCAACGCAGGGCGTCAGCGAGGCGCGCCGCACGATTCTCAAAGGTTGCCCAATCGCGTGCTTCGGGGCCGTGGGCAACAGCCGGCGCCTCACCGACGGCGTCGGCTATGCCTTCCCAGATCGTCGCAAAGTTGAGCGCGTCGGATGTGGGCGGAGTCATATCCACAGCAGCGTACGCTGGCGTCATGGACGCGCCCACATCGACGACGACTATGCCCTCCGGCACTGTTCCAGGGTCGCTCAGCCCTCAACGGCGAGCAGCCGACGTCGAACGCCTGAGCAGCGAACACCTCGACATCTTGGTGATCGGCGGCGGGGTCACGGGGGTGGGTTGCGCCCTTGACGCGGCCGCTCGCGGACTCAAGGTCGGGCTCGTCGAACAACGAGATCTGGCCAGCGGCACATCGAGTCGATCGTCGAAACTCCTCCATGGAGGACTGCGCTATCTCGAACAACGCGATTTCGCCCTGGTCCGCGAAGCCCTGCACGAGCGAGGTTTGTTGACACGGACCGTCTCTCCGCACCTTGTCCGCACGGTTTCGTTCATGATTCCGTTGACCCGTCGTTTCTGGCAGCGGATCTACTACGGCGCAGGCGTGCTGCTGTACGACCTGCTGGCCCGCACTGGGAAGAACCCGCTGCCAATGCACCGCCACCTGAGTCGCAAGGCGGCCCTGAAGCTCGCGCCCGGCCTGAAGCAATCCTCGCTGGTCGGCGCGATCACCTACCAGGACGCGCAGATCGACGACGCGCGGCACACGCTCGCTATTGCTCGAACAGCTTGCGACCACGGCGCCTCCATCGTCACCAGCACCCGCGTCACGGGCTTGCTGATCGAGAATCTCGACGGTGTGGAAACAGTCGTCGGCGCCAAACTCCGCGACCTGGAGACCAACACCGACTATGAATGCCGCGCAGCCAAGGTCATCAACGCCACCGGCGTCTGGCTTGGCGACATCCACGGCATGGTCGCTCCCTCCAGCCTCGGGGTGCGCGCGGCCAAGGGCGTTCACCTGGTGGTGCGCAAAGACTGCATCAACAGCGACTGCGGGATCGTGTTGCGCACCGCTCGCAGCGTGCTCTTCTTGATCCCGTGGGGTGAACACTGGCTGATCGGCACGACCGACACCGAATGGCCCTTCGACCGGGCTCACCCAGCCGCATCGAGCGCCGACATCGACTACATCTTGGATCATGCCAACGCGGCCCTTGAACGGCCTCTGACTAGAACCGACATTCTTGGCGTGTACGTGGGGCTCCGCCCGCTGCTCGATCCTTCATTCGACGACGCCGCGGGCGACGACACTGCCAAATTGAGCCGCGAGCACGCAGTGGCCGAGCCGATCCCCGGACTCGTTTCGATCGCCGGCGGCAAGTACACGACATATCGCATCATGGCTGCCGACGCGGTCGACGCCGCGGTGGAGGGATTGCCCGCACATGTCCCCCCGTCTCGCACACACGAGGTCGTGCTGCTCGGCAGCGGGGAGTGGCAGCACTGGTCGCTGCAAGCCGATGCGCTCGCTGAAAACAGCGCCCTGGACCGCGAGGTCGTCGAGCGCCTCCTGTGGCGGCACGGCAACCGCATAGTCGACGTCTTGGAGATCGCCGAACGCGACCCCTCGCTTGCAGCGCAGCTGCCGGGCGGCACCTACATCGCCGCAGAGGTTGTACACGCCGCGCGGCACGAAGGAGCACTGCATCTCGACGACGTGCTAGCGCGGCGGTTGCGCATCTCCATCGAGGGCGCGCAGCGCGGCAGCCTCGCAGCGCAGAGAGTTGCCTCTTTGATGGGCGCCGAGCTCGGCTGGAGCGATCAGCGCAGGTCTGAGGAAGTGAGACGCTGGCACGAGCGGGTGGAAGCCGAACAAGCCGCGAACGCGGCGCCCGATGACAGCGCCGCTGACAGCATCCGTCGCCGCGCCGTCGACGCCCGCGGGCTCATCGAAGCCTGACATCGTCCGGCTGACGCCCCGTCCGGCTGACACCGACCGCTCTGGCACAGACCGCTCTGACACAGACCGTGCCTGACGCCGACCGGATTGACGCCGACCGACCTGATGCCGTCTGACGCCGGCTGACGCCGTCCGGTTCGCGCGCACTCCCATAAGCATCCTGCGAGAGGAGCGCCGCGGCCCGTACACTCGCCTGTGATGTCCAGTTCATTCGGCACTCTCCTCCGAGTCACCACATTCGGCGAATCCCACGGCCCCGGCGTGGGAGTCGTGGTCGACGGCTGCCCGCCGCGCCTGGCACTCGACGCCGATGATCTGCAACGCGACCTCGACCGCCGCCGCCCCGGGCAGAGCCGTCTCGTCACACAACGCGACGAAGCAGACCGCGCCGAGATCCTCTCGGGCGTGTTCGCCGGCTATACCACCGGCACTCCGCTCGCCGTTCTGGTTCGCAACGCCGATCACAACCCCGCTGCCTACGAACACCTGCGAGACGTCTACCGGCCCTCTCATGCCGACTTCGCCTACGACGCCAAATACGGTTTCAGAGACTGGCAGGGCGGGGGCAGAGCGTCGGCGCGCGAAACAGTCGGGCGTGTGGCCGCGGGCGCGATCGCCCGTCGATTGTTGAAGGCGGCCGCCGGGATCGAAGTCCTCGGCTGGGTGCAGAGCGTCGCAGGCACAGACGCCGGAGTCGATCATTCGACCGTGAGCCTCGACGACGTCGAGAGCCATCCGACTCGCTGCCCGGACCCGGACGCGGCGGCTTTGATGAGCGAAGCCATCGACAACGCCCGCCGCTCCGGCGACTCCTTGGGGGGGACCGTCACCTGCATTGCCCGCGGGGTCGCGGCCGGTTTGGGAGAGCCGGTATTCGACAAACTCGACGCCGACCTCGCCGGTGCTCTGATGTCGCTTCCCGCGGCCAAGGGAGTCGAGATCGGCAGCGGTTTTGCGAGCACAAGGATGACCGGATCGACTCACAACGATCCCTTCGAAGCCGCGGACCGCACTAGGACTGCGAGCAACAGGTCCGGTGGCATCCAGGGCGGAATCTCCAACGGCGAGACCATCGTGGCCCGCGTGGCGTTCAAGCCCACCGCCACGATCGCCGGCGAACAGAAGACCGTGACCCGAGACGGCGCCGAGACGACTCTTGCGGCCAGGGGGCGCCACGACCCGTGTGTGCTGCCCCGTGCTGTGCCCATGGTTGAAGCGATGGTGCTGTTGACCCTCGCCGACCATTTCCTGCGCCAGCACGCAATCAACGTTCTGCCGATGCTCGACGAGCGTCCGTAAGCCAGCGTTCGCTTGGTCATGGAGTTTCAGCTGTTCCTGCCTCAGATGCGGATGTCGCTGCCGACGATGCTCCAACGAGTCGACGCTGCCATCGACTCAGGTTTCGACGGGGTGGCCTTGATGGACCATCTGGCCCCGCCGCTGGCCGAAAACCGGCCCATGTGGGATGCCATGATCACCGCCGCGTGGCTCGGCGCGAACACAACTGGGACCGTCGGCCATCTCGTGCTGTGCGACTCCTTCCGCCATCCCGCGGTGCTGGCCCGGCAGGCCGTCACCCTCGACCACGCCACCTCGGGCCGCTTCGAATTGGGTATCGGCTGGGGCAGCGTCCCGACCGAGTTCGAGACGTTCGGAGTCGGCGACACCGCTCCCCGTGCCCGCGTCGACCGCCTGACGGAGACACTCGAGGTTGTGACGGCGCTCTGGTCCGGCGAACGAGTCTCCTATTCGGGCCGGCACCACACCCTGAGCGGCGCCCAGCAACTCCCGACGCCGATCGGCCGCATCCCTATTGTCATCGGCGGGAGCGGTCCCCGGACCCTGGCGCTCGTCGCCCGTTTCGCCGATTGGTGGAACTGTCCCATTCACCGCCTCAGACGCTTCTCGGAGATGAGAGAGCAGATCGGCGGCGCCCGAAGTTCGATCCAACAGCGGGTCACGTTCATCCCCGAGGGGAGCAACCGGGCCGCGATCACCGAGACTGCCCTGCGGCGTTTCAGCAACGTCGGCCATGTCATCGGCGACGCCGAGGAGCTCACCGAGCACTTCGCCGCGCGTGCGGCCGCAGGAATAGAGCGCATCTATGTCTGGATGAGCGATTTCGCGCTCCCCGAAACTGTGAGCGAATTCGGCGAGACGGTCATCGCCCCGACCCGTCTCGCGAGATAGTCCGACGCCCTCCGACCCGGGACTCAGAGCGACCCGGGACTCAGACCTACCCGGGACTCGCGCCAACCCGGGGGTCAGACGAAGGGCGGGGTTGTCACCACCGCGGCTACCTCGGTGCCGCGGACGTCAATGGCCACCTCGTCACCTGGGACGATGTCGGGCCGCAGGAAGGCCAAGGCAATGCCCCGCTCAAGGATCGGCGAGAAGTTGCCGCTGGAGATGAACCCGATCTCCTCTCCGTTGCTTGAGACGGTCTGCCCTTCGCGGGGGGGCCGGCGACCCTCCACCAGAAGTCCTCGCAGCAGCCTGCGCGGACCCGCCTGCTGTTCTGCCAACAGGGCTTCACGTCCGCGGAAGTCGCCTTTGTCCAGGCGCACCACCCAGCCGAGGCCCGCCTGCAGAGGGGAGACGCCCGCGCCCAGCTCGTGTCCGTGGAGAGGCAGACCAGCCTCCAGGCGCAGGGTGTCACGAGCGCCGAGACCCGCCGGAGTTATGCCTGCTTCCACGATCAGATCCCAAATGGTGCTTGCAGCAGCGGCTTCGACGGCGATTTCCAAACCGTCCTCTCCTGTGTAGCCGGTGCCGGCCACCAACACTTCGCAGCCGGCAATCTCGACTCGGGCCACCCGGAAACGGCCGACAGCGGCTGCTTCGGGGGAAACAGCAGCCAGCCGCGCCCGGACCTCTGGCCCTTGCACCGCGAGCACCGCTCGGGTACTGGTCACGTCTTCGATACTGGGCAATGTCGGAGCTTCTGAGAGTGCCTTGTCGACCCGGCTGGTGTTCGACGCGTTGGGCATCACATCGAAACGGTCCTCCGAGGCCCACCACACGATGATGTCGTCTAGGACTGAAGCATCGGTCGCGTCAAGAAGATGCGTGTACTGCGCTCGACCCGGCCCTATGCGATTCAGATCGTTGGAGAAGGCCCATTGCAGTGCCTCGAACGCCCCCGGGCCGCTGACGCGCACCGTGCCCAGATGCGACACATCGAAAACCACGCTTTCTGAACGGCAGGCGAGATGCTCGGCGAGAGTGCCGCCCGGATACGCGAGCGGCATCTCCCAACCGCTGAAGGGCACCATCTTGGCCCCGAGTGCCACGTGGACGTCGAACAGCGGCGAACGCCTGCTACCGGTCATGGTTTGCTCCAGTCTCGGTCACGGCCGCCTGAAACCGGCTGTGGCCTCTGTCAGTTGGCGGCTGCTGCGTCGGAGCCGCCGATCACGCCAGCCTCCGGGAAGAGGTCGACTATGAGCCCGTCGACGGCATCCTTGACGCCTCCCAAGGGAAGGACATTGAGCACCCCCTGGCCGTTCTGGAGGATTTCGATCAGTTCCTCGCCGTCGTTGACCACCACCGAACTGGTGCCGCTGATGACCAGACTGGCCGAAGTGACGTCTTCGCCCAGTTGATCACGCAGGTAGTCGAGGCCCTTGCGCACCTGCTGCAACTTGATTCCCGAATCAAGCAGGGTCTTGACGACCCTGAGCTCGAGGAGGTCGCGGTAGCTGTAAAGACGGCGGCTGCCGGAGCCGCTCGCCTTGGTCAGCGAGGGGCGCACAATGTCCTTGCGGGCCCAATAGTCAAGCTGTCGGTAGGTGATTCCCGCGATTTCCGCGGTGCGTTTGGAACTGAACCCCTGCTCGGTCATCTGTCTCTCCGATCGTCGTCACACAGACGAAATTACGTCGCTGTGAGTGTGGACAACTCTACGGTCCCGCGCGGCGGAGGTCAACACCGCGTTCTTCCCGGCTCCCTTGTTCTCAGCCCTGGTCGTTCTCAGCCCTGGTCCTCGAAGTCTTCGGGTGAAATGTTGTCGAGGAACTCTTTGAACTCCTCGACGACTTCTTCGGACTGTTCGGCCTCCTGGGGGTCCGATTCACGAAAACCCACTTCTTCGACAACTGCCTCTTCGGCGAAGATCGGGGTGTTGGTGCGCACCGCCAGCGCGATCGCGTCCGACGGTCGGCTCGACACCACATGGGCCTTGCCTTCAACGCTGAGATGCAACTCGGCGAAGAAGGTCTTCTCGCGGAGGCTGGTGATGACCACCCGGACCATGTCGACGGACAACTCCTCAAGCAGGTCGCGCATCAAGTCGTGGGTCATCGGGCGCGGCGTGTCGACGCCATCGAGAGCCAGGGCGATCGCGGTGGCTTCCTGTGCTCCTATGTAGATCGGAATGATCCGCTCCTCGCCGGCTCGCTCGCGCAGCAGCAGCATGGGTGCGTTCGTCGGCATTTCGACGCGAACACCGATGAGATCCATCTCCTGCATGCTTCTACCCTAGGCCGTCCACTTTGAGGGTCCGATGCTAGTAGCGAACCGGGCGTCTGGAATCGATGCGCCTAGAATCGATACAACGCAGCAATGTGCGCATCGGGGTTCTCCTTCAGAACTGCGGGGTTCGCGGCAGCCAACATCGGCAGATTCCGGTAGCGGCCCTCATAGTCGAGGCCGTAACCGATCACGAACTCCTCAGGAATCCCAATACCGACGTAGTCGGGCCTGACCGGGGCCGCGCGGCGCACCGGCCGGTCGACGAAAGTGCAGACTGACAGGCGGCGCGGGTTCCTGCGATTCAGCTGGGCGCTCAGAAACTCGCTGGTCAGTCCTGTGTCCACAATGTCCTCGACCATCACCACATCGCGCCCTGTGACGTCGATGTCCAGATCCTTCAGCAGACGGACCCGACCAGTGCCAGGCGAATACGGGGTGATCGACAGAAAATCGATCCTGACGCGGATCGACATCGCCCGAGCGAGATCAGCGAGAAACGGAACGCTTCCCCTCAGCACCCCGACAAGCACGACCCCGTCGTTGTGGTCCGCGCTGACATCGGCGGCAACGCGCTCGACAGTGGATTCAATGCCTCTGGAATCGAGAAGGATCCGGAGGTCGGAGCCGGCTGCGTCAGTCAAGACTGTCGCCGAAACTCCTGCGCAGGATTGAGCGCTGAAGCTCCTCGCCGAGCCGCACAAGCTCGTTCAGTTCTTTGCGCGCCCGCTGGCCGGACCTGCCGCCCTTGGCCAAGCGCGCCGAGAAAATCTGTTCCAGAACACCCGCCTGACGCTCGGCCGAGATCTTGAACATGCGCATGTGGCGGGGTTCGAACCCGTGTTCGCCGAAGACCGCTGCAGCTTCGGCCACTGTGACCGCCCCCTGGTCATAGACGGCGCTTCCGGGGCGCCCGATCGACTCGATGAGGCCTACGCGATCAAGCTCGCGGACGGTTCCGACCTCAATTTTCGCAGCCTCGGCCAGATCAGTCGCCGAAAGACCGGCGACAGGCTCCGGATATTCGTCCTCGTCGACTTCTGCCTCGTCCTCTGTCGCAACGTCTTCTGCCGCAACATCAGGTTCAGCTTCAACTTCAACCGGATCCGGAGCTGCCGGCGCTTCGGCGCTTTTCTTCTCGCTTCCGCTGAACAGCGTCGGTTCGGCGGCTGCGGACTCTGCTACGGCCAGAGGTTCCAGCTCAAGGGTGAATCCCGGTTCTTCGAGAAGCTTCTTGATTTCTTTGAGGGGAAGAAAGTGATCGCGTTGTTGGGCCAGGATCCAGCGCAACCGAGCGATGTCGCTCGCATAGAACTTGCGATAGCCCGACGGAGTCCGCTCGGGGGCGATGAGTCCCTGGCTCTCCAGGAAGCGGATCTTCGAGATCGTGACATCGCTGTGCTCGGCTTGGAGCAGGCTCAACACCTCGCCGATCGAGTGATGTGGTTGCGCAGCCATACCGCTCCCTTCAGTTCGTCCCCGTGCCATGCACAAACACCAATTTGAACCTGCCGATCTGCAGCACTTCGCCGTCGGCCAGCTCATGCTCATCGACACGTCGGCGCTCGATATACGTGCCGTTCAACGAGCCCACATCACGCACCAGATAGCGCGACCCGGCGCGTCGAACTTCCGCGTGCCGACGCGAGACCGAGACGTCATCAAGGAAGATGGCGCTGTCGGGATGCCGCCCCACTGTCACCACATCGGAGTCGAGTGCATAACGAGCCCCCGCTTTCGGACCGTGAAGAACTACAAACAGTCCTTCGTGGACCCCGAAGGCCGACCGGTCAATGCTCACACCGCTGCCATCCAAATCGACCGCAACATGGTCTGTCGTCACTTCATCTCGGGCCAGTGAGCCTCCGCAGGACGAGCAGAAGCGAGCGCCGCTGGAATTGCGGTGTCCGCATTTGGAGCAGGCTCGGTCAGTCACACTGCTCACTCAACTCTCGATCAGAGCACCATAGGCCGCGGCGCTCAACAGAGCATCCGTCCCGGGCGCTGCAGACATCGAGATCACGATTATCCAGCCCTCGCCGTAGGGGTCCTCGTTTATTCGCTCCGGGGCGTCGGCCAAGTCGTCGTTGACGGCGGTGATCGTTCCTGAGACGGGTGCGTAGAGCTCCGACACAGATTTGGTCGACTCGACTTCAGAGAAGGAAGAGCCTGCCTCGACTTGGTCGCCGACGCGTGGAAGGTCCACGTAAACAACGTCGCCAAGCGCGTCCTGTGCATAGTCGGTGATTCCGACCCTCGCAGAATCGCCTTCGATTGAGACCCATTCATGGTCCTTTGAATAGAGAAGATCGTCAGGGATGTCCATACCTAGAACTTATCCGATACCTGTCGCCTCGTGGGTCTCAGCGACGCTTATCGGCTCGACCGCTGCGAAGGGCTTCGAGTCCCAGCGGAATGTACTGCGCCGCCGAAAGGTAGCTGTAGAGCAGCGAGGGAACCGCGCAGATCCACCCGGCCCACCAGAACCAGTCGGCCACGCCAACGTCTGAAGCGCCGGCCAACAAGAACGGAAACGAGAAGTAGAGGCCGAACGTTGCGCACTTCCCCCACCATGTGACGTCAATTCGCCGAGCGCCCAAGGCTCCGAGCACAAGCCCGGCCACAGCGACAATCACCTCTCGGGCGAGCGTCAAGACCACCAGCCACCACGGCACAGCCCCGTCGATGCCTACCGCGGCGATCCCCACGATCAGGACTGCCCGGTCGGTGACCGGGTCGAGCAGCCTGCCGAGTTCGCTGACCGCATCGAACTTCCGGGCCCACCAGCCGTCGACCCAGTCGGTGGCGCCGACCGCTCCCCAGAGCCAGGCGGCCGCCCAGCGATCGTCGACAGCGAACAGCAGCCACAAGAACACCGGGATGCACACCAGTCTGAGCAGCGATATCAAGTTCGGAACAGTGAGAATGCGGTCTTCGAAGACTCCCTGAGGAGGCTCGCCAGGCCCAGTCTGATCAGCGTCATCCATATCTGTTCCATTGTCAGCCTACGATCTGGACATGCCCACAATATTCACTCGAATCCTCGAGGGCGAGATCCCTGCCAGGTTCGTATACACAGACAGCGCTTGTGCTGCCTTTCTCGACGTCAGGCCCCTTGCCCGCGGTCACTGCCTGGTGGTGCCCCGCAAAGAAGTCGATCAATGGACCGACCTCTCGGCAGGCGAAGCCGCTCACCTCACCGAGGTCGCGCACGCCATCGGCAACGTGCAGATGCGGCTCCTCAGCCCGACACGGATCGGCTTGATGATCGCGGGGTTCGAGGTTCCGCATGCACACGTCCATGTGGTGCCGCTCGATTCAATGGCCAACCTGGATTTCGCGCTGGCCGACGCCTCGCCGGACCCCGAAGACCTCGACTGGCTGCGGACGCGGATCGCTGAGGGCTTGGAAGCCGCCGGCCATGAGGGTGCAGCGACCTAGAGGCCGAGCGGATCAATCCCGAATCGGCTGCGTCGCGACCAAGCCGCGGCCCGAGCGGCCGGCCCTCGGACGAAGCAGCCAGCCCCGCGCCGAAGCAGCCCGTGAGCACGCGAACAAGAGCGGAGGACGGAGCGCCGCGACAGGCGCTAACGGGGCAGGTCTCCGGTGACCGTGCAGACGCCGAGCCGGCCGGCGCCGAAATCGAAGATCAGTTCGTCACCGGGCGCCGCTCCGAAGCGAGGGACCACGACCTCATCACCGGCGCTCACCTCGATGGCCGCGCCGATGAACAGGGCCTCGAATCGCTCATCGTGACCGACGAGTTTCACTCGCACCGCGTCGGCGAATCCGCTCCCTCCCTCGGGCAGTTCGACAACCCCGGTCGGCACCTTCAAATCGACGAGCACCGCCGTCGGTCCAACGCAGCCGACCGTGGCTGTGCGGCCGACCGGCTCAACGCAGGGTCCGGTGGCAACGACGTCCAGAGGCCGAAGATCACCGGTGACGACGGCGGCCCGCAAGCAACTGTTGTCGACGAACCCACTCGGGCCCACGAACAGCACATGTCCGCTCCCCGCGTATTGGAAGAGGGTGGCGCTGACCGACCCTGCTGGATACGGGAAACTGCCCGGCGGCGCGTCGATGTCCCGCTGCGCGAGGGGGGCATCGCCGGCCAACACGGCCACAGTCTCAGAGAGGGTGGCGATGAGCGAGGTTTCAACAACCGGCGGACCGCCGACCAGCGCGGCTTCATTCGAGGCCTCGCCGAGCACCCCGAAGTCGAGGCTCCCGGTGAGACTATCGTCTTCAGCAACAAGTTCGCTCCAAGCGACGACGCCGACCAGCGCCAGTGCCACAGCGACTGCAGCCGCTGTCAGCACCGAGATGATCCGGCGGTTGCGAGTCGCTTGGAGATACGCCTCAATTTGACGCTCGTCGACTCGTTCTTGAAGCGTCAGCGGGCCGAACACCTCCGAGCTGACGCCGCCGGAGATCAGTTCTCGCCAGGCTTCGACGCGAGGTTGCGGCATACGCGCCAAGAAGGTCTCGAAGGCTTCGGTGACTTCCTCGTTGAACAACAGCATGAGGGAATTCACCCGTGCGTGTTCGACTGGGTCCTCGACATACTCGTAGACGTCTCGGTTCCCCGCCACTGCGGCCAAGAACTCGTGAGCGCGGATATCGGACTCTTCGTAGCTCCAAACGACACCGGCGGCAACCCTGGGCAGGGAGCGCTGAGCGGCGCCCGCGCGCATGAACCCGGCGGTGGCTGCAAATGTGGGGGGCTTCTTGGATCTTGAGCCCGTGGCTGTCTTGGCGTCCGGGTCGGAGTCTGGCGTCTTGTCGATCTCCGAAGGGTAGGCGCTACAAGCGGGCGTCTGGCGTCATCGGCTACCGGAACGCTGCCTGCCCGCCCTTGTCCGCTGCGCTCACGGGCCGCTCGGGCCACGGGCCCCCCGCTCTTGTCCGCTGCGCTCACGGGCCGCTCGGGCCACGGGCCCGCGGAACGGCCGGTTAGAGTCTCTGCACGTTGAGCGTTCACTCGGCCTCCAGGAGGATGGACAAAATGCGTTTGGTGCTGGCTTCGGCTTCACCGCGGCGTCGAGAACTGTTGCGAGGGCTCGATCTCAGCTTCTCCGTGTCTCCTGCCGACATCGACGAGACTCCCATGTCCGAGGAAGCGCCTGCACACTATGTGGAACGGCTGGCCCGGCAGAAGGCGCAAGCGCTCGCCGCGGCGGGCACAACCGTCATCGCCGCGGACACTGTCGTGGTCTTCGACGGTGGGATACTGGGCAAGCCCAAGGATCGAGCACACGCAGTGGAGGTCCTCTCACGACTCGCGAATCGCACCCACGAAGTAGCGACCGGGGTCGCGGTGATCGCAACCTCGCCCGCCGGCGAACGGCACGAGATTTCCGGCATGGAAACCACCAAGGTCACCTTCGGCGAGACAACTCCCCGCCGACTCGACTCTTTCCTCGACAGCGGCGAATACACCGACAAAGCGGGCAGTTACGCCCTGTTGGGCGCCAGCTCGATATTCGCCGACCATGTCGAGGGATCAGTGAGCAACGTGGTCGGACTGCCGCTTCCCCTGCTTGATCGCCTCTGCTCGCAGATAGGCGTCGACCTTCTCTCGTTCAGACTCCGCTCGACTGGCCGCGCGCGACTATGACCGACCCATCTGCACCACCGCCGGAACCTCCCGCCGCCGCCGGTGAATTCGCGCCCGCATTGATAGGCGGTCTCAAAGTCTGGCCACCCGTTGTGCTCGCGCCGATGGCGGGCGTGACGAACGCCCCGTTCCGCACACTCTGTCGAAACTACGGAGCAGGGCTCTACGTCAACCAGATGATCACCGCCCGAGCGATCGTCGAAGAGAACCCCAAGACGCTCAAGCTGGCTTCGTTTGCCCCTGGCGAGTGGCCTCGCAGCATTCAGTTGTACGGAACCGACGCAGATTCGATCGCAGAGGCCACCCGACGCCTCGTCGACGACCAGGGCGTCGAGCACATCGACATCAACTTCGGCTGCCCGATGAGAAAAGTGACACGACACGGTGGCGGCGCAGCCCTTCCCTGGAAACGCTCGCTTTGCCGCTCCATCGTCCGCGCCGCGGTGTCCGCTGCCGGAGACGTGCCGGTGACGCTGAAGTTCCGGATCGGCATCGACGACTCGACCACCACATTCTTCGACACGGCTCGCATCGCGCAGGAAGAGGGGTGCCGTGCGGTAGCCCTTCACGCTCGAACCGCAAACCAGTTGTACAGCGGAGCGGCCGACTGGGAGCGCATCGCTGAGCTCAAAACGGTCGTGACCGAGATCCCGGTGTTCGGCAACGGCGACATCTGGGAGGCCGGCGACGCGCTCCGGATGATGCGCACCACCGGAGCGGATGGCGTTGTCATCGGCCGCGGCTGCCTTGGCCGACCCTGGATCTTCGAAGACCTCGCACGCGTGTTCGACGGCCGGCCGCTCCCTGAGCGCCCCGATCTCGGCAAGGTCGTCGACGGCATGGCCGACCACGCCGAGCTCCTTTGCGACTGGCTCGGTGAACATTCGGGAATCCGCGATTTCCGCAAACACACCGGTTGGTACCTGAAGGGATTCGCAATCGGCAACGAGGTCCGCCGCAAACTCAACAAAGTGGGATCACTCGACGAGTTGAGGTCTCTTCTGGGAGGACTGGACCGCACGCTGCCCTTCCCGAAGGGGGGAATGCGCATGGTCCGGGGACACCACGGCTCAGCGCGCAACGTACACCTGCCCCAGGGCTGGCTTGACGATCGAGACGACGAGGTTGTGCTGTCCCGGGGCGCTGCTCAGCTCGTCAGCGGGGGCTGAGCAGCCAGAAGCCGGCGCCGGACAGATTCGCGGCTCATGCACAGGCGTCGAACCGTTCCAGTGCCTCGGACACGATCCGCGAGATCAATGCCTCACAGCTCGGCAGATCGTCGACGACTCCGACGCACTGCCCGGTGGGGAGGATCCCCACTTCGAGACGCCCCTCGACCATCGTGGCCCGCGTCAACATCGCCGCGTTGGCTGCCATGGCAACCTGCGACCAGGTCAGGCCCTGGTTCTTCCTCATCGCCAGGCCTTCTCGCAACAGGCCTCGCAACGAAGTGTCGGTGAGCTTGCGAAAGCGCAGCGCATTGAGTCCGGCGCGCGGCAGTTTGAGCATCCCGCTGCGTTCAAGCGCGTCGACCACCTCTGTGCGGATCACTCTCTGAGGGGCGCCGTCGATCGCAGTCGACACGACCGTGCCTGTCACCGCGGTGTCGAGATACACAGCCTTCACGCCGGCGGGCACGCGACTGTCGGAGGTGAGCAGGAAACGCGTGCCCATGGCGATGCCGTCGGCGCCCCATGCCAGCGCCGCGGCCAGACCCCGGCCATCGTGGAAACCGCCCGCGGCGATCACCGGAATGTCGACCGCGTCCAACACCTGCGGGAGGAGCAGCGAAGTCGGCACTGTGCCGGTGTGGCCACCGCCTTCGCCGCCCTGGCACAAGACGGCGTCCACACCCCACTCGGCCACCTTCTCAGCGTGGCGCCGAGCCCCGACTGTCGGCATCACAACCAGGCCGTTGTCCTTGAGTTTCTTGACCGTGTCCGGCCGGGGGACCTGAGCGAAACTGGCGACCTTCACCTTCGCGGCTATCAGCTGGTCGACCCTCTGGCCGACATCGACGGCATCCGTGCGCAGGTTCACCCCGAAGGGTCGGCCGGTGCGCGACTTCACCTCGGCGATGGCGGCTCTCATTTCCTCAAGGGTCATCGTGGCCGCCGCCAGAATGCCCAAACCGCCGGCTTCGGCGGTGGCCGCCACCAACGACGGTCCCGCCACCCAGCCCATTCCAGTTTGCACTATCGGGTAATCGACCCCGAACAACTCGGTCGCCTTCGTCTTGAGACGAGGATCCACAGCAGACGACATCTCCGCATCCACATTCATTCGGCCACCCTAGGGCCTGAGAAGCGCAAGAGGCGTAAGGTAACCCCTGCACGCGGCACCCCTGCACGCGTCCGCCCAGAAAGGAGACCGCAGATGGCCAAACGGCTCACTGAGTTCAGTCACGGCGCTGGTTGAGGCTGCAAGCTCGCTCCGGGCGAACTGGCGCAGGTCGTGCGCCGTCTATCCGACACCGAGAGTCCCGACCTGTTGGTCGGGGCTCTGAGCGGTGACGACGCTGCTGTGTGGCGCTTGAGCGACGACCGCGCCCTCGTTGTCACCGCCGACTTCATCACCCCGGTGGTGGACGACCCGTTCAACTGGGGGCAGGTGGCCGCGGCCAACTCGGTCTCAGACATATATGCCATGGGCGGCCGCCCGCTGCTGGCTCTCAACCTGGTGTGCTGGAACACCGGCGAACTGCCCCGCGAACAACTTCAAGAAGTGCTCGCCGGCGGACACGACATCGCCAGGCAATGCGGGTTCGTGGTTGCCGGCGGCCATACCGTCGACGACCCCGAGCCCAAGTACGGGATGGCGGTGATCGGAGAGGTCCATCCGGACAGAATGCTGACCAATTCCGGGTTTCGCGCCGGCCAGAGGTTGATCCTCACCAAGCCTCTGGGGATCGGAGTGATCACGACCAGCCTCAAATGGGGGCGCGCCGACGCCGACTGCATCGCCGAGGCCGTTGCGACGATGACTGCCACCAACGCCGCGGCCGCGGAGATCGCCGTTGCTGCGGGCGCGTCCGGCGCGACTGACGTCACAGGATTCGGACTCCTCGGGCACAGCGGGCGCGCCGCGCAGGAGTCCGGCGTCGACCTCGAGATCATCGTCGGCGACGTGCCGATCATCGACGGCGCCCGGGAACTGGCATCGTCGGGCGTCGTGCCCTCGGGCACGGGCCGGAATCTGGGCTGGATCAGCGATCGGGTCGAGCGCGGCGAGAACGTGAGTGAATTGGACGTGACCCTCCTCGCCGACGCGCAAACCTCAGGAGGCCTGGTTTTCGGAGTCGACAGCGCAGCGGCTCAGGACGTGTTGGCGTCCTTGCTGTCGTCGGGCCACACCGCGGCGGCAATCGGCACGGTACACGAGGGCACCGGCCGAATCCGTCTCAACTCGAGGGGCGGGTAGGGTCAGTTGCGCTCGAAGATGTTGGAGAAGCCGCCGATCACCGAGCCCTCGCCGTCGGAGCCACCGGGTTGGAGGTTGGCCAGAACTCGGTCGGCAAGACGGTTGAACGGCAACGACTGGAGCCAGACGTCGCCCACGCCCGTGAGGGTGGCCAAGAACATCCCCTCACCGCCGAACACCATCGACTTGAGATTGCCGGCGCGCTCGATCGAATACTGGATCTGAGGCTGGAAGGCGACGAGGCAGCCGGTGTCGACCCGCAGTGTCTCGCCTTGGAGGCGTTTGCGCACGATGGTTCCCCCTGCATGCAGGAAAGCCAGGCCGTCGCCCGAGATGTCCTGGAGAATGAACCCCTCACCGCCGAACAGGCCGGTGCCGATCTTCTTGTTGAAGGCGATGTCGAGCCTGGTTCCCGAAGCCGCACACAAGAACGCGTCCTTCTGGGCCAGGATCCGACCTCCAACCTCCCTGAGATCTACCGGCAGCACCTTGCCCGGATACGGCGCGGCCATCGCCACCTTCTGGCGACCGGACGGCGCGCTGTTCGAGAAATGGGTAAGGAACACCGATTCTCCAGTGATTCCCCTCTTGGCGGCCGCCTTGAATTTGGACCATTTGCCTTCATCGGGGCTCGAACCGTCACCCATCTTGGACTCGAAGGAAATGCCCTGTTCGATGTACATCATGGCCCCCGCCTCGGCGATCACCACCTCGCCGGGGTCCAGTTCGATCTCTACGAACTGGAGGTCGTCTCCGTGGATCTGGTAGTCGATTTCGTGGCTCTGCATCTGAGGTCTCCCGAGGTCTCCAAAAGTCGGCGGGGTTGTCCGCCCGTAGCATCCTCGCGCATGAAGCACCCACAGACGGGTATTTGGCAGAGAATCTCACCGAAGCCGCTGGAGCTGCCCGGAGCCTCAGCTTCAACACCTCAGCTTCAACACCTCAACAAAGACTCCACAACCACAATCGGCCGGTCGGATATGCCAGCCGAGTGACTAAAGCAACTGCGGCCTCAGTTCTTGGGCAGGTCCCTGAAAGGGGTGTCTTTGTTGGGGCCCGGCTCTCGTGGGAGGCCCAGGACGCGCTCGCCGATGATGTTGCGCTGGATCTGGTCGGTGCCACCGTAGATCGACGGGCCGGGTGAGAAGATCGCGAGTTCGCCGAACAGGCCGCTGCTGAGGTTGTCGTCCTCCCCGCTCAGCATGCCGTCGGCGCCGAGGACTGACAGGCCGACCTCACGGAAGGATCTGAACATCTCACTGACATGGAGCTTGCCGATATTGGGCTCGGCGCCTGTTCGCTGTCGGGGATCCTTGGCGCGAAGCGCACCAAGACGGTTGACCTCGACCAACGACCACAGTCTCACCAGTTCCTGCCTCAAGTTCGGATCTTCGTTCTTGCCGGATTTACGGGCCAGATCCGCCAGAGACTGCCATAGGCCGAGCCCGACGGACGGCACTCCCCCCTCACTGGTGGCAGGGGTCGCAAAATCTGCGGCGCGGCGATCGAGTGCGTAGCCCCTCTCGCCGGGAGTCGCCGTTCGGGGCCTGCGGCCCGATGAGCCCAACGACTCGCGTTCGAAGCGGAGCGTGGAGTTCGCCACTGCCCAACCGTTGTTGAGTCCGCCGATTATGTTGGCGTCGAGAGCCCGCGCCTCATCGATGAACACTTCGTTGAACATCGCCCGACCGGTCATTTCCCTCAGCGGGCGAACGGTCACTCCGGGCTGGTCCATTTCCAATGCGAACCAGGTGATCCCCTTGTGTTTGGGGGCGTCGGGATCAGTCCGGGCGATGAGCATCCCCCAATCGGACGCCTGACCACCGGAAGTCCAGACCTTCTGTCCGCTGACGATCCACTCGTCGCCGTCGCGCTGGGCCTTGCAGGCCAAACCGGCCAGATCCGATCCCGCCCCGGGTTCTGAGAACAGTTGGCACCAACCGACCGACCCGTCGAGAATCGGCGGGATGAAGCGCTCAATCTGTTCGGGCGTGCCGTGCTCAGCGATCGTCGGTGCAGCAAGCATCCAGCCCAAACCCGCGATCGGCGGCCCCATTACGCCTTTCTCGGCCATCACCGTGTTGACTGCTCCGGCCAGGTCACGGCCCCAGCCCTTGCCTCCGGCATGTGTGCCGAGCGTGGGATGCGCATAACCGGTGGGGGCTATGCGCTTCCACCATTCGCGCACCGTCAGGTCTTCGTCCCAGTTCTCATCGAGCCAGGCTTCGAGTTCAAGACGCACTTCTTCGGCGCCGGGTGTGCTCATCGGCTTCCCCACATGTCGGCAGAGCTTCGCCGACACATGTTAGCGAGCGTTCACGTTTTCGACGCAGAGCGACAAGGGGGTCAGGCAGGCAGCGGCGTGTTCAAGTAACTCACGTTGTCCAAGAGGATCTTCTTGCGGTCCGCGGGATCGAACCCCTTGAGCTCAACGACATAGTCGAGCGGGTGGGGCAGCCCTTCAATGTGGGGCCAGTCGGAGCCGAAGATGACATGGTCCGGACCCATCAACTCGGAGACCTCAGCAACGTCGTCTTCCCAGAACGGGTTCATCCACACCTTCTCCTTGAAAGTGTCGACTGGATGGTCATCGAACCAGCTGAAGCTCTTCTTGGCCGTTTGATCGAACTTGCGGAACATCGGTGCAAGGAAGTCCGAGCCGTTCTCCACGCTCGCCACGCGCAGACGCGGAAAACGGTCATAGAGCTTCTCGAACACCGATTGGATCAACCAGTCCTGGGCTGCCCGCTCTATCGCGAAGCTGGCCAGACTCGGCCCCATGTAGCCGCCGTTGCGGCTGAGCCCGCCCGCTGAGAATTTCGTGTCGGCCACGTAGCCCATCGACGAGTAGCCGCTCGCGGATGCATGGATGACCACAGTGATGCCGGCATCGTCGACGGCCGACCAGACAGGGTCGAAGGCCTTCGAGAAGGGAGACACCTTTCCCGTTGAGACAGTGACCGGCGCCGGACGCATGACAACCACACGAGCACCGAGTCCGACTACCTTCTCCACTTCGGCGGCCGCGGCCTCCGGATCGCCGAGACAGAGATACGGGGCAGCGAAGATCTTGTCTTCGTAGGCATAGCCCCAGTCCTCGTAAAGCCAGCGGTTGAACGCCTGCATCATCACAGTGCAGGCCTCGACGTCGGTTCGGATCAGTTCCTCATACAGCACGCCCAGGGTCGGGAAGAGCCAGATCCCCGACAGGCCCTGCTCGTCGATCACCTTCACGCGGGCCTCGTTGCGCATGTAATAGTCGGGCAGCGGCTCGCGCTCTTTGAGCATGTCCATGGGGTTCTTCCCCTCGGGGTTGCCTTTGAAGAAGGCGTTGAGCGCACCCGGCATCGCCACGGGGTCCCATGTCGGGTTGACGACGGCATGTGAGATCGTCCCGCCGACCAGGTTGTACTTTCGCCCGTTCATCTCAACCCACTGCACGACCCTGGGCTGCATCTCTGAGGGGACATGACGAGTGAAGGCGTCGAGCGCCTCATAGTAGTGATTGTCGGCGTCAAAGGGCTTGTAGCCGAGGTCTTCAGATGTCATTGCCGCCTCCCTCTTCGTGAATATATTGCCGGCCGCTGTGCGAATGTCTCTCCGGGATCGTATCTGATCGCCCGCGAACGCCCCAGTCAGCGCTACCTTGTGTGCTCGTGCCGACGACTTTGCAACTCCAGGCCAATCCCTTCGTGCGAGGCGCCAAGGTGAGGCTCGTAGAAGACATCCCCGGTTATCCCGCTGGAAGCAGCGGCAAGATCGCCGTGGCCAACGGTTTCACTTGGACCCGCTACTGGGTTCGTTTCGACGACGGCAGGGCAGTTGGCCATATCGACCACCATTCTCTGGTGGGGCAACGCGACTATGACGAGTTCCTCGCAGCCCGCCAACGGGAGGAAGTCGAAGCTGCAAGGGCTGCTGAGGAGGCTGCGACGGCTGCGGTCGAGGCTCCTGACGCTGCCGATGCCCCAGCCGTCGGAGCCGGAGGCCAGGTGCAGGTAAACGGCGTCACAATCCCACAGCGACTCCTCGATATGAGCGCCGCGGCGCGGCAGCGCCTAGGGGCCTAGACGCAGTGACATAGAGTCCGGGACTCCCAGCCCGAGACTCTCTGCGGGCATGTCCCTCGATACTGGCAGGTCTGCCGATGCTGGCACGGAATGAACCAGGGTACGGTGTGCAGTCGTGGGAATCATCGTCGGGATCTGTGGCGGCTCGGGGGCGGGGAAGACGACCCTCGTCGGTGAGCTGATCCGCAGTCTCGGCCCGGACCGGGCGTCGTCTGTGGCCTTCGACGCCTACTACCGGGACTTGTCGCACATGACCATGCCAGAGCGCATGCAGGTCAACTATGACCACCCCGACTCGCTCGACCATGAGCTCTTCGTCGAGCATTTGCACGACCTCCGCGACGGCAGAGCCGTCGAGATCCCCGTGTACGACTTCGCCACCCACACACGGACCGGCGAAGTGACTGTGGTCGAACCCAAGGCGATAGTCATCCTCGACGGGATCCTGCTGTTGAATTTCAGCGAGATCAGCAGACTTCTGGATCTAGCGGTGTTCATCGACATCCCCGAAACCGTGCGCCTAAAGCGGCGGGCTCAACGCGATGTGCGTGAACGGGGGCGGGACGCCGATGACGTCCACCGGCAGTTCTGGGAGACCGTTGCTCCGATGCACGACAGTTTCGTGCAGCCGTCGGCAGAGCACGCTGACCGTGTTGTCACACTCGAAGAGAGACTGGAGGACGTGGCCGGCGAACTGACACACGAAATCTCAGCCCTGCGAAGGCGCCCTGGATAGGATCCGAACGGCCTGTGCAGTTCTCCCTCACGCCCACACTCTCCCCTTCGGTCCGCAAGAGCATCACGCTCATCTACCACTTCGCCGAGCGCGAATCGAAGTCTCGCTACAAGCGCAGCCTGCTGGGCTGGTTCTGGTCCTTCCTCAACCCGCTGGTGACGGTCGGGGTCTACTGGTTCATCTTCGGTGCGGTCTACAGAGCTGTGCCGCCCGTGACAGACAACGGCAACGCCGAGAACTTCGGCCTGTACCTCTTCACGGGTCTGATCATCTGGACCTTGTTCACAGGTTTGGTCGAGGGTTCGATGGAATGGCTGACTTCGGTCAGCGATCTGCGCAAGAAGATCTATTTCCCGACTGAGACGGCTCTGCTCGGCGGCGCCGCTTCAAACCTCGTCCAGACCCTGCTCGAGGTCGCGGTGTTGGTCGTGATCATGGCCGCCCTCTCCAATATCGGCTGGACGCTGGTGTTCTTGCCGGTCGCAATGGCCCTCGCTCTGGGATTCGGGTTGGGGCTCGGCTTCATCGTCTCGGTGCTCAATGCCCGTTACCGGGACGTGAAATATCTGGCCGGCATCCTGCTCAATGTCGCGTTCTTCGCGGTGCCTATCGTCTACACGCCTGAGCTCCTCGAAAAAGAGGAGATACCAGGGATCGCCCGAGGGCTCGTGGAGTGGAATCCAGTCGCTCTGTTCATCGAGATCTCCCGCGACGCCACCTACTTCCTGCAGGTTCCGCTATGGAACCGTTTCTTGGCTGCAGTTGTCTGGTCGGTCACGACTCTCGTGATCGGCTGGGTCTTCTTCCGCAAGCAGAGCATGTCGATCAGTGAGGAGCCGTGAGCGTCGGCGCCATCACCGTCGACGGCGTCTCCAAGCGCTTCCGCCTTGAACGGAACCGCCCGAGCTCGCTCAAGGAGGCGGTCCTGCGGATTGCCCGGACTCGGGACGCCGACGAGTTCTGGGTTCTGAAGAACGTCAATCTTGATATCGCACCAGGCTCCTTCTTCGGCCTGATCGGCCACAACGGGAGCGGCAAATCAACCTTGCTCCGTCTCATGGCCGGGATTCACCGACCGACGGTCGGCTCGGTTGAAGCGACCGGACGACTCTCGGCTCTGCTCGAGCTCGGAACCGGATTTCATCCAGATCTCACCGGTCGCGAGAACGTCTACCTCAACGGCGCGATGCTCGGGTTCAGCCGCAAGCAGATGACTGCATCGATGGACGACATCATCGAGTTCAGCGGAATCGGGGATTTCGTCGATGAACCTGTCAAGATCTATTCGAGCGGCATGTATGTGCGGCTGGGGTTCGCGGTGGCAGTCAATGTCAGTCCCGACATTCTCTTGGTGGACGAGGTGATCGCGGTCGGCGACGAGGAGTTCCAGCGCAGATGCTTGAAGCACATGGACATGCTCCGCGGCAAAGGCACCACGATCGTCCTCGTCTCGCACAACACCGACCTCATGGCTGAATGCCACCAGGTCGGCCGGCTCGACCACGGCAGGCTGGTCGAGGTCGGCGCTCCCGACGACGTCATCTCGGCCTATCTGGAGATGGTCGATTCAAGCGACAACACACTCCATACTCACGACAACTGAGGCCGGCGCCGCTTTGGGCGAGGAGGCGATCAACTAGCCGGCGAGGCTGCGCTCACCAGTTGCCGCAAGGCCTCGTGGTGCAAGCCGAGACCTTCCGGGACCACCGGAGAGCCCGGCTCCGCCACCTCGCAGTGCGACAACGCAGGCCAATCGTCGATCTTCGCAACGAGGGGACTGGACAACTGCTCCACCAGCGAACCGATTTTGGGCTCGGTCGAGCACACGACTGTCGGCGTGCCGCTGCGCGCAGCGACCACGACCGGGTGATAGCGGCTGCTGACCAACAGCCGGGCGGATCGAATCCGCTCCACCTGAGTGGCCGTGTCGGGGGCGAGGACCTCTGTGTCGTGCCGAATGCGGGCGGCGAGAAGCTGCGCGTAGTCGAGGTCGCGCCTGCCTCGGAAGGCTGTGAGGGCAACCGACGCGCCGAGCCGTTTCGCAACAGCGCCGATGGCTGCGGCGACCAGAGAAGGATCATCGGCGCTCAATCGACGGCTAGCGGGACGCAGGCGTCCGGGGATGACGCTGGGACCGACCGCCACGACGATTTCCGCCCGTCGCGGCAGCGGTTCAAGGCCAAGACCGAAAACCAGGTCACAACCGACCGCCGCCTCAACACCGGCCGCGGCGAGCGACGCAGCGGATGCTGCATCGCGTGCCACTACCGGCGCGTCCTTCAGCACCGCACTGAGCAGACGGCGCGACGACCTGCGATTCAAGGGTTCGGCGCCCAGCCCCACGCCGACAACCGGCTTGCCCATACGGCGCAGCCGTCTCGGGGCCAACAGGTGGCCGGGGAGGCTCCAGACGCTGCTCGAATCCTGGATGATCCCACCAGGGCCGACACACACTCCGTCCACTGCCGCTGCGGCCTTGGCGCCTTCGCGCCCTTGAACGAGCGTGCTGCGCCACCCGCGCGGGCCCCAAGCGACGGCCTCCACCTTGTGCAGGGCCGACGTGGACTCCGGGTCGCGGGAGACGACAATCGGGATCGCCCCATGGGATCTGAGAACCCCGACGACGGCCGACGCCAACAGCTCGTCTCCTACGTTTCCCGCCCCTGACCAGCCGCACACCAGAATACGGGGAACACGGCGAACAGCCGGGTCGGGCGCCTTCTGGTCCATGCGGCGGACGCTAGCGCCACTGCTAGCGTTATTCGCCCATGGAAGAAACCCTCGGACCCCGGCTTTGCGTCGTGATGCCCTGTTACAACGAGGCCGCGACGGTTGCGGAAATGGTGAAGAGGGTGCTTGCGAGCCCCCACACTGCCGAGTTGGTCATCGTCGACGATGGTTCAACCGACGGCACCCGCGGACTCCTCGACGGCTTCGACGATTCCCGAGTCAGGATCATCCTGCAGCCCTTCAACGTCGGCAAAGGGGCGGCGATTCGACGCGGCTTCGAAGTCGCTTCCGCTGAGTTCGTGATCGTGCAGGACGCTGATCTCGAATACGACCCGAACGACTATGACATCATTCTCGAGCCACTGCTGAACGGTTCAGCCGATGTCGTCTACGGCAGCCGGTTCCAGTCGGGCCGCCCCCGTCGCGTGTTGTATTTCTGGCATTCGGTCGGCAACCGGTTCCTGACCCTGCTGTCCAACATGTTCACCGATCTGAACCTCACAGACATGGAGACCTGCTACAAGGCTTTCCGCACCGAAGTCGTCCGGAGCCTCGACCTGCGCGAGAACCGATTCGGCATTGAACCTGAGATCACGGCCAAGGTCGCTGCCGGCGGCTGGCGCATTTGGGAGGTCGGGATCTCCTACTCGGGCCGCACCTACGCTGAGGGAAAGAAGATCAACTGGCGCGACGGCGTCGCTGCTCTCGGGTGCATCGTGAAGTACGGGGTCTCGACGCGCCGTCGCCGACGCCGCTAGGGACAGTGGCCCTGAAGCGCAGCAGCGACGCTGTAGAATTGCATCGCCCTTGAAAGGCGCGCGCCAAGGCAAGCCACGACACATGAGAGAAGCCATTGAGATTCTCCAGAACAATGCTGTGTTGTCTGCTCGTTCTGTCCTTGGCGACGTCGCCGGTCCTCGCCCAGCAGGACGACTCTGACAGCTCCGGACAGCACCTCGTTGTGCTCGAAGGCGGAGGATTCGGCCACGGAGTCGGCATGAGCCAGTTCGGCGCCTACGGACGCGCCGCCGCCGGGCACACGTACGACGAGATCCTCTCGTTCTACTACGACAACACCACCCTTGAGCCGATCACCGACTTCTCCGAGTTCGACCCCGCGCACGTTCCCGAGAACATTGAAGTGCGGGTCGGGGTGCGTGAGCTGATCGCCATCTCGACGCCATTGGACGAGCTCGGACCCGGTGAGTGGGAGCTCACCGTAGAGGCAGACGGCGAGGCGATCGGCGTCAGCCGCCTGCCGCTGAGCACCCACTACGACGGAACCCGCTGGCACGCCGAATACACCGACAAGTCGACCGGCGCCACCACCGACCTCTGCGACAACGAGCCGCGCTGTGAGAACACCGTGCTCGAGGTGGCGCACACGACCGGCACTAGATCAGTGGTCGAAGAATACGAGGACGGCCCGAATCTCGGCTCATATCTCGGCGGACGCTACCTTCTTCGCCCGTCGAGCGCAGCCGTCGACGGCGTTACGCCTGACGACTGCGGTTCCGGACTGGAGTTCTGCGTGGCTCATTCACGTCCCAGGCCCTTCGAGGCAGGCAGTCTCAACGTCCTGATCGGGGTGCGTGAGCTGATCGCCATCTCGACTCCCCTGGACGAGCTCGGACCCGGTGAGTGGGAGCTCACCGTAGAGGCAGACGGCGAGGCGATCGGCGTCAGCCGCCTGCCGCTGAGCACCCACTACGACGGAACCCGCTGGCACGCCGAATACACCGACAAGTCGACCGGCGCCACCACCGACCTCTGCGACAACGAGCCGCGCTGTGAGAACACGGCACTAGAAGTCGTTCAGACGACCGGCCTCAGGGCCACCGTCGAGGAGTACGAGGACGGCCCGAATCTCGGCTCCTACGCAGGCGCCCGCTTCCTGCTGCATCCCGCCGGCGTCCCGCTGGCCGGCAGCACCCCCGACCGCTGCGGAACAGGCCTCAGGTTCTGCGTGGTGGTCGCACGGCTCGACATCGAGAAGTACCTCTACGGACTCCAGGAAGTGCCCGTCGACTGGCCGCTGGAAGCCATGAAGGCGCAGGCAGTGGCGGCTCGCAGCTACGCCGCCGCCACGATCGTCGGACGAGCAGCGAACAGCGACTGGATCGACGAGCCGTTCAACCTCTACGACACGACCTCCGATCAAGTGTTCACTGGATGGGCACGAGAATCGGCATGTGCTCGGCACGCGTGGTGCGACGCGGTGGACGCCACCGCAGGTGAGGTCGTCGTCTACCAGGCCGAAGTCGAATCAGAACTCGAATCAGAAGCAGCCGAGGACCCAGAGTC
>JAPOYA010000003.1:70679-137933 GCA_026706815.1 Acidimicrobiaceae bacterium | reverse complement strand
CCCATCACCGAACCCCCGGTCGAAATTCCCTCGCGGTCTGGACACAGCCCCTCCTTACAGAGCACGCCTCCACAAAAAGGAGGGAACCTCAGGAGCAACAAGAAATGTGCAGTGGTTTTGCGTGTCGTGTGGCAGATTTCAGCGGAACGATGGAGTGTTCGGGGCATGAAACTGACAGACCCCAAGCGAGTTGTTGTAGCACCGCTTGGCCGTGTGTGTTCTTTGACGCGCTCGGCCAGGCGGTGCTACCGTCTATCCAGCGACTCTCGCAAGGAGCCCTGATAGTGCCAGACACACGCCCCCGCGTCGCTGGGATCGCCCGGCCAGCTTGGAGGTTCCTAGGCAGCTTTTGGGGTTTTGCGAGCATGGCGGTTGCCGCTATCACGTTGCTGCCAGACTTGTCGGGAGGGTTGAATTTTCTAATCTTTCTGCTGATTGCGCTGACCCACCAAGGGTGCGATTGGCTCTGCGAGCAAGAAGACGAACGCAGCACAGCCCCCGGTAATAGCCCCGAGCGCTGTCACCCGTTGGAGGAGTAGAGGCCCCCCGAAATCCGGTTGTTATCTCATCTTTTGCGAAGTGGAGCAACGAATAATGAAAAGCTTCTTGTGTGTCGTGCGGGTGTTGCGCTCGCGTTGAGCGTGTTCGTGCCTGTGCTTGTCCCGGCTGTGTCGGCTCACCCGTCGGTTCATGAGCCGTTGACTGTCAGCAGACAGGAGGATGTCCACGGCTGGCGCGATGTCGTGGTCGGGACCAAAGAGGTTCCCGACGGCCGTTGAAGGCGTGGCGGGACGGTTACTACAGCGAAACGGTCTATGGCGAAAAGCCGGCGCTGATCGCTTTGGGGCGGCAGGTTACCGAGTGGGTGGAAGTCGACTCCCACACCGGCTGCCATCGCCCCAAAGACCCGTTCGTGGTGCCAGCAATCAAAACCAAAAGGACTCTTTGGAGCGATATAACCGATCCGTTCAAGTTCGCCGCCGATATCGCTGTAGTAAACACGGGCCTCTTTATCGAGCCAGCCACCAGTTGGGCGGTGAAGTCGGATGTCCCGGGGGTGTCCGCGGCGTACAAGGCTTTCTATCTGACTCTCTGCGCAGACGAAGCCGGGATCATCCAGGAGTTGGGCGCGGCAGGGGGAGCTGCCCTCGCCAAGCGGTCGGCGTGGTTCGCCGCGAAGGTCGCCCAAGCACGAAAAGCAGTCCAAGTCTTCGCTACACCGGCGGGAGCGGGTGTCACGGTAGCCGCGGCGAGCTATCTGATCTGCAAGACCGCCGTCGACCCGACGGCGACCACGACCACGACAACAACCACTACGACCACTACGACCACTACGACTACGACGACGGTGCCGCCAACGACGACTACGACTACGACTACGACGACGGTGCCGCCAACGACGACTACGGCGGTGCCCCCCTCGGCGTCGGAGGCGGATCTTCTCAAGCTGTTTCTCGCTGCGCAGCGGGCGTATTGGGACGACCCGACCAAACAGAGCAGGGCGCGCTACGTGGCGCTGTTCAACCGTTGGGCCTGCGTGAAGCACGGTGCCGACAGCGGCTACTGCGAGCGCTGACATTCGTGTCCATCTTTTTGCGGAAATGGAGCAACCGAATGGTGAACCCCGAGCGTGTCGCTACAGCACCCCTAGCCGAGAGCGGCCTTGGGCGTGCATCCAGCGGGGGGTGCTATCGTCTGGCCGGAGACTCTCACAGGAACAAGACCCCATGACAGACCATGGCCCAGACGGTGGCGCTCAAAGCCACTCCGCGAGAGGCCTAGAGGACACAGAGAGCCAAGCCAAGCCAACCCGCGGCACGCAGGACGCAGGCACGCACGGCCAGAGCGTGGCATCAGACAGGGTCCACGCCCCGCCGTGTGAAGCTTCTGCGCCCTGGTTCAAAGACGCGTCGCGAATTTGGAGATTCCTAGGCGGCTTTTGGGGTCTTGCGAGCATGGCGGTTGTCGCTATCGCGTTGCTGCGGTTTCTGCCAGAATTGCCGGAAGGGTCGAATTATCTAATTCTTGCATTGATTGTCGGTGTCCATTGGTGGTGTGAGCGGCTCTGCAAGCGCGAAGACGAAAGCAGTACAACCCTCAGCAAGAACACCGCACCCC
Source organism: Acidimicrobiaceae bacterium (assembly GCA_026706815.1). Taxonomy (GTDB): domain Bacteria; phylum Actinomycetota; class Acidimicrobiia; order Acidimicrobiales; family Aldehydirespiratoraceae; genus VXYK01. Next base: position 135,815 of record JAPOYA010000003.1, on the reverse strand, counting down.
GTCACCCGTTGGAGGAGTAGAGCCCCCAGATCCGGTTGCACTCTCATCTTTTGCGAAGTGGAGCAACGAAATGACGAGACTCAAGCGTGTTGTTGTGTTACCGTCTAGCCGCAGAGACTCTCACAAGGAGCCTTGATGGTGGCAGACACAAACCGAGTCACACGAGGTGTCAAGCGAACCTCAGCCAGCTTTTGGGGTGTAATTAGCGTGGGTTCTGTTGTTTTGGTGCTGCTGTGGTGGTGGCTTCCAGTTTTCCCGGCTGGTACGAGTATTCTGGTTGCAGCCCCGCTCACGGCGGTTCATATTTGGCTCAAATGCAGTGAAGACGAGCGCAGCACAGCCCACGGCAATAGCCCGAGCGCATGAAACTGCCAGACTCCTAGCCTTGGGCTGACCGATCAGTTGCTGGGGGAGTCAATGTCGACGGTAACCGTGCTCACGCCGCACGAAACGATCGAAGTGACCGGACAGTGCGTCGATGACCTAGTGCTGGTGGACCGGTCCGTTCTGGCGGACGTGCTCGGCTGGGAGCTGAAGCCTCAGGGACTGTGCCGAGGAGACGAGTGCGTTCCGGTACGCGACCGGGAGTTGCTGATCCACGGCGACTCTGTTGATCTGTGCGCGGCCGCGGCAGATGTCGGCGTCGATTCGATGCTCGCCGAGGACGCCGATCTCGTAGCGCTCAGCGTGCCCGCCTCGGTTCGCAGCGATGCGCTCAAAGGGCGTCGCGCCCCGGACTTCGTTCTGCCAGACCTGAACGGGGAGGATCACTCGTTGGAGCAGTTCGCGGGTCGCAAACGACTGCTGGTTGCGTTCGCAAGCTGGTGAGGCTGTCGCTATGACCTGCCCGGGTGGCAGGCGCTCGAAGATGAGTTGGCTGACGACGGATTCATGGTGATCGCGGTGGCCCTCGACGAATCAGCCGAAGATGTCCTGCCTTTCACGGAGGGCATTTCGTTTCCTGTGCTGTTGGACCGGGACCACGCTCTTGCCGAGTTGTATGCGGTCAGCAACGTGCCGACCGTGGTCTGGATCGACGAGAACGGATCCATCGCCCGCCCCAACTCAGCCGAGGTCGGCACCGACATGTTCGCTGATTTCACCGGTGCGCGTCCGGAGCAGCACATGGATCAAATACGGCGATGGGTGCAGTCGGGAACGCTTCCAGCGGACGCGCAGACGCAGATCAGCGACCTCGACTCCGACGAGATAGACGCGCGACTGGCGTTTCGGATTGCAGTTCACCTGCGCCGAATCGGTCAACTGTCAGCGTCCGACTGGTTCGCGTCCGCCGCCGAGCTCGCACCCATGGACTTCACCGTGCGCCGTGCCGCGATGCCTCTGCAAGACCTGGATCCGTTCGGCGATCAGTTCTTCGAGTTCTACGACGAATGGAAGAAAGCGGGCCGCCCCTACCACGGCATCCCCCACAGCTAGCGAGAGACTCGTCTCGACCAACAGCGATACGGTTTAGAGACTGAACGTGCCGGAGGTGACTTCGATCGGCTGACCGACGCATTCGACCTCGGTGCAGGCGCGCATGAGATTCTGGTCGGTGCTCGTGGCCCAAGTGCGGGTCCCGTCGCCGAAGCGAACGAGGCCGACGGCTCGCAGAGGGCCTTGGCGGTCGTACTCGACTGTCACTCCGTCGAGCGTTGCCCCGCCGCTTGTGTCAGGGTCGGCAGCTTGCCGGACAGGCGAGTTGTGCTCGACAGTTCTGATGCGATGAGGCTCGCAAGGTCGGCTCGTCGAATAGGCAGCCAGGGCGTGTTTGGACGCGTGGCCTCCGTTGCCTTGTACAAGACCCCAGGCGCCCGGGTCGTCGCGAAGCCGACGAACCATGCCGATCAGGCTCTCGCCTGCGGCGAAGTTGAGCGGTGCGCCGGCGAACGCGAGTCCGCCGGTGACGGTGAGCGCACGGTCCGTGTCGATCCCCAGAACTTCAGCGGTTAGCGCTGCCATCGACGGGAAACAGGAATAGAGGTCTAGGTGCTCGACGTCGTTGAGGTCGCCGATCATTGATTGCAACACGGCGCCGGCAGCGGCAAGGCCGGGCGCGGAGGCGACTTCGTAGCGGCCGATCAAGCTGGCGGTGTCGTTGGACACCACGCAGTGCTGCGGGTAGACCCGCTGATCTTCGCTGACACCGAGCCGGTCGGCTGTTTCGTCGCTGGTGATCACGATGGCACCGCCGTGATCGACGTTGTTGTTTGCGCACATAGCCTTCGTGTACGGCCAGCTCACGAAGCGGTTGTCGGCGCGGGCGCCGCGGATCTGTGCTGCGGTCATTCCCTTGCGATCAGCCGCGTGGGGATTGTCGACCGCCACCGCTGCGTAACCGGCCCAGAGCGCCGCAGACCGGTCCCGGGACTCCTCGAGGGTCTCACCGTTGCGGTAGCGCAGGGCGCTGTCGAAGATTGCGTAGCTGTTGCGCGGCAACTCAGCGCCTCGTTCGACTGCCGTGGCGTCGCCCATGTCGAGTGGCGGCCCGAAGTTCTCCACCCGGCTCGTGCCGGGCTCAATTCGGCGCGCGACTTCGATGCCCAGTTTCCTCTGCGCCCGCCTCGACAGGTTGTTCTCTCCACAGGTCAGAACGGCTACGTCGATCTCACCAGAATGGACGCGGTCGCTCAGAGCGCCGAGCAGGTGGATCGGCATCTGCCCGCCGAAGCTGGAATGAACCGTTCGGCTCGGCTCGATGCCGCACTCGCTCGCGACCAGAGCGGCCGGGTCGCGGTAACGCCACAACCCGCCCACCACCGCCATAGTGTCGACCCTTGCGCGCCAGTCACCGGAACCGCAGTCGGCCAGAGCAAGCTCAACAGCCTCTGCCATCAACGTCACCGAGTCCGCAGCGTTGCGGACCTCGTTGTCGCCGACGGGGTGGCGAGCAACCTGCCCGACGCCGATGATCACCGGCGCACGCGGATCGGGTTCGATCACGCAACTCGTAGTGGGTCCCACAGGTGACAATTGTAGGGATTGGCGATTGTGCCGTGACCGGTGTTGGATGGTGTCGGTCTTGTGTGCGCCCTCAGGAGGTGTGATCGCTGATGACTGTTGCTCCGCAGAGCGTTCTGTTGACTGATCGAGTGGCGGTGGTGACCGGTGCCGGGCAGGGCATCGGGGAAGCCACGGCGCTGGCGCTGGCACGGTTCGGCGCCGACGTTGCCATCTGCGACATGCACGGCGACAGGCTGCCGCCGGTGAAGGCGGCAATTGAAGAGACAGGCAGACGCTGTCACGCCACCGAACTCGACGTGCGCGACGCATCCGGTGTCGATCAGTGGCTGGGCGATGTCGTCACAGAACTGGGCGCGATCGACGTGCTGGTCAACAACGCGGGGGGAGGCTTCCACTCGCTGTACTCGGGAGTGTCCCCCAAAGGTGAGAGTGTTCTGATAGCCGAGAATTTCTCGACGGTCAGCAACTGTGTGCGCTATGGCGTTGGTCGCATGAACGACGGCGCTTCGATCATCAACGTCACCTCGGTGGAGGCATATCACGCCGCTCCGGGCTTCGCGGTCTACGCGGCGATGAAGGCGGCGGTCGAGCAGTTCACCCAGTCTCTCGCCCTTGAACTGGGGGGCCGGGGAATCCGGGTCAACTGCATCGCCCCGGACATGACCCCGACCCCAGGAGACCGGAGTCTGTCCGAGGCGAGCAGCGCCAAGATCGACGGTATGGAACCCACGCCGCTGCGGCGCATGGGATCTGCCGACGAGAACGCCGCGGTCGTGGTCTTCTTGGCGTCTGACATGGCTAGTTTCGTGACCGGAACATCAATCCCCGTAGACGGCGGCACGATCGCTGCCGCAGCCTGGAAAGTTCGCGATGACGGCACCTTCGCCATGTAGACAATCCCCGCGGAGCATCGCGGGCGCCGGATCCACGGGAGGCCGAAGATGACAGAGACGGGCCGGTATCGGGACCGTGACGTCGTGTACGCAGGGCGACCTGGTGAGAACTTGGTCATCAGGTCCGCGAATCCGACCAACGCATTCCACCGGCAACTTCTCTGAAGACAAACCCGAAGACGAAGACCTGAGAAGACGAAGACCTGATCAGCCCACGGCTTCAAGAATCTCCGCGGCGGCCCGCGCAGGGTCTTCGAACGGGCCGAAATGGGTGTTGTCGGGCCAGATCAACCGGCGAGTGTTCGGCAACTGCTCGGCTACCAGCTCGGCGATCTGCGAGGGCGGCGAACCGTCAAGCGAGCTCGCGATCGTGAACGGCGCGGAAACTGAGCGGATTTGCTCGAACAGTTCAAGATCGACGCCTTCGAAGATCCGGGCCTCGGTTTCCCCGGAGGTCTTGAGCGCGATGCCCGTGTCGGTCTCAACGAACCCGTGGCACACATAGTCGCCGATCACATCGCGACTGACCTTCGCGAACGGCGCCGCGTTCGCATATCGCTCGATGGCCTCGTCGAATGATTCGAAATGGTGTCGGCGAAAGCGTGCGGACTCGGCGAGATTGTTGCCGCGGTGCGCCGCGTTCACAGGAAAGATCACCGGCTCGAACACCCAGGCGGCAGCGATGAGCCGCGGATGCAGGCAGGCCGTTTTCGCGGCCACAGCACCGCCCATCGAATGCCCCGCGACCGCCCAGGAAGCAACCCCGAGATGCTCACTGACCGCCAGCACGTCGTCTGCCATCGAACCCCAGCCGAGGCCGGTGTCGGCGGGTGTGATCGAGTCGCCGTGTCCCCGCAGGTCGGGGGCCCAGACATGGAAGTGGTCTTGGAGGTGGTCGGCGATGGCGCGGTAGCAACGACCGTGGAAACCGGTTGCGTGCAGAATCAGCAACGGCGGGCCGTTGCCGCCGAGGTCGTGCAACGCGACGCGCACACCGCCGCTGGAATCGATCAGGGTTGTCACGGTGGCTCCCGGAAGCGTCGAAGTGCGACTTACGTCAGCACATTGGGTCGAGGAAGGCCCTGAGCCTCGCACATGGCCATGTAAGCGGCGTAGATTCCTTCGGCGTCGGTGATCGACTCGACGTTGCCCTCGGGGTCGAGGTTGAGGTTCGAACCGTAGATCTGGAACCACACATCGGTCGGTTCGGTGTTGTCGTCGAGCACGGTGAGGGTGTGCTCCGACCCCGCCGGTTCATACAGGAACGAGCCCGCACGATTCACGTAGTCGTACTCGGCGTACTTCCAAGCCCCGGTCAACGTGTAGCCGTACACCTGGCCTGTGTGCTTGTGTTTTTGGACCACGACTCCCGCTGCGAAACGATTGCGCACGATCCAGAGACCCGCCTCGATGTCGGCTTGCACCAGCTTGAGCTCAACGCCCGTCCCGGTATCGACCCAGGGGATCTCTTCTTCGCCGAGGTGGAGTGCTTCTGTCATGGCGTGCCAGCGTAATCGGACGCGTCCGCTCAGCCGAAACCGCAGGCCGGAGAGGCCTCGAAAGACGGCGACGCTGCCAGGCCGACGCTGCTAGGCGACCCCGGCGGCGTTCAGGGCCCGTTGCGTGAAGACCCGGGCCAGATGACGGCGATAATCGGCGTCGGCGTTGAGGTCCGAAGGTGGTTGCAGCCCTTCGGCGGCGACCGCAGCCGCATCGGCAGCCGAAGCGCCTGAGGCGACGGCGGCTTCAACCGCTGAGGCTCGCAACGGGGTGGAGCCCATGTTGACCAGGCTCACGCCCGCGCCCGCGTCGGCCACTGCGACGCCGACGATCGCCCAGTCCTGTGCTCGACGGTTGAACTTCTGATAGTTCCAACCGGCGTCGCCGGCAGGCACCCGCACCTCGACGATCATCTCGTCATCGGCGAGAGCGGACTCGAAATACCCGGTGAAGAAGTCCGTGGCCGCGATCTCGCGGTCGCCACCGGGGCCCCGTGCGACGATCGTGCCGCCCAACGCGAGCACCGCGGCAGGCAGGTCAGAGGCCGGATCAGAGTGGGCCAGTGTGCCGCCGAGGGTGCCGCGGTGGCGCACCGCGGGGTCGCCGACCAGCGCCGCTACCGACGCCATCATCGGGCAGGACTGCGCTAGGAGCTGTGAATGCTCAAGCTCGCTGTGACGGGTGAGCGCCCCTATCGAGATGGTTCCGTTGTCGGCGTTGATGTAACGCAGGTCGTCCAAGCGACCGACATCGACAAGCACCGTCGGCGTGGCCAGACGGAACCGCATCATCGGAATGAGGCTGTGACCGCCGGCCAGGAGTTTGGCCTCGTCGCCATGCTCAGTGAGCAGCGCGATGGCATGTTCGGCCGATTCGGCCACCTCGTAGTCGAAACTTGCGGGAATCACGACGCACCTCCTTGGGCCTCGTTGATGGCTCTCCAAACTGTCTGGGGCGACGCCGGCATCGCCACATCGCTGACGCCCATGGGTCTCAGAGCATCGACCACGGCGTTGATCACCGCCGGGGTCGCGGCGATGGTGCCGGCTTCGCCGATGCCTTTCACCCCCATCGGATTGGTCGGGCTCGGCGTGACGTGGCCGGCGACCCGATAAGCGGGCGCTTCGGCAGCCGACGGCACCAGATAGTCGCCCAAGTTCACTGTCACGATCTGCCCGTCCTCTGTATAGACCGCGTCCTCGTAGAGTGCCTGGGCCGCGCCCTGCAGCACGCCTCCGTGTACTTGACCCTCGACGATCATCGGGTTGACCTGATTGCCGCAGTCGTCGACGGCCACATAGTCGACAATGTCGACGTCACCGGTATCGGTGTCGACCTCCACCACCGCGATGTGGGTGCCGTTGGGGAACGTGAAGTTGGGAGGGTCGTAGGTGACGTGCGCTTCAAGGTTGGGTTCCATCCCCTCGGGCAGGTCGTGGGCGGTGAACGCCGCGAACGCGATCGCCGCGAAAGGCACTGAGGCGGTCGGCGTGCCTCTGACCTGGAACGAGCCGTCGACATATTCGAGGTCGTCCTCGTTGGCCTCGAGCTGGTGGGCGGCGATCAATCGGGCCTTGTCGAGCACTTTGTCAGTGGCCATGAACACGGCGGTGCCGCCGACTGAGAGCGACCGCGATCCGTAGGTGTCGAGACCCGTCGGACTGATCGCGGTGTCCGAATGCAGCACCTCGACATCGTCGGGGTCGATACCGAGTTTGTCGGCGACGATCATCGACCAGGAAGTCTCGTGACCCTGCCCGTGTGGCGTCGAGCCGGTGATGACCTGCACTTTGGCGGTGGGCAGCACTCTCACGGTGGCTGCCTCCCAACCGCCGGCGCCATAGTTGAGCGAGGCCAGCACTCGGCTCGGGGCGAGACCGCACATCTCGACGTAGCTGGAGAAGCCGATCCCGATTTGACGGTTCGACCCGTCGGCTCGGCGCTGTGTCTGATCGGCTCGCACGCCTTCGAGTCCCGCCATCTCCACAGCTTTGTCGAGCACCGCCTGGTAGTCGCCGCTGTCGAAAATGAGTCCAGCACAGGATTCGTACGGGAAGGCGTCAGCCGCAATGAAGTTGCGGGAGCGGATCTCTTCTGGCGTGACGCCGACCGCGACCGCCAACGAGTCCATGGCCCGCTCGACCGCGTAAGTCGCCTCGGGGCGCCCCGCGCCGCGGTAGGCGTCGGTTGGCGTCTTGTTGGTGAACACCGAGGTGCACTCGAACGAGTAATGGGCGATGTCGTAGCAGCCGTGATACAGGAACCCGCCCAGCAGCGGCACCCCCGGGGTGACCAGTTGCAGATAGGCGCCCATGTCGGCGAGGAGCTTGACCCGCACGGCCTGTACTTTGCCCGTGTCATCTGCGGCCAGCTCGATGTGCTGCACCTGCCCGCGGCCTTGGATCGTGGCCGTGGCGGCTTCGCTGCGGCTCTCGGTCCAACGCACGGGCACTCCCCGGTCCATGGCCAACGCGCTGCACAGGATCTCCTCGGCGTAAACGTTGAGTTTGCAGCCGAAACCGCCTCCAACCGACGGTGCTACAACCCGGATTTTGTGCTCGGGGATGCCCAGAGTCACCGCGGTCATCACTTTGAGGATGTGGGGGATCTGGGTGGCCGAGTACAAGGTCAGCTCACCGCTTGCGACGCCTGGCGCGGCCAGCACGCCGCGCGGTTCCATCGGCGCCGGTATCAGCCGCTGTTGAACGTAACGCTCGCTGACCACGTGAGCGGCGTTGGCGAATGCCTCGTCCACCGCTTCGGGGTCGGGGATCAACGGCCAGGTGTAGCTCTCGTTGGCGCCGAGGTCTTCATGCACTAGCGGTGCGCCGTCGGCCACGGCAGCCTCGACGTCGACAACCGCAGGCAGCGGGTCGTAGTCGACCGAAACGGCAGCTGCGCCGTCGGCGGCTGCGTAACGCGAGGTGGCGAGCACCACGGCCACGGCGTCGCCCACGTATTTGGCGACGCTGGTGGCAACCGGCAGGTGCGGCGGGTTGCGCATGTCGTCGGTCACGGGCCAAGCGCACGGCAGGGCGCCTTCGCCCCACAGGGGCGCGAGATCGGCACCGGAAAGCACTTCGGCCACTCCGTCGATTTCGAGCGCGGCGCTTCCGTCGACGCCGAGAATCGTTGCGTGGGCTTCGGTGGAGCGCACGATCCCGACCCATATCTCGCCGTGGAGGCTCATGTCGTCGATGAACTGCGCTTCGCCGGTCAACAGAGCGGGGTCTTCACGCCGCAGCCTCGGGCTGCCCACATGGGTTTCGGGCTCGGTCATCGTCATGATTCGCTCCTCTCTGGTCCAGCTGACCCGGAGCCGGCCACCGCGAGGACCGCGTTCACAATGTTCTGGTATCCGGTGCAGCGGCACAGGTTCCCTTCGAGCCCGTGTCGCACGCCTTGGTCATCCAGGTCGGGGTATTCCTCGACGAGGGATATTGCGGCCATCACCATTCCGGGTGTGCAGTAACCGCATTGCAGAGCGTGGTGTTCGTGGAACGCCTGCTGCATCGGATGCATGGCGCCGTCGGAGTCGGCGACGCCTTCAATGGTGGTGATGTCGGCCCCGTCGGCTTGCACTGCGAACATGGTGCAGGATTTTGCGGACTGGCCGTCGACGAGCACGGTGCAGGCACCGCAGCTGCTCGAGTCGCAGCCGATGTTGGTGCCTGTCAGCCGCAGTTCGTCGCGTAGCGCATGCACAAGCAGCGTGCGGGGCTCCACTTCGAGGTTTCGTTCGGTGCCGTTGACGGCCAAAGTTATTGACTCCATGCGTCTCCCCTGACGGTGGACCTTTGAGGCTGAAATGTTGTCGCGTCGAAGCGAGCATGTCCAGCGCCTTCGTCAGTTCTTTCTGAATCTTTTCTTTGACACCGTGTGAATAACGCGTTCTGAGTCGGATCCGGGCCGGATCGGGGTCAGTCCGGCGGGTCGTTGTCGTGTTGGCGAAGGAACCGCTCGAACTCAGCGGCGAGATCCTCCGAGGTCGGGAGACTGGATTCTGCCTGCGTGTCGTAGCGCTCTTCAAGGGCGAGCACGTATTGGACGATTTCGTCGTTCTCGGCCATGGCTTCGTTGACCTGCTCCTCCCAGTCGAGGGTTTCCTCGTCGAGCTCGGCCCAGTGGGTCGGCAGGCCCGTGACCCGCTCGAAACGCTCGAGGAGCGCGCGGGACGCCTTGGGATTGGGAGCGCCCGACACGTAGTGAGGCACGCTGGCCCGCAGCGACACAGCGGGGATCTTCAGGGAGTCGAGGCGCTGGTGGAGGGCTCCGACGATCCCGGTCGGCCCCTGATACGAGGGCAGGTTGAGGCGCAGCAGCTTGCCGAGCTTCGCATCGGTGGTTGATCCGGTGATCGTCGGTGGGCGCGTGTGGGGGATCTCGGCGATCATCGCTCCGAGCGTTACCACGAGTTTCACGTCGAGTCGCTCGATCACCTCCAATACTGTGTCGACGAAGGTTCGCCAACGAAGGTGCGGTTCCACGCCCTCGATGAACACGAGGTCTCTCTCCCGGTCGTCGAGTGCCAGGCAATGAACGTCGTTGGCGGGCCACTCGACGATTCGCCGACCTTCGAGTCCGATCCGCAGGTGGGGTCTGTGCTCGTTGAAGTCGAAGAACTCGTCAGCGTCGATGCTGGCCAGATGGGTGGCGTTTGAGCCTCGCATGGCTTCGACCGCAGCAGTCGCGGCGCCTCCGACATCGAACCAGCCGTCCCAGGCCGTGACCAGAATGGGTGAGCGAAGCAGCCGCGGCGGGTCGCGGTGCCAGAGGAGTTGCTCCATATGAACCCAAGGATACGGCGTTGTCGTTGCCTGGCGCAGCCGGAGCCGCGTGTTGTTATTGCCTGGCGCAGCCGGAGCCGCGCCGGGCGTACGGAGCCGGTGGGCTTCAGGACATGGAACTGTTGACGGCGGAGATGATCGCCCTCAATGAGGCGCTGACGATCGACTCGTGCAGGCCCACGCCCCAGACCAGATTCCGGGCGCCCGTATCGATTGCCACATATGCGGCGGCTGTGGCATCGGACCCGAGGCCGAGGGTGTGCTCGGTGTAGTCCGCGATCCTGCCCTTGAACAGGCCGGCCGAACTGAGCGCGTGGACGAAAGCGTCTATCGGGCCGTTCCCTTCACCGGAGACCATGCGTTCTTTGCCGTCTACGATGAGTTTCGCTTCCAGGGTCGTGAGCCCGCTGTCGATGGTGTCGCTGGTGGCGCGATGGCCGACGATCCCAACGCGAGCGTCGGCGGGCTCCACATAGTCGGCCATGAACCGTCGGTGGATCTCATAAGACGTGATCTCGGCGCCAGTGCCTTCGGCAACCTCCTGGATCGTGTTGGCAAAGTCGATCTGGAGGCCGCGGGGCAGGTCGAGCCCGTACTCGTGCAACAGCACGTAGGCGACTCCGCCCTTGCCCGACTGACTGTTCACACGGACAACGGCCTCGTAGGAGCGCCCCAGGTGGCGGGGATCGATCGGCAGGTAGGGGACGTCCCAAGCTTCGTAATCGCCTCGAAGTTCCTCGCCGGGCCGCACGTCGTATATGTCGGCCATGCCTTTCTTGATGGCGTCTTGATGACTGCCTGAGAATGCGGTGTAGACGAGGTCGCCGACGTAGGGGTGCCGCGGATCGACGGTCATGCGGTTCGAGAATTCGTAGACCCTGCGCATCTCGTCTATGTCGCTCATGTCGAGCATCGGGTCTACGCCCTGGGTGAAGAGGTTCAAAGCGATTGTGACCAGATCGACGTTGCCGGTTCGTTCGCCGTTGCCGAACAGGGTTCCCTCGATGCGGTCAGCGCCGGCCATGAGGCCCATCTCTGCCGCGGCTACGGCTGTGCCGCGATCGTTGTGGGGATGCAGCGACAGGAGGACTGTCCCGCGGTCGCGGATCATCCGGTCGAACTGCTCGATCATGTCGGCGTAGAGGTTCGGGGTCGACATCTCCACGGTGGCGGGCAGATTGAGGATCAGTGGATTCTCTTCTGTCGGTTCGAAGACGTCCATGACGGCTTCGCAGACCTCAACAGCGAAGTCGGGCTCGGTGCCGGTATAGCTCTCGGGGCTGTACTCCCAGCGGATTGAGGCGGGGCTGCTTGATCGTTCAAGTCCTTCACGGCAGATCTCAGCGCCGTTGACGGCTATGTCGACGATGCCCGCGCGGTCGGTTCCGAACACCACGCGTCGTTGTGTGGTCGACGTCGAGTTGTAGAGATGCACGATCGTGCTCGGGGCGCCGTCAATCGCCTCGAACGTGCGGTTGATGAGGTCGGCGCGGGCCTGAGTCAACACCTGGATGGTCACGTCGTCGGGGATTTCATCGCCTTCGATCAGTTCGCGTACGAAGTCGAAGTCAGTCTGCGAAGCAGCGGGGAACCCTACCTCGATCTCTTTGAAGCCCATCGCCACCAACAGATCCCACATCCGCTTCTTTCGGGTGGAGTCCATCGGATCGACCAGGGCCTGGTTGCCGTCACGCAGATCGACAGAGCACCACACCGGGGCCCGCTCAATGCGTTGAGCCGGCCAGGTGCGGTCAGCAAGCTCAACCGCCGGGAACGGTCGGTACTTCTCAAACGGCATCTTCACAGGCTGTGTTTTGCTCATGATGGTCTCCATCGTGGGTTGGGCAGTGGGGGCGGGTCGTTTGCTTGGTCTCGAGTTCGTGCTCCAAAAGCACGAAACCCCCCGGCACGAGGCACGAGGGGTTCGGCGAGCGCCGGTATGCGGCGCTCGCCTACAAGAGAAGAAGCAGGGTGTTGGCGGGATTCACGCCTTCAATGAAACCAGATCGCCCCGCCGAATGCAACCCTGGAGTTGTCAAGGAGTCAAGGAATGGTGTGATGCAGGTGCCGCTGTCCGCTCACGCGCCGATGACAACAAGGCCAACGGATCGTGCTGTTTGGGCTTGGCGCACGTCGAATGTGAGGAAGGTGGTCGTATCGCCGGTGCGTCTTGCTGCCGCCACATGCAGCGCGTCGAGCGAGCGGCACAAGGTCTGCTCGGCGATGAGGGCGGCGCTGTTGCATGTGGTGGCGTCGATGCTGATGAGCGCGAAGGCGTTGAGGTCGGCCTGAGCTTGTCGCCGGGCATGGAGGAGCTCATCTCCGGCTAGGAGCCGTGCGAGGTTGCGCCTGAGTTCCACTTCGGTGAGTCGGCAGGTCACCAGAAGCGGATCTGTGTTCAAGAGTTGCTCGGCGACATCGGAGTCGTGTTCGGAGATGTAGCGTTTCAGCAATGCGCTCGTATCGACGTACAGCGTCATCCGCGGTCCTCGTCGAGGACTTCGGATGTGCTTAGCGGCGCTGTGAGCCGTGTGGTGGGTGCCAGACCGCTTCGAGACGGTGGAGTGATCCACCCTTGTTCGATTCCGCGGTCGAGCATTGACGATCCGCCGAGGCCGACGAGTTGGGCAACAGGCTTTCCTCGGTCTGTGACGACTATGTCCTCGCCTCTGGCGGCCTTGCCGACGTACTCCGACAGGCGTGCTTTGAGTTCTCTTATTCCGACGTTCATGTAGTTACTCTAAGATAATGATGTGACCACTTCAACCTGTCTGATTGTCGTCCGGGCATTGGGCAGCGAGAAGGGGGCCATAGGATGGGGTTGGTATGGCTGAAGCGGTGATGATCGGCGATATCGGCGGTATCTCCGACGCCCTTGGTCTGGGGGATCACGAGTTGGTGTCGCTGGTCGGGGGAGGGGGCAAGACAACGGTGTTGTTTGCTCTCGGCACCCAACTCGCTGGGAGGGTCGTGCTGACGACCACGACGAAGATGGGGCGCGAACGGATGGGCGGACATGAGCCGCTCTTGGCGCCCACCGATGAGAAGCTGCTGGCCTCACTGCGTGAGCGCCGGGTGGTTTTGGCTTGGCGGGCCGCCGCAGACCACAAGGCGCTCGGTGTCGAGCCACAGATTTGTGACTGCTGGTTCGGTTTGGCCGACCATGTGGTGGTCGAGGCGGACGGTTCTCGGCGGATGCCCTTCAAGGCCCCGCTCGACTATGAGCCGGTCGTGCCGTCGGAAACTACGACGCTGGTAGCTTGTGTGGGAGCCGCGGCGCTCGGCGCGGTGATCTCTGAGGGGTGTCAACGACCGGAGCGTGTTGCCGCTATCGCTGGTTGCTCGCCGGAGGACCAGTTGACCCCGCAACGTCTCGCAGCGGTGCTGTTGAGCGACCAGGGGTCCCGCAAGGACTGCCCGCCCTCGGCCCGTTTCGCCGTGGTCGTCAACCAAGTCCGCGCCAAGCACCACCGAGACGTCGCTGAATTGGCCGGACTCATTGCCGGCCAGGCGCAGTTGGCCTGCATCGCCCCCTTCTCACCGCAAGATTCTCCAGAGCTGTTCGGGGACGTTCAGTGATTTGCGATCCGTCAGCCGCTGAGCACTGAGCGATCACTTGATTGTCGTATGGCGATGGAATCAGCCACACACAGTGACACCTGCAGCTCGACCGGTTTGCCTGGACGCCTAGCAGCGTGACGGCGGAGTGGACGACCACCCTGCGGTGATGCCTATGTCGCTGGCTACTCAGTGCGTGAGCATCACCAGCGAACCCGGCGACATCGTGCTTGATCCCTACGCGGGGTCCGGCACGACGCTGCTAGCGGCCCGAAAGCTCAAACGTCGCTGGGTCGGTATCGAGCTCAACCCGGTATTCGTTGACCTCATCGAACGTCGTTTGGCGTCGTGAGCGATCGCGAGGCCGTCAAACGGCAGATCGACGAACTGTCGCCAATGGGTGTACGGTTCGTTGCTCGCATGGTCGACTCGATGGCCAATCCGCCAAGGTCGCAGTTCACGCCAAAAACGACATGGATCACTTCGGAGGCGGATTGGATCGAGTACTTCGGGTTGGTGATTTCCCGCTCACCACGGCCACACGACCGATCCGTTGGGTTGAACTTTAGGGCGCGGCGGCGATCACGGTCCAGTCGAGGATCTTCGTGCCGTCGCTGCCGGTAGTCGGCAATCCTTCGGTGTCGAGACGCTGAGCGAAGCCCTCGACCTGCACCGCCAAGGCCCGACCCCCTCGGGCTGGTGTGACGTCGAGCAGGGTATGGCGAAACGTCAGCAGGTCGCCCTCGAAGGCCGGGCCTGTGTGGTCACACTGGTGCCAGCCGACCACGGTGGCCATGCCGGGCAACACCCGTGACAGCGAGGCCTGGGCGAGACCGACCACATGACCGCCGTAGACGAGCCGTTGCGGATACGGGGACTCTTCGGCATCACGGTGGATCATCGCCAGGTTGTGGGTCAGGCGCACCAGTGTGGTGGCTCCGGCGATCACGTCCCGGGTCGGATCGGTGATCGTCTCGCTGGCAGGCCACCCGGTCGGCAGTCCCAAGGCGGCAAAGTCCCAGTCCGGTACCAACTCTGCGTAGGAGCCGAGGTCGAGATCGCCGGTTGTGCCCAAATCGTCGGCGTGGCCGGGCAGGGCGTCGTCGTCGAGTTGGGGGAGCATCGGACAGCGTTGATAGACGACAGCGGGCTCGCCGTTTGCATAGGTGACGACGTCGATGAGCACCTTGCCACGCCGCGCGCGGCCCGGTTGGTGCGAACCGTCGGCGAGACCGGCAACTGTCACCGAAGTCTCCAATGAGTCGCCGATCATCACGGGGCGCAGCAGCCGCACATCGCGGTAGAAGAGGTTGGCGATGGCCCGACGGCTGACCGTGGTGCTCTGGCCGATGGAGAACTGCATCACCAGTCCCGGGCTGGCCAGTCGACCGTCCGTGGATGTGACAGCACGGCTCACCCGGTCATCGAGCACCGTCGCCATGCGCTCGCCGACCAGCGACTGGTAGAGCGCGGCGACGCCTTCGTCGATGGTCACCGACGGTTGGCGCGGCAACTGTTGCCCCACGGCGAGCTGATCGTAGAAGGGGCCGTCGAGAGGAATTTTGAAATCGATGGCCAATGCTCAGACCTCCCCTGGCGCGGCCCGCTTCGTCGCGCTGCGCAGCAGCGGACATTACCGCGAGTTGCCGATCCGAGCCTTTTCGAGCCGGTCGATCCCGCCGGGATCAGCCGATGAAGCGGGTTCGGTAGCGGCTGAAGGATTGTTGTGTGTCGGCGGTGTCGAGTCCGAAGTCGGCTGGTTGGTATTTGTGTGCGCTGGCGGCGTCTTCCCGCACTTCTTTGGCGACGGTACTGGTTGAATGCCGGGTTGCCGCGGCGTCTATTCCCAGGCTCGCGCAGATCGAGGCGACAGTTGCGGGCGTGTCGGCCACCAGGTCCTTGAACGAAACGTGGACGGTGCGCTCGGGTGGCAGGACTCTCCGATCCACATGGTCCACTAGGGCGTTGAGGCTGCGCTGGTAGAGGTCTTGGTGGTAGCGGCCGATGGCAATCGGGTCGACGGAGTCGCTGAAAGCGGAGCGCAGCGTTGCCACCAAGCTCGACACCGAAGCCAGAAACTCTGCCGGCTCGCGATGGGTGACGATGAACGAGGCGTCCGGGTAGGCGGCGACCAGTGTCGGCAGGGCCTGGAGGTGAACCGGGGACTTGAGGATCCAGCGGGCCGGCGGCATCCGCTGCTGCAGGACGCGCAGGATACGACGGTGCATCGCATATGCGGGGGCCATGTCGCACGCCTGCAGCCAATCGACGTATGCGGGCACGTCGTAGCGGCTGATGAACTCCTCTGTGCGCGCCGCGAAAGACATGGCCGACAGGCACTCCTTGGGCATCTGCGCTGAGTAGGCGTGGATCGAGCGAAGCCCTGCGGCGACTGCTTGGGGGAACTCCAGTTCTTCGGCGGCCTGGTGGATCCTCGGGTCGTGGTCGCGGGTCTTCGGGTCTGGTGGCGGAAGCGGACGGGTGAACTCCCAGCCCCTCGACACTCGATGGCCCCCGACAGCTCCGAGATGCCGGTGCAGGACTGTGGTGCCGCTGCGAGGCGGGCCGATGACGAAAATCGGCTCGACGACCTCCTCGTTGTCCAGCTCTGGATGCGCGGCTTCGTGGGCCTCCAGTTCGAGCCGGACGTCGAGCAGGCGCCTGAGGTATCTCTGTGTGGCCCAGCGGCCCAGGGGAGTGAGCCGGGCCGTCTCTTCGAGAGCGTCGCAGAAGATGCTGAGCGGTTCGACGAAGTCGTCGTCGGCGAATTCGTCGGCGGTTTGCGAACGCGCAAGCGCGTCTTCGATCAGCGCGTCGGCGTTGAAGGCCCCCGGGATCGGGCGGAACTCGGGGCGCTCGCCGCGGTTCGCTTCGGCAACCCATGCAGCTTGTGGACCCGCCGACCATGCCATGGGAGTTACGATACGCGCCGTGATCGACAGCGGCGATTTCGACTCGGCAGGAGATTTCGACCTGGTGGGCCGGGTCGTCGTCATCACTGGGGGCACCAAGGGGATCGGAATCGGACTGGCGCGTTATCTCGGTGCTTGCGGTGCATGTGTGGCTGTCACTGGCCGCAAGCAGGCCGGGGTCGAAGCCGCGGGCTACGAGTTGGCTGCTCGGGGCATCGACCATCTGGCTCGAGCCGTCAACGCCGCCGACGCCGACGCCACCGCCGAGCTGGTCGCGGATGTGGTCGAGCGCTGGGGGCGAGTCGACGGTCTGGTCGCCAACGCCCAGAGTTTCCGCCCGACCACACCGCTCGTCGACGTGAGCGAGTCAGACATGGACTTGTTGTACGACACCGGCCCGAAGGGGGCTCTTTGGGCTATGCAGGCTGTGTATCCGCACATGCGCGAAGCGGGTTTTGGCCGGATCGTCACGATGGCCACTTCGATGGGTTTCACCGGGGCTGCGGGATATGGGCCGTACGCGGCTTCCAACGAGGCGATCCGCTCGCTGACCCGTACCGCGGCGAACGAGTGGGGCCGTGACGGGATCACTGTCAACTGCGTGCTGCCGGCGTCTGTCGCCCATCGGCTCGAACCCGCGTCGGATCCGCAGCGGGCGGCTGCCTTTGCAGCGATGTACGACAATCATCCCATCGGCCGCGACGGTGACCCCGACGCCGACATCGCCCCCGCGGTGGCGTTTCTGCTCTCGCCGGGGAGCCGTTATGTCACCGGCCAGACGATCAGCGTCGACGGTGGCGGTCTGCTGCGGTCCTGAGCATTTGTCTGGACTGTCCGCGCCTGGACTGCCCGCGCCAGAAGAGCTGCCGAGCTGCCGAGAAGAGCCTCAGCTTCGGAAGCGCCAGCGGAGGTGGGCTTGGCGGGCGCTGGTCTCGCTTTGGCGTTGGGCCGCGGTGAAGGCCGCCGTGTCGTCGGGCAGCAGTGAGTGGACCTCGCCGAGGGAGACGACGGCGGTCAGCGGCTCGGGTCGGGTTTCGCTGTGCGGCCAGAACCAGCGCAGAGTACACAAACCGTTGCGTCGTCCGGCGATGTCGAGCCAGTTGCGCACGCCCGGGTCTGTATGGCTCAGCACGAACCGCACCCGGCCGTCGGCGGAAACCTCGACTTGGCGTTGGTTGCGACTGCTGATGCGGCCGTACGGGTCGACCGGTTCGAAGTTGTGCATGGTGTAGAGATGCGCGGACCAGTAACGGGCGTCGGGCTGCTCGCAGTCGATCACCAGAGCCTCGTCGTCTGAGAGGTCCCAGAAACAGAACTCGTAGCGGGCAGC
Source organism: Acidimicrobiaceae bacterium (assembly GCA_026706815.1). GTDB lineage: Bacteria > Actinomycetota > Acidimicrobiia > Acidimicrobiales > Aldehydirespiratoraceae > VXYK01. The sequence continues at coordinate 117,871 of JAPOYA010000003.1, read as the reverse complement.
CGCGAGTCCCCTGCCGACGTCGACGGTGTTGTCGGCAAAGGAGTTGTCGGTTCGCCGGGCCCGATTCGTCGCCAGATAGTCGTTCCAGTAGCTCATCGACTCTTCGATCTCGCTGAGTGTCTCGTCGAGCCGGGCCTCGAAAGCGGAGGCGGTGAGCGGCGCAGGGTTCTCAGGCCCAGGGTCGAGGCACTCGATGGTGAAGGTCGCGGGTTCGAGCGGGCGCCAGTCGAAGTAGTACTCGCGGATCGAGACCATCACCGCGTTGTCGGGAAGTTCTACGTCGACGTCTGTGCCTTCGCTGTCGCCGCCCAGCAGCAGCTCGAAGTCGTCGCCCTCCTTGATCCCGTGGTCGGTGGCGGTGAGTTGTGCCACCGTGCCCCACACCGGTCGGTGCATGAAACCGGCGCGGACTGCCAGCAGGAACTCCTCACAGGAGTGCATTCGACCGACGATCCGGTAGCGCCGGTCCGGGTCGATGCGCGCGTGCCGGTAGACGTTGTCGTTGTTGGGTCCTCCCCATTGGCTGACAAGGTCGTTGTGACGATGGAAGAAGGGCCGTTCCGGGTCGGCGTGCAGCGTTTCCCAGGCGAGCCAGAGCGTGAGCTGGTCGGCCAAGTGCTCAAATCCCTCAAGTCGGCCTTGAGAGTCGATGGCGAACGGCGCCTCGGTGAGTCGCTTGCCCAGGGCCTTCAATCGCTCGCATGCTGCGTGCCAAGCGTTGAGCGGGTCGCTCATGTCGGTCTTCTGCTGCCGGAGCGGATGTTGCACTGAAGGCAGATGCCACTGACATTGGAGGCTTCGTCCGAGGCGAGCCAGGCGACGGCGGCTGCCACTTCCTCTACTGCGCTGAGTCGAGCCAGGTTCAGATCAGCAGTGTGCGCCTCGATGCCGCCGGGCCGGCCTTTGAGGTAGTCGAGCAGCGGCTCGGTCGCGGTGGGTCCGGGTGTGAGCGAGTTGGCGCGGATGCCGAGGCGCCCGTATTCGGTGGCGACCGTTTCCATCAGGGAGATGACCCCTGCCTTGGCGGCCGCATATCCGCCTAGCCGGTACTGCCCGCCGATGCCTGCGCCAGAGGAGATCGACACGATGCTGCCACTGCGACGGCGCACCATGTGCTTGAGCGCTGCCCGTGTCGCGAAGAACACGGTGTCGAGGTTGAGCCGCTGCTGGGAGCGCCAGTCGTCGTCGCTCAACTCGCCGATGAGCCCAATTCGCGAGACGCCGACGTTGTTGTAGAGCACATCGACGCGGCCGTGTTGCCCCGCGGCTTCGTCGACCCAATGTGTTGCGAACGCGGAGTCGGACATGTCGCCCGCGAGCCCGCGTCCGCCGGTCTCGTCGCGGATTGCGTCGAGTGCCGTCGGGTCGAGGTCGTTGAGCCAGAGAACCGCGCCCTCCGCGGCGAATCGTCGGGCTGTCGCGGCACCGATTCCGGCGCCCGCGCCGGTTATCAACGCGACCTTGCCTTTGAGGATTCCGCTCATCCGGGCGAGTGTCGTGTCGTGGCTCACTGGCACGTATGCCTGCGAGTCTGGTTCGGCGGGAATCGGGTTCTCATAGGCGGCTCGTCGGCGACTGAGGGTCGGTCTGGGTATCCACAGAGCGTGCCACAGGTACTGGTACAGTAGCGATTTCAGGTTGTCTGTCGAATCGCAAGTCTGCAAGAAGGTCCTGATGTTGGGTCGTCGGAAACTCCATGCTCTCTTACGCAGCGTTGCCCTATTCGCGGGGGTTGGGGTATTTGCTTTGTCGTTGCCGTTGTTCCTGACTTCGGTGGAAGCGCAGTCGAAGGTGACCGTCTGGGTGTCGGCTCAAAAAACCGATATTCGTGTGGGAGAGAATGCGGTCTTCGTCTTCACTGTCGATGAGGCGCTGTCGAAGAGCGTGCCGTTCAAGGTGGCTGTCGGGAGCAACTTCGGCGTGTCTGACCCCGATGTGCGCAACGTCACATTGCATGCGGGCCAGAAGTCGACCACTCTGACGTTGGGCACCGGAAACGCCTGTCCTTCGGTGACGCCGCCGGACAAACCACCGGAGGGGTGCTTGCAGGATCGCGGAAAAGGTGACGTCCATCTCACCTTCCCCGACTTTCTCAATGCGAATCTCTATCAGTTCCGCTATGTCAAGGACGGAGAGATCTCGGATCTCAACCCGTCAGTGACGGTGCATGGCAGAAGGTCAAGTTTTACGCCGTCGCCTCAGTCGCCGACTCCCACGACGACCACGACCACCACGACCACGACGACCACGACCACGACGACCACAGAGCCGCCGCCGGACGACGACCCACCGCCGGAGGATGACCCACCGCCGGAAGATCCCCCGCCTCAGGTGCCGGTTGTCAGCGTGACGGGCGGTTCTGGTGTGACCGAGGGAGGTTCGGCGTCGTTCACTATTTCGGCGAGTCCTGCGCCGACTGCGTCGTTGGCGGTGTCGGTGACTGTCGCGCAGACGGGTGATTACGCAGCGGCGGGCACGACGGGCACCAAGACCGTGACTATCCCCACGGACGGCAGCAAGACCTACACCGTGGCGACGGTGAACGACAACGCAGACGAGGCTGATGGGTCGGTCACGGTGACGGTCAAAGCGGGCACCGGCTACACCGTGTCGTCCTCGCAGGCGAGCGCGTTGGTCGCCGTGGCTGATAACGACGACCCGCCGGTGCCGGTTGTCAGCGTGACAGCGGGCAACGGTGTGACCGAGGACAGCGCCGCGGTGTTCACGGTGACGGCTACCCCAGCGCCGTCTGCGGCGTTGAGCGTGACAGTCACGGTCGCCCAAACCGGCGACTTCGGCGTGACAACCGGTTCTAGGACCGTGACCGTGCCCACGACGGGTTCTGCGCAGTTGTCGGTGGCGACGGTCGGTGACAACGTCGATGAGCCGAACGGGTCGGTCAAAGTCACAGTCAACACCGGCACCGGTTACACCGTGTCGTCCACGCAGGCCAGCGCGTTGGTGGCTGTGGCTGATGACGACGACCCGCCGCCTCAGACACCAGAGGTGAGCGTGACGGGCGGTGGGGGTGTGGTTGAGGGTTCTCCGGCGTCGTTCACTATTTCGGCGAGTCCTGCGCCGGCTGCGCCGTTGGCGGTGTCGGTGAGCGTCACGGCGACGGGGAGTTTTGGCGTGTCGACGGGTTCAAAGTTGGTGTCGGTGAACACGGGCGGCTCTGCTTCGATGTCGGTGACTACGTATGGGGACAACACAGACGAGCCGCACGGTTCGGTCACCGTGACGGTCAACACGGGCACCGGCTACACCGTGTCGTCCTCGCAGGCCAGCGCGTCGGTCACTGTGGCGGACGACGACAACCCGTCTCCGCTTCCGCTCCCTCTTCCGCAGCCTGTGATTTGGACCCCGCCTCCGCCGGCCCCAACCACGACTACTACAACCACGACCACGACAACCACTACAACGACGACTACTACTACAACTACAACCACGACCACTCCGGCTCCGACGCTGATCGCAACAGAGACGCCTGATTTTGAATACCCGGTCGTTGCGCCCGGGCCGAGCGAACCCGACGGCTCAGTGACCCTGACGGTACAAGCCGCTGTGACGGAACACGACAATGACCCGTTCGAGCAGGCGGCCGTTGACTCACCGACGAATGAGCTGCCGACATTGCCGCCACAGCCGATTCCGGGAGTAGAAGATCAGAATTCAGCCTATGAGTCCAATTTAGCAGTTGATGAACTGCGCTCCGATCCTGTCGTTCCGACCACGTCGCTTCCTCCAGCGACGACTTCGGTCCCTCGAAGCACAGTGCCGCCGCCGGGAAATGTGAGCGAGCAGCGCCAGAGTGTGACTGTCATCAGCGACGATTCTCCTGATCCTGTTGTCCGGACGCTTCAGATCCTGCTTATCGTGCTGATAGCCGCGTTGATTGTCGTCAGGTTCTTCGACCAGCTCGGCGGCAGCCGTTCCGGTGTTGGAATGGACCGCACATATTCAGATGCTTAACGTTCAGATGCTCATCGAAGTCTTCAGGCTTGGAGTTCGCTGACGATGTCGGAGATGAGTTCGGTTGCGACCACGGAGGGCTCGCCGGCAGCGGCGCGTGCCACATACATCGAGTCGGGGAGCGATGGGATCGACTCGGCGCGAGGCCAGCGGATCAGGTCGCCTCTCACAGAGCACTCGGCGAGAACGGCGACGCCCAGCCCGGCTTCTGCGGCGCCGATCACGCTCGCCGCGCTCGGTCCGGAGAATGTGATCGTGAACGGAATTCCCGCGTTGGTCAGTGCTTGTTGTGCGAGCGGGCGATAGAACCCGCCCTCGCCGAAGGTGATCAGGGGAACTGGCCCTTCTTCGTAGGCGTAGTCCGGCGCACAGACCCAGATGAGCGGATCTGTCCAGAGGATCCTGTCTTCGGGCCTTCGATTGTTCTCGAGCACCTGCAGCACCGCGACGTCGAGGTCGTTGTGGTCCAGCATTGAACTGAGCCGAAACGAGCGGTCCACGAAGAACTCGATCGACGTTCTGGGGTGGATGCGGTTGAAGCGCGAGAGCACGGCGCAGATGCGCTCGGCACTGATCTCTTCGGGAGTGCCGACTTTGACGGTGCCGGTGAGTTCCGAGCTTTCGAGACGGCGAACGGCCTCGTCGTGTGTTCCCACCATGGCTCGTGCGTAATGGAGGAGCTCTCGGCCGTCGCGCGAGGGGCGCAGAGAATGGCCTTCGCGAATCAGCAGGTCACGTCCGACTTTCTCTTCGAGCCGTTTGATCTTCCAGCTGACAGCGGACTGGCTTACCTGAAGGGATTGGGCTGCGCGGGTCATGCCGTTCAGGTCTATGACAGCGATGAAGGCTCTCAGCGATTCGATGTCCAGCTGCATTGGTTGTGGACCTCACTGTCTAAACGTGGTTGTTCAACATGATTTAACATGACAATATTTGATGAAATATACAAAAAATATTTGGTTGTGTCATATTAAATTATGGCCGATAATACAGGCATGAACATCAACCCGACTCCATCCCCAGTGACGGCGACGACACTTCGCTCGGCCTTTGGTCCGGGTTATCAGTTCGGCGGCGCGTCGGAATACACCCTGCGCGTCGTCAGCCGAGCCTTGATTGTCACTTGATTGTCAACTGACCATCCGGCCATCGGCCCCAAGTCTGGCGGTGGGTGATCCCCCTGCCCACCGCCGAAAAGGTAGCGCTTCGCCGGTCCGCCCCCCAGCAATGCCGGCGGGCGCTACCAGATTCGTCGGGCAGCGGCCCAGCGACTCAGTTCGTTGCGGTTCGAGAACTGGAGTTTGCGGAGCACCGCGGAGGCATGTGTCTCCACGGTCTTGATCGAGATCGACAACCGGCGGGCGATCTCCTTGTACGTGTAGCCGCGGGCCAAGTGCCTCAGAACCTCCTGCTCTCGCGGAGTGAGGCGATCGAGGTCGTCGTCGGCATCCTCACCGGTCGGGCCGTTGCCGACGGTGAATGCGTCGAGCACGAATCCGGCCAGGCGAGGCGAGAAGACCGCGTCGCCGTTGCCCACCCGGATGATGGCGTCTACCAAGTCGTCCCCGGAGATCGATTTGGTGACGTAGCCGCGTGCACCTGCTCGCACCACGTTGATCACGTCCTCTGCGGCGTCAGACACCGACAGGGCCAGAAATCGGGTGTCGACCCGGCCCGACGCGACCGCTTCGATGACTTCTCGCCCCGACCCCGACGGCAGGTGGACGTCGAGCAGGACCACATCCGGCTGCCACTGGTCGATGACGGAGACCGCCGAGGCCACATCGTCGGCCTCGGCCACGACATTCACCCGATCCCCGAGCTCGACCCGCACGCCGCTGCGGAACAGCCGATGGTCATCGACTATGACGACCCTTGGAACTGCAGCGCCCATGTCCCCACCGTAGCGCCCGAGCGCTGCCGGAAGGCGGGCGTCGTCCGGAGCGAGCGGGGCTCGGGTTTGCAGTGATCCTGGAATCTGTCCGCCGTTCTAGCGGTCTTCGATCAGGGGGACGAAACGGACCCAGCCGAGGGTTTCGGTACTCGTCTGGTCGCCGTTTCTTCTCAGGCGGGTGAGGTGTTGTACCTCGCCCAGCGATCCGAGCGGGATTATCAGACGCCCACCGTCTGCTAGCTGCTCGATCAACGGAGCGGGGATGGTTTCGGAGGCCGCGGTGACCACCACCGCTGCGTAGGGAGCGCGGGAGGGACAGCCGAGCGATCCGTCGGCTTTGACCACGGTCACGTTGTCGTGGCCGAGTTCGGCCAGCAACTCGGTGGCCGCATCGGCCAAGTTTCGGTGGCGCTCCACGGTGACCACCTCAGCGGCCAGTTCCGACAGCACTGCGGCCCCGTAGCCCGAGCCGGCGCCCACCTCCAACACATGGTCGCTCGGAGAGATCTCAGCGGCTTCGGCCATCAGCGCCACCATGTAGGGCTGCGATATGGTCTGGCTCGCCGCGATGGGCAACGGGTGATCCGCATAGGCCTGGTTGGTCAGGGGTTCGGGCACGAACCGGTGCCGCGGCACGGCGGCCATGGCCGTGATCACTCGAGGGTCGACCACGCCCCGTTCTTTGATCTGTTCGTCGACCATGGCAAGACGCCGCCGACGGTGGGCTTCTTCGCCTCCAGCGCGGCCGGCTCTGGTGCGAAAGCTCCGTCGGCTTCGGTTCTGCTCGTCGCCGGCATTGGCCATGCTCCATTTTGCTCCATTTTGCCGATTCGTCCGGTTCTCGCCGGTGAGGGCTTTGCTGAGCCGGGCTGAGCCGGGTTCGTCTGTGCCGGGGTCGGGCGTCAGTCAGCTTTGATGTCAGTCGGCTTTGATGTCAGTCGGCTTTGTGTCGTGGATGGTCTTCGGGCGGAACCGTGACCGGGTTCACGAAGTGCGTGACGGGTGTCAGTCGGCTTTGAGTCGCGGACGATCCTCGGGGGTGCGGCCCGACATGGAGGAGACCGCCTCGGGTGGGGTGCTGTCAGCCGTGAGATCGGCGGCGACGACCGGCGCCTCGAAGCGTGTAGTGATGGGCACCACGCCGGCCCACCAGGGACCGGCCATGTCATCGGGATCGTCTATCGGGTCACCGCTGCGGACCTTGGCCGACGACTCGGTCAGCGGCATCTGCAGCACCAGCGTCTTGCGCACATCGGTTTCTGAGGGCGGACGCCCGGTTCCCCAGATCTCGGCTATGTGGTCGGTGACGAGCTCGAGCGCGGCGAGTTTGCGTTCTTCGTCGGTTATGCGCTGGGCCTTTCCCCTCACCACCACGGAGCGGTAGTTCATCGAGTTGTGGAACGGGGTTCGCGCCACCACCAGCCCGTCGAGGCAGGTCACGGTCACGCAGATCTCTTGGCCTGCGCCTTCACCGAGCAGATGATTGGCGACCGCGCCGTGGAGATAGAGGCGTTCTCCGTCGTGCCCGTAGGCCATGGGCAGCACTAGCGGCCCGTCAGGGGTGGTGACCCCAACATGCGCGATCAGTCCGGCGTCGAGGATCTGCACCACGTCGGCCATTTCGTAATGCCCCCGTTCAGCGTGGCGCCGTACCTTCACCCGCTCCGAAGCCGGCCCCGCCCCGCCCTTTGTCTGGCCTCTGTTCTTTGTCTGGTCTCTGTCCATCCCGGGAGAGGCTACCGGTCAAAGGGGGGTCGGCGAAGGCAGCTCCGATGCCGGTGTACGATCTGGCTGGTCGAATTGGAGGGGTGAGCGATGCGTGGATGGGGTGAGGGTTGGATGGGAACCCCGTGACGCTCGAGTTCGGCGATCTGGCTGCGGGGATGCGGCTGGAGGGTGTGGTTGCCGATGGCGAGGTGACAGTTGTGGCCGTGGAGATGCACGGCCCGGGTTCAGCGACTCTCACTTATCGCACGGGTGACGGGCGACTCGGGGATCGGATCATTGGCCAAGCCGATCTGGCGGAGTTCGGTGAGACGGATCAACGGAGGTGGGGTTTCGACGCCGACGGCGCGATGTTCCAGCTGGCAGCGGAGGCCCAGCGGTTGCAGCAAGCCCATTTGGCCGACCCGTTCGCGGCGGTCGACACGTCCAATATTGAGCCGTACCCGCACCAGATCGACGCCGTCTACAACCGGATGCTCGAGCTTCGGCCGTTGCGTTTCGTGCTGGCGGACGATCCGGGCGCGGGCAAGACGATCATGTCCGGGTTGTTGATCCGCGAGTTGATGTTGCGCGGAGATGTGCTCCGTTGCCTGATCGTGGCGCCGGGGAGTCTGGTGGAACAGTGGCAGGACGAATTGTGGGACAAGTTCGGGTTGTCCTTCGAGTTGATGTCGCGCGCCGCGGTAGAGGACTCGCGTACGGGCAATCCGTTCGTTGAGAAGAACCTGTTGATCGCACGGGTCGACCAGCTTTCCCGGTCAGACGACATGTTGGACAGGGTCAAGGGTTCTGAGTGGGACTTGGTGATCGTCGACGAGGCCCACAAGATGTCGGCGCACCGCTATGGAGGGGAGCTGAAGCGGACGAAACGGTTCATTCTGGGTGAGGCGTTGCGTGAGCGCACCCGGCACCTGTTGTTGCTGACGGCGACTCCCCACAACGGCAAGGACGACGACTTCCTAGCCTTCATGACTCTGGTCGATCCGGATATTTTCGAGGGTCAACTGCGGAGGCGCGGCAACAGCGACGAGGCGCCGGAGATGCCCGACACGTCTGGTGTGATGCGTCGGATAGTGAAGGAGAACCTGCGTACGTTCGAGGGGCGTCGGTTGTTCCCCGAGCGTCATGCCCACAGCTTGAATTTCGAGCTTTCGCCGCGCGAGGCCGAGTTGTACGAGGCGGTGACTAACTATGTGAGCACCGGCATGAACAGGGCTCTGCGGATGCAGGAGGGCGGTGATCGCCGTGGGCTGATGGTGGGCTTTGCTCTGGCCGGCCTGCAGCGTCGGCTGGCGTCGTCTCCAGCGGCGATCCATCACTCGTTGCGCCGCCGTCGGGACCGTTTGACTGATCAGGAGGCGGAACTGCGTCGTTTGGCTGCGTCGGGCGATCCCGTTTCTGTGATTGATTTGCCGCGGGGCATGCGGATCGCGGACCTCGAGGATTTCGATTTCGACGACTACAGCGATGATGAGCGGGAGCGACTGGAGAGCCAGGTGATCGACGCCGCCACCGCTTCGGGCACCGCCGATGAGCTTGCGGCGGAGGTTCTGGAGTTGGAGGGTTTGGTTGAGTTGGCCGACGGGGTTCGCTCCAGTCGCGAGGACACGAAATGGGTACAGCTCAGGGACTTGCTGCGTTCTGGTAGATTTGCGGTGCTGAACGGCCAGAACGGCAGCGGCGAAGACTCTGCGGGGCACAAGGACTCTGCGGGGAACGAAGACTCTGGGCACAAGCTGATTGTGTTCTCTGAGCACAAGGACACGCTCACCTACTTGGAGGAGCGGATCGCGGCTGAGTTGGGTCGTCCTGACGCAGTGGTCGTCATCCACGGTGGGATCAAGCGCCACGACCGGCGCGCGATTCAGGACCGTTTCCGGGTGGATCCGACGGCCCGGGTGCTGGTGGCCACCGATGCCGCCGGCGAGGGCGTCAACTTGCAGGCCGCCAACATGATGGTCAACTACGACCTGCCGTGGAACCCGAATCGCATCGAGCAGCGCTTCGGACGGATCCATCGCATTGGTCAGAGTCGGCCTTGCCATATGTGGAACCTGGTGGCGCACGAGACCCGCGAGGGTCAGGTTTTCCAGCGCCTGTTTGACAAGATCGAGCAGCAGCGCGGTGTGTTCGGCGACCAGGTTTATGACGTGCTCGGCGATTCGCAGATCAACGTTTCGCTGCGGGAACTGTTGATGCGGGCCATTCGCTCGGATGCTGATCCAGCGCATGCGATCTGGATGGACGAGGTGATCGAAGGCGATATCGGGGCGCAGCTCGAGGGCGTGTTGAAAGAGCGGGCGTTGGTGTCGGGCCTTGGCGATCCGGCAGTCGACGATGAGATTCGCCGGACGATGGCCGTGGCTCGTGCCCGCAGATTGCTGCCGTGGTTCGTGGAGACGTTCTTCTCGACCGCGCTGCGTTTGTACGGCGGACGGATCACGCGCCGTGAGAGTGGCCGGTTCGAGATCACCCGGGTGCCGGCGGCGGTGCGGGCAGCCGCCGATCCCGCTCTTGGGCCGGTGCATGACCGTTACTCCAGAGTGACCTTCGACAAGGCCCACATTGAACCCGACCGGTCTCGCTCGGATTCTGGTGGAACGACCGCCAATCCGGCGGCGGCTGCTCAGGCCGAACTGGTGTCGCCGGGCAGCCCGCTGCTCACCGCCGTGCTTCGCAGGGTTGCCAAGGACCATGGAGGGAGCCTTGGGCGGGGTGCGATTCTGGTCGACCCCAAGGATCTTTCTGTGGAGCCGAGGCTGCTGGTCTTTCTTGACCATTCCGTCACCGATGGACGCATGGTTCACGGGCGCCGCCAGGTGGTGTCTCGGAGGTTCCAGTATGTGGAGATCGACCGGCACGGCAGCGCTTGTGATCCTGGTGGTCAGCCCTATCTCAACTATGCGCCTCTGAGTGACGAACAGGAGGCTTTGCTCGATGGCCGTCTTGATCTCGATTGGGCTGGACACACAGCCGAGGTCGGTGCTCGTGATTGGGCGATCGAGAAGATGGCCAATCCGCATTTTCAGGAGGTGCGCACGATAGTCGCCAACCGGATTGCTCGTGTCGCCGAGGCGGTGAGGGAGCGGTTGGAGGCCGAGATTAGGTATTGGGACATGCGAACCGAGGAGATCAAGGCCCAGGAGATTGCGGGTGGCAAGCCTCGGTTGAATTCGGGCAACGCGCGCGCTCGGGCTGACGCGTTGGTAGCTCGTCTTGCACAACGCCGTGTGGAGCTTGCTGCTGAGGCTGATCTGCACAACGGCCCACCGACGGTGGTGGGCGCTGCGCTGGTCGTTCCCCAGGGGTTGCTCGACCAACTGGAGGGGAAGCCGCCCGATCCGGAGCCCACTGCCGACAAGATGGAAACTGATCGGCGTGCTGTGGCCGCGGTGATGAAGGCCGAGCGGGCGCTGGGTCGTAGACCCGAGGAGCAGGAGCACGGCAATCCCGGCTTCGACGTGCTCTCGTTCGACCCGGTCGCGGGTGTTCATTACCTGATTGAAGTGAAAGGCCATCTGCTGAGCACGGAGCAGATCAGCGTCAGCAAGACCCAGGTCGGCCAAGCGCAGTGCAGCCCCGATGTGTGGCGGTTGGCCGTGGTTTCGGTCCCGAACGAGCCCGACGCCGAACCCGAGGTCCGTTACCTGATCCGCCCCTTCGCGGGCGTGACGATGCACGAAGCCCAAACCAGCATCCCCCTGCGCGTCGCTGACCTATTGGCCAAGTCCATTAGCCCGACCTGAGCCCAAGCCTCGACTGCTTCTGGCACGGATAGCACGGCTTTAGTGCAAACCCGGCTAACTTCACTGCCCGCAGCCTCCTCGTGACACCACCACCCCAACCAGTGCCAACAACCTCACGCGAACTGACAGCTAGTTGCTACCGCGAGCGCATCCCGAAGATATTCTGGTTGACATTTTCAGCGGCGAGGCGCAGAATGTAGCTGTCTATAGCAATAGCTTTAGGAAGTGGGGCCCGGTACTTCTCCGGACGGAGAGGGGCCGGGCCTTTGCGCGTGTGTTGACTAGGGGACCTGTGCCGAGTAGTTGACGAGCGCTTCCACTTGAGATCGCCATTCGCCGCCAGCTCCGTAAGCCCACGCAATTGCGTCAGAGACCCATAACAACGGCTCTTCGTGAGGGCGCAAGTGAAGATAGGTCATGTGTGGTGCTGACTTGCCCCTAATAGCCGCAGCTATCTGACGGCGTTCGCGCTTGTTCTGGTTTATCTCACGGCTTTCAATGACCAATCGTTGACACTTCAGGGTGATCAGATCACCCAAGAGATGCTCAAGGAGCAACTCGCGAGCGACAGACTCGTTCCTAGGAGATGTGTATATTCGTGCCCTGAGTGGGAGTTCGGAGATTACCGCTAGGCACTGGCGACGGCGTTGTTTGCTCTCGTCGACGAAGTGCAGGCGACGTTGGCGCGGCAGCAATAGCCTGCGCAACTCCTCCCTAGCTTCCTTCATGAAGTTTGGGGAGATTACTGTCGCGCAGATCATGTACTGCTTGCGCTGCGACTCGTCAACGAAGACTTGGACACTCATCGCGCGAAGGTCTGCCTGGTGCTGGTTTTGCCTCGCGGCCCGAAGGGCGGCTGGAGGGTGTGCAGATTTTCGTAGGCGAATCCCTTTGGCGCGAGCGGAGCCTTGATCGAGCGTCGTTGCACCTTTAGCAGCTGTTTGCTTCGAAGGCCGAGTGATCCCCGAGACAGCGTGTCGGCTGATATGTGGTAGTAGTCGGGTCCCCGCTCTACTGGCAACGGAAAGAGGTCAAGATGGCTCAATCCGATGATCAAGAAGCTCAGTTCTGGCAGCGAAAGAACTTCGAACCACCGTGTCTCGGGGTTAGGGCCATCGGTCCATAGGCTAAGTGGGACCTTGATGTAGTGGCTCCTTGGAGATGAGTAGGGTTCACCGCTTCCATCTTCCATCAGCAGAGTGAATTCGGCCTGTCTATTGCGTCGTGAGCGAACAACGAGATTGCGTTCGACAAGGCGGGTCCAAGCTTTGGATATCCGCCCTCGAGCTGTATTTCCCGTGGGGTCGTCTAGCACGAGTGCTCGGGCCCAAACAGCTGAGTGAAGCGAAACATCCCAAGGTTTGTGACTTGCTCTGGTCAGGGCTAGGAAATAGAGCAGTAGGGCAGTCTTGTCACCGGAGGAGACGAAACTGGCAAGCGGCGCTTCAATAACATCCCGTCCGCTCTTTTGCTGGACAAAGGCCCGACGTAGCGGGAAAGAACCGCGCCTTTGAGACCCCTGCACGATTGAATCAACGGTGTCATGCGATGTCGCTGGCTCGTCGTTGAATGCTTCGGTTGGCATACTTAGAAGCTAGCGAATCTTGTTCTCGATAGCAACATCTGATGTATGCAGTGACCTAAGGTCAATGTATCTTCTAGCGGTAGTGATAGAAATATTAGATGAGCCCTTGGAGAAGTCCGTATGACTAGTACCTAGAATCACCACGGGCCTATAGGTGTTGGAGCGAACGTTCCCGTCCTGCCGGGAAGCAGGAAGTGGCAAAATCGGCAGAAATTCATACAGTTCTTACCCAAAACTGGGCATGGTGACGCGCAGCGAGGCGTCGGCGGCTGTTGAGTTCGAGGTTTTGTCGGGTGGGGGTTCCCGTCGCTGTCTCATTGGGGTTGTAGTTTGGTGACATGAGTGAAAGTGGCTTGCGGTTATTGGCGCGCGTGGCGGTGTGCGGTGTTGTGGGCTCTGTGCGGGGGGCTGGTTCGTCATGAGCGAGCCGCGGCGGCGCCGGGGGGGAACGGCCACTTCGAGTTTCGGTGTGGGGCGACGTGAGGGGCATGACGCTTCGGCGTTCTATGGCCGTTTCCCGGCACCGGAGATCAGCGACGACGACGAGGTCGCATCCCCGTCGTGTGTTGACAAGCTCTGGGTGGGCGACGCGCGAGACATGGACTCCTGCGGCATAGTGGCCGACAGCTCGGTGGCGCTTGTGGTCACGTCGCCTCCGTATTTCGCCGGCAAAGAATACGAGGAGGCGCTGGGCGAGGGGCATGTGCCTGCGGACTATCTGGCGTATCTCGACATGTTGGAAGGCGTGTTCGCGCAGTGCGTGCGCAAGTTGGAGCCTGGTGGCCGGATCGCGGTGAACGTCGCCAATCTGGGGCGTCGCCCATATCGCTCGTTGTCCGCAGATGTGATCTCGATACTGCAGGATCGTTTGCGGTTGCTGCTGCGCGGGGAGGTGATCTGGGTGAAGGCCAAGGGCGCGGCGGGGAACTGCGCGTGGGGGAGCTTCCGCGAGCCTGCCAATCCAGTGTTGCGGGATCTGACTGAGAGGGTGGTGATCGCCTCCAAGGGGCGTATGGACCGGGCCAGGCCGGTGGCTCAGCGTGCCGTTGAGGAACTGCCTTCGGAGGCGACTGCACCGGTTGAAGAGTTCATGGAGGCGACGACCGATGTTTGGGAGATCCCGCCCGCTTCGGCTACCCGTGTCGGCCATCCCGCTCCTTTTCCGGTGGAGTTGCCGAAGCGTCTGATCGAGCTCTACACCTACCGGGACGATCTGGTGCTGGACCCGTTCATCGGGTCGGGGACGACGGCTGTGGCTGCGCTGCGCACGGGCCGTCACTATGTGGGGTTCGATACCGACGCTGCCTACATCGCAGCCGCTGAGCAGCGGATCGCCGCTGAGCGTGAGGAACCCGCCGAGCCCCCCGAGGAGCTTGAGTGGCAGGTGACGGTTCCTCGCGGCCGTCAGTTGAGTTTTGCCCAAGAGTTCGGCGACATGGGGGTATCGACGAACGGTAGTTCGGCGCCTGCAGATAGCGACAGCGATTTCCAGGCTCGAGCCGGTCGTGAGGGTCGCAAGGCCCAAGAGATGGCTGAGGGGGTGTTGAAGAGTTGTGGGTTCGCTGTGACCGGAAGAAAGGTTGTCCGCGCCGGCGGCGTGGAGGTGAACTTCGTGGCCGACGATCAGCGGGGCCGGCCGTGGTTGTTCGACGTGTCCGGGGCTTTCAGCGTGACTCAGCGCCCGGGGCTTCGCCGCACCGACACGTTGTGGAAGGCGCTTGGCAGGGCGTCGGTGCTGTATGCGAGCGATCCGAGCACGCGGCTGGTCTTGTTGACGACTGACCGTCCGGTGTCCAACAGTTCCGGTGATCGGGCGCTTCGCGAGGTGACCGGCCCAAACAAACCGGTCTGTGACGTGATCTGCATGCTCTCCCCAAAGGACCTCGACCGCCTGAAGGCCCTGGCCGCCGGCAACGACGCTTCCGGCCCCGAGTAAGGCTTCTCCACAGGCGACACCCAACTCACAGGCGACCCCCGAAGCCCGTCGTCCGTGGAGAGTTCTCCTGAGACAACCCGCGGATTGTTTGTCCGCGGGTCTTCTGGTTCTCCGTAAACCAAGTGTCAAACCAACAGGGGGAAGCCCACACCTGCGATACCTGCGATAAGCGGGCGGTCTGCTGTGTGGAGGTCAGGGGCCGTTCGGTGGGTTGTTGGGGTTAACGATTTTGTAGCCGGTGTTGGTTTTGATGACAATGTAGCCGCGGTCGTGGATGTTGTGGTGGCAGTGCGGGCATGCCAGGCACATTTTGTCGATGTCGGTGAGTCCGCCGTGTTCCCAGGGGACGATGTGGTGTATTTCGCAGCGTTCGGGACCGGCTGCACAACCTGTGCAGTGTCGGTCGCGTGCGATTATGGCTTTGATCTGGGCCGGCGTGGGGAATCTCTTGTCGCGTCCCACCCAGACGGGTTGTCCCTTGCCGTCGAAGACGACTCCGGTGACGGTTGCGATGCACATCATGCGCTCCAGCACACTTTGGGGGAGTGCCTCGCCCCCGACGATCTCGGCGACGCCTGTCGGGTTGTCGGCTCGAAGGCGCTCGATGTCGGCCACAACCGTGAGCTGCATCCTCGGGTTCAGGCTTCCACGTCGGGTCGGGTTGGTGACCAGCGAGACGAAGGCGTCGGCGCGGCGCTGTTGTGGTGTTCGGACCTCGTCGGGGCTGCCGTCGCGTCCGCCGTCGTCTCGCCACAGCCGGTCGTACTCGGCATTGATCGCTTTGCGCACGGCCTGATAGCTGGTCGGATCGAGCTCGGCGACAAGCACGCCCATACCGTCCTCGTTCACCCAGTCCTTGAAACAACGATTGCGACGCTGACGTTGATACTGGTGGGACCCGTCATCGGTCTGGTTGCGGTTCACCCAGCGCCGAGAGTGCTCGGCGAACACGTCGACAGACGACTTCTCAGCCGCATCGCTGAGTTGCTGATCCACTGCCTCGGCAGAAGTCTTGGCCGCAGCCCCGACCGCCACCGCAGCGTGCTCAGCGGTGATCTTCCCGCTCGCCAACGATTCCGCCAGCTTCGGCATCTCCGCGAGCCCGGCGGCTGTCTTGGCGACCGAGTTGGCGTTGCGGGTGGACATGCGCCCGGCCTCGCGCAGCACCGTCTTGGAGTTCACGCCGCCGTCGCCAAGCTCCTCGATCTCAGTGGCGCAACGTGCCTGCAGCGAAGTCATTGCCGCGACCACCTTCCCCGCGCCCTCGACCACAGCCGTCAGCTCCGTGCGGGTCAAACCCGCCACCGCCAAGTCCCTGGCCTGTCGAACCATCAAATCGAACATGACTACAACTTAACCAAAGGGTATGACACTGCATGGCACATCCCATGTTTCCTCTGCCGACCAGCGCCCCATGTTCGATGCTCAGGGATGCTCAAGGTCGTTGAGGATCGAGGGACGAAGTGTTGACAATCCTGGGACCAACTATGTGGACAACAATATGGACAAGCTAATGGACAAAATAGGGGTCTGTTAGGCAATCACATTGCACATCGCAGAGATGAGTTCGCATACTGTCATATTTTTGAGTATGCTGATATGTATGAGAACGACCGTCAATCTGCCTGACGGTCTCGCTGAAGAGGCTAAGCAGAGAGCCAAGGCAACGGGCCGAACGTTTACGAGTCTGGTGATCGAAGGCTTGTGCCAGGTGCTTTCGGATCCGAAGGAGCCAGGTGTGGTGGAGCGATTGCCTGTCCACGGAGATCCGTCCAACCGTCCACTCATCGACATCACCGACCGCGAGGCTCTGGCCGAGGTGTTGGACGCCGACGGGTTGCGATGATCCTTCCAGATGTCAACATTCTGGTCTACGCGTACAAGAGAGAAGAGGCAGACCACCTCCGGTGCGCGGACTGGTTGAACGGAGTCGTCGCCGGTTCAGAGACACTCGCCCTCGTCGACGTAGTGTTGACCGGGTTTCTTCGTGTGGTTACCAACAGGCGGATATATGCCGACCCAGCCCCTCTCCATGACTCTTTGGCATTCGTCGACAGGTTGCGCTCGGCGAGACCGGCCCGAACTGTTCATGCGACCAACGCCGCCTGGGATAAGTTCGCGGCGTTTGCGGAGAACGACCGAATGTTGCGAGGGAATCTGGTTCCCGACGCGTGGCTTGCTTCGGTTGCGGTGTCTGTCGGGGCGAGACTCGCCACTGCTGACGCCGGTTTCGCTCGTTTCGGCGGGCTTGAATGGTTCAATCCGACAGTGGAGTAGTGTTGGGCTGTGAGTGGGTGTGGGGGTCGGGTGAAGTTGATTGAGGTGGCGTTGCCGTTGGGCAGCATCAACGAGGCGGCGGCGCGGGAGAAGTCGATTAGGCATGGGCATCCGTCGACTTTGCATTTGTGGTGGGCGCGTAGGCCGTTGGCGGCGACTCGGGCGGTGATTTGGGCGTCGTTGGTGGACGACCCTTCGGGGGATGACTCGTTGACGGCTGAGGAGCAAGAGGCTGAGCGGCAGCGGCTGTTCGGGATTTTGGAGCGGCTGGTGGTGTGGGAGAACTCCAACGACCCGGACGTGCTGGCTGAGGCTCGTGCTGAGATCGATCGGTGTTTCCCTGATGGTCCGCCGCCGATCCTTGACCCGTTCGCGGGTGGCGGGGCGATTCCGTTGGAGGCGCAGAGGCTCGGGCTTGAGGCGCTTGCCGGGGATTTGAACCCGGTTGCGGTGCTGATCAACAAGGCGATGATCGAGATTCCGCCGCGGTTCGCGGGGCTGCCGCCGGTGCATCCCGATATCGACACGGGTCTCAACACCTGGGAGAGGGCCCAGGGTTTGGCCGCGGACGTGTCAGCGTACGGCCAATGGATGCGCGACGAGGCTCAGCGCCGTATCGGGCATCTCTATCCCGACGCCGCAGGTCCCGATGGCGGGAAGCTCACGCCGATTGCTTGGATTTGGGCGCGCACGGTGGAGTCGCCTGATCCTTCTTGGTCGGGTCATGTGCCGTTGGTGGCGTCGTGGACGCTGGCGAAGCGGCCGGGCAAACCAAAGGTTTGGATCGAGCCGATCATCGACCGAGACACACAAACGATCCGCTACGAAATCCGCGAGGGCGGCGAACCCATCTATGAACGCACGGTCAACCGTGGCAACGGGACATGTCTGGCCACCGGCTCGGCGATCCCTGGGGACTACATCAAGTCTGAGAGCCGTACTGGGCGCATGGGACAGGTGTTGATGGCTGTGGTCGCTGAAGGAAAACGCGGCAGAAGCTACCGACCAGTTGATCGGGTCGATTCTGATGCTGCGAACTGTGGTGAACCTCGCTGGAAACCGGAGGGACGGAATCCGAGAAAACTGACCGGTGGAACCGTGTATGTATATGGCCTAGACGAGTGGTGGAAGTTGTTCACGTCCCGGCAGTTGACGGCGCTGGTGACGTTCTCGGATCTTGTCGGGAATGTTGCGGAGCGCGTTGAGAAAGACGCAAACGCGGCGGGTCTGGCCGACGACGGGGTGAGGCTCCGAGACGGCGGACAAGGTGCCACAGCCTATTCCGATGCGGTGGTCACCTACCTTGCTTTTGTCGTCGACAAGTGCGCGGACTACTGGTCCTCGATCTGCACTTGGCACAGTTCTGGCGAAAAGATGCGCAACACCTTCGGTCGGCAGGCGATCCCTATGAGCTGGGACTTTGCTGAGTGCAATCCGTTCTCGACTTCGACAGGCAACTGGATGGCGATGGTTGATTGGGCCGCAAAGGCTGTGGCGCATGTGCCAGCTCATGGCTCCAGTGGCGAAGCTCGGCAACGGGATGCGCGTGCGAGAGTACGAGAGTGTGCGGATGCTGTTCTTTCGACGGATCCGCCCTACTACGACAACATCTCTTATGCAGACCTGTCGGACTTCTTCTACGTCTGGTTGCGGCGCAATCTCTCTGATGTGTGGCCCGACGAGTGCTCAACCCTCCTGACCCCCAAGGCTGAAGAGTTGATCGCCAACCGCTACAGGGCCGGATCGAAGGACGAGGCGGAGGAACACTTTGAATCTGGTATGGCTGAGTTCATGGCTCAGGTCGCCGAGAGCCAACTAGCTCACGTTCCAGCAACGATCTACTACGCATACAAGGCGACCGAGACCAAGGACGGAGAAATTCGGACAACGGGGTGGGACACCTTCCTCCAGGCAGTGCTGGATGCAGGTCTGCAGGTCAACGCCACGTGGCCGATGCGCACCGAGTTGGGCAATCGATTGGTGGCTTCGAAGACCAATGCCTTGGCTTCGTCAATCGTACTGGCGTGCCGTCCTCGGGCTGTATCGGCCTCTCTCGCCACACGAGGGGAGTTCATGGCGGCGCTTCGCGACGAGCTTCCAGAAGCGGTGCGAATATTGCAGTCGGGCAATATCGCTCCAGTCGACATGGCGCAGTCAACGATCGGGCCGGGGATCAAGGTGTTCTCCAGGTATGCCCGGGTGGTGGAGGCCGACGGATCGTCGATGCCGGTGTCTGTCGCGCTGCGGATCATCAACGACGTGCTAGGAGAGATCCTCGACGGTGAGGAAGCCGAGCTCGACGCCGACACAAGGTTCGCGCTCACTTGGTTCTCCGAGCACGGCTATGAGCCCGGTCCGTCGGGTGACGCTGACAGCGTGGCGCGGGCCAAGAACACGTCGTTGGCGGGGATCGAAGAGTCCGGTGTGGGCGAGGCCCGCGAGGGCAGGTTCCGGCTCTTCGAGCGCCAGGAGTTGGACCCCGACTGGTCGCCGGTCGACGATTCTCGTCTCACGGTCTGGGAGGTGTTGCAGTATCTTGTTGCCGCCTTGGACCGCTCCGAGTCCGAAGCCGCGGAGCTGCTGCACATGCTCGGCGGCAACGGCGACCGGGCCCGCCAACTCGCCTACCTGCTTTACCAGAAGGCCAACGACAAGGGCTGGGCATCCGAAGCCGGTGCCTACAACCGCCTCATCACCGCCTGGCCCACCCTCCAAACAACCGCCTCGGCACCAGCCCAGGAAGCTCTGCTCTGACCATGAGCAACAGAAGTCTGCGCTGGGGCTGTAACCGGACGCTTCCTGAGGCTTTCTTCCCATCGCCTCGTAGTCGAACCGCCGAACAGATTCTGGGTCTGACTCGCGCTAACATCTTGGCATGAGCCTGCGAGACACCGTCTTGGTGACGCACCGCACACGGATCAAATCGCTGGCAGCCAAGCGCAAGGCCGAGTCGATTGCGTTGATCGGGTCGGTGGCCCGTGGTGACGACACCGACGACAGCGACTGTGACTTCCTTGTTTCGTTCGTCAAGGGTGCCTCGCTGTTTGATTTGGCGGGGCTTCAACAAGACCTTGCAGACTTGCTTCAACGCGATACCGATGTGGTGTCACGAGGCGCACTGACTGAGCGGCACCAGCGAATGCTGGAGGACGCGATCCAGCTGTGAATCCCGAGATTTCCGGGACAGCCGACGCCGAACTGGTGGAGCAAATCTTGGGCGTGGTGTACGGAACTGGGGGCGATAGAAGAGCTGGGCAGACGTGGCTTGGACGATAATCTAATGGCGCGTCGCGCCGCGGAACGTCTGGTCGAGATCATCGGTGACGCGATGGGGAGATTCTCACAAGAGTTCCGCCGCCGGAATCCTGGGTTGCCCTACTCCGAAGCTAAAGGCATTCGCAACGTTCTTGCCCACCAATATCAGGGGGTTGATCTTGACTTGTTGTGGTCGGCGATCAACTTGAGCATTCCCAAACTCGCGACACCCTTGGCCTCGATATCCGAGCGAAGCGGTTCTTGAGCCGGGGCTCAATGTTGCTCATCTCTGGTCGGAAGGTGGTGATTGCAACTCGGTTACATGAGTGCGCGCCCCGGGGGTTTCGGTTGTGGGCTGTCACAGCACCTTGGTTGACTGTACCAATGGAGCCAGTCGCCCGAATTAGGATCATGCCAGTGACGGCTGTGACGAAAAGGGCACGATGAGCAGCGAGATTGTCCTAGCAGACTTCTTCTCAGGCTGCGGGGGAACCGCACGGGGGTTCGCCTCTGCCGGGGTGCGCCCGGTGTTCGCCACGGACTGGGACGAGGAGGCTGTCGCGACGTTCAAACTGAACTTCCCCACCGTGGACGCTGTTCAACGAGACATCCGAGAGCTGGGGACTGACGAGGTCGTGTCGGTGATGCCTCCCGCAGACGAGGCCATCCGACTGCTGGCGGGTTGTGCGCCGTGTCAGCCGTTTTCCGGCCACCGCAACGCCGCGACACAAGAGGACGAACGGTCCGATTTGGTACTTGAGCTTCTTCGCTTTGTCGAGGCGTTACGCCCACAGCTTGTCTTTGTTGAGAACGTGCCGGGGATGCGGCGAGCTTCCGAGTCGAGCGGCCCGCTCAAGGAGTTCGTCGAAGAGTTGAAGAAGACCCATCACGTAGCGTTCAATACGATCTCCTGCGCGGACTACGGTGTGCCGCAGACCCGGAGCCGACTCGTGCTCATCGCTAGCAGCCTCGGCGAGATCGAACTGCCGATGCCGACGCATGGCCCGGCGACAGACCAGCCGCTCGTTACCGTCCGGGACGCCATACATTCGCTGCCCCACGATGTTGCTGGACCTGCAGCAGCCGCAGTCAACAGCCACAAGGCAATGCGCCTCTCGCCGCTGAACCGCGAGCGTATTGAGGCCACTCCAGAAGGTGGCGACCGGCGGGACTGGCCGGAGCACTTGTGGCCCGATTGCCACCGCGGAGGCATTGCCGGCCACACCGATGTCTACGGTCGGCTGAGATGGGACAAGCCTGCACCAACACTCACAACCAAGTGCATCAGCTACAGCAATGGGCGATACGGCCACCCGACCGAGCACCGCGCGATCACCGCACGAGAGGCAGCACGCCTGCAGACGTTCCCAGACTCATTCGAGTTCGCCGGGGGCCTGACTTCGCAGGCTCGCCAGATCGGGAACGCCGTCCCTGTGATCCTGGCGCAGCGGTTTGGCGAACACTTCATCAAACATGTCTTCGGGACCGGCGGCGCTCAAAAGAAC
This sequence comes from Acidimicrobiaceae bacterium, assembly GCA_026706815.1. Lineage (GTDB taxonomy): Bacteria > Actinomycetota > Acidimicrobiia > Acidimicrobiales > Aldehydirespiratoraceae > VXYK01. Next base: position 95,976 of record JAPOYA010000003.1, on the reverse strand, counting down.
GAGTCCAGCGATCCAACCTCAGTGTCGGATGGCTCAGGCGCGTCAGTTGCGAGGATGGCGGCATGACGGGATTCCGGGCCAGAGCGCGAGCAGTCGACATGCTCGGGAGGCAGCAGATCGCGAACCTGCCCACCGCGTTGAGCGAACTGTTCAAGAACGCTCACGACGCATACGCCACCATTGCCATCGCTGACTACTACCGCAAACTCAACATGCTTGTCATAAGGGACGACGGTGTGGGCATGAACTTGGAGACGTTTCAGGGGTCATGGCTCACCATTGCCACGGAGTCCAAACTTGATCGTTCACCCGTCACCAAACCACGGGGCATGCAGCCGAGGGTGCAGCTAGGCGAGAAGGGCATCGGCCGATTTGCTATCGGGGCTCTCGGCAGTCAGGTCCTTGTGATCTCAAAGCACGTAGACAGCCCGACGATTGCGGCCTTCGTGAACTGGCAGATGTTCGAGTTGCCGGGCATCGACCTCGACGAGGTCCCCGTGGGCCTGATCGAGCTCGACGCTGACGAACTGACCGAAGCTGACGTCCTCCGCCTCAAGAAGCCACTCTGTGAAGCTGTCGAGAAAATCCGCAAGAAGGACGGCTCGAAGGCATGGCGGGAGCGGCTCGACACGATACACGCGACGATCAACGCGCTGCCCGACGATCCCGGTTGGGAGGTTCCCGACTTAGGGGCACTTGGCGCGGCTGGAACGGCTTTCCTCATTTCGCCAGCGTCGATAGAATTCCCTTCAGAACTTGACTCCCAGGGGTCAAACGAAGCGTCTCTGTTTGATCGGACCCTCTACGGTTTCACCGACGTGTGGCTCCGAGAACCGACAACGCCTGAGTTCTCTGTCGATTTCATGGATCACCGGGGCGGGGGCGACAGCGTGAGCCGTCTCGATCCCAGAGACTTCTTCGATGTAACCGAATTCGATGAAGCTGATCACCACATCCGGGGGGAGTTCGACGAAGATGGCAATTTTTTAGGCACCATCAGGATCTTCGCCGAAGAGGTTTCCGATGTCTCGATTCCGTGGCCAGGATCGTCGGTGCCGCGATGTGGCCCGTTCACCTTCGAAGTTGGGGTCGTGCAGGGACTGGCCAGAGAGTCGATGCTCGACACCGAAGCTTTCCAGACGATGAACAGAAAGCTACGAAACCTTGGCGGTCTCTACGTGTACAAGGACGGAATCCGGGTGCAGCCATACGGCCGACCGGATGTGGACTACCTCGAAATCGAAGAGCGACGAAGTCTCGGGGCCGGATACTACTTCTTCTCCTATCGACGGATGTTCGGCGCTATCCGGCTCTCCAGCGATAGAAATCCGGGATTGCAGGAAAAAGCTGGTAGGGAGGGTTTCACCCGAGGCCGCGCCTACTCGGACTTTCGCGAGTTGCTCAAGAATCTCTTGGTGGAGTTAGCTGCCCGCTACTTCCGCGCCGATGGGCCTGAGGCGCACGCATATGAGCAGGGCCGGGAACGCCTGGTGAGAGAAGACCAGCTTCGCAAGGATCGCGACAAGCAGGCCGCGGCCGGCCGCAAGAAGCTCCAAAGGCAGCTTGTCGCTGCCGAGCGTTTCCTAGAATCAACGGACATCGGGCAGGAAGCCTCAGACATAGTGAGCGAGTTGCGTGCCGAACTTGCCGAAGTCCATCGCCTGCAGCCGGCAACCATGAGGGTGGCCGATGCCAAGCGGATGCTTCAGCGGCTCGTCGAACCGCTCGCGTATGACGAGCCCGAAGGATTCGCACCGACAGAGGCTATGCGCCGTGACATGGCGCAGGTTGAGCGCATGGCCGACGATGCCGAGCAATCGTACGTTCGGCCCGCGCTCGAAGCCGTTGACGAACTGGCTGTAGAAGTCGAAGCGCGCCTTGTGGCCAAGGAATCAGATGAACGCGAACGCAAGGAGTTCATCGAACGGCGAATCGGCTCGGTGCGAAAGCGAATCCGTGATGCCGATACTCAAGCGACGCAGGCTCTCAGCACCATGAGCGGCAGCGTGAAGTCTGTCCTCGACGAATTACGCACCGATTTTGAGCAACGACTGGGCGCGGTGGGTCATCCGAGTGTGTCGAGCGGGAGTGGATGGATCGAGGAACAGGCCGAATTCGAGCACGCACTCGACTCGCTGGGAGAGGAGGCGACCCGCGCGTTCATACGGGTAGCAAATCTCGTCCGCTCGAGCGGTGCAGTGTTCGAGTCACACGCACCGACGCCGACCGAGCTTGCGGCGGCCGCCGACGCGGAGATCATGGAACTCAGGGAACAAGCGGACGCTCAACTGGAATTCGTGCAGTTGGGCATGGCTCTTGCCGTCGTGGACCACGAATTCAACCAGACGGTTGCGAGCATCCGCAGCGATGTGCGGAAAGTCCACTCGTGGGCGAAGAAGAACCCGCAACTTGTCCCCGTCTACGAGGCGCTGCGGAGAGACTTCGACCACCTCGACAGCTACCTGACGCTACTGACGCCCATGCAGCGACGCATTCGACGCGCCAAGACCACCATCAAGGGCAGCGACATCTCGCGATTCCTTGGCGAACTGTTCTACGAACGCATGCACACCGTGGACGTAAAGCTTGATCCCAGCCCCGAGTTCCAAGCTCTGAAGATCGAGGGGTACGCGTCGACGTTCTACCCAGTCTTCGTGAATCTCGTCGACAACAGTCTGTACTGGATCGGCCAAGCCGGGACCGGTGAATCGGGGGCAATCAAACTCGATTGTCGAGGTCAAACCGTCGTATACCGAGACTCTGGGCCAGGCATCGCCGACGACATTGCTGACCGCGTCTTCGACTTCGGCTTCACCACGAAACCCGGCGGCAGTGGTCTCGGGTTGGCCATCGCCAGCCAAGTGCTGGAGCGGGCAGGCTGGTCTATCAGCCTCGGCGATTGCAGTGATGGCGCCGAGTTCCTCATCAACCCGACGAGTAGCCGACGATGAGTGCTGTCAGCGACTACTTCCGCACTGCACTGCTGATCGACGATCGTGTGGCCGCTGATTTCCGGCCCCTTGAGCGACTTGGGGATGAGTCGAGAGCCGATCTGGCGGAGGAGCCTACGCCAGACCTCGTCGTGCCACCCGAGGAAGACGAGACACCGGTACAACCAGCGCAGTTGGTTCGTGCGTTCCTCACGGAAGGCGTGGTGTGCAGTGTGCTTGAAGCTGATAGCGGCACAGAGCTTGAGCAACAGGTTCTGCTAGGTGCAAAGATAGCCGACCTGTTGATCGTTGACTGGCTCATTGACGGCGACGAGTCAGCGACTATCGAGGCCATCGAAGCAGTAGCCACACAGTTCCCAGAGCGTCTCACGGTCATTGTGGTGTTCACCGGTGCCCACAGTCTCAGCGACGTCGTGCAGCGTCTCGTTGACCGACCCGAGTTCGAAAGCGCCTACGATTACATCGTTCGCCGGAACAACACGGTCGTCCTTGTCTTCGGCAAGCCAGGCACGCAATTGACGGATGGCGAAGATCAGCGGCAGCCCGACAGCGATTACAGACGACTGCCCAAAATGATCCGCGACGACCTTGAGATGGTCTTCAAGGGCTTTATGCCCGAGTTTGCATTCAGCGGCATCAACGCCTTGCGCGATTCGACGCCGCGGATCCTGGCCAACTTCAACGCAGAACTCGACGCAGGCGCCTTGATTCACCGAGCGTTGCTTCCTGAACCGTCCGACGCTGCGGATCAGTTCGTGCGCCTCCTTGCGAGCGACTTCGAGCAGGTGTTGCACGATGGGTGCGTTGGTGATGTTTGGAACATTGGTGAATCGCCGAGTGCCGTTGCACACATAGAATTGACCGGAGATCTCAATCAGATGACGCAAAGGCTGCGGAGTCTGCAGATTCCAGAGGATCTGGAGGAAGCAGAACGAGAGGCTTTACAGGCGGAGCTGGATCGGATTAAACAATTCGGTGACGACGAACTCGTTCGTGAAGCCCTCACGGATGGGTTGTGCAGGTTTCGCGAGTTGGGACTGAGCGAGAGCTCATTGAAGAAAGCAATCCCTGAACTGACGGCGACGCTCACCGGGGCGGACGCCTCCAACCGAAACCTCGCCGTCATGATGGATTCCCTTGGCACAAGCGAGATGCCGCCGCGGCTCGAACTTGGTGTCGTTCTCAAACGTGAGCCATCGGGAGAGGAAGATCCGCAACCCGGAAACGAAACGGACTGGCACCTGTGGTTGTGTGTCCAGCCCTTATGCGACAGTGTGCGGTTAGAGGGTCCGCGTGCATTCCCGCTCGTTCCAATCAGCGAGGAAACCAATGGGCTCAAGGCGATGATCTGTCCTCCTGATAGAGATCCCACTTGCATCACGTTCGTCACGAATCTGCATCAGTTGGTACACGTGCGATTCGCGCCGAACGGTGCTCAAGCAGTAGTCGCTGAGGGCGATCGGCTGGACTGGCACTTCACCGATGTGAATGGCACTCGCTATCGCGTGGTCACTCGCCTGAGACCTGATCTCGCGGCACATGTGGCCCACACGCTTAGTTCTGCTGCCACACGCATCGGGACCGACCAGTCAGAATGGCTGAGACTAGGTGCGCGGTAACCCTGAGCTTGGTTCGGGGCTCCAGCGGCCGACTTAGCCGAAAGCTGCAGTCCTATGTGATGTGTCTCTGTCGAGGGGACTGATTGACGGTAGTCGCCGCTCAAATCGCGTCGACATAGACATGCTCTTGGTGCCAGGCGAGGTAGGTGCTGTCGGGCTCGGCGCGAAGGGGCGAGCGCAGTATCGACCGCAGTGCATTGCCGAAACTCTGGTCGACGCCGGCGTCGACTGCCAGGCTGTGCCGCAAAGATCCTGCCCGGTGAACACGAAAACCGCCGTTGACCGTGATCAGGCCGACGTCGAATGCGGCATCGTGCATCGGGCAGGCGACGCTGACAGCGTGGCGTGGGCCAAGAACACGTCGTTGGCGGGCATCGAAGAGTCCGGTGTGGGCGAGGCCCGCGAAGGCAAGTTCCGCCTCTTCGAGCGGACCGAGCTCGATCCCGGCTGGTCGCCCGTAGACGATCAACGTCTCACGGTTTGGGAGGTGATGCAGTACCTCGTTGCTGCCTTGGACCGCGCCGAGTCGGAGGCCGCGGAACTGTTGCACACGCTCGGTGGTAACGGCGACCGGGCCCGTCAGATCGCCTACCTGCTTTACCAGAAGGCCAACGACAAGGGCTGGGCGTCTGAAGCCGGCGCCTACAACCGCCTCATCACCGCCTGGCCCACCATCCAAGCAACCGCCACCGCAACTGCCGGCGCGCCGGTCCAAGAAGCTCTGCTCTGACCATATTTTTAAAGTCAAGTTGTATTCCCTGACCTATGCTTGCAACGCACGAGAAACTCCGACGTTGCAATTCGCGTCGATAGATAACTGGGAATCGCGAGACCTAAGGAGATGGCATATTGGCTGCTCGGCTCGTTTTGGGCCTCACCGGAGACAATGCCCGTTTGGGGGAGATCTATGCCTCTGAACTGATCAGTTTGCTTGGGGGAGTGGAGCGTGCCGTCCGCGGGAGCGCCGCTCAAATGGCGGGCCGAGCGCCGGGTACCAGGGGGCGGCTCCCACGGTCGATTGCCGATGCCACGAAGCTGCGATTGACCGACATCAAAGAAGGCAGTCTGGTGTTGGAGTTCGCCTTACCCGACGTGCCTTCTGACAGCGGTTCGCTGGACCTTGACGACGAGCGGCTCGCGGAATCCGCAATTCGTGCGGTCATTGAGGTATTGGATGGTTCCGAAACGGGATTTCCGGCCACGGCTGCCGCGCTCAGTGGGATGGCCGAGGACCTAGACATTGGCAGGCGACACGAGGCATTGTCGCTGACCCAGCTTGGAGCGGTCCCCCGCAAGGCAGTGTTGGACGCTGAAGCTCGGATGAGATTGTCAGTCGCTGTTCAGCAGTCAACGCGCCGCGACGAGGAGGGCACGTTGGTCGGGATCCTCTATGAAGCTGACTTTGAGAAGGAAACGGCTCGCCTTAGGGACCAGTTGGGTAACTCGGTTACCGTCCGCTTCGAAGACAGCCATGCCGGAGCGATCAAGGAGGCGCTGCGAGAGCGGACTCGCCTCCAGGGGAGCGTCACTTACAACGAAGCGACCTCTGCCGTTGTCTCAGTCGAACTCGCGAAGGTCATGCCGTTGGAGCAACTCGAACTGGTTACAGATGGAGAGAACTTTTGGACCTCGCGATCTTTGGAGGACTTGGTTGAATCCCAAGGAACAAGTGTCGTTGACCAGATTGAGGATTTGCAGGACGAGACCATCTCCGACGCGGAAGCGAGCGCTTTTCTTACTGCTCTCGGGTTGTGAACGGTGGTTTCTGAAGGGTTGCGAGAACGATATGTGGATCGCCGCCACCGCGCTAGCCCGCGATCTTCCGGTCGTGACCAACAATTTGAAACACTTCAAACCGATGAGTGATCGGTTTGAATTCGCTCTTGTTCATCCCGAACTGGATTCGTAAGGCAAACCTGCCTGGGTTCGCAATGGGGGCTGGATGATTGCAATGTCATATAGCCGTGGCATTGTGTGGGCCGTGCTTGTAGCAGATACAGCTGACGAAGGGAGACGCCGATGGTGATGGCCAACACGGAGCGCATCTCCAAGGCGCTTGATCTGCTGCGCGACGGGCTGCGGCCCAAGTGCGAAGAGACATGGCAGGGGTTCTACGGCGACGACTGGCTCCAGACCGTCAACCAGCGGCTCCACAATCCCCAGCGAGAACCCTCCACCGAAGACGCGGCCTTCTTGCTGACCGGCATCAAACTCACCTGGAGCGAAGTGTTCGGACACGGCTTCCCCGCCGGGGTCCGTTCAATGGTGTTCGAGATAGCCGACGCCCGCAACAAATGGGCACACCAACAGTCGATGTCGACCGACGACACGGTGCGGGCGCTCGACTCCATGGAACGGGTGCTCGAGTCCTTCGGCAACGCAACCGAGCGTCAACAGATACGCAGCCTGCGGCAGGACCTCATGCGCCAGATGGTCGACGAGCAGTCCCGTTCCGAACGCCGTCGCACAGCAGCGAAACCAGCCGAGGGCCGGCCCGAAGCGGGACTGACGCCGTGGCGCGAGATCATCACACCCCACGCCGATGTCGCATCCGGCCGCTTCGACCAGGCCGAATTCGCAGCCGACCTCTTCGAAGTGCTCAGCGGCAACGCCGAATCGGAATACCAAGACCCCCAAGCTTTCTTCGCCCGCACCTACATCACCCAAGGCCTGCACGAGATGCTCGCGGGAGCGGCGCGCCGACTCTCGGGCGAAGGCGGCGACCCGGTGATCGAGCTCCAGACCAACTTCGGCGGCGGCAAGACCCACTCCATGATCGCCCTGTACCACCTAGCCTCAGGTGAACCCGCCTCAGCACTGCCCGGCGTTGGCGACGTGCTGGCAGCCGAAGGAGTTTCGCTTCCGTCGGACGTCAATCGGGCGGTGCTCGTCGGCCAGATGATCTCGCCGTCAAAACCCGAAGAGGTGGAGTCTCAGGTGAGTCTGCACACCCTCTGGGGTCACCTCGCGTACCAGCTCGGAGGGCGAGAGGCTTACGAATTGGTACGCGCCGACGATGAGGCTGCCACCAATCCCGGCGCCGCGCTGCGCACGCTGTTCCAACAGTTCGGCCCCGCTGTTGTGCTGATCGACGAATGGGTCGCCTACGCCCGCCAACTCAACGACAGCTCCGATGAGAACGCCAAGCGACTGGCGGGGGGAGACTTCGACACCCAGTTCACGTTCGCGCAAGCGCTGACCGAGGCGGCCGCGGCTGTGCCCGATGTGGTCGTGCTCGTCGCCATCCCCGCGTCAGACATCGAGACCGGCGGGCCCAGGGGCCGCACGGCGCTGGAAAGGCTGAAGAACGTTGTTGCCCGCAAGGCTGCGCAATGGCAGCCGGCATCGCCCGACGAATCCTTCGAGATCGTGCGCCGACGCTTGTTCGACCCCGTGACCGCCGAACAGGCAAAGGTACGAGACGGCGTGATCCGGGCGTTCAGCGAGATGTACCGCAGCCACTCCAAAGAGTTCCCGCCGAGAGTGGGAGAGGGCGAATACCGGCGCCGCATGGAACTCTCCTACCCGATCCATCCGGAGCTGTTCGATCGACTGTTCGGCGACTGGTCGGCGCTCGACAAGTTCCAGCGCACGCGTGGCGTGCTCCGGCTGATGGCGCTGGTGATATCACAGCTGTGGAAACGCGACGACCGATCGCTGCTGATCATGCCGGCAAGCCTGCCGATGGACTCCGGACCCTTGGTGAGCGAGATGAAGAAGTACCTCGACGAGGGCTGGGACCCGGTGATCAAGTCCGACGTCGACGGCGAGAACGCCCTGCCGTTGCATATCGACACTGAGTTCCCCCACTTCGGACGTTTCGCAGCGACCCGTCGGGCAGCCCGCACCGTGTACATGAGCTCCGCGCCGCGTCCCGACGGCAAACGGGGAGTGGACGTCAAGTCAGTCGTGCTCGGGTGTGCCCAACCCGGTGAGCCCCTCGGCCAGTTCTCCGACGCATTGCGACGCCTGTCGGACCGGGCCACGCACCTGTATGTGGACAGATCGCAGTACTGGTACTCGCTGGTGCCCAACGTCACTCGCATCGCCGAGGACCGGGCCTCCAACTACGACGACCGAGACGCAGATGATCTGGTACGGCCGATGGTGGCCAACCAGCGTGACCGTGGAGACTTCCACGCCGTGCAAGTGTTCGCGGAGGGCCCCGGCGACGTGCCCGACAACGACGACGGCGTGCGGCTCGTGGTGCTTGCGCCTTCCGTTGCGCATTCGACGGGCGACGACAACTCTGCAGCCATCAAGTCGGCGGAGAAGATACTCGCCCAGCGCGACGCGGGGCCGCGGCTGAACCGCAACCTGTTGGTGTTCGTCGCAGCGGACGCCAACCGCGTCGGTGAACTGAGAGACGCGGCCCGAGCTCTTCTGGCCTGGCGCTCCATCGTCGTCAGCAGCGACGATCTGCAACTCACTGCACATCAGCTTCGCCAGGCGCAGACCAAGCGCGACGACTCCGACAAGCGGGTTGAGTCACTCATCAACGAGACCTTCAAATTGGTGCTGACGCCGCACCAGGAACCGGGGACGTCTGAGATCGTGTGGCAGACGAGCCGCGCCGCGGGCGAAGACTCAATAGCGGTCCGCGCCGGTCGCAAACTGCACAGTGAGGAGAAGCTGATCTCCACCTACAGCGGTGTGCGAGTGCGGATGGACATCGACCGCAGTGAATTATGGTCCGACCGCGGGGACTTGGCGGTGGGCCGGCTCTGGGCCACGTACGCACGCTTCTGCCACATGCCGAGGTTGGGATCACTCGAGGTGTTGGCCGAGGCACTCTCAGGCGGCGTGGCGTCCTTCGACTGGGAACAGGAGACCTTCGCCTATGCCGACGCCCACGACGGCGAGCGCTGGCTCGGCGTCCGCACCGCCCAGCACGTGACCCCGACACCCAGCGGCCTGCTGATCCGACCAGACAGCGTGCCCCTGCCTCCCGAACCCGGACCCGTTCCAGGCGGCGCGGAAGAGAGAGGAGGAGAAGCGCCAAGCGGCGGCGCCCCGGGCGGGCGAGAACCCTCGGGTCCAACGGCCCAAGCCACCGCCGAAACCGCCGAACCGACCGAGTTCTACGCCGAGTTCCAGTTGGACCCGGTTCGCTGCATCAGACAACTCGGCGAGATAGCAGAGCACGTGACCGCCAGACTGGGCCCAGGCGTCGAACTGACACTGGAGGTCCGGGCCAAGAACCAGGACGGTTTCGACGAAGCCACCCGCCGCACAGTCTCCGAGAACGCCGCCAACCTAGGCTCCCGATCCTCAGAATTCGAATAGCCGAGTCGGGAATAGAGTCCGGTTACGCGATCTGAGGGTTTAGCCCCAAGGAGTCAGCCGCGAGTCACGCAGAGGCGGACCTCGGTGCCCTTGCCGGCCGAGCTGATGATCTCTGAGTCGCCACCCACTCGTTGCAATCGACCTTTGATCGAGTCGCGAATGCCATGGTGCTCCTCCCCGACGGCTTCGGGGTCGAAGCCGACGCCGCGGTCACGGACAAACACCTCCACCTGGCTCCCGGTCGCCTCCACATAGACGCCGATATCGGATCGGCCCGACCACCTCGCGGCATTGGTCATGGCCTCGCCTGTCGCCGCCACTAGGGATTCCATCGCCGCGTCGAGTTCGGCGTCGCCCACGACCACCACGTCGATCATCGTCCCGTGACGATCCTCGACCACGCCGGCGAGGTGCTCCACGGCAACCTTCAGCGTGGCCGTGGCTTGCTGTGGGCCGTGCCTCTCTCCGTACAGCCAGTTCCGCAACTCGCGTTCTTGACGCCGTGCCAGAGCCGACATGTGGGCAGGGTCGTCTGAGCGCTGCACCAGAGCCAGGGTCTGCAGGACCGAATCGTGCAGATGCGCTGCGACCTCGGCTCGCTCGTCGGCACGGATCCGCTGCTGTCGCTCAGCGCGTCGGTCGCGCAGCAGCACCGCCACCCAGGGCCCGAGGATCAACGCCAACCCGCCGACTACCAGTACCGTGGAGAGCAGCCCGTCGAGCACGACCCCCAGCGAAACGTTGGCCGCTGCCAACACCCCGATTCCGAACGCGACCAGAATCGTGCCGCCGGCCATTCGAAAGGCGAAGGCCCTGCCGACAGAGGCAACTGGCTGAACCCTCCAAACCACCACGCCCACTCCGAAGGCAACGCACAGTGCGGGAAATATGAACACGTCGGGCAAGGTGAGCCGGAGGTGACGTGCCAGCAGTACCGTTCCCAACGCCGTCAAGGCCAGTCCCAAGGCACGTCTGCGGACGGTGGACGCCGGCACCGCCGCCGTCGCAGCAGTGCCGACAGTGCCCTCAGCGTCGGCCCGTGGGAACAACAGCCACGCGAGCAAATAGATCGGCAGGCCCACCCACGCCAGAGTGAGGGCGACGAAAGCCACTCTCACGATCGTGACGTCGACGCCGAGTCGAGCGCTGATCCCGCCGCATACGCCCGCGATTATCCGCTCTCGGCCAGACCGTTGCGGCAGCGCTGAGAAACGCCCGTTCATGATCTTGATGATGACACGATGAACCCGCCGAACACATGAGGGACAACCCCTATTTTCAACTCTTGACTCAGGGAAATTTCAGGGTCATCCCCTATTTGTGCCCGCGAGAGTCGGGTTCATAATGGACGCATGGCCAAAGACCCTCTCGCCGATTCAGAGGAGACGTCTGCCGAAGAGGGCGACGCTGGTGCTGAGGCTTCCGATCTGGAGGCCGAAGGCGCCGAGGCGACCGACTCTGAAGTTGCAGACCAGGCCGAGGACACGGAATCCGACGAAGCGGGGTCCGACGAAACAGAGTCTGAGTCCTCCGATCCCGCAGACGCGGAATCCGCAGAGTCCACCGAGGAACGTGCCAAAGGAAAGCGCGCCAAAGGAAAGCGCGAGTTCCGTTGGCCTGCCCTGCGCCGCAGTGAGGACGACCGGTTGGTCGCCGGCGTCTCCGGCGGACTCGGTGAATACTTCGGAATAGACCCGGTGATCGTCCGCATCGGATTCATCGTCCTCACCTTTTTCGGCGGGGTCGGACTGGCGCTGTATCTCGTGTGTTGGCTGATCGTGCCGCTCGGCGACTCGGGCAGCATCCTCGCCAATGCCCTGCGAAGCGGCGCCCGTCGCCGGTTCCGCAACCTTGCAGGCATCGTGTTGATCGTTGCAGGCCTGTTCGTCACCGCGATCTTGAGTCGCAACGTGTTCGCACTGTTCACGAAAGTGTCGAGCACAGCGCCGTATCTGGCGCTTGCTTTGATTGTCGCCGGTGTCGGGCTGGTCTTCTGGCCCCGCCGGCCGGCGCCCCCCCTGGACACTCCGGCCGAGCCGCTTGCGGCACCGACTCCAAATCCGGTGCCGCCTCCTCCCTCGGCGGCTGGTTCGGAGTGGCCGGGGGCAGCCTTGCCAGACGAACCGACCGAGCCCAAGGAATCCTGGCGAGACCGCAGAGCCCGACGACGCGCGCAACGTCGTGGTCGATCCACGGTCACCATCCTTACAATTGCCGCTCTGCTGGTGTTGACCGGCGGCGCGATCCTGTTGGACCGGCTTGACGTCGAACGGGTGCTGCTCGGCGAGTTCTTCGCCGTCGCGTTGCTGATCGTTGCTGCGGGTCTGTTGTTGTCGGTCTTCGTGGGCAGAAACTGGGCGCTGATCCTCCTCGGCGTGGTGCTGCTAGCGCCGCTGGTGGTCCTTTCCGACACCAACGTCTCGTGGTGGTCGGGGTACGGCGATGTTGAGATTGTGCCCGACGACATCAGGCCGCTAGATCGCCACATCAACCATGGGATCGGCGATCTCGTCGTGGATTTGAGGCACCTCGACCGAGATTCGCTGCGTTCAGCCGTCGGTCGCTACAACATCGGTCTCACGGTTGGTGACCTGACCTTGAGGGTGCCCGCCGATCTGCGCGTTAGAACCAACGCCAATATTGCTGCAGGCGCTCTGCGCGGTGGCGAATACGTGACCGTCAGACACGTGATGACGCCGAAAATCGAAGATGGGCATCTGTATTGCGTCGATGCGCAGTATGCCTACAGGGTCGACGAGGAGATCCCAGACTTTCGCAGGGAGAGGGTCCTCTGTGGCAACATTCGCAACTCGGGCCCCCGCAGCGGTTTCAGTGGTTTCGTCGACTACGACCTGATCGAGGAGGGCGTGAATCTAGAAGTGGAACATGTCACGAACGGTGTCCACGAACTCGAATTCAACATTGATGTCGGGATCGGGGAAGTTCGAGTGGTGCGTTTCCCAACACTGAACTGAGGAAGCATGAGCGAAGACATGAGCGCACATACTCAGCCACAGAGCAAGAAGTCGTCGGCCGACCTCGTCTCGCTGGTGGCAGCGCTGATATTCGGAGCGGCCGGAGTCATTGTTCTGGCCGGTGAGTCGTTGGCCGACATCGACTTGGTCGTGTTGGCCGGAGTCGCCCTGATCGTGATCGGCGCAGCGCGGTTCGTCATGGCGCCTGTTCGTGCAATCGCCCGCCGTCGGTCTCTGCGGGCTGAACGAGCCGCCCTCGACCCCGGCCCCGAAGACGAAGACCCAAGCGAAGACGGCGAAGACTCAGCTGAGGAGCCGGATGAGGACCGAGTCCGCGATCAGGTCACAGACTGAACCGGCTGCAATCTAGGAGTTCGGTGTTCTGGGCGTTGGTTCCGCGGTTCGAGGAAGAATGAGTTCGTAGCGGTTCTCAGGGCCGTAGAGGACCAACTTGCCTTGTCGCAAGACGTCGAGACCGATCAGCACTTCCCCGCCTAGGACCTCCGGCACGGTGTGGGCCAGGATCGCGATCGGATCGGATGGACGGTCCAGCTGCGAGCCAAGTTGCAACATGAGATGGTAAACAGCACTCTTTACCGGGCCCGATGGTGTTGACACATTGGCTTGCGCCACTGGTTCGAGCAGTCCCGCCACTGTTGCGGCCCGCACACAAGTCCTTGCGGCAGCGGTGTCGATGATGGCTCGTGTTCTAAAGGGCAGCGGTACGATGCGCCCCTCTAGACGGCAGCGCTCCACTTCAAACGGGTGCAGGCGGATTTCAACATCGACAATCGGGCCGCTGCTGCTGATTGGGCCAGTGATGCGTGAATAGTCGCCCCGCTCAGAGGTGATCGGCCGGTACCGCCAATGGAACGCTGACAACCCGATCTTTCTCCAGTACTTCTTTGATCAGGAACCGTCTACCGATGGTGCTGCGGTAGCCAACCTCGCATGCTTGATGTTCATCGTCGAAGCAGCCGACGAACTCGGGTTTGCGGCGCCTGTCGCGAGGCTGTACGAACAACGCCCAACGACCGGCGTGTGTCTCCAACAACCGTGCCCGCTGCTTCGAGAATGCCGCTTCGAGCCGGTCCAGCACGGGGTCGGGAGCCATATCGCATTATGTCACGACGCGATGCCTCCTCAACGGACAACTCGCGGAGACGTCGAGATTTCGTGCCGGCAGGCTCAACGGTTATTCTCAACTGTCAATCCGAACCACCGGAAACGCCACAAGAGGTTCACATGTCGATCGACTGCCGATCCCGGCTCCAAAAGAGCGTCCGCGACTTGGAACGCGACGAAGTATTCGACTCGCTGCTGCCCGAGGCGATCTCTGAACACGGCCCGCTCGCCGGTCGCGGAGCGGCCTACAAACAACTTCCGCCGGTGAACCTGCGGGTCGAAGATCGTGCGGTCACTCTGCGCGCGCAAAACGGCACGCTGGTACTCGAAGAGGGCGACGAACCCGCAGGCGTGACCGCGGAGATGCCCGCCGACGCCCTGTCCGACCTTATCCAGGACCACCAATCGACGATGGGCCTGGCGATGACCTCGCGGGTGAAGCTGACCAGCGGCAACATCAGCGAATGGATCGGCTGGGAACCTGCGTTTCGAGCCCTGCTCGACGGGCGCAGGGTCCACGAATCCGGCGATGTGACATTCCAGGACCTCGACGGCGGCGAACTGGACCTCGACCGGACCTTTAAAATCGGCGATGACCGCGAAGAAATGGCCCACTTCCTGCGCGAGGCCGGATTCCTGCACCTCACGGGCATCTTCGAACCAGACGAGATGGACACGATCGGCGCCGACATCGATGAATGGATCGCCAGGGCGACGCCCGACGACGGCGAATCTTGGTGGGCCGAGGACAAGGACGGGGTCGACCAGGCTGTGCGGGTCCTCTTCTTCTTGGAGAAGTCAGCCGCGCTCAAAGAGATCGTGGAGGATGAGCGCTACCAGTGGCTCACCGAACTGACCGGCGACGGGCATCAGCACAACGGCGGCGCCGAAGGTCTTGTCAAGCCGCTCGGCATAGTCAAGGGGCTGTCGGACCTTCCCTGGCACAAGGACTGCGGGCAGGGCCGCCACTCCTACATGTGCAACGGGATGACCACCGGCATCAGCGTCACGGGCGCCGACCGGGTCAGCGGCGCGCTCGGTGTGATCCCCGGGTCTCATCGTGCCAACACCATGGCCACCGGACGTGACCCGAAACTCGACCTGCAACCAAGGATGTTGGAGACGGGCAAGGGCGATGTCACCGTGCACTGCAGTGACACCCTGCATCGGGCGCACCCACCGATCGAGCGACCCCGCAAAGTCGTCTACTCCTCGTTCGGGCTGCCTCCCCTGCCCGGCGATGTGGTCAAGCCCAATCCGCGCTACAACCGTGAGGCACGCGCCGAGCTGACCGACGTGACCGATCGCATCGCCGCCGCCGACAACGAGAACGACCCCAAGCGCTACCGACCGCGAGCGAGAAGCCCGCGCTAGTGGAGCACCCTGGAAATCGACTGTTCACCCAGCGTCACCTGAGCGCCTCGGCTACTCGAACTCGCCGCGGCTACTCGACGGCGTGGCGCTCGCGGAGTTTGCGGGCGATGACCATCTTCTGGATCTCGCTGGTGCCCTCGCCGATGATCATCAGCGGCGAGTCCCGGAAGTAGCGCTCCACGTCGTACTCCTGGGTGTAGCCGTTGCCGCCGTGGATTCGGAGCGCGTCGGTGCAGATCTCGAATGCTGCTTCGGAAGCGAACAGTTTCGCCATGCCCGCCTCGAGGTCTATCCGCCGGCCCGAGTCGTATTTCTCGGCGGCGTCGTAGGTCATCAATCGGGCGGCCTGCAGCTTCGTGGCCATCTCCGCGAGCTTGAAGGCGATCGCCTGGTGCTCGAAGATCGGCTTGCCGAATGTCTCACGCTCTTGGCTGTATCGCATCGCTGCGTCGAAAGCTGCCTGGCCGACCCCGACGGCGCGTGCGGCAATGTTGATCCGGCCCAGTTCCAATGCCGACAAGGCGTAGCGGAGCCCGTTGCCCATACCCTCGGGGCCTCCGAGCAGGTTGGCGTCGGGGACACGCTGGTCGACATAGCTCATCTCGACTGTCTCAAGACCCTTGTAGCCCAGCTTGCGGATGTGCTTGGACGTGCGGATCCCCTCGAACTCGCTGCCTGGCTCCTTCTCGACGATGAAGCAGGTCACACGATCGTCGGGCGTGCGGGCGAGCAGCATGACCAGCGACGCCCGCTCACCGTTCGTCACCCACATCTTCGTGCCGTTGATGATCCACTCATCGCCGTCCTTGGCGGCTCTGCAGCGAAGGGCGCCCGCATCGCTGCCGCTGTCCGGCTCCGAGAGGGAGAAGGCAGCCCGATACTGGCCGTCGACCATCTTTGGAAGGTGTCTGTCGCGCTGTTCGGGTGTTCCGTACCGCTCGATCATGACCGAAGCGATCTTGTGGGTGTTGAGGATTCCCGAGAGGCTCATCCAACCTCGGCTGAGTTCTTCGATCAAGCGGGCGTAGGTCTTCGCGCCGAGCCCGAGACCTCCGTACTCGTGAGGGATCGTCGCTCCGAAGAGACCGAACTCGCACATTTGGTCGAACATCTCCTGAGGGAACTCATCGGCGTGCTCGAGTTCGCTCGCGCGCGGGATCACGTCACGGTCGATCCAGGTCGCGACCACCGAGACGAGCTCGTCGGCAATGTCTTGGTCGGCGCTGTCTATAGGTTCGAATATTCCCACGACCCCAACCTAGAACAGTTCGAACCGTTCCGGTTGGGGTCGTGGATTGGGAGCGTCAGGCCGCCGGCAGTTCCAACACCCAGCCGATCAGGATCAAATGCGGGTTGGTCAGGCGCCGTCCATCAGCTTGGACCCTGCCCATGTTCAACTCGTATATCTCCGACCAGCGGGCACCGGAGCCCAGGTGGACGGCGGCGAGCCTCCAGAGAGTGTTGCCGCGCACGACGGTGACCGTGGTCGGTTCTGGCTCGGGCTCTGGTTCAGGCTCTGGTTCCGGCTCGGGCTCGGGCGCAACGGCGATGATGCGGTTGTCGCCGCCCACCGGGTAGTCGTCCGCTGTGATCTCGCCGCCCAGGTCAACCGAGATGTACTCGGCGAGCGCCTGCTGGTAGCTGACCCCCAGCTTGGTGAACTCAAGATCCGCGAGCGGGTAGCAGTCTCCGCCTCCGGCGAGGAAGTCGATGGTTGCCAGCATCAGCGGATCGCCGGGCACCACGGCACCGTCGGAGACGATGACAGTCCCGTCGTCGAGGACCACATCGCGCACCCTGGCGCCCGGGTCGCCGATGAGCGAGCAGTCACCCGCGCGGTCGGTCTCACGCGCCACCGCCGTCGGGTCGTAGGACATGGTGAACCCTGAGATCTGCGCGAACTGGCCGCCCGCGCCGGGGATCCGGTCGACTGCCTGCTCGAGCAGCACATGGAAGGTCTCACGCGGGATCTCCACTACCACCACGAAGTTGCGGAACGGGGCGATGTCCCAGGTGTCGCCGGTGGTGACGTCACCTGCCGGGATCACCGCGTCGTTGCGGATCCCCCCGCCGTTCTGGATGGCGACGTCGGGTGGGGAGATCCCGAAGGATTCGGCGAGGTTGGCGCCGGTGGCCCGCAGAGCGTCGGCGTGCAGGTTGCCCTGGTTGGTGGAGGTTGTGCGCACCATGGCGCGGCGTCCGTCCAAATCGACCTCGCTGGTGCCGATCACGTCGGCGTCGACCTCGGCCACTGCCTCCGCGAGAGGCTCGACCACGTTGGACTGCACATCCGGGTCCGGCGTCACGGCGAAGCTGACCGCTGTGGAGCGGCCGGTCGTGTTGACGATGTTGCCGTCAGCGTCGAAGGTGACGATGAGCGCGCCGATGCAGCGGTAACCGCCCGGCGCGGTGATCACCGGCACCTCGACGTCGTCGGAGTCGGCGACCAGGGTCGGGTAGGGGCCGGCCGGCTCGTCATCGGGCATACAGGTGTCGCCGTCGTTGCGGAGCAGGTCGTCGCCCCCGCCGGCGATGACCACATCGACGCCGGACAGGGAGGCTATGAGATCGATCTCCTCGTCGACGTCCTGGAGATGGCTGACCAGGATTATCTTGTTGACCCCCCGCTCAGTCAGCGACTCAGCTTCGGCAGAGACTGCGGCCAGCACATCGGAGACCACGACATTGCGGGGCGAGGAGATGTTGGGGAGTAGAGGAGTCACGGCCCCGATCACCCCGATCTGCTGCCCTCCGGTCTCGATGATCGTGCTCGCGGCCAGAGTGCCGGCCTCGACCAGCGCTGCGAGCGAGGGCTCGTCTGAGAAGTCGGCGTTGGCGGACAGGAACGGGATGGCCGGGTCGAATCCCTCGATGAACCGGGCTGTCACCTCCGGCCCCAGGTCGAAGTCGTGGTTGCCCAGCGCCATGGCGTCGTACAGCCCGCTGAGGGCTATCGAATCGTAGAGGGCGCCTTCGCGTGCCAGAGAGACCCCGAGTTCCTGGGAGGCCAGGAAGTTGTCGCCCGAAGTGAGGGTGATCACTCCGTCGCCGACGGGTGCCGCGAGGGCCTGCATCTGCTTCATCTGGGCGGCGAACCGGGCCACGCCGGGGAGCCCGGCATCCTCGTCGGGCAGGAGCTTCGACTCACCGTCGTTGTTGTGCAGGATGATGAGTGTGAAGGTGTCGGCGCTGATGGGTTGAGGAGTCTGCGCTCCGGCTGACAGAGTCAGCGATGCGAGCACCGCAGACACCATGGCCAGCACTGCGATCGGTTTCTTCGGACGGGTACTGGTCATCTTTGTCGCCTCCTAAGGGCAAGCCGTGTGAGTCGCAGGCATCGTATCGGAGCGCCGGCGCGCATTGGCAAGGCGGGCTCAGTTATCGGGTGATGCCTGGCGTCACATCGCCGTAGACGACCCTCCCGCATCACACGCTAACAACCTCACGCGAACGATATCTAGCTCCGATCCGTAGGGGAATGGCGAGACTTATGATTCCCGGCGGAGGATCTCAGTCAAGGATTGGGAGATGAGCAGGCGAGGTTGTTGTATCTCTGCCATATTTCAATCTTCTGTTCCGTTCGCACATAGGCCGATTCGTGGTCCGCTGCGATATAGAGTTCCCGCTCTCGGCTGAACAGTCCTGTGGGCATCGCATCTAACGGCAATTCTGCGATGGTTGAGTCGGTTCTCTGATACCACAGATCTATTGCATCGGATTGATCGTACGAAACTATCATTCCAGTTTCTGTGAGTCCCAGGTGAATTGAAAGGCGGTGGTTGGACTCGCATCGCAACTCGAACATAATCGAACTAGAGACACAAGCCCCGGTGTTGTCCTGCCACATAGAGAAATAATGGACATCTTCTATATCCTGCTCACATGCGGCTCTCACGCGGGTTTCTTTCGAGCAGCTAACGGTTAGAGCCAACCCGAGGCACAACGCGCATAACAGAAGCCGGAGACCGCTATTCGCGAACATGGCCAGTACTGTTAGTGGCATCCAAGGGCGCGGGGACGACTGAATTCGTCGGCATCGGATCACCGAAGCTTTCGCTGGCGACAGCAATAGCGCCGCTCAGCTCAGAGAACGTATCATATCCGAAGGCAGCGCCGGTTCCTTCCGACGCGTCATTGGCCAGTACTACCAGAGGCGAGTTCTGGCTGTTGCTCTCAAGTACTATTCCGGCCTCTCCGGTCGCTAGGTACACATGCGGCACCGAGAACCCGTCCAGCGTCGCCCGCGGATCCTCAATGAACAATATGGCGTTGGGTTGTCCTGGTATCAGTTCCTCAAGGGCGGCGGCTGTGGCACCCGGGGGCCTCGGATACTCGATGCGGATCTCACTGGCCGCGTCGGTGCGCAGTTCCCCGGTGATAGTGTCCACAGGCTGGAATCGGACATACACGAAAGACAACGTAGGGCTGTCCGGTTGCTCGTCAACCTGTATTACCGGTCCATCGCTAACGCCCACAAGCCGGGCCTCGACCACCGCGTCCGAACCCTCGACATAGTCCTCAAGGCTGTTAGCCGCACTTGAGGAGTCCGCGGACCAGCCAGCGCCCAGAGCCACCGAGAATGCCTCCACTCCAGGCTCCAAACCAGTCGACGTGATTCTGTCCACAGTGTCGTCGCCACTGCCGCAGCTGACCCCAAGACACACGGCTATTAGTGCCAAAGTGGCCTTCCTTGTGGCATATGTGGAGATTTTCATCGCTTCCATCCAGTTTCGCGTCTTCGTCAGTGCCGATTATTGACATGGGAGATGTCATGCCAGCTCAGAGTTTTGCTTGATCGGCCAGCTTTTTCGGTCTTCATGCATGATGCATCGTTGATAGTGTGCTTCAGTCCGACGGTATGGCCGACTTCATGGCAACCAAGTTCTTGCACTTCCCAAGTCGTCATGCGGTTCATGTCGGCAACGTCGAACAACACGTACCATCGTTCGCAACGGTTGCCGAGTCCGAACAAGCCCGAAGCTCTATTGCAGTGGGCGAGACCGTTATGTGTCTTCCACCAAGCCACAGACTTTATCCATGGATCCGTGTGGTAGTTCGCATCGTAGAAGCAAATGTCCGTGTTGCTCTTGCACGTGCCGTCATTGAAGGTGTCTACATCAGTCCTTGAGTTGAGTTCAGTGACACCCCAGTTTGCAGCTATGGTGCCGTCTGTCGTCAGGCTCACGCGCGCGAAATAGTGATCGGCGTTGTCAGCGTAGTAGCTGCCGAAATTGCTCGCTTGAGCCGGACTAGCTGCCGAAAAGGAGAGAAACAACACCGCCGTTACCCCGATCACAACTTTCCATCTCGGCCGACCGGGACTCTCAGGCCACTGTCGGAGCGTGAGTTGACCACCGTTCATGTCGCTGATCCTTTACGAGCGACAGCTTGACCATACGTCACTCAACGCTCGGGCGCAAGCAGAGGATCACTCTGTCAGCCGGCTGCTGAATCGGTGTTCGCCGAGCGTCACGGTTGGGGGTCGAGCATCTTGTAGCGAACCGGCAGATGCTTGGGTCCCACCACGAAGCTCGACGCCACGTAGTCTGCAGCGCCGGCAGGCTCCATCGACTCGAACCGCGACGCCAGCTGCGCCAGGAGCGCCTTGATGCTGGCCCGGGCCAGATGGGCGCCCAGACAGTAGTGCTCGGCCCAACCGAAACCGAGATGCCGGTTGGGGCTGCGACCGATGTCGAACCGGTGCGGGTCTTCAAAGACGGTCTCGTCGCGGCTGCCTGAAGCGTAGAAGAGCGCGAGAATGTCGCCCTCTTTGATGTCGTGGCCGTCGTACACAAGATCGCGGGTCGCGGTCCGCTTCATGTAGTTGACCGGCGCCGTGTAGCGGACCACTTCCTCAACGGCGGTCTTGAGCAGGCTCGGGTCCTCACGCAGGCGTTTCAACTCTTCGGGGTGTTCGAGGAACGCTTGGAACGCTCCGGTCAGCGAGTGGCGGGTCGTGTCGTGCCCTGCATTGAAGATGATCAGGTAGTAGCCGAGCGTCTCGATGTCTCCCAGCGGTTCGCCGTTCTCGAAGGCGGCGTTGGCCAGCATGCCGGCCAGGTCGTCGCTGGGGTTTGCACGACGGTCCTCGATGATGGTGTTGAACATGTTGAAGAAGTCCATCATCAGATCGAAGCTGGCCTCGTGACGGTTCTCGCCCTGGCGTCGAAGCTCAGGGTCTTCGCTGGCGAGCAGCTGGCTGGTCAACTCCAGCAGCTGGGTCTCCTGGTCCGGCTCGATCCCGAGAATCGTCGCCAGGACCCGCAGAGGGTGCTTCTGGGCGATGGCCTCCACGAAGTCCTCCTCGCCCTCGGGATCGAGGCTGTCGATGACGTTGCGGGCGCTGGCCTCCACGATCTCATCGAGTCTCTCGATGCCTCGAGGTGTGAAGAAACTGCTGGCCACCTTGCGGAATACACGATGGTCGGGCGGGTCCATCTCGATGATCGTCTTCATCTGGACCGGATAGCCGCGGGTGCGCCGTTCCAGTTGTTCGTCGGTCAGCACGACGATGCCGTTGCTGTTGCAGAAGTCCTCGGGGCGCGCTGAGATCTCGACAATGTCGGCGTGACGGGTCACGGCCCAGAACGGCTCGCGCTGATCAGTCTCGAAATACTGCAACGGCTCTTTGCGAAGCTGCTCCCATTGGGCATGCGGTGGGCCCGACTCGCCGTAGCGAACCGGAGAGATGAGATCGAGTCCGTCTATCGCCATGGGCGAAACGATAGATCAGGTGCCGCACTGATCGCATAATCCCGCGCCGGGTAGAGCAGTCGAAGCTCCCAGAAATCAGAAGACCTTGCGCGTCTGGACATGAGCATCAATAGTTGTCACCCGAACAACGGACACGAGGGAACAGCGTTGTGGGGCATTTGATCGACCAGTGTGCAGTCGGGACGCTGCGGCTCTGTAGTGTCGATCCCCTCTCAGGTCGATGCTACCGACTGGGTGAGCAGAATCAGAGCTGTGTTGTGGTCCCGGGGGCAGTGTGGCCATGAGTGAGTTGTCGTTGAGGTCGAAGGTAATGGTGTCGGTGCTGATCGGCGTGTTGGCAGCACCGGCTGCAGGCTGCGGCAGTCAACGAGCCGATATCGGGCAGGTCCCGGAATCTCCCGACTCGTCTGAACCGACGGACTTGCCGAGCTTTTCGGGACTGGAGGCTGCTGTGCGCTCGACTGTTTGGGACGGCGTGCCCGCTGCGGTTCTCGTTGTCGAGAATTCGTCGGGCAGAATCGTCGACTCGGTGGTGATCGGCGATCCTGCGCGCGCGCCGCTGGGCGGCGGGTCGAGATCGGCCGGTTCGGTCATGAAGGTGCTGATACTGGCCGCGGCTATCGAATGGGGAACCCGACCAGACGATGTCCTCGAGGTGCCGCGATGCATCGTGTTGCCGGAACGCATGACGTGCGGCAACGCAGCAGGCGAATACACGGTCGCTGAAGCGATCACCTCATCGATCAATCCAGCGTTCGTGATTCTGTTTGAACGGGCGCCTCCTGGCACTGTCGTGGAGCACGGCGCGCAGTTCGGGATGCTCTTGGAGCACACACCGACGGTGCTCCTTGGGGTCCATCCCGTGTCGATGGAGTCGATCGCAGCGCTCATGGTGGCGATCGCCAATGACGGCGAGACGCGGGAGATAACCACACAGGACGGCTCGACGGTCGTTGCCGCCAGCGGAAGATACGTCTCTGAAACAACAGCTGGGACGGTTCGCTCGCTGCTGCGACTGGTGGTCACTCAAGGCACCGGTGTCGCTGCGGACGGCGCTGACATGCCATTCGGGAAGACCGGAACGGCTATCGGGCAGACCGATGCATGGTTCGCGGGAAGCACCGGCACTCACACCATCGTGGTGTGGGTCGGATCGGTCTCTGTTGATGAACTCTCAGCGGACGATCCACCGACATTCGTTCCTAACATCTCAGGCGGCGGCTGGCCCGCACAGATCTTCCGTCTGGTGGCAGACGGAATCGAACCTGTGGTCCCGCCGTGAGCGGGACCGTACGCGTCACCTCTGAGAGGATCCCGTGGCCGGTATCGGCCGGGTTGGGGTTGGTGGTGGTCGGCGCTGTGGTCGTGTTC
This sequence comes from Acidimicrobiaceae bacterium, assembly GCA_026706815.1. GTDB lineage: Bacteria > Actinomycetota > Acidimicrobiia > Acidimicrobiales > Aldehydirespiratoraceae > VXYK01. Next base: position 72,561 of record JAPOYA010000003.1, on the reverse strand, counting down.
GATCCGCGGGGCTACAACGGGTACGTGGCGAGCAAAGTGCTTGTTGCCGGTGTTGGCCTGCTGGTGCTGGTGGCGGTGCTCAGTCGCGGTTCGGGGCTGGTTGTCCCGACCGGGATGCCTTCAGTGATCGCTTCGACGCTCGGAGGGTTGATGGTGGTTGCGACCTTTGCCAGCGAATCGGTCTGGCGGTCACTGCTCGGCGCGCCGCAGCGGCAGGTGGGAATGCTGGCTTGGTTCGGTTTCGCGCTTGCCGCTGTTGTGGGGTTGTCATTGCGGCGCCGCTATGGCGATGCTGTTCTCGAGTCTCTCGTGAAGGTCGCGGTTGTTGCGGTGGTCGCCGTGTCGGCGCTGGGCGTCGCGGAACTCGCCGGGTGGGAGGTCGACCCTCAACTCGTCGAGTTCAGGGGCCGTGTGCGTGCGACCTTGGGGAACCCGGCGGTTCTGTCGGGTTTCTTGATCCTGGTCGGCCCGTTGGCGGCGGTTGCCGCAGATAGGCGGGACAGGTGGCGTTGGGCTGGTTGGTTGGCTGTGGTTGGTGCGTTGGTCAACATCATGGGAGCTGAGACACGCGCGGCCTGGTTGACGGCCGCGGTGCTGGGAGTTGCGGTGGGGCTGGTTCGCCTGCGGGGCCGTTCGCGCCGGTTGTTGGTTGCGGCGGTGCTGGTGGGGCTGATCGCCACCGGCTTCACAGGCCGCTGGCAGTCCGCAGCAGGCGATTTCGGCGAGCGGGTCTCGATCTGGGAGGTCGGCTTCGCGGCGACCCGCGACAGTCCGCTGCTCGGGGTGGGTCCTGAAATGTTCGAGACAGCGTTCGAGGAGCATCTGGGCGAACAGACGGCCGTCGAGATCGACAGCAGCACTCCGATAGACCGAGTCCATAACGGGGTCTTGGACTTTGCGGTGTCGTTCGGCGTGGCGGCAGGTGTTCTTTACGCGGCGGTGCTCGCGCTGGTGAGTTGGTTGGCAGTGAGAGCGGTCCGCAACGGCGACTTGATCCGGTTGGCGCTGGGTTTCGGTGTTGTCGCCTACGCGTTGCAACAGCAGGCTCTTTTTGCACACCCGACTTCAGACCTCGTCTGGTGGCTGTTGATCGGCGTGCTTGTGGCTGACTCGGGTGTCGCAGTCCGCAGGCTGCCACGGCCGGTCAATGCGGTCGCTGCAATGGTTGTGGCAGCGCTGTGCATCAACGCCGGTTCCGTTGTGCGCAACGACCGCCTCTACGCGTCGGCGTTCGAGTCTCGGTCGTACTCCGAGGCGTATCTTGATCTTGAGGCTGCCGCTTCGCATCGACCGTTCGACGATCTCAGTTATCTTCTGCTCGGCGCCCTGTTGTCAGAGTCCCCCGAGATCTCGTTGGTCGAGCACGGGATCCAGCGGCTCAGAGAGGGGGTGGAACACAATCCCGGAAATGGGCCGGTGGCGCGGGCGTTGTCGGATTCGCTACTGCAAGGCTACAGGCTGACCGGCGAGAGTCGGTTCGCCGCCGAGTCGGTTGAGACCCTCTCTTCGTTGGTCGCGTCCCAACCGTCGAACGGAGACTCGTATTTGAAACGAGGCACAGCGTGGTACTACCTGGGTGACGTTGAAGCGGCGAGATCGGATTGGGAACGCGCTGCGTTCTTGATGCCGAGTCGGCCCGAGCCGCGCAACAACCTCGAGGTCATCGGCGACCGATGAGGGAGGAAGGTGGGTGGGCGAGTTGTGTGGTGTGGTTTTGCTGCCTGTGTTGATCGCGTCGCCGGGGATTCACTCGCTGAGTTGACGGGGGGGGGGGGGGGGGGGGGGGGGGTGTGGGGGGGGGTGTTGGGGGGGTGGGTGGGGGGGGGGGGATGAGGTAGGAGATTGAGGGGAGTTTTGATGGCGGAGGTTTGGGTGTGTGAGG
>JAPOYA010000003.1:0-70669 GCA_026706815.1 Acidimicrobiaceae bacterium | reverse complement strand
GGGGGGGGGGGGTGGGGGGGGGGGGGGGGGGGGGGGGGGGGGGGGGGGGGGGGGATAGTCTTTGCGCAGTTTTGTTTCGTCTGGATTCCCGAAGGGGGAGTGTGATGGCAGTTGACGGTTCGTTTATGGGCGGTGATCTGGTTGCTGGTCGTGGTTTTGGCCGGTCCTGGGAACGCCGTGCGGCCGCCTTGTCGGCGGTTCTGTTGTTGTTGGTGGCTCTGGTGGCGGCGGTACCGAGAGCGGAAGCCGATCCTGGAGACATGCTCACGTATTCTGGGACGATAACCGCGCAGGACGGCAGCCCGTTGAGCGGCATCATCGTACGCGCTGAGCATGAGTTGTCCAACTATCCTAATCCTTCGTCGCGGGTCGCGTTGGGCGAGGCGACCACTGATTCGTCGGGCAATTGGAGCATCACGTTCACCCAGCCCGAAAGACTTGCGCGGTGGGATTTGGATATCATTGCAACGGATCCGGATGGAGACTACGTCCGGGAACGCATTGAGATTGAGTTTCCGACAGACAGCTTGAGCAGTGTGGCCGGTTTGGATGCGGTGTTGAAGACCGGTGGGAGGTTCTCTGGGAGGATCCTCGTTGGCGGCGCCCCGCCGCCCTCGACGAATACCCCTTTCAAAATCCGTTGGGGCGCTGGTGACCCTGACCCTTTCACAAGCTTTTGGGGCGCTGTCGCAATTGTGTTGGATGTCGCCGAAGACGGAGCATATACAACACCGGCTCTCAGCGACGGTTCGTGGGTCTTGGTGTACCCGTCAGACCTGGATGACACTTATGCGTACGAAGGTGTGCTGGGCTCGATTGTCGACGGCGAAGACGTGGAGGTGGATCATGAAGTGGGCCATCGCTCCGTGTCCGTTTCCGGGCGTGTCACGGACAGTTCTGGCAACGGAGTCGGCGGCATTGCTGTGACAGCGGAGCAGGGTTTACGTAGCAGTAGCAGTGGTTTTGGAGGGAGGTATTCAGAGCGCGTCAGAAGATCGGGTTCGATAAATTCGGCATCGATAAAAAGGGCCTCCCCCGTCGGTGGCAGGTACCTGGACCATCTCGGATTTACGACCAAAGATAGATATGAGGCAGTCACGGCGAGTGACGGGACCTACAGCTTCACCGCCAACTCGAACCGTGACTTGTTGGTGAAGTTCGGTTCGCTCTATTGGGTCCATGCGCGAGGTCACGACGACAACGGGGTCGAGTTCGATTATGTCCCTGAGTTCTATGACGACAAGGCTACGCTGGGACAAGCCGATTGGGTTAGGACTCCCGCTAGGGGCGAGGTGACGAACATCGACGCTCAACTCTCCCGTGGCGGCAGCGTTTCGGGTGTAGTCTCAGACTCTTCGGGCGACCCTGTTCGGAGATGGGCGAGTGTGAGTATTTGTGCTTCGCCGATTTGCGACGTCATGCAATACCAATCCATCGACTACAACAGTCAGGGTTTTTTCGATTTCACAGGGCTTGCTGCTGGGACCTATGAGCTCAGGGTGAGTGATCGGACTGGAGAAGAGACCCGTGAGGTTGTGGTGTCGGAGGGAACCCGACAGCATTTCGATGTTGTGATCGGTCCCGACGCCGGTGGCGACGCCGGGATCTTTCCTGGTATGGATGCCTCTGACATTTTCGACGATATCGACGACGGTGATCCCCATGAGCGAGCAGTTGGTTGGATGTTCTACCAAGGAGTCACCACAGGATGCTCCACGGCGCCTGCACTGTTCTGTCCCGAAAGGGGCCTGACCCGCGCGGAGTTCGTGACGTTCTTGTGGAGGGCGGCGCTTGAACCCGAACCGGCCGAACCGGGTTCGGCGGTCTTCGGCGACGTGGGAGCGGGCCACTTCGCGGATCAGGCTGTCGGTTGGGCTGTTGACCAAGGCGTCACCACCGGTTGCGCTCAACAGAGCGCGGCGGCCAGCGCGCGGTTCTGCCCCGACGCGCCGGTGACCCGCGCTCAGATCGCCACGTTTTTGCATCGTTTCGTCAAGGAGCCCCATTACGGCAACGATCAAGGGTTCGCCGATGTCGGCGAAGGCCTCTATTACAGCCGGCCCGTCGCTTGGACCGCCGCCACCGAGTTCATCCCGGGATGCGCCGCCGGACCGCCCGCGGGAGGGTCCGGCGGGCAGCACCCGTCTCAGGGCTCGTTCTGCCCGGACCAACCGGCAACCCGTGCCACAGCAGCAACATTCATCCACAAGACGGCACGGAACTACTTGCACGTCTTCCGTGGATTCTGAACTGCCGACACAAGTTCTCTCAGAACCACAGCCGTTGTCGGACAGCTTCCTATACCACTACATGCGTGGCAGTGTTGGGGGTGTGACAGCGCCGACGGGGATGACTCACCACTACAGCTAGGGAGTGGGGGGTTCGGGTATTCCGAAAGCGCTGACGTCTCGTCGACACCGGCGGCTTCGCGGCCTGGGCTATCTCCCCTGGTTGTCGAGGGTTGCGAGGATCGAGTCCTCGAAACCCCAGTCGACGGTCTGAGTGCGGGCCAGACCGGCATCGTGGTACCAGTCGAGCGTGTGGGCGACCATCGACTCGAACGTATGCCGAGGCTCCCAACCGATGTCGGCGCGGAGTCGGTCGATGGAGAACACGGTGCTGGAGTTCCAGTGATGGATGTTGGGCGCAAGGTGCTGCACCAGCTGCGCGAGTTGAAATCGCTGCGCGCCGCGAGACGCGTTGGCGCTGTTGGAGGGGGCGCTGTCGGAGGGGGTCACCGTTGAACGAGTCTGCAGGCCGACGCCGGTATTCGCCGCAACATCGAGCAGGTGTTCGCCGCCCCACAGAGCGTCCATGATCGGGTGAGGAATATGGCGCACATCCGCACTTTTGCCGACAGCCGCGGCGATCGTGGCCACGTAGTGGTTGCGTGTCACCGCGGTGTTGCCGGTGAGGTTGTAGCGGCGACCGAAAGTGACGCTGTTGCCCATCATCTGTTCGAGGGCAACAGCCTGATCGTCCACATGGCCGAGCTGCAGCAGCGTCTGCCCGTCGCCGGGAACCAGCACCGGCCTGCGGTCGAGAATGCGGCGGAACATGCGCTGCTCGCGGGCCGCGATCACGTTGTGCGGCCCGAAGACCATGGAGAACGCCGCGCTGGTAGCGGGGAAGCCGCGCTCCTGATGCGCCTCCCACAACAGGTCCTCGCACAGCAGTTTGTGCATTCCGTACTCGTTCTGGCGGTCGCTGCGGTCGTCGGGATGGGTTTCGGTGATCGGCAACACGCCGGTTGCCGCATAGGTGACCGTCGACGAGGCGAAGATGTAATGGCCCAGGCGACCGGAGAACAGATCAATCATGAGCTCAACGTCTTGGGGGTGGTAAGCGGTGATGTCGCAGACCGCGTCCCATTCGGTTCCGGCGAGAACAGCCCGCACAGTGTCGGGCTGGCTGCGGTCGGCGACGAGACGGCCCACCGAATCCGGTATCTCAGCCTGGCTGCGCCCGCGGTTCAGCACGCTCACCGCGTGACCTTGGCGCACCAGTTCATGCACCAGCGCCAAACCGTTGAAGTTCGTCCCACCCATGACCAGAACCTTCACGCCAGACAGCGTAGGCGCCTAGTGGCCGAGCACTCCATCTCGGAACATGCGAGGCCCCCAGAATTTGGAAGGTCAGGCTGTCTGGGCATAAATAGGGATAACGACAACCGAGTCAGGGATAGGCACAAGCGGGTCTCGGCGGCTTCGACGGTGGAATCGCTGGTACGGCCTTGAGCATCTGCCGCCCACAGTTCAACCTGGCAGAACACTCAGCCGTTGGGAAGCAGGACCGTGCGTGCCTCGGTACCCGACTTGATGGCGTCGAAAGCACCTTGGAGTCCGTCGAGGCCGGCGGTGTTGCTGATGAGCTGGTCGAGTTTGAGCTGACCCTTCATGTATAGATCGGCCAGCATCGGGAAGTCCTTGCGGGGCCGGGCGCCGCCGGCGCGGATCCCGAGCAGGTTCTTGTTCTGGTGCAGCGCCTGGAACGGGTAGGTCACCTCGGCGGTCAGGTCGGGCACCCCCACAGCGCAGATGTTCCCGCCGGGGCGCGTCATCTGCAAGCAGTCGGTGAGCAGCTTGGTGGAACCCACCACCTCGAACGCGTGGTCGACTCCGCCGGTCATCTTCTTGACCTCAGCGATCACGTCGACCCCCTCGTCGGCGAGGATGAAATCGGTGGCGCCGAAATCTGTGGCGAAAGCCTCCTTCTCAGGGACCCGGTCGACAGCGATGATCCGGCTCGCCCCGCAGAGCTTGGCGGCTTGGATGACATTGAGGCCCACGCCGCCCGCACCGATGACCACACAGGTATCGCCGAACTGCAGGCGAGCCCGGTTGAACACTGCGCCGGTGCCGGTGATCACACCGCAGCCGATCAGCGCCGCGGCGGTGAGGGGCATCTCCGGCGGTATCGGGATGCACTGGTTCTCGCCCACGATCGTCTCCTGGACGAAGGCCCCGATGCCGGCGAAGTTGTAAAGCGGCCGGCCGCCTTCGCGATAGGGCTGGCTGAGGTTGCCCATCGACACGCTGCAGTTGCCGGGGTTGCCCCCCTCACAATCCCCGCAGTGCCCGCAATTGCTGAAGGTCGACAGGATCACATGGTCGCCGACCGCGCAGTAGGTGACAGCCGACCCCGTCTCGACCACCACGCCGGCGGCCTCATGGCCCGGCACCAGCGGAGTGGGCATGTAGTACTTGCCGTACACACAGCTCAGATCGGATCCGCAAACCCCGGCGGCCTTGATTTCGACCCGGACCTGGCGGGGCGCCAGATCGGCGTCGGCGAACTCGACGTCGTCCGACAAGCGCACCGAGTCTTCGGTGGTTCCTTCGAGAATCAGTCCCTGCATCCCGCCAGTGTCGCGCAGACCGTGCGGCGATGGGAATGCGGAGACTCGTTGAGCGCTGAATGCTCGGGCGCGGCCTGCCGTGGGTTAGAAACAGCGGATGGAAAAAGACTTGAAGGCCGCCTGGGACCGACTCTGCGACACCCTCAAGGAATCAGCCGACTACGTATTCGACCCAGCTCTCGGTGTCGACTCCTCCGAGCAGGCTGAAGGGCTGCGCCACCACCTGCGGCTGTTCTCAGGCGCTGTTGAACGATTGTTGGAGAACGCCGACCCGGAGCACCCCGAGCTGGGTTGGGCATACCCGTCCAAGATGGGCCAGGACAACCCGGACGCCCTCTACATGTCGGCGCCGCTGGACCTGCGCCACACCTATCGTCTCACCGGACGCACGGACACGCCGCGATACCTCGGGTTCTCGATGATGGACTTCCGATTCGGGCGGGGCACGGTCGAACAGATCCTCAACATTGGCAGCCCGGACCTGACCGACATCGGCGGCGGTCGCATGGACGTCGTGTTCAGCCCCGCCCCCGACCCGGGCGACCACCAAGGCGACTGGTACCAGCTGGAACCCCAGGAGTGCCGGCTGCTGGTGCGCCAGTTCTTCTCTGACTGGGCTGTTGAACAGGACGCAGACCTGCATCTGGAGTGCCTCGACCCCGAGGGCCCGCCCGCCCGGCTGGATCCGATCAAACTCACCGATGCGCTTGATGAATTGGCCGCGGAGATGAGCATCGTCCCGAAGTACTGGACCGACTATGCGGTCAGTCAACGCGATCGGGGTGAGATCAACTCCTTCGAGCACATGGACGGCCGCAAGGTGAGCGGAGTCGGACTCGGCGGCAGCGATCAGCAGGCGTACGGACAGTGCTGGTACGAGGTGGGCGCCCAGGAGGCGCTCCTGTTAGAGGTGACCCCGCCGGAGTGCTGGTACTGGAACATCCAGGTGGGCGACACCTGGTATCAGAGCCTCGACTACATAAATCTTCCGGCCACCCTCAACGACTCGCAGGCCCGGATCGACCCGGACGGCGTGCTGAGAGTTGTGATTTCTCACGCCGATCCCGGAATCGGCAACTGGATCTCGCTGGGCGGCTCTCCCCAGGGTGCGATCACCTACCGCTGGAACAACGCCGACTCCGCTCCGGTGCCCAGTCTGCGTCTGCTGCCCGTGTCGGAGCTCGCAAAGCACCTCCACCCCGACAGTGAGCAGGTGACGCCCCAGGACCGCAGGCAGCGCCAAGCCGAGCGTCGCCGCCATGGGTTGCGCCGCTTCACCAGGTAGCCGTCTTCGGTGTCACCCGCGGCTCGAACGGAACTGCTATCCTCCACAGTTTGTGCGCCTCAGACTGTTGCGTGAGACAGCGCCGAGGGAGAATCGCGTAGCCCTCGTTCCAGACGGCGTCGACGTGTTGGTGCAGCGGGGTTGTGATGTGATCGTCGAACGATCCGCCGGTACTGGCTCGGGCTTCGGCGACGACGCCTACCGCAGCGTCGGTGCGGCCATCGTCGACCAGTTCGCCCCCGGCGCTGATGTAGCCGATGTGGTCGTCTCGGTTCGCGACGCCCCTCTGGGCTCCTCGTCACTGAACCCCGCAGCCGTGCCCGCGACCGTGTTCGTGGGAGTCTTCGACCCGCTGTGGGCGCCGAACAGAGCGCAGCGCCACGCGGGCAACGGCGTCTCGGCTTTCTCTTTGGACCTGGTGCCGCGTGTGACCCGCGCCCAGTCGATGGACGTTCTGTCGTCGATGGCGACGATCGCAGGCTACGAGGCAGTGCTGCTGGCGGCGAGCCGTCTGCCCCAGATGTTCCCTCTGATGATGACCGCCGCGGGCACGCTGGCCCCGGCCCGGGTGCTGGTGCTGGGCGCAGGCGTGGCCGGCCTGCAGGCCATCGGCACCGCGAGGCGACTCGGTGGCGTGGTGGACGCATACGACGTGCGCCCCGAGGCGGTCGAGCAGATCCGCTCGATAGGCGCCCGGGCGCTGGACCTGGAGGTGTCACCGACGGCCGTCGGGTCGAGCGCGGTCACCAGCATCAACGGCTACGCGGTCGCCCAGAGCGACGATGTCGCGCGGATCCAGCGGGAGATGTTGGCGCCTCACGTAGCCGGCGCTGATGTGGTGATCACCGCTGCCTCGGTGCCGGGTCGACCGTCTCCACTGCTGGTGACCGCAGAGATGGTCGACGGCATGGACGCCGGGTCGGTGCTGGTCGATTTGGCCGCCGAGCGCGGCGGCAATTGCGAGGTCACGAAAGCCGACGAGACGGTGGAGCGCAACGGCGCGACGGTCCTCGGGCCGACCGATCTCGTTTCGAAGTGTGCTCGCCACGCCAGCCAGATGTTCTCTCGCAATCTTGTGGCGTTTCTGGAGCATCTCGCCCCCGACGGCGAGGTCGAGATGCGCAGCGACGACGAGATTCTCTCGGCGATGCTCGTCACCCACGACGGCGCGGTCGTCCATCCCGGCGTCGCAGCTGCGCTCGAGGAGGCCTGAGGGCGTGGAGTTGTTGATCGCCGCCACCCTGTTGGTGCTCGCTGTGTTCCTCGGCGTGGAGTTGATCACCAAGGTGCCCCCGACATTGCACACCCCCCTGATGTCGGGGTCCAACGCCATCTCGGGCATAACGATCGTCGGGGCGCTGCTCGCAGCCGGCGCCGACCACTCGACCTTCACCGCGGTCCTGGGATTCGTTGCGGTCACCATGGCGATGATCAATGTCGTGGGAGGTTTCTTGGTGACCCACCGGATGCTGCATATGTTCGGACCAAGACGCCGTCGTGCGGCCGCTGACCAGTCCGAGACCGACGGGGAAGATCTGTGATGGACGACTGGGCCGCTCTGGGCTATCTCGTAGCGGCCGTGCTGTTCATCCTCGGCCTGAAACGGCTCAGTCGGCCCCGCACCGCAGTGCGAGGCAACCAGTACGGAGCGGCGGGAATGCTCGTCGCCGTGCTGGTGACCCTCACCGACAACTCCATCATCGGCTTCGAGTGGATCGCGGGCGGATTGATTCTGGGCACGGTTGTGGGAGCGCTGCTGGCCGTGAAGGTCCAGATGACGGCCATGCCCGAACTGGTCGCGTTGTTCAACGGCTTCGGCGGAGGCGCATCGGTGCTGGTCGCGGCTGCGTCCTACACCCAAGCCGTTGATCTGGCGACAGAAACCTCCCGGCTGTCGTCGTCGGCGGCGCTGGCGTCGCTGATCGGGGCGGTCGCGTTCACAGGGAGCCTCGTCGCCTTCGCCAAGCTCCGCGAGGCGTTGCATTGGTCAGGATTTCCGGGCATCACTTTCCTGAGCGGCATCGGGATGGTGGCTGCGGTGGTTTTCGCGGTGCTGATGGCGGTCGACGCGGAGAATTCTCTGTGGCTGTGGCTGTTGGTTGCGGTCGGGGCCGTTCTCGGACTGCTGGTGGTGGCGCCGATCGGCGGAGCGGACATGCCGGTGGTGATCGCGTTGTTGAATTCGCTGTCGGGGATGGCCGCGGTGGCGGCCGGTTTCGTGCTCGACAACTCGCTGTTGATCATCGCCGGCTCGCTGGTGGGGGCGAGCGGCCTGATCCTCACCCAGATCATGTGCGTCGCCATGAACCGCACTCTGCCGGCTGTGATGTTCAGCCCTGCACCCTCGGGCAGCGGCGCCGATGTCGACGACATCTATGCGGGCAAAGTCCGCTCAACCTCTCCTGATGATGTGGCCATGCTGCTCGAGTCGGCTGAGCGTGTGGCGATCGTCCCGGGCTACGGGCTCGCGGTGGCCCAGGCTCAGCACGCGGTGAGGGACCTCACCCGGCGCTTGGCGGAACGCGGTGTGGAAGTGGTGTTCGGCATCCATCCCGTTGCCGGGCGGATGCCCGGCCATATGAACGTGCTGCTGGCCGAGGCGGAGGTCAGTTACGAACGTCTCGTTGAGATGGATGACGTCAATCCGACCTTCGAGCAGACCGACGTGACGATCGTCATCGGCGCCAACGACGTCGTGAACCCAGTCGCTCGCACAGACCCGTCGAGCCCGATCGCGGGAATGCCGATCCTTGATGTGGACAAGAGCGATGTCGTCGTGGTGATCAAACGCAGCCTCAGCCCGGGATTCGCGGGGATCCCCAACCCGCTGTTCGCCGCCGACAATTCCTTGATGCTCTTCGGAGACGGCCGCGAAGCCGTGGTCAGCATCACCAAGTCCCTCCAGCACCTCTAGTTCCGGCTGTGTGTCTCTGACAGATGACCTGACGACCGCGGTCTAGTTAGTCCAGATTGTCTGGATCAGTTCGTGGGATGGATGGGCGCGCTCGATTCGCTGGTCGGCGGTGACGAGCGGACATTCGAGGTGCTCGGCCAGCGCCAAGTACAAAGCGTCGTAGAACGTCAAGCTGTGACGCAGTTGCCAGGCCCGGGCGTTGAGCTTGCCGTGGTGGGGGAGGCGGCGGTGGATCATCCCTTCGGCTCGCAGCCGTGCCGCCTCGGCTGTGCCGGAGGCGAGATCGCCCCTCAGCGCCATCCTCCGAAGCGCATGCCCGGTTTCGGCGTCAATCAGGAACGGCGCGACCCGACGGCAACCCCGTAACCGGCCCCTTGCTTGGCTTCCGACGGAGCCGGCGTCGATGACGGCGGCGACGAGTGTGGAAGCATCAACGACGACCGTTCCTGAGTTCATCTGCGCCCGTCGTCGATGTCGCCGAGAACGGCTTGGATGTCGAGCTTGATCCCCTGGGCTTCTACGAAGTACTCAAGGTTGGCGAAGAGTTCGTCGTCGTCGGGTTGCCGCGCCATTCGTTCGATGGCCCTTTTCATGTACACTTGGATGGATTGTCCAGCGGCTCGAGCGCGTCGGCGAATGATCTCATAGGTGTCCTCGGAAATGTCTCGGATCTGAATCGTGGCCATGCATACAGAATAGCGCTACAGCGTTATTCTGCAAGCACAATACCCGTTCGAGAATCTCGGGTGCCTGCATCGCAAAATCGAAACTCGCGAGAGGGTTGGCTACGGTCTTGGGATGACCGAACTCGTCTACAACCCGTTCGGGTTTGCGCATCACGACGATCCGTACGTCACCTACAAGCGGATGCGCGACGAAGCTCCCGCCTATTGGAACCCCGACCTCGAGTTCTGGGCGCTCAGCCGCTTCGACGACGTCATGGAGGGTTTTCGCGACACGGCGTTGTTGTCGTCTAGGGGCAGTGTCGCACTGGAGAGCCGTCGACCCATCGGCGAAAGCGCCGGTTTCCATCAGATGATCGAATACGACCCGCCTGAGCACACCGTGTTGCGCAAGCTGGTGAGCCGGGTGTTCACGACCCGCACCGTTGCGAGAATGGAAGCCGAGATCCGCAGGATATTCAGCGGCTGCCTCGATGAAGTCGTCGAATCGGGCCGAGCAGAGGCGGTGAACGACCTCACCAGCCCGTTCCCGATGGATGTGATCTCGGCGGTGTTGGGCGTCCCGGCGGCGGACCGCCCGGGTCTGCGGGCCCACAGCGACAAGGTGATGATCCGCGAGGACGGTGTGTGCTCGATCCCGCCCGAGGCCGCCGAGGGGCTGTTCGGCCTTGTCAGCTATTTCATGGAGGACCTGCCCAAACGCAAGGCCGGTGAGGGAACGGGCCTCATCAGCGATCTCGTCGGATTCGAGTTCGAGGGGCGGGTGCTGACCGACGAGGAACTTCTCGGCTTCTGCATCCTGTTCGTCATCGCCGGCCACGAGACGACCACCAAGATGGTTGCAAACGTCATGGAGTTGCTGTCGAGGCACCCGGAACAGAAGGCCGCGGTGACTGCGTGCCCGGAACTCGTTCCGGGCACGATCGAAGAGGTGCTGCGCTACCACAACTCAACCCAGTACATGCATCGCACCCTCACCCGCGACTTCGAGATCCATGGACAGAAGATGCGCGAGGGCGATTCGGTATTGCTGCTGATCGGGGCAGCCAACCATGATGAACGCGAGTTCGGCCCCACCGCCGAGGAGTTCGACGTCTTCCGTCGCCCGGACAGACACCTTGGTTTCGGTTACGGCGCGCACTTCTGTTTGGGCGCGGCTCTGGCCCGGATGGAGGGGAAAGTGGCGCTCGAGGAGATCCTGCGCCGAATACCGGACTACGAAGTCGACCACGACGCCAAGGTGCGCTTCCACTCATCCAACGTCACCGGCTGGCGGTCACTTCCCGTCACGTTCAGCCCCGGACCGAGAGAAGGCTCCGGCGGGACCGCAGAAAGCTGACGCTCTATTCGTTGGTGGGGAACCCCAGGTCGACGGAGCTGCCGGCCGGGTCGGGCCAGCGGGTGGTGAGCACCTTGGGCCGGGTGTAGAAGTGAATGCCCTCGGGACCGTACATGGTTGTGTCGCCGAAGGCGGAGTCCTTCCAACCGCCGAAGGAGTGGTAACCGACGGGCACTGGAATCGGCACGTTGACGCCGACCATGCCGGCGTCCGCGTCCTGTTGGAACTGGCGTGCTGCGCCGCCGTCCCGGGTGAAGATGGCCGCGCCGTTGCCCCAGGGGTTGCCGGCGATCAGATCGGCGGCCTCACGATAGGTGCCGACCCGCACCACGCTCAGCACCGGGCCGAAGATCTCGTCGGTGTACACAGTCATGTCCGGGGTCACATGGTCGAGCAGGGTGACGCCGAGAAAGAAGCCGTCGTTGTCGAACTGGGCTTCGCGGCCGTCGACGATCACGGATGCGCCTGCCGCCTCGCCCGCTGTCACATAGCCGGAGACTCTGTCGCGGTGCTCCCGGGTGATCAGCGGCCCCATCTCCGAAGCCGGATCAGTGCCGTCGCCGATCGTCAGCTTCTCCATGCGCACTTTGATGGCATCGACCAGAGGGTCGGCCGCATCGCCGACTGCCACCGCCACTGAGACCGCCATGCAGCGTTCGCCGGCGGAGCCGTAAGCGGCCGAGACCGCGGAGTCGGCTGCCATGTCGATGTCGGCGTCGGGCAGCACGATCATGTGGTTCTTGGCTCCCCCGAGCGCCTGCACCCGCTTGTGGTTGGCGCTGCCGGTCTCATAGACGTGCTTGGCGATCGGGGTCGACCCGACAAAGCTCACAGCCTCCACATCGGGATGCGCGAGCAGACGGTCCACCGCGACCTTGTCGCCCTGCACCACGTTCAGCACTCCCGGTGGGAAACCTGCTTCGCAGAACAGTTCGGCCATGAACAACGGCGCCGATGGATCGCGCTCTGAGGGCTTCAACACGAACGTGTTGCCGCATGCCACAGCATTGGGAACCATCCACATGGGAACCATCGCCGGGAAGTTGAAGGGTGTGATGCCTGCGACCACCCCCAGAGGCCGTCGCACCGAATAGACGTCTACTCCTGTGGAAGCGCTCTCGCTGTGGCTGCCTTTCAGATGCTCGGAAATACCGCACGCGAACTCGATGTTCTCGATCGCGCGCGCCACTTCGCCGGCCGCGTCCGAGGCTACCTTGCCATGCTCGGCGGTGAGCCGGGCCGCTATTTCGGCGGCGTTGTCCACGACGAGATTGCGAAACGCGAACATCAGCTTGGTCCGTCGGGCGATGCTCGCCTCGCTCCACTCAGCGAACGCCGCCTTTGCGGAGGCGACCGCCGCGTCGACCTCAGATGCGGAAGCCAGAGCGACATCCCCGGTCTGTTCACCGGTCGCGGGGTTGAAAATGGGCGAAGTCCGTCCGGATGCACCAGCCGCGGACCTGTTGTCGATGAGGTGTTGGATTTGTTTCATGAGCTGGTCCTGTCTGTGGGTGCTCGCAGGTTTCTATTCGATCTCTTCGATCGTCTCGATGATGGCGGAGACTCCCTCGTTCAACTCGTCTGCACTGACGTCGAGCATCGGGGTGATGCGAATGGCGTTGCCGTAGAGTCCGCCCTTGCCCACCAGCAGACCTCGTCGCTTGCAACCCTCCAAGATCGCACCGGCTCGCCGGGCGTCGGGTTCGGTCGAGCCGGGATGGACCGTCTCAATCGCCTGCATCAAGCCTTTGCCGCGCAGTTCTGCGATCCACGGCTTCTTCTCTGCGATCGGAGCGAGCGCGGCGGTGAGTCTTCGGCCCATCGCCAGCGCATTGCCCTGCAGATCGTTGTCGAGCACGTACCGCAACGTTGCCAGACCAGCTGCTGACGAGAGCGGATTGCCCCCGAAGGTGCTGAAGGAGAGCACGCTGATCGTGTCCATGATCTCAGCACGGGCCACGATCCCTGCCAGCGTGGCGCCGTTGCCGACGCCCTTGGCGAAGGTGAGCATGTCGGGCACCACGTTGTGGGCCTGATAGCCCCAGAAGTGCTCGCCGGTTCGTCCCCAGCCGGTCTGCACTTCATCGGTCACAAGCAGGATCTGATGGTTGGCCAGCACCTTGTGGAGCTCGCCGAAGAAACCGTCGGGAGGAGTGGCGAATCCACCGACGCCCTGGATCGGCTCCGCTATCAGGCAGGCGACGTCTCCGGCAGTCATCATGTCGATCACCTGCACGAGATCATCGACGCAGGCGTTGGTGAAGTCCTCGTCGTTCATGTGGCCGAAGGGGCTGCGCAGCCGGTAGCCGCCCTGGATGAAGTTCACCGACAAGCCCGAGAGGCTCGTCGAGGACCAGGAGGAATGCGAGGTGATGGCCTGAGCCGTGAAGGAGCGGCCGTGGTAGCTGTTGCGCATGGCCAGCACCTGGTTGGATTTGCGATAGCTGGTGGCCAGCAGGATGGCGGTGTCGTTGGCCTCGCTGCCTGAGGTGGTGAAGAAGACGCGGGCGTCGGGAATGCCCGAAATGGCCGCGATCTGCTCTGCCAGCTCGATCATCGGCTCGGAGAGGTACAGAGTCGACGTATGCATGACCTTTGCGGCCTGGCCCTGCACCGCGGCCACGACCTCAGGATTGTTGTGCCCGACCATGGTGGTGAGCACTCCGCCGAAGAAGTCGAGATAGCGACTGCCCTCCACGTCCCACACGTAGCCCCCCTCGCCGCGTTCGATGGAGATCGGTTCGGCGTACAGCGGATTCACATACGACGGCAGGACTGCTCGGTAACGCTCGAGCAATTGGGCGTTGGTGGTCATTGTGATGGAGATTACTGTCTGCCGCCAAGAGTCGCGCCCGATCTTGTCGCTAATCGAGAGCCGGTGTCGCAACGAGAGGAAGAGACAGAGGAAGAGACATGAGCTACCCGTCGGACCCGCAAGCTGTCGACCTGATGATCGGGTTTCCGCTCGCCGACGAGAACGCGGTCTGCAAGCACCTGCGAGCTGGGTCAAAACCTTCACGAGAACCCCGAGAAGGCCTTCAAGATCCCGCTGCCCGCGGGCTGATGGGATCTGCGAACTGATGGCACCTGCGGTCTGCCCGAGGTTGGGTTTGTATTTCGATTTTCGCAATCCTGAACCGTGGCGGCGCGACTCGGCCGCTTACTACGGCTGGCACCTAGATCTGATCGAGGAGGCCGACAGACGCGGGATCGGGTCGATCTGGGTGAGCGAGCATCACTTTGTGGACGACGGATACATGCCGGTGCCGCTGACCGCGCTGGCTGCCGTTGCGGCACGCACGAAACAGGCGCGCCTGGGTACCGCAGTGGTGGTGGCGCCGTTGCAGCACCCGATGGCGATCGCTGAACAGGCCGCCATCGTCGATGTGATCAGCGGCGGGCGCCTTGAGCTGGGCCTCGGCGCCGGCTACGTCGCCGGAGAGTTCGAGGCTTTCGGGGCCGATCTCGGTCGCCGTTACCGTGACACGGATCATGCTCTTGGCGAGATCGGCGGGATCTTTGCCGAGGGTCGTTGCACTCCTGGCCCGGTGCAGCATCCTGTGCCTTTGTGGGCGGGGTATCTGAGACCGCAGGGAGCGGCGCGGGCCGGGCGTCTGGGCGTCGGTTTGCTGACCCACAACCGCGACAGTTTCGACGTCTACCGCGATGCGCTCGAGGCGTCGGGCCATGGCGCCGAGACGGCCCGAGTGGGCGGGGTGGTCGACTTCCTGGTCGCCGACGACCCTGAGGAGGCCTTCGAGAGGATTGTCCCACACCGCACTCACCAGCTGAACAGTTACCGTCGGCAGGCCGCGCTCGACGCCGGGCGGGCCCCTCGACGGCTCACAGAAGACGAAGTCCGCGAGGGCCGAGGCTCGGGCGTGGTGGGTGCAATGCAGATTCTGACAGTCGACGAAGCGATCACTCGAATTGCCGGAATCTGCGATGGCCTGCCCGTTGAACACCTGTACGTATGGGCTTCAATCGGCGGAATGCCAGAAGATTTGGTCGAACGCCAGATGGAACTGCTCACCGGCCAGGTGCAGCCGGCGCTGTCGAGTATGTGAGCGTGTCTACGTGTCTACGTGAGCGTCAACCGGCCTTGTAGGCGGCGATGACCTCTTCTCCGTAACGCTGCAGTGCCTCGGTGGCGTGGTTGATCGAGTCTCCCGGCACGGTCGCCGAAGCCCAGGTGACCCCCAGTGCGCGCAGTTCGGTGAGCCCGGCGATGTGGGCGTCGGCATTGAAGGCGTCTTCGCCCAGAGAGCCCCCGGCGGAAGTGCCGAGGCAAACGTCGATCTCTGATCTGTTGCGCCCTGCCCGGTCGACCTGTTGCCAAAGATATTCGAGCATCTGAGCCAGGTCCTCAGGCGTTTCCAGTGATGGGGTCTTGGTTGTGCGGGCCAAGGCGCGTGGCGCCGGGAAAGGGACCCAACCGTCGGCGACTGTGGCGACGCGTCTGCGTGACAGCCTGCTGTTGCCGCCGATCCAGACCGGAACCCGGCCGGGTTTCGGGTTGGCGGATTGCCCGTGGGCTAAGAAGTTGCGGCCCTCGTAGGCGAAGTCATCGTTGGCCCAAACACCGCGCATGACCTCTATCGCCTCGTCGAACAATTCGTTGCGCTCATTGAAGTCGACTCCGAGCGCTTTGTATTCACCCTTCAGATAGCCGGTTCCGGCAGCCAGCACGAACCTTCCTCCGCTCAAGGCGTCGATGGTCGCAATGGACTTCGCCACGAGGAAGGGGTTGCGGTAGGGGAGAACCACAATGTTGGGAATCAGCAGCATGCGGTCGGTGACTGCGGACACGAAGGCGAGTGCCGCGAAGGGATCCAGGGCGTCGTGGCCTCCAGCGCTGAGCCAACGATGCGTGGGCGCGGGATGGTCGGTGAAACCCATCGCATCGAATCCCGCGTTCTCGGCGGTTCGAGCGAACCGGGTCAAGCCCTCTTTGCTCAGGAGTTCGGGATTGTAGGGGTGGCTGACCAGCGGATAGGTGACGGAGAACTTCATCGTCGTGCCGACTCGAGTGTCACTCATGCTCCCAGTCTTAGCCGACCGCGTTGTCGAACTCCGAGTCAAGTGCCTCGATGCTCGCGACTACCCTCGCAGTCGAGACGCCACTCGTCATGGATCCACTGGTTCAGGGAATGGACTGCGGCATGGCAGAGTGTTGCCGAGGGCGCATACTGGCGCCTGGCCCGAAATCCCGAAAGCACCAGTCGACATCGGAGAGCAGAGACATGGCCCACGCGGCTGAATTATTCGATCTGACCGGTCGCACTGCCGTGGTCACTGGCGGCAGTCGGGGACTCGGGCGCGCAATGGTTCTGGCCTTTGCGGAACACGGAGCCAACGTTGTGATCGCCAGCCGCAAGCTCGACAACTGCGAAGCGGTGGCCGCCGAGGCCCGAGCCTTCGGGGTCGAAGCCCTGCCGCTCGAGTGCCATGTGGGGCACTGGGACCAGGTGGAGGCACTCGCTGAAGCGGCTCACCGGCGGTTCGGTGAAATTGACATCCTGGTCAACAACGCCGGGATGTCGCCCCTGTATCCCTCGATCGCCGAAATCTCAGAGGCACTGTACGACAAGGTGATGGACGTCAACCTCAAGGGAGCCTTCCGGTTGACAGCGGTGGTCGGGGAACGCATGAAGAAGCGCGGTTCAGGGTCGATCATCTTCGTCAGTTCGAGCGCGGCGGTGAAACCGACGCCGGGCGAAGTTGTATACGGCATGGCCAAAGCAAGCCTTCACAACCTCACCGAGAGCCTGTCGAAGGCGTACGGCCCCGAAGTCCGGGTCAACTGCATCCAACCAGGCCCGTTCCTGACCGATATCTCCAAGGCGTGGTCGCCTGAGGCGATCGCTGGAATCGGCAATCAGATCTCCCTGGGTCGGGCCGGTCGACCCGAGGAGGTTGTCGGCGCAGCCCTCTATTTCGCCGGCGACGCCGGCATTTTCACCACCGGCGCCATCCTGCGCCTCGACGGAGGCCTGCGCTAGCGCTACTCGAAGCCGAGTGCGGCGAGGTCGAACTCCATCTCACCGGCGATCATCTTCACCAGGGGAGCGTCGAAGGAGTCGACCAAAGAGGCGCTCACATGGCCTTGGTCGACCAGCATGGTCACGCCGTTGACGCCGCTGGCGGCCGCCGAGCACAAGAAGATCATGGTCGAGGCCATCTGGTCGGGCTGCAGAGTCGGGGAGTTCGTCGCCTCGCGGTAGTCGGCGCCGAAGGTGAGCCATAGGCCGGCGTTGGCCCTGGCGAGAGGAGTGTCGGTCGGGCCCGGCAGAATCGCGTTGATGCGGATTCCCCTGCGGAGCAAGGGGAAACCCTGCTGGGCTACGTAACAGTTGATCACCTCTTTGCTGAAACCGTAGTTGTCGGTCTCCGGGTGCGCATCGGTCCAAGCGGCGGCTGCAGCCCAATCGCCGCAGGCGAGAAACTCCTTCACCTGCTCGATGTTCTTGCGCCAGCCCAGTCCGGCTACTGATGAGACCAAAGCAACCGAACCACCGGAGACCAGTCTGTTGTCTGCGACCATGCGCTCGATCAGATGGCGTTGGCTGGTGAAGTTGACGAGCATCAATCCCGGTGTGCCGTCTGCCACGCCTGCGCAGGCGAACACAGCGTGAACAGGGCTGTCGATCGCGTCGATAGCGGCATCGACCTCGGTCTGGCTGCGAAGGTCCGCCTGGATCGACTGGGCGCCGTCGTGTTCAACCTCCGCGACATCGATGACCACGACTTCCGCGCCCATCCCGGCGGCCATGCGCGCGGTGCTGGCGCCCATGCCGGTGGCTCCACCCACAACCACGACCCGTTTGCCGTCATATCGGAATAGGTCGATGGTCATTGCATTTCTCCCTCGTCGATTGTGTCGCTCCAGTAGATCAAACAAGACTGAAAGCCGGTGAGCAAGTTCTGTGGTCTTCATCTCCCGGGTTGCCGCCAACCGCGGTCCCAGCGCCTTTGGACGAGCCGCTGAGAACGAGCCGCTGAAGTGGTCATCGACCGTTTGCTGATGACGGGCGTTGTCGCCATGCCGGTTACATTCTCGCTAGGCAGGTGTTGCGGCGCCGCCGCGCCGTCCGCCGATCGACTCAACCCCAGACCCAGATCCGATCAGGACCCAGAACAAACCAGGATAAAGAGGAGAGTGCTGCTGTGGCCTTCATGATGATGCGGCTCAACTTCATGCACCCGGACCCGACCGACCCCGAGCACATGAGCGACCGCTACCGGGCCGGTTTCGACCTCGCCGAGTACGCCGACAAGGGTGGTTTCGCGATGGTGAGCCTGGAGGAGCATCAGGCCACCGAAATCGGCTGGAGTCCGACGCCGCTGCTCAACGCCGCGATGATCCTCAATCGCACCGAGAACCTGTCAGTGGCGATCACCGCGCTGCTGGTGCCGCTGCATGACCCGGTGCGCTTGGCACAGGAGCTTGCGGTGATTGATCTGATGAGCAAGGGCCGGATCGCGATCACCACAGGGCTCGGTTACCGCCCCGCTGAATACGCCGCGGTCGGAAAGGACTGGAAACGCCGCGGCAGAATCCTCGACCATGCCCTCGAGACCATGCAGAAGGTCTGGTCAGGTGAGGAGTTCGAATACAACGGCGCGACGATCAAGGTCGGTCCAATGCCGTACACCCGTCCGCACCCCATGGTGATGATCGGGGGTTCCGGCCCGGCTGCCGCGAAACGCGCCGCGCGCTTCGGTCTGCCCCTGCAGCTCCCTGCTCCCAACCCGGAGATCGAGGCGCTGTATTATGCCGAGTGCGAAAGGCTGGGCACGCAGGGGTTCTGCATTTCACCCGAACAAGTAGCCATGGTCCATGTGGTCGACGACCCCGATGAGGCTTGGGCCAAACTCGGCAAGCACTTCTGGCTGGAGGCCTCGGTTTATGACTCCTGGCAGCCCCCGGGCCAGACGTCAGCGGTCCATACCCATGCAACCAACCAGGAAGAGCTGCGCGCCGAGGGCATCTACCAGTTCTTGACGCCAGAGCAGGCGGTGGACCGGGTTCGCCGGACGGGCGCGCTGTCGCTGCACCCATTGGCGGGCGGCATGCCGATTGAATCGGCCTGGGAGTCGGTCGAGCTCACCGTTGCCCGAGTGATCCCAGCCCTGCGACACACACAAGGTTGAACCTTGCCGCCGACTAGGCGCCGCTGTGCGCGCCACGGCATCGCTGGAGACGGAGTCCTTGAGCAGGCTGAACAAAGTGGACGGCAGCGGCGCATGATACCTTCTGGCGAAGAGACTCAACGATGTGGGTATCGAAGACGGATGGCAACGCTGTGAAGGGGGATGGCAACGCTGTGAAGGGAACTGTTGGTCTGCGGACATTGGCTGGGCCGCGCAGGCTCGGGTCCATAGCGGTGGTCGCGGCGCTGTTTGCGGCCGGTTGCAGCAGCGGTGATGACGGCGCTGAACAGCCGACTGCGGTGACCGAGCCGTCGACGACCTCGACAACGCCGGCGACACCTGCCGCTGAGGATACGACGACTTCCACGACACAAGCGCCGGCGACCACTGCCACGCAGGCCCCCTCACAGGCCCCCTCGACAACGGCGACCACCGAGGCGCCTCGACCGGAAGCGTCGACGCTCGACCGGCTCCTCGAGCTCGACCGTCCCCTGGTGATCGCCCACGCGGGCGGCGACCAGGACTATCCGCACTCGACGATCTACGCGTACACGCAGGCGGCGGCTGTCGGCGCGGACATCCTCGAACTCGATGTGCAGCTCACCGCCGACGGAGTGCTCATCGTGCAACATGACGACACAGTGGACCGCACGACCGAGGCAACTGGTCCAGTAGCCGAGTTGACGCTGTCGGAGGTCAAAGCACTGGACAACGCATACTGGTTCCTGCCCGGCCGCTGGGGTGACCAGACCCGACCCGATGAAGAATACGTCTTCCGCGGAGTCCGCACGGGCGAGGTTGAACCACCGCCCGGGTTCGGGCCCGACGACTTCTCAGTGGCGACGTTCAGAGAAGTGGCAGAGCGGTTCCCGAATCATGTGCTCGACGTGGAGATCAAACTCCAGAGCGGTCCGGACGGTGAACCCGATCTTCGGACCGGCCTCGCCGCAGCCGAGGTGCTCGCGGCGGAGATCGCGGAGCTGGGACGGGAACAGTCGGTGATCGTGGCGTCGTTCAACGACGAGACACTGGCCGCGATGAACGAACTGGCGCCCGGCGTTGCGACGAGTCCCGGCCTCAATGCCATGCTCGCGTGGTTCCTGTCGGGGGAGCCTCTCGATCCCCGGTATCGAGTACTGCAGGTCCCGTTGACCTTCGAGGGAGTTGAAGTGGTCGACCCGGAGCTCATTGGGAGGGTGCATGACGAGGGCAGACACGTCTGGGTCTGGCTGAGCGGCACCGATGTGGTGGAGACAAGCGAGTTCTACGCCGAGCTTCTCGAAAGGGGGGTGGACGGCCTGATCGCCGGCCGTCCCGCCTCCGCTGTCGATGCAATATCCCGCTAGCCGATATCCCGCTAGCCGAATGGCCTGTCAGGTGCCGGTGTCTGACCAGTGCCAGGGCTCGCTCGGCAGGTTGAAGAGCCCGTGGTTCGGGGCGATTCGGGCTATGGCTTGATAAACCGCCGTGTCGCGGCTGCGGATGAGCCTGCCCTCGTAGGTGAAGTCGATGGCCAACCCGAATTCGTGTCGGGAGAATCCGGGTCGGGCGGTGGGCGGGCGGCACGCAGACGACGACATCTCGTAGATAGCGAATTCCGAAGTCCCGCAATGCTGTTTCCGCAGTTCGATCTGTCTGGCGTTGGTGCGGTAGCCACTGCCGCCGACGGTGAAGCCCTCCGCCTCCAATTCCAAAATAATGCGCTCCACCTGATCGGCGATCTCGACATTGACCAGGAACCCCAACACGCTCACCAGGTCGACCGGAGCTCCGGGCGGCACGGCGATCCCTCTGGCCCGCCTTTCCGCGGCGGCGATAGCTGCGGCTATTCGCCGCTCTTCCTCCTCGATCTCGGCAGCCAAGCCTGTGGCCGTGGCTTCGAGCTCCAGCACCTTGTGGGTCAGAGAATGCTGCCGGAGGCGCAAGTCCTCAAGCGCGTCCTCTTCCCTCTGCGTAGCAGTGCGGAGTCTTCCCAGCCGCTCGAGTTCGTCATTGCGCAGCTCTACGACCTCCGCGACGTAGCGTGCTGACCGGTCGCGCAATGCGTCGAGTTCGGCCAACTGGCCGCGCAACTCGTCGAGAATGTCCTCGGTGCTGCGGTTGGCGAAGTTGCGCAGGGCCTGGGTTCGCTCGTGTTGCCAAGGGTCTGCACTCAACGCGGTCTGCTCGCTGTTCGGCCCCTGGTGCGAGATGAAGGCGCGAATGGCCGAATCCTGCAGCAGAAGCCTGGTTCTGGCGATCTCTGCTTCCAGTGATCCGATCTGCTCTTCGGTTCTGGCCTGCTGCAATTCCGCTTCTTCCAATTTCTCTTTTGCTGCGTCAGCGGCTGCCTCGGCGGCGTCACGGGCTGCCAGCAGGGTGTCGTAGGCGCCCAGCAAATCGTCGATGTCGCTGTTGAGGGCGTCGATCTCACCGAGGTTTTCTGCGGCGTCCTCCTTGGCTTGTCTTTCCTGCTCGCGCAGTTCCCTCACCCGTTCGTTGCTGGGCGCCTGGGCTTGGGCCATGGAAGCTGTTGCGGCGAGCGCAGAGAATGCCAGGGCCGCCGCAACGACGCGAATCCTCCGATTGCGGCGATTTCGTGAGGGGGGAAATGGCGATCGCGACGTGCAGAGCATTTTGTCACACAATTGCAACGAACGGTATTGACGGTATCAAAGCGACAGCCGTGAACGCGTCAGGCCCACCCATTCCCATGACTGACGCGCACGGCCGCGCGCGGCACTCCGACGTCGATTGGCCGACCATCGCGGATACGGCCTAGAACTTCATCGACGACTGGTGAGCATTCGGCCGCTTGCAGAGGAGGAGACCGTGTTGGATCTGGGACTGATCTGGGGCTACTGGGGTCGGGGCATGCCCGACAACCTCGTGGAGTTGAGCGTAGAGGCGGAAAAGGCCGGTTTCGACGCAGTCTGGTCCGCCGAGTCATGGGGTTCGGACGCGTTCAGCCCGCTTGTGCTGATAGCGGCCCACACCGAGCGCATCAAACTCGGAACCGGCGTGGTGCAACTCTCAGCTCGGACGCCGACGGCGACTGCCATGCATGCCATCACCCTCGATCACATCTCCAACGGACGAACGATCCTGGGCCTCGGCGTGTCCGGACCCCAGGTCGTCGAGGGATGGTATGGCATGCCCTCGCGCAAGCCCCTCGCCCGGACTCGCGAGTACGTGGAGATTCTGCGCCAGGTGTTTCGACGCGAGGGTCCCATGGCGTTCCAAGGCGAACACTTCCAGATGCCCTATGAGGGCACCGGTTCAGAGGGTTTGGGGAAGCCATTGAAGGTGATGACCCATCCGCTGCGTGAGATTCCGATATGGATCGGCGCCGAAGGACCGAAGAACATTGCTCAAACGGTCGAAATCGCCGACGGCTGGATCCCCCTGTACTACTCGCCGTTCCGCCCCGAGGTCTACGCCGACGAGCTGGCGTGGGCGAGGCCCGACTTCGAGATCGCGGTCAACGTCTCGCTGCGCGTCCACGACGACGTGGAAGAGGCGCTTTACCCCACAAAGGCATCGCTGGGGTTCTACATCGGTGGGATGGGCGCCAAGGGACAGAACTATCACACCAAGTTGATGGCTCGAATGGGATACGAGGAGGAGGCCTACAAGATCCAGGACCTCTTCTTCGAGGGCAGGCGCGACGAGGCGATCGCTGCGGTCCCCACCGAGTTCGCCGATGAGATCTCCCTCGTCGGCTCAGCCGACCGGATCCGCGACCGTCTTCAGGCATGGGACGAGAGTCCGGTCACAATGCTCAATGTGTCAGCCCGCACCGCAACCGAACTGCGAGTCATCGCGGAGTTGGTGAAGGGCTGACAGACCACTGGCGCAAGGCCCGGGCCCAGCGGGTCTCTACGGGCTGGGCGGCTTGCGGCGGAGCCTCCATTGGCGCCGTTCGTCGTCGGCCAGCTGGTCGAGTGTGGGGACCCCGTAGCGCCCCCCGAGGTGGACGGCCATGGCGCGTTTCGCATGGGGCGCAATGTTGACAATGTCGACGTTGAGGCCAGCGTCGACAGCGTCGTCCACAAGCTCCGCCAGCTTGGCTGCGCCTCCGTAGTCGACGCGCCCGACGTTGGCGAAGTCGATGCGCAGGTTCTGGAGTTGAGGGTGTTCGGCTCTGGCCGCGATGAAGCTTGTCTCAAGGTGCGGGGCGGTGACGAACCAGATCACTCCGTGGGGCCGCAGCACCAGGGTGCCGTCTTCGACCTCGTGTCTGTGGTCCACACGAAGCTCGCGGATGAGATGGACAATGAATGCGAGACCGACTCCTGCGATGACGCCGCGCTCGACGTTGGGCGCCGATATCAGGGTTGCCGCGAAAGTGCCGAAGACGACGAGACCCTGGAGTCCCGAGCCGCGGGCGATCTGCAGCATGGCCGGCACGTCGATGAGGCGATAGACGGCGGTCAACACGATCGCCCCCAACACCGCGGTGGGCAGGGACTCCAATGTCGCCGACAGTGGGATGGCGGCCAGTGCGAACGCCCCGGTGATCGCGCCGGACCACTGCGTCTGCGCTCCAGCGAAGCGGTTCAGCGAACTTCGGGAGAAGGATCCGCCGACGGGAAAGCCCCCCGAAATCCCCGATGCAATGTTGGCGACGCCCTGACCCAGAAGCTCTCGATTCGCCGACCAGGGGGTGCGATCAGCGGTGGCGAAGGTTCGGGCTATGGACGCGGGCTCGGCGAACCCGACCAGCGCGATGACGATCCCGGCTACGAGCAGCGACGGGATCTGGCCGTAGGGAAGGCCGAGGCTGAGCGTTATGAAGCCTCCCGGAAGGTCGCCGACGACCGTGCCGTCGTAGTCGCTCCACTCGCTCCAGACCACGGCCGCGACAACGGCTGTCAGCACGCCGGGAAAGAGCCGGTGGGCTCGGCGCCCGCCCACAACGACCAGAACCGTGGTGACGCTGAGCACGACCGCGGTCATGTCCCACTCGCTCGGTCGCAACAGCACCCACAGAGCCTCCTCCATCACTCCATCGGCGTCGGGGTCCGCGTCGAACATCGAGGGCACTTGCGACGCCACGATCAATATCGCTGCACCGCCGGTGAAACCGGTCAGAACCGGTTGCGACATGACATAGGCGACGATGCCCACGCGCAGCAAGCCCAGGACCGCTCGAGCAACGCCCACGATCAGCGCCAACAGCGCGGCAAGCTCGACATACGGCGCTGTTCCAGTGGTTTCGAGGCCGGAGAGGGCGCCGAAGGTCAGCAGCGAGGTGAGCGCTACCGGGCCGGTCTGGAGATACGGCGAGGACACGAAGGGCGCTGCCAGCAGGGGAGGCAGAGCCGCGGCGAAGAGGCCCACATGCGGCGGGACGCCGGCGATCTCGGCGTACGCCAGTGATTGCGGCAGCAGCACCAGCGCGACCGAGATCCCGGCGACGAGGTCGCCCGTCGTCGGTGTGGGAAGTCGCCTCACAGGCCCTGTGGAGCGGCGGCCTCGATGTGCTCACGAGCCCTGTAGAGGAAGGCGGCCATTTGGCCGCGGGTGACGGGTTGGTCCGGGCAGTAGGCGGTCGGTGTGCAGCCTGTGGTGATTCCGGCGTGGCGGAGGCGGTTGATGTCGTCTTGGAAGGTTGAGTTGTCGTCGTCTGTGAAGTGGTCTTGGTCGCCGGCGGGCAGTTGCAGTGCTCGGTTCAGGAAGGCGGCCATTTGGCCGCGGGTGACGGGTTGGTCCGGGCAGTAGGCGGTCGGTGTGCAGCCTGTGGTGATTCCGGCGTGGCGGAGGCGGTTGATGTCGTCTTGGAAGGTTGAGTTGTCGTCGTCTGTGAAGTGGTCTTGGTCGCCGGCGGGCAGTTGCAGTGCTCGGTTCAGGAAGGCGGCCATTTGGCCGCGGGTGACGGGTTGGTCCGGGCAGTAGGCGGTCGGTGTGCAGCCTGTGGTGATTCCGGCGTGGCGCAGCCAGTTGATGGCGTCGACGAAAGGCGCCTCGCTGATATCGCCGAAATACCATTCGGGACCAGTCGCGACGATTTGGGTCGGGTCGTCGGTCAGCGGCTCATGGCCGACAAGAGCGTCTGAGCCGGTCGTGACCCTGCGAATCGTCGCCCCGTTCAGGTTGATCGCGTCGGCGCCGATGCTGATGCCGTCGTGGTCGGCGTCATCGTCGATCGTGTATTCGAACTCGATGGCGCTGACGCCGTTCTCAGTCCACGTCGCGGTGTACGCGGCCTGTCGGACGTTCGGCCCGACTGAGAGGTTGAGGAACGGCTCGCCGCTGCCGGCGTCGACGATGATCGGAGCGTCGAAATGAACTGACACCGAGACTTTCTCCCCCGGTTCGTAGGCGTCGGCGATCGGAGTGGAATTGAACGCCAGCTGCGAGACGCGTGGGACAAGCGAGGCGACGGCCTCCCGTGCGACGCTGACGGGATGTGCGCAGTCCGATATCTCCGCGACCGTGTCGGGCTCGATCCCGCCCTCGGCGCCGGCGCCGTCTGCCCCGAGGAATCTGAGGGTCGTGACATTGACTGAGCCGAGCACAGAGCCGTAGAAGGATCTGCCGACGAACGTGAGCTGCCCGCTGGACTTTCCGAAGCTGGTCGTCCCGACGATCTTGGCCCGGCCGTTGTCCCGCATCGCCGACAGGAACAGCTCAGAACCCGAAGCTGAGCCGCCATTGGCGATCACCGCCATCGGGAGCGCGATGACGTCTGAGGCGATGCCGTCAGAATCCGCGAAGATCGACGAGTCCATGCGCACGGACTGCTTTCGATGATTGAGGTCACCCGTTTCGAGGAAGAGGTTGACGATCTCCTCAGTGGCGCTCAAATACCCGCCGGGGTTGTCGCGCAGATCGACGACGATCGACTCGACTCCGGTTTCGAGGAGATCGCCGAGGTGCTCCTCGAACAACGCCGCGGCATCAGCCGCGAACGCGTCGAGTTGGATGTAGCCGATGCTGTCATCGACGACCCGACTCGACACTAAAGGGTCGATCACTTCGGTTGTCGTCGATCTGAAGTATGCCTCGACGCCGTCGCGCCGCACCACGATCCCCACAGACTCACCGGGGTAGCCCAGGTCGTCCAAGCCCGATAGCTCGCTGCAGGAATGTCCTGACACGGTTTTCCCGTACTCGACGATCACGTCGCCTGCCATCAGGCCCAGCGCCTCAGCAGGACTTCTCGGATACACCTCGGTTATGGTCAACAAGCAGGTGTCGCTGGGCACAGAGCACACGCTCTGGTCCGCTCCCAGCAGCGCGTATTCGATGCCGATTCCAGCCCTGGATCTTCCCGTGTTCAAAAGGCGGAAGAACCTTTCTGTCGCCGGGGGCTGCAGCAGTCGTGTGTAGCTGTCATCGAGGGACGCGAGCATTGAGCTGGCTGCGGCAAGCGCGGCTGCGCGGGTGTCTTGGGCTCGGTCGATCTCAACACACACCTCTTCGAATTCGGGAGCCGGCAGTGCACAGGGCGGCGGATGGAATGCCCTGGGTGCGAGGTCGGCCTGAACGACGCCCCGTCTGGCGGCCTCCGCCAGGTCTGCCACCACCACCGCGTCCACGAAATGTTCGACGACAGACACATAAGCCAGACAGAGCAGCACGAAATCATCGGCAGCTTGATCGCAGTCGACCCGCTCAGCTGCTGGATCTTGGGCTGAACTCGCTGGTGCGAGCAGGAGCACTGAGGCCGATGCGAGCAGCACTCCCCCCAGCAGGAAGCCCATTTTCCTGCTGAGCAGTCCTGAGGTCTCACGAGAGTGAGCCGACGACCGGGGGCTGCGATCTCGCCGGTCGCACCGGTTCCGCCGATCTCGCCGGTCGCGCCAAGTGCATTTCACCTGCGGAACTCTAGCAGCCGCCCCGATGCGGACTGCCTCACGCGCAGTGGCTGCACGGCTCTGGGCGGTATGGTTCTTCGGCGATCCGGGGGCGATCAGGAAGGGGACCCGTGAGCAGATGGAACGACCGCGGCGGCGGTCGCAGCGGTGCCGACTACGACGGCAGATGGGCCGCGATGGAGGCTGCTGGCGAGTCCGTCCACGGAGAGGCGGACTTGGTGTCGCTGCTGCTCGAGTCCTACGGCCGCGCAGCGGGAGCGGCGGTTCTCGATGCGGGATGCGGCACGGGCCGCGTCGCCATCGAGCTCGACCGGCGGGGAGTCTCCGTCGTCGGCGTGGATCTCGACCCGGACATGCTGGCTGAAGCAGAATTGAAGGCGCCCGAGCTGTGCTGGCTCCAAGACGACCTGTGCGAAGTGGACTTGGGTCGACGGTTCGATCTGATCCTGATGGCCGGAAACGTGATGATCTTTGTGGAGCCGGACACCGAGGCGAAGGTGCTGGCCAATATGGCCCGCCACCTCGAATCTGAGGGACTGCTGGTGGCCGGTTTCCAGCTCGGACAGCTCGGACAGCTCGGACAGCTCAGCCTCGACGACTACGACCGGCACTGCGCAGCGGCCGGTTTGTCATTGGTCGGGAGATGGGCGACCTGGGAGCAGGACCGGTACCGCAATGGGAGCTACGCCGTGTCGCTCCACCAACTCAGTTCGGGCAGCTGACCGGCCCCGCCGGAGATCTGCCGCGACCTGACTTCTGCTCATGCGGCATTAGATGCAAGGATCAACAGATGCGCGATTTCAGCGGAAAGACTGCGGTGATAACTGGCGGTGCAAGCGGTATCGGCCACGCGGTGGCCACACGATTGGGCAGCGAGGGCATGAACCTGGTCATTGCCGACATCGAAC
Organism: Acidimicrobiaceae bacterium; assembly: GCA_026706815.1. GTDB lineage: Bacteria > Actinomycetota > Acidimicrobiia > Acidimicrobiales > Aldehydirespiratoraceae > VXYK01. Next base: position 42,726 of record JAPOYA010000003.1, on the reverse strand, counting down.
AGCCGGCCCTCGACGCGGCGGTTGCAGAGTTCGAGGCGAACGGCGTGAGTGTGCTCGGCCAACGCACCGACGTTGCCGACAATGACTCAGTCAGGGCTCTCGCAGCGGCTGCCGACGACCGCTTCGGAGACGTCCATATCCTGTTCAACAACGCAGGGGTCGCGGGCGGCGGGCCAATACTGGAACCAGATGACATTGGAGTCTGGGACTGGGTGCTCGGTGTTGATCTGATGGGAGTGATCTATGGGATCAAGGCCTTCGGCCCCCAAATGGTCGCTCACGGCGAACCGTGCGCGATAGTCAATACAGCTTCAATGGCCGGGCTGCTTCCGACGCCGTCGCTGGGTTCCTACACAGTGGCAAAGTACGGCGTTGTCGCTGTGAGCGAGGTGCTCTCCCTTGAGACCCGCGACACCACGAACCTGAGAGTCTCGGTGCTGTGCCCCGGATTCGTGCGCACTCGCATCGCCGACTCTGACCGGAACATCCCTGAACATCTGGCGTCGCTCACGGAACCGAGCGAAGAACTAGAATTCAGGCGCGAGGCGGCGCGAGATCTGGTTGCTTCGGGGATGCCGCCCAGCGAAGTCGCGCAGCAGGTGTTAGAAGCGATCGTGGACGAGAGGTTCTACATCCTTCCCCATCCGCAGTACGGAGAGGAGATCGTCGCTCGTGCGCAACATATAGCTGCCGGCGGCGGCGTCTCGGCGTGGGGGATCTGAGCTTCCTGAATGGCCGATTCCTCCGATCATGCGTTGGCGTTTCGTATTGCGTCGGAGACCGGCGAGATGCTGCAGCGCATGCTCGCGAAGTCTGAGGGCCCGCATCGGCACTGGACGTCGCTCGAGTACGCGGGTGATCGTGCGGCCCACGATTTCATTGTCGGGGAATTGGCCGAACATCGTCCGGACGACGCGGTCCTCTCCGAAGAGGGACGCGACCGGAGTTCTCGTCTGACCGCGCAGCGGGTATGGATTGTCGACCCGCTCGACGGGTCGAACGACTTCGGATGGAGTGCTCACTGGTCGGTGCATGTGGCATTGGTTGAAGCCGGCAAACCAACAGCGGGGGCCGTGGCGGTGCCGGGATGGGGCACGACGTGGGCCACCGAACCGACTCCCGTGCCGATCATGTCCCGGGTCGGCGATCAACCTCGGGTCTTGGTCTCGCGGTCGCGCCGCCACATCGATGGCCGGTTGCTGCAACGGGCGCTCGGTGCGGAAATCCTGGCCGTCGGGTCAGCAGGTGTGAAAGCGATGGCCGTGGTACGCGGTGAAGTCGATGCATATGTGCACGGCGGTGGGCTCTACGAATGGGATGTGTGCGCGCCGGCTGCGGTGGCCGAGGCTGCGGGTCTGATCGCCTGCCGGCTCGACGGCAGTGAGCTCTGGTTCAACAAGACCGACCCGTGGTCGCCCGGCCTCATAATCTGTCGACCGGATCTGCGCGACACGATTGTGGATGCCATGTCGACGCGGAGGTTTTGATTCATGAACAGGAAGCACCAGTCCCGCTCACTGGAAAGGCACGTCAACGCGCCCCGCGAGCACACTTGGAACGCCTTGAACAACCTGATCGAGAAGCTGACAGGCGGTTATGTCATCGAGGGCGATCCACCGCCGCATGGCCCGGGAGCGGTGCTGCATCTCAGCCTGCCGGATCAGCAGGAGCTGCTCGGCTCAGACGAGCAACTGGTGGAAACGGTGCTGTCGTTCGAACCACCGTGGCGGCGCGCCTATTCGGTGACCGGACCCACGGGTCTCGACCTGTATCACGCCACATTTGTGCTGCGTGACGACCGAGGAGAGTGCCACCTGTCCTGGGGGGTGGTCGTCGATCCGGAGCCGACTCCCGAAGGCGAGGCGTTCTTGGAGTTGGCCGTCGCCACGATCGACCGTTTCCTCGACCACGTTGTCGCGGTGTCGGAATCGGACTGAATCGGAGGAGGGTCTTGGTGACTGATGAAATGACAGCCGTCGAGCAGGCGCTGGCGCGAGACGAGATCCGTCGACTGGCTTTCGCATACGCGGACGCTGTCGACCGACGGGACATCGATTTCCTGGCTTCGCTCTACAGCCCCGACGCGCGGTTCGGGACGCATGGCAAAGGCGCAGACGGAGCACGCCGCTTCTTTGACGGAGCACTCGGGCAGATCGGTTTGGCAGTGCTGCTGGTGGCCAATCATCTGATCGAGTTCGACCGAACGAGCCCCGACAGCGCCTCTTGTGCGGGTGATGCTCAAACTGCGCGGGGCACGGTTTGGGCCCACGGATTCATCGACGACGGCAAAGAGGGCTTCATCCAGCAGTTGATCAAGTACGAAGACCGCTACATACGTGTCGGCGGTGTGTGGAAGTTCACCAGTCGGCGCCACCTGCTGTGGCTCGGCTGGCGGCACGATGAGCCCGACCCGCTGGCACAAGCAGCAGCCAATTGGCCGGAAAGGCAGATAGGCCTGGGTTCGATCCCCTACGACGACGAACGCTGGCAGGAGTTCTGGACCCAGCGGTGAGGGCCGCCACGAGTGTCGGTCAGGCCTTCTGAAGCAGGGTTCCGGTTCCCAGGCCGCCACCACAGCACATGGTGACAATGCCGTACTCGATGTCGCTGCGCTGCATCTCGTGTACCGCCTTGGTCATCAGGATCGATCCCGTCCCTCCCAGGGGGTGACCGAGGGCAATGGCCCCGCCGTTGGGATTGACTGTGCCCATATCGGGAGACAGCTCTCGTTCCCAGGCCAACACTACTGAGGCGAAGGCCTCGTTGATCTCGACGAGTCCGATGTCGTCGATTGTGAGATTGTTGTCGGCGAGGAGTTTCTGGGTGGCGTCGATGGGCCCGGTCAACATCAGCACCGGGTCGGTGCCGACGAGACAAGTGTCGACGATCACCGCCAGTGGTTTCAGGCCGAGTCCGTCGGCCTTGGCGCGGGTCATCATCAGCACCGCGCCCGCACCGTCGCTGATCTGGCTTGAGGAGCCGGCGGTGTGCACTCCGTCGTCACGCGCAACCGGTTTGAGGTTGGCGAGTGCCTCGATGGTGGTCTCGCGCAAGCCGCCGTCTCTGGTGACGGAGTTGTGCTCCCCGGCAGGTTTGCCCTCCTCGTCCCACAGCGGTGCTTCGACGGGAACGATCTGTGAGCCGAAGGCGTCCTCTTCCCATGCTTTGGCAGCCAGTTGCTGGCTGCGCAGCCCGAACTCGTCAGCTTCTCGCCGGGAGAGATCCCATTTGTCTGCGATACGCTCGGCGCCCTCGAACTGCGAGGTCCACTCGTAGTTCTTCCAGTAGCGGGCGTTGACCGGGACCCCCGTGTCGTCGGGATCCGGAATGGCCGCCCCCATCTTGATCCGGCTCATCAGTTCGACTCCGCAACCCAATGCCGAATCGACGACCCCGGACTTCACCAGCGAGTAGGCGAGGTTGGTTGCCTGCTGGCTCGAACCGCACTGGGCGTCGACCGTGGTGGCGGCCACCGAGAGGGGCAGCCCCGCGGCGAGCCAGGCGTTGCGGGCGGTATTCATGGTCTGCATCCCGACCTGGCCGACGCAGCCGCCGACAACCTGCCCTACCTCGGCTGGGTCCATTCCGGTGCGATCAAAGATCGCCTTCTGCACATCACCCAGCAGGTTGATGCTGTGCATGGTGGACAATTCGCCGTTGCGCTTGCCGATCGGGCTGCGGACGGCGTCGACGATCACGACTTCTGGGGTGCTCATGCGCGCAGTGTATCCGAACCATGTGAACGCTCGCTGACTTCTGGGTATTGCGAATGGCCCTGCCCGCGGAGAGACTGAGTCGACAAGGGGATCCAGTCATGCACAACAACGTCACGAGAATGTTCGATCTGGAGTTCCCGATATTCGCGTTCAGCCATTGCCGAGACGTGGTGGCTGCGGTCTCGAGAGCTGGAGGGATGGGAGTTCTGGGCGCGGTCGGCCACACCCCCGAAGCACTTGAAATCGACCTTGAGTGGATAGAGGACGCGGTTGGAGACAAGCCGTACGGCGTCGACCTGATAATCCCGGCCCGCTATGCCGGTGACGACTCCGGCGGTTTCACCACAGCGGATCTCGTCAAGATGATTCCACCAGAACACCGCGAATTCGTAGACGACATCCTGGCCCGCTACGAGGTTCCCGAGATGCCCCCGGATGATCGCACACAGTCAGGCGGCATGGACCGCGCCGGGGCTGCGCCCTTCTCCGCGAACTCAGCGGCTCCTCAAATCGATGTTGCGTTGGCCAAGCGGACGGCTTTCGTGGCGAACGCGCTGGGCCCGCCGCCGCCGGAGATGATCGAGGCAGTGAAAGGGGCGGGCCGCAAGGTGGGCGCCCTGGCGGGTAGACCCTCGCACGCTGAGGCGCACGAGCGTGCCGGCGTCGACCTGATCGTCGCGCAAGGTTCCGAAGCGGGAGGTCATACGGGCGAAATCGGATCCATGGTGTTGATTCCCGAGATCGTCGATGCCACATCGCTCCCAGTGTTGGGAGCCGGGGGTATCGGCAGCGGACGTCAGATGGCTGCCGCCATGGCACTGGGCGCCCAGGGCGTGTGGTGCGGGTCTGTCTGGTTGACCACCGATGAGGCTGAAACCCACCCGGTGGTGAAGGACAAGTTCCTTGCGGCCACATCTGCAGACACGATCAGGTCAAGATCACTCACCGGAAAACCAGCCCGGATGTTGAAGTCGGCGTGGACCCGGGAGTGGGAGCGAGAGGACTCGCCCGACCCGCTGGGCATGCCCCTGCAACCGGTCCTCACGGCGGCCGCGCAGCGACGGATCGACCGTGCAGCCCACATCTCGGGATCCGGGGCCGAGAAGTTGGCCAACTATTTCGTCGGACAGATTGTCGGCAGCATGAACCAGCGAAAGTCTGCGAGCGCCGTTGTGATGGACATGGTCGAAGAGTTCATCGAGGCGGTCGAAGGCCTCCAGGGCCAACTCGACTACTGAGGTGACAGGGGCGATGCCCTCTGCGCCTGCGGTGAGCGATGCAATGGACCAGTAGACGCATTCGAAGAGGTTGTTGTAATTGTCGTTGTGGTCGTGTTCGAAAACATATATCCCGCGTCGCGGGGAGATAATTGCTCTGTGGTCCGCGTGGCAAAACCGAAAAACGATCCCAAAATGGAACTGTGACCCGACCGGAATTCGACTCTGGGCCTGCAAAGGCCGAGTTCTCGGATTGGAGCGAAGCAGTCGCAAGAGTGCTGCGCGGCCGGTCATTCGACGAGGTGCTCGTCTCAACGACACTCGACGGCTTGGACGTCCTCCCGCTCTACACAGCATCAGAATCGGCGGCGCCCGCCAAGTTCGTTCCCGTCGACGTTGCGCGGCTCGAGCGCGGCTGGAATGTGCGTCAGCAGTTCAACGGCGGGGACCCGGACGCATGCAACCGCACGATTCTGGAGGAGCTCGAGCGCGGCGTCACCTCCGCTGAGTTGACTCCCCCGACCCCGAACTGGACCCTTGACGCTCTGCAGAGGGCCACCGCAGGGGTTCTGTTCGACCTGGCCGAGGTGGTCCTGGCTCCTCATGCCGACATCAATGCGGCGCGTGCGATGATTGCGGTGATCCAACAGCAGGGGAGTCTGGCCGCCACCGCCGGATGGCTCGGGCTGGACCCGATAGGCGAGGTGCTGCGCGGCGGGTTCGCCGATGCAGGCGATGTGGTCAGTGTGGCCGCTTCGCTGGCCCCCTCGCTGCCGTCAGGTCGGACCTTGAGCGTCGACTCGACCCGCTACGCTGAGGCCGGCGCCGGGGAGGCTTGCGAACTCGCTTACAGCATCGCTACCGGAGTCGCCTATCTGCGGCTGCTCGAGTCCTTCGACGTCGCTCCGATTCTCGGCGCGAACACCATCGGTTTCAGACTCAGCGTCGGCGCCGACCAGTTCGCCAACATGGCCAAACTGCGTGCCGCAAGGCGGCTCTGGGCGCGTGTGCTGGAGGCGTCCGGCGTCGACCCCGCCGCTGCGCCCCAACTCCAACAAGCGGTCACCAGTCGTGCCGTCTACAGCCGCCGAGACCCGTGGGTCAACATGTTGCGGGCCACGACAGCAGCCTTCTCGGCCGGTGTCGGCGGCGCCGATGCGGTCACCGTGCTGCCCTTCACTGAGGCAATCGGTCCAGCCGACGAATTCTCTCGACGGCTTGCCCGCAACACCCAGACGGTCCTGATTGAAGAGTCACACCTCGCTCGAGTGGTGGATCCCGCCTCGGGTGCTTGGTTCGTAGAGTCCCTGACCGGCCGGCTCGCCGCCAAAGCTTGGGCTGAGTTTGCCGAAGTCGAGGCTGCGGGCGGGATCGAGGCTGCCCTTGCCGATGGCTCTGTTCGTTCAGCGATCGACCGTACGTGGCAGCGAAGGCTTGAAGCACTCCACACTCGCCGCGAGGTCGTCACTGGGATCTCGGAATATCCGGATTCGACAGACCAAGGGCAATCCGACCAGGAACTCGCCTCACTCGAGGGCTCGGACGGAGCGGGCCTCCCGCTGCGCCGGCCGGCAGCGCCGTTCGAGGCTTTGAGAGACGCAGCAGACCGTCATCTGTTGACTACCGGCGGCCGACCTCGAGTGCATATCGCCGCGCTCGGGGAATTGGCGGCCCACACGAATCGAAGCACCTGGGTGTCGAACCTCCTGGCGGTTGGCGGCGTAGCCGGCTCAGGCGCACAAGCAGACGGTTCTCAATCGCCGTTGGAAGCCGAAGCCCGCTTCAGTGAGTCTGGCGCTTCGGTGGCGGTGATCTGTTCGTCGGATCCCGTTTATGCGCTTCGCGGAGTCGGCACGGCATTGGCGTTGCGGGAGGCGGGCGCCAAGCGAGTGATCCTCGCAGGCCCTCCAGGCGACCTGCGAGGCGATCTCGAGGCCGCCGGCGTCGACGAGTTCTGGTATCAGGGTATGGACGTGATTGAAGCCCTGACCCGTCTCCACGCGGATCTCGGGGTCTAGCCCCCTCGAGCAGCGTCGGGATCATCGCCGATGGAGGTGCGGTGACCGATACGGTGAAGCAATGAGCGTGATACCGGATTTCACGACGGTCGACTTCGACGACGCCGAGTTCAACGGTCTCGACGAAGAGCAGACCGCCGCCGGACGCACCCATGTCAGCCCTACACCGGAGGGAATCGATATTGCGGCAGTAGCCACCGCGGCAGACATTGCCGAATTCGATTTCCCGCACACATTGCCCGGGTTCGCACCCTTCCTGCGAGGCCCCTATCCGACGATGTATGTGAACCAGCCGTGGACCATCCGACAGTACGCGGGGTTCTCCACAGCCGAGGAATCCAACGCCTTCTACCGCCGCAACTTGGCTGCCGGCCAAAAAGGCCTCTCAATCGCGTTCGACCTGGCGACGCACCGCGGTTATGACTCCGACAATCCCCGCGTATCGGGTGATGTGGGAATGGCAGGCGTCGCAATCGACTCGATCCTCGACATGCGCCAGTTGTTCGAGGGAATCCCCCTCGATCAGATGAGCGTCTCCATGACCATGAACGGCGCAGTGCTGCCGGTTCTTGCCCTGTATGTCGTGGCAGCCGAAGAGCAGGGGGTGAAACCGCGTCAGCTTGCGGGGACCATCCAAAACGACATTCTCAAGGAGTTCATGGTCCGCAACACCTACATCTACCCGCCGGCTCCGAGCATGCGGATCATCTCGGACATTTTCGCCTTCGCGTCGCAGGAGATGCCGAAGTTCAACTCGATCTCGATCTCGGGGTACCACATCCAAGAAGCCGGGGCGACCGCTGATCTGGAACTGGCCTACACCTTGGCCGACGGTATCGAATACGTGCGGGCCGGCGTCTCGGCCGGTTTGCCGATCGACTCGTTTGCCCCACGGCTCAGCTTTTTTTGGGGTGTCGGCATGGACTTCTTCATGGAAGTCGCGAAGCTCCGCGCCGCCCGCCTGCTGTGGGCGAAGTTGATGGCGCAGTTCGGGCCTGAAAACCCCAAGTCGCTGTCTTTGCGCACGCATTCGCAGACCAGCGGCTGGAGTCTCACTGCCCAGGACGTCTACAACAATGTCGTTCGCACCTGCGTGGAAGCGATGGCCGCCACGCAGGGCCACACCCAATCGCTTCACACCAACGCCTTGGACGAGGCGCTCGGGCTGCCCACCGATTTCTCTGCCCGAATTGCTCGCAACACTCAACTGTTCCTGCAGCAGGAGAGCGGCACGACCTGCACCGTCGATCCTTGGGGTGGCAGTTATCACGTTGAGAAACTGACCCACGATCTAGCGCAAGTCGCCTGGGACCACATCAGCGAAGTGGAAAGCATGGGTGGCATGGCGGCGGCTATCGAAGCGGGAATCCCCAAGATGAGGATTGAGGAAGCAGCCGCACGAACCCAAGCCCGGATCGACTCCGGGGCTCAAGCAGTGATCGGAGTCAACAAATACCGGCTTGATCCGCGACTCGGACAGAGCGAGGACGTTGAAGTCCTCAAGATCGACAACGCCGACGTGCGAGCCGCCCAGATCGTCAAGCTGGAGCAGTTGCGAGCCGAACGAGACGACCACAGCGTGGAGTCCGCGCTGACGGCGTTGACCGCGGCCGCGAAGACCGGCGACGGCAACCTTTTGGCACTGGCCATAGACGCGGCCCGTGAAAAAGCAACAGTTGGGGAGATCAGCGACGCCCTGGAGAACGTCTACGGTCGTCATGCAGCTCAGATCCGTACTATCGAAGGGGTGTACCGAGCCGAAATGGGCGCCAACGACGATTCCATCACCGAAGTCAGAGGACAAGTCGAGGCCTTTGCCGAAGCCCGAGGGCGTCGTCCCCGTATTCTCGTGGCCAAAATGGGCCAGGACGGCCACGACCGGGGTCAAAAGGTGATTGCCACGGCTTTCGCCGATCTGGGATTCGACGTCGACATCGGCCCGCTGTTCCAAACTCCGGCGGAGGTCGCACGCCAAGCCGTTGAGGCCGACGTCCATGTCGTGGGGGCCTCGTCACTGGCGGCCGGCCATCTCACCCTTGTGCCCGAGTTGATCCGCGAACTCGAACAACTCGGCCGCCCGGACATCAAGATCACTGTCGGCGGCGTGATCCCCCCAGACGACGTAGAGCCGTTGCTGGAGATGGGCGCGGTGGCTGTCTATCCCCCGGGAACGGTCATCGCCGACGCTGCGGTCGAGCTGCTCGCTCTGTTGTAGCGTCGGCGGTGATGTCAAGCGCAATCCGAGACGGCGAAGGCGAACCAGCCGCAAGCGACAGCGATCTCGCTGCCGCGGTGCTTGCCGGTGACCGCAGCGCCATTGGCCGCGCCATCACGCTTGTCGAATCGACCAGATCTGAACATCGACAGAGAGCCGCTGCGCTGCTCGAGGTGTTGCTGCCTCATACCGGCGATGCGGAGAGGATCGGGATCACCGGCGTCCCAGGAGTGGGGAAGTCGACGTTCATCGAGACGCTTGGCATCAGACTCGCTGCGTCTGGCAGCCGTGTCGCGGTGGTCGCTGTCGATCCTTCGAGTTCGCGCAGTGGCGGCTCAATCCTCGCCGACAAGACAAGGATGACGAAACTGTCTGCCGACGACAGGGCTTTCATCAGGCCCGCACCGGCGGCCGGAACTCTGGGAGGAGTGGCCCGCGCAACCCGCGAGTCGATGCTGGTGCTCGAGGCTGCCGGCTACGACGTCATCATCGTTGAGACTGTCGGCGTCGGGCAGTCGGAGACGATTGTTCATTCCTTGGTCGACGTCTTCTTGGTGCTGATGCTGGCGGGGGCGGGCGATGAAATGCAGGGAATCAAGAAAGGCGTCTTGGAGTTGGCCGATCTGGTGGCCGTCAACAAAGCAGACGGTGACAACTCGCAACGGGCGGAACTAGCCGCGGCCGACTATCGCCGAGCGCTGCAGCTGTTGGCGCCGCAGAGCCCCGACTGGAGCACACCCGTCGTAACTTGTTCCGCGCTCACAGGCCAGGGTCTCGACGAGATCTGGGCGCTGGTCCAAAAGCACCGCCGCGCGCTTGAAGAAACCGGTGAACGCGACGAACGCCGCAGAGGGCAACAACTTGAATGGATGCGCAAATTGGTACGCGAGCGGCTGCTGGACCGAGTCAGCGGAGATGTTGCGTTCGCGGCCCGAAACGCTGAACTTGAAGCCGCCGTAGCAGCAGGGGAGCTCAGCCCGAGCGTTGCCGTCGACCGCCTGCTGGAAGGCTGAGCAGACTCGCGAGACCGCCCCGCCCAAGCGTGGGGCCCGTGTTGTTGTCCTGCCCTGCTGCACGGCAATATTCAACTGGCGGAATCCCGCAGGAACAAGGAGAGGACACCCATGGAAATCGCGCCCCCGGGACTCAAGGGCTTGGCGGTGGCCGACACGATGCTCGGTGCGGTGAGAGGCCGAGAGGGATTCTTCCATTACCGGCAGTACGACGCCGCGGAACTCGCCCGCACCCGCTCGCTTGAAGATGTGTGGACACTGCAGATGAGCGGTGCGCTGCCTCCCGAGGCGCCGCAGGCAGAGACCGCTTTGCTGCGAGCGCTGCCCGAGCCGGTCTCGCGGCTGCTCGACGAGAGCGCTCGCTGGGTCGCCGATCCGATGGCGGCTCTGCGGATCGGCATGCTTGCAGTGGGTGATCAAGAGGACCGGGGTCCACTGCTTGACCGCAACCCCGAAGAGATACGCGGCGACGCGATGCGCCTTGCTGCGGTTGTGCCCACGATCCTCGCCCGCCACTATCGACGGCGGAGGGGGTTGACTCCGGTGGATCCTGATCCTCAGATGGGCCATGCCGCCGACTATTTCCGCATGGTGACCGGCTCGGTTCCGAGCACTGAGGCTGAACGTGCCATTGAGCAGTACCTTGTGGCGACGCTCGACCATGGATTCAACGCCTCGACGTTCACGGGTCGAGTGGTAGCGAGCACCGGCGCGGACATGGCCGGGTCGTTGGTTGCCGCTGTGGGGGCGCTCACGGGTCCCCTGCACGGCGGCGCCCCGAGCCGTTGCATGCAGATGATCGACGAGATCGGCGATCCGTCCGCTGCGGCGGACTGGACCCGCGCTCGGCTCGGCGCGGGCGACAAGATCATGGGATTCGGTCATGCGGTGTATCGGGCAGAAGATCCACGCGGCGTTGTATTGCGCGAGGCCGCTGAGCGTCTAGGAGGTGAACTCGTGGACCGCGCTGCGGGGATCGAAGGGGAGATCCTGGCGGTGCTGGCCGAGTGGAGACCCGATCAGCGGATCGTCACCAACGTCGAGTTCTGGGCCGGTGTGGTTCTGGAACTGGTTGGCCTGCCCCGAGATATGTTCACCCCGACGTTCTCGGTCAGCAGATCGATCGGTTGGGCGGCGCATGTGGTCGAGCAGCACGCCGAGGGCAAGATCATGCGGCCCAGCGCGCGTTACATCGGCCCTGAGCCGGTTGTCGCTCCCACAGTTTGATTTCTTTCCGACGCGCCGTACTCTGAGTTCCTTCACAGGAAGGCAATTTTTAGGAGTTGGCATGGCAGTCACCGACAGTGTTGATTTGTGGGACATGGACGCGTTCCAGCGTCAGGAACACCACGACATGCTTGAACGCTTGCGTGAAACCGACCCCGGGATTCACTGGATTGACGAGGGGGACACGGGCCCTGGTTATTGGGCGATCACGCGTCTCGCGCACTTCAAGGAAGTCAACCGCAATGCAGAGGTGTTCTCATCCAACCGCGGTGGCACTCAGATGGGGGAGCGAAACGGGGCCGACTCAATCGAGCGATTCCAGAACGACTCGATAATGCTCACGATGGATCCTCCCAAGCACACGCGCTACCGCCGCATCGTCAGCCGCGGCTTCACCCCGCGCATGATCAACCTGCTTGAGGACTACCTGTTGAATCGCACCGACATGATTATCGACAAGGTGTCCGAACAGGGCCATGCCGACTTCGTGAACGACCTGAGCGCTGAACTTCCCTTGCAGGCAATCGCGGAGATGGTAGGCATCCCACTTGAAGACCGCTCGAAGATATTCGACTGGACCAACACCATGACCGGCGTCGATGATCCGGACTTCGCGACCTCCCACGAAGAGTCGATCGCCGCTTGCGCCGAGCTTTTGCAATACTCCAATGCTTTGCAGACAGAGCGTCGCAACAAGCCCGCAGACGACATCATCACCACCTTGCTGTCTGCGGACGTCGACGGTGAGAAGCTCAGTGACGTCGAATTCGACATGTTCTTCCTGTTGCTTTGTGTGGGAGGCAATGAGACCACCCGAAACGCGATTACCCACGGCATGCACGGCTTCTTCCAGTTCCCCGAACAGTGGGAGAAATACCGTTCAGATCCTGACCGGTACACCCCGACCATGGCAGACGAGGTGGTGCGCTGGGCCACGCCGGTACTCCATTTCCGGCGTCAGGCCACGCGGGACTATGAATTGGGCGGCGTCAAGATCAAGGAGAACGACAAGGTTGTGATGTGGCATATTTCCGCCAACCGCGACCCGAGAGCCTTCGAGGATCCATGGCGTTTCGACATTGAGCGCACGCCCAACGAACACGTTGGCTTCGGAGGTGGCGGACCTCACTTCTGCCTTGGCGCGAACCTGGCTCGCATGGAGATTCGATTGATGTTCAAGGGCATCGCCGAGCGTCTACCGGACATTCATCTGGCCGGAGATGTCGACCACCTACGCTCGAATTTCATTGGTGGCGTGAAGAGGATGCCCGTTGAGTTCACCCCGACGCCTTCCACCCATGCCACCCCGCTGCAGCGCCTCGGTGCTGCAGCAGGTGCTTCGGGCACCACCGGCTACGGCGGCTCCGTCGACCGCTGAGAGCGTTGATCGACTGAGAGCGTTGGTCGACTGAGATTCGGGCTTGTTGGTCGGGTCAGAAGTCCTCGTCGAAGGAGACTTCGCCCTCTACCCCGACCTGGTATGCCGAAACGGTCCGCTCGAAGAAGTTCGACAACTCCTGCACGTCCTGCAGCTCCATGAAGGCAAACGGGTTGCGAGAACCGAAACGACGGGGAAGGCCCAGTTGAACGAGCCGCTGATCTGCCACGAACTCGAGGTAGTCGCGGGTGTCGGCGGTGGACATGCCGGGCACGCCTTCGCCTAGCAGGTCCTGTGCGAACATGAATTCAGCCTCGACGGCTTCGGTGAGCATCGCGGTGATGCGTTCACCTAGTTCTGCGTCGAAGAGGTCTGGTTCTTCGGCCCGCACGGTGTTGATCACCTCGAGGGCGAAGTTCATGTGCATCGATTCGTCGCGGAACACCCAGTTGGTGCCTGCGGCCAAACCGTTGAGGAGGCCCTTGGAACGCAGGAAATAGACATAGGCGAAGGCGGCGAAGAAGAACAGGCCTTCAATGCAGGTCGCGAAGCAGATCAGGTTCATCAGGAACCGTTTGCGATCCTCGGCGGTCAGCAGCGGACCGTCGCCGACTGAGTCCATCCACTTGAAGCAGAACTCAGCCTTTGCCCGTATCGACGGAATGTTGTCGATGGCGGCGAAAGCTGCGGCTCGCTCATCTGCGTCGGGGATGTAGTTGTCGAGCAGGTTCAAGTAGAACTGGACGTGCAGCGCCTCTTCGTACAGCTGTCGTGACAGATACATCCGGGCTTCGGGCGAGTTGATGTGCTCGTAGAGGTTGAGAACGAGATTGTTGGCCACGATCGAATCGCCTGTTGCAAAAAACGCTACGAGTCGGCTGATGAGGTGCTTCTCAGCCGGCATCAGCTTGCGATCGAGGTCCGTGAGGTCGTCGGAGAAGTCGATCTCTTCGACGGTCCAGGTGTTCTTGATCGCGTCCTTGTACATCTCGAAGAACTTCGGATAGCGCATTGGACGCAACGTCAGGTTGAAGCCGGGGTCCAAGATGTTGGATTCGGCATTGGCCGGTGTGGCGTAATGACCGGCGTGGCCCTCGGCAGGCACTGCCGGAGCGGTGGCGAAGCTCAGATCGTCGGTGAGGGCCATCAGTCGCATGCCTCGCATGTCTCGGGGTTTTCGAGTGAGCAGGCAAGAGCTTCTGAGTCTGTGAAGGTTTGTTTGTCCCTTCTGCCGTTGGTCGGGCCGCCGCTGCCCGGTGCCGCAGTTGTGGTCTTGTTGATGCGTGTCGCCGGGCGACTCCGGAGGTAGTACGTGGTCTTCAAGCCCTTCTCCCAAGCGTGCATGTACATGGAGGACAGCTTTCCGATGGTCGGGGCCTCCATGAACAGATTCAGCGACTGGCTCTGGTCGATGAAGGCGCCACGGTCGGCGGCCATATCGATGAGCGACTTCATCGGGATCTCCCAAGCCGTTCGATAGACGGTCTTCAGGTCGTCGGGCACACGGTCGATCGATTGAATCGAGCCCTCCGCCTTCTTGACGTCGGCGATCATCTCAGCGTCCCACAAACCTCGTCGTTGCAGTTCTGCGACGAGGTAGCGGTTGATCTGCATGAACTCTCCGGAGAGCGTCTCGCGTTTGAAAAGGTTGGACACCTGCGGCTCGATGCACTCGTAGCATCCGGAGATCGAAGCGATGGTTGCGGTCGGAGCGATGGCGATCATCAGCGAGTTGCGCAGGCCGTGCTCAGCGATGCGTTGGCGCAGGGATCCCCAACGCTCGGGATCCGACGGCTCGACGCCCCACAGGTCGAACTGCAGGTCGCCTCGGGCTGCTCTGGTCTCGGCGAAGGCGGCGTGCGGCCCGTGGCTTTCAGCCAGCTCGGTTGAGGCCCACAGGGCGTTGAAGTAGATCTCCTCGCTGATGCGGCTGGAGACCTCGCGCGCTTCGGGCGAGTCGAAGGGCAGTCCCATCTTGAAGAAGACGTCTTGCAAGCCCATCAATCCGAGACCGACGGGCCGCCAGCGATGATTGGAGGTGCTGGCCTCGGGGGTCGGGTAGAAATTGATGTCGATCACTCGGTCAAGGAAGGGCACGACTTGGCGCACTACCTGCCCGAGCCGCTGGTAGTCCATCGTTTTTGTACCGGTTGCAGCGGGCTGAGCTGTGGCTGTCTGGTCGGGAGTCGTGCCGTTGGTGGTTGCGGCCGCGAGTGTTTGGGGAGTTGGGGAGGGGGTCGGCGTGACGAATTCGCCGAGGTTGACCGAACCGAGGTTGCACACCGCGGTCTCGCTTTGGCTTGTGACCTCTAGGATCTCGGTGCACAGGTTGGACAGGTGCACGACCCGGTCGCGGGAGTTGGTTTCGCCGGTTGAACCGGGGCCGGTCTGGTTGCACTTGCGGTTGGCCGAGTCTTTGAAGGTCATCCAACCGTTGCCCGTCTCGGCGAGTGCCCGCATCATGCGTTGGTAGAGTTCGCGGGCTTCGACTTGCTTCTCTTGGAGTCCGTCCGCTTCGGCTTGTTCGTATATGGCGCGGAACTCGTCACCGTACGTGTCGATCAACTCCGGGACCTTCTTGGGGTCGAAGAGGCTCCATTTCCAGCCTTGCTTGACCCGCTCCATGAACAGGTCGGGGATCCAGTTGGCCAGGTTGATGTTGTGCGTGCGCCGGGTGTGATCGCCGGTGTTGTCGCGCAGTTCGAGGAACTGCTCGATGTCGGCATGCCAAGCCTCCAAGTAGACGCAGGCCGCGCCTTTGCGACGGCCTCCCTGGTTGACCGCGGCAACGGACGCGTCAAGGGTCTTCAGCCATGGCACGATGCCGTTGGAGAGTCCGTTGGTGCCGACGATGAGACTGTTCTTGGAACGGATCCTGTGCCAGGCGACGCCGATTCCGCCAGCGAACTTCGAGAGCTGGGCTATGTCGGTGTAGCGCTTGTAGATGCCTTCGAGCGAGTCTTCGGGAGAGTCGAGAAGGTAGCAACTCGACATCTGCGGGTGCTTGGTGCCGGAGTTGAAGAGCGTGGGGCTCGACGGCAGGTAGGCCAACGACGACATCAGGTCGTAGAAGTAGATCGCCTCTTCGGGGTTGCCGGACAGTCCGCAGGCGACTCGCAGGAAGAAGTACTGGGGCGTTTCGATGACCTTGCGGGTCTCGGGGTGGCGCAGCAGGTAGCGGTCGTAGACCGTGCGGATACCGAAGAACTCGAAGTTGCGGTCTCGTTGGCTGTCGATGGCGGCGTTGAGCTCCGGGGCGTTGTCGCCTACGAACCCGAACACCTCGTCGCCGATGAGCCCGAGCGTGTGGCCCAACGAGACGGACTCGGAGAACCATGGAGCGTTCTGGTTGCGCACCTCTTTGTCTATGTAGGTCGAGAGCAGGCGGGCCGCGAGTTTGGAGTAGTTGGGCTCTTCAACGATCAGGCTCGCAGCGGTGCGGATCGACAGCTCGTCGAGCTCGCGGGTGGTGGCGCCGTCGGCCAGCGCAGCGATTGTGCGGGTGGACACGATCATAGGGTCGACGCCGTGGAGTCCTTCGGTCGCCCTGGCCACTGCGTTGACGATCTTGTTGACGTCGACGGGTTCGAGCGTGCCGTTGCGCTTGCGCACTCGCATGCTGGTGGTGACGGTTGAGGCTGCTGGTGTGCTCTGTACGGCGCTCAGCCGATCCTGTTGCATCACCATTTGCGTTGCCTCTCAGTTCTGGGCACTTAGTGGTGGTGGCCCGAGTGCCCTACGCTCATGTAATTACACAAGCGTAATCAGATCGACCAGCGGCCTTCAACTCGAACGACCTCTTTTCTTTGAAGTACCAGATCAGAGCTAATGTTTCGGAATGGAGATCCTGGACGTCGACTTGTTGGCTTTTGAACGAGGCGACCGCTCGGCCCGCCAAGCGGTGGTCGATGGCGTGATGAAGAGCCTCACCACAGGGTTCGTCTACGTGGAACACGACATGAGCATCGCCATGATCGACGAGGTGTACGGCAAGCTCGAAGAGTTCTTCTCGTTGCCCCAAGACCGCAAGGACACGTACAAAGTAGCTGGCAGCAATGGTCAAACCGGGTACACGGGACTGCTTGTGGAGACAGCGGCCATCGCCGATGTGCCCGACTTCAAAGAGATGCTCAACTGGAGTGCCCCGAGGCCCAAGGGACATCCGCTTCGTACCCAGTACCCCTTCCGCTACGGGCCGCCGACGCTGCCCGACGAAGACATCCCGGGCATGGGCGAACTGCTCCTGAGATTCCACGACACTGTAGTGGCGCTGCAGATCCGCGTGTCGCGGATCATCGCGGTCGGTCTGGGACTGCACGAGTCCTTCTTCGAGGCGATGCTCACCGACGGCGCCAACCTCACCAGGGCGATCCACTACCCCGCGATGGATCAGGCGCCCGACGAGCAGCACGTATGGGCTGCTGAGCACGCCGACATAAACCTGATAACCGCGTTGCCGCGCGCCACAGCGGCTGGTCTGCAGGTCAGAGTAGCCCACGGCTGGGTTGACGCGGTGCCCCCCGACGACGGAGCGATCATCAACACCGGGTTGATGCTCGAACGGTTCACCAACGGGCTGATTCCACCAGGATTCCACCGAGTGGTCTCAGGGGCGGGTCAGCAGGGCGACCGCTATTCGGTGGTGCAGTTCGCCCATCCCGAGCCGTGGACGATTCTGGCGCCGGTCCCCACGACAGTGACGCCGGAGAATCCATTGAGGTTCCCGACGATCACCGCCGGCGATGCGTTGGCGAAGGTGATCTGGGAGATCAACCTGGTGGAAGAAGGCCGCCGCCTCGACTGAAATTCGCTGGAGGGACCGATTCAAAGCACTCGGGCGCTGCGTCGGTCGACCGTTCGATCGGCGTTTTGGATTATCTCGTTCACGTTTCGCAGATTGATCTGACTGAGGTTCCATCCAGAGCGGAAACCGTGTCGAAGTAGTTCCAGATAGAGCAAACTGGGATTGACGTCGAGACCTGCGGCAAGCTGCCTATGGACAAGTTCCTCCAAGTCCGCCCGCGGGGGTTCAGTCAATTCTGATGGCGGACCCGTAGCAGGTCGCAGTGTGAGCATTAGATCAAGAGTGGCTGTGTTCTCGAAACCAGAAGCGAGTCCTTTGACCGAGCGCTGGCCTTTGTCCAGCATTGCAATGAGCTCAGGAACCACCTCCAGCCCGGCGGCTGATATGGACCGTTGGAGGAGCTGCCACATCTTGCCGGAGCTGTTGCCGAAGAGCAGGGTGATGAACCCCTCAGGCTTCAGGACCCGAAGGCACTCCCGTAGAGCACCAACCATGATCCGCTCGTAGCGGTCAGCCGTTCTGGCGGTTCCGGTGTCCACCCGGTCGATCACTGCCTCCTCGTCTGGATCGGTGAACTCGGACATCCAAGCCTCTTGGAAGAGGTTCATGTCGGAGTAGAAAATGTTGGCGCCGAACGGGGGGTCAGTGAACACGTAGTCAACTGAGTCGTCGTCGAAGGGTAGGGCTGCGGCATTGGCACGGTGGTACGCGATATCGAAGCCTTCGCCTGCTTGCGGGCCGATACGATCGCGGCGTTGATCGAGAATCCAGCGGTCGGAGCGGATTGCAGCTTCTGCCTTTCGGTTGAAGAGGTCAAAGACGTTCCACTCGTAGAACACGGGGGCTACGTAGTAGTTGGCATTCGCCGCGTTCAAGGGGCGCTGGCGCGACCACTGGTATCGCTTGCTCGCCCGTGTCAAAATGGCTGTGAACACGAAGCTAAGCTTCCCGCGCAAGTCCTCGTCGGCAATTTCGCCTATCTCGGCCCAAAGCGTGGCCAGGACGCGGAGATTGCGGGGGGAATAGAACGACGCTACCGAGGTAAGGCCATGGCGGCCCAGTGCCGATGCGACATACATCTGACGGGATTCGTCGACGGAGACGTCTGGCCGCCAATGTCCGTTAGGGCTTACATCCACCGGTGGCGATTGATGGGGTTGCTCAATTTGAGTCCGATGACACTCGCATACGATTGAGTCAACGACCGGCGTTTCAAAAAGCCGCCGACACCTGCTTGAAACGGAACTTCCGCATCGTGGGCAGGCCATGTGCTCCTTCTTCCAGTCGGCTGCCTCCAGAGTGCGGTAGTAGTTGAAACTTCCGCAGCAGTCTGAGCACTCCATGACAGACGACCAAACGGTCTTGGCGATCTGGGCGTCGGCTCCGCACTGGTCGCAGGGAACGCCGTACACATCGCCGAGGTGTTCCGCGGCGCGAATTAGAACCTCGTCGGCATGCTTCCGCAGATGCTCCTCGGATACCAAGTTCAAATAGTTGGTTCCGATATGTCGCCCAAGCACCGACACATCGCACAGCCTTGCCCGTCTGCCGGTTATCAACGCGGCCACTCCCGTCATCCCTGATCCAGCGAAGGGGTCCAACACGATGTCACCCTCGCTGGTGAACTCCTCGATGAACGGCACGATCCCTGCGACTGGAACTTTGGTCAGGTACGCATGGGCCATGTACACGGGATCGCTGCGTTTGACTGAAACGGTAGACGGCAGACCATGAAGTGCGTTTTCGCTCACACAGTGGACCTTACCCACCCCGTGTGACAAGTTCGGGGTATTCGACACATACACTCCGACATGTATGCGTCCAGAACGGCCTTGGTGTGGGTTTCAAAGAAGACGCTGACTTTGCACGTTTTGTGTCGGTCGGCGCTGTGGGGACTGCTGCGGTGGCTGACTGCCTTCGAGCGAAATTCGCGCATCGCCCCATAGAACTTGAGCGTTATGCGATGGCCAACAAGGTGTGGCAGACAAAGATCAAGCGGTTGCGGCTTCCTGATCTTCTGTGCGTGCGATGCGGACTGAGAGTTGAGTCAAGGGCGAAGTCGAAGCTCAAGATCATGCTCTCTCACTCAGACGCGCCCGGGCGCCAGTGGGACGCAGGTGGGATGCGCGGTGAGGACCTGTTCGCATTCCTCCTAGCAGACATCGACTGGGACCCGCCTCGTTGTGGTCCTGTGATCTTCTTCTCGACGGATGCCCTTCGATCTAGCGTCGCGCAGGCTAAGCGCTCAAGCCCCAAAGCAGCATCGGAAGGTTCTGAAGTCACGCTCTCATGGCCTTGTTGGGTGCCGGCGAAACGCGGGCAATTTGTCGCGGTAGACGATGAAGGTCGGATTGTCTTCAAAGGAGCGGACGGAAGGGTGCAGCGTTATTGGCAGTGGAAGAACTGGACGGACCCGAGGTCTGTCTATTCCAAACCCGGTGAACGCTTCCAGGGAGGAGACAAGGTACTCGCGGGGGTTGTCGAGCAGGAGCCGAACCCGGTATGTCCAGGCGACTCTTGGGACTTGGGCACCGCTTTGGCCTCAGACGATGACGTAGAGAAATACGCGGCGATTAAAGCGGCAGGAGCTTTGGGGCATCGTGAGCACTTGGACGTTCTAGCCCGAATTGGCGAAGAAAGCCTTGTGGATTGGAGGATCCGCCTTGAAGCACGGGTTTCTCTGGCTCGGCTTCAACCCGACCATTGGGTCAGCAAGATCATGAAGGAGATCACCGACCCGGCAACCGGAGTCGACCAGCAAATGGAAGCGGTGCTAGCGATTGCCGAACTGCCGGATGACGCTGCAGCGGACGCTCTTGCTGAGATAGCGGCGTTGTCAGGTCTTCCAAGCGAGTTGCGAGCGGCGGCGGCTTGGGGGTTGGGTCAGGGTGAGGCGAGAAAACCCGAGATGTTGCTCGACAGATTCGTTGACTCGGAATCTTTGGTGGCGTTGCACGCGATTTCGGCGGTTGATGAGATTTCAAGAGATCTGCTGAGCAAACTGTTCGATTGGCTCTCGGAAGGGGACGCGATCAAAGCCCCTACAGCCGCCCAGCTTCTCCAGCGTCACCGCTGTGTTGGCGCACTGCTCAATGCCGCGGAGACTGAGGGCAACACTCGCCTTTTGGCGCTTCGAGCGCTGGGTGAATTACCTCCTGCATTGGTCAGGAGCCTTGCTGGGGACCGCTTGACTCCCGACATCGAAGATGCGTTGCTCCCCATGTGGCTAGGTCAAGAGGATTGGCTCAGACAGGACGGTAAAGAGGGCTTGGACGCGCTCGACGTTCAGAAAATACGATTCCGTTAACTGCCTTCGGCACCAGCCCACAGCAGTGACCCTCCTGAAAAACGCTCGGAGTATTGCTTCGAAACCTGTACGCCCACGGGCTTCATTCCAGCGAGGTGCGGGGACCGGCGGCGGTGTGGCGCAGGTAGCCGAGTGCGGCTGCTTCGCCCGCCTCAGTCAACGCGAAACGCTGATCTTGCCAGGTTCTCTGTGCGGTGATCAGGTCGCATGTCTCCCATAGGCGGCGGCTGTCGAACAGTGCCCATGCCACGTCGATCTCTGAGGGCACTCGCCGCTCTCCCTCTTCTGTGGTTGTCCATCCCATGTCTTCGGCAACGGCGGCCACGAACGCTAGAACTGAATCATATGACGGCTCCACATCGCGGTTTGCAGCGTCGAGCAGGTGCAGCAGCGCAGCCTCTGCTACGAAGCCTTCCCATCCCCGAGGAGCCAAGTGCCGAGTCAGGGCATTCCAGGCTTGGGCCGGGTCTGTGGCCATTGCCGCCCCGGCGCTGGTCCGCACCAGCTTCGACTTGCGCTTGCGCAGCGCCCCGGCGAGTTGCAGCCACTCCCGCAGGACCAACAACGCGACATCGTCTCCTTCCTTGCTTATCTCACGAGACAAAGGAGCCTTGAGTGCCCCCGGTCGCTCGTCCTGCAGCGACCTCACGAACGACGGTGTGAGATAGCCCGCCTGGGTCAAGGGCTGCTCATCGCCGTGGCGATCAAGGAGCCATATCAGGGGAGCGACCGCGGCAAGGAGGCCGCTGGGAGGTTGGGCAGGGTGCAATATCCGGTTCGCCACCGCTGCTCGGGCCGATCCAAGTCGGTTGCTCTGGCGCTCGGCCGCGCCGATCCAACATTCCAGCCGCTCGGTTAGCACCGCCGTGCGCCACGACTGGCCCGGCAGATCAGGGTGGTCGCCGTCCAAGGCGGACTCCACCACCGCAGCCTGCGCAACACGCCAGCCACGACCCCCCACCACCAAGTCTCTGGCTGCGATAGCCCGCTCCAAAGCATCCTCGACCGCCGAGTGGGCTGACGACTCCTCGCCGCCCATGAAGTCGCTCCAGGAGAAATCGGCCAAATCGGAGGGGCTGACGCCGGACTTCTCGATTGCCCGGCTCGCCACCCGTTGCCCCTCGGTGCCGCTGCGGTCATATGCGGCATGCACCTCCGCGGTGATAGACGACCGGCAGATAGCTGAATACGCGTGCAATCCGAGTTCGTCGAACAGTGCAGCGGCTCCCTGCGCCAAGCGGCTCATATACCCCGCCTCGTCGGTGATGTACTTCGTGGGCACCGTATACCAGAGCCAGAACTGCAGACCTGCCTGGCGGAGCACTCCCGGCCCCTCTCCCCATGTCAGTACTTCATAGGCATGGTCCGCCGAATGCGCCAGCCCAGCATCCTGGGCCGCGATACGCGCGAGAGCCTCCACCACATCTTCTTCTGTCAGATCCGCAGGATCAACAAGGTTGACAACTGGCCTCGTCACCCCAGCAGTCTGTCCGAATACCCGACGTTTTGACACACCGTCCTGAAACCGCTTCGAGGGACGCTGCTCGCTTGCTGTCTCGACCAACTCTACGGGAGAGTCGTGCGCAGCGAGAAGCAGAACGGTCCGCTGTCGATCTCGGCTTCGTGGACGCGCAGGTCTCTAGGGGCCGCCTCAGTGCTGATTCGAGTGGCCAGCACCTGCTCAGACACATAGTCGCTGTGTTCTGCGAGCGAGTCGAGAGCGGCAGCGGACCCGGCCGTGACCCAGACTTCGATGCGGTCGGTGACGACAAGGTCTTCGGCTCGGCGGGCGTTCTGGATCTCGCGGACCATGTCTCGGGCGAGTCCTTCGGCTTCGAGTTCTGGAGTGAGGTTGGCGTCGATACTGACGACAGCGTCGTTGGAGCGCAGCGCCGCGGCAGCCACGCCTTCGGGGGACTCCAGCACCAGTTCGTATTCCTGCGCGCTCAGCACCTGATCGGCGACCGAAACGGTGCCGTCGGCGTTGGCCTCCCATTGGCCGGCGCGGGCAGCGGCGAACACAGCTTGAACAGCCGAACCGAGGCGCGGACCGAGCGCTTTGCCGTCGGGGCGCAGAATCAACGTGGCAAGGCTCCCGATCTCGTCGGTG
This sequence comes from Acidimicrobiaceae bacterium, assembly GCA_026706815.1. Lineage (GTDB taxonomy): Bacteria > Actinomycetota > Acidimicrobiia > Acidimicrobiales > Aldehydirespiratoraceae > VXYK01. The sequence goes on along the minus strand of JAPOYA010000003.1, from coordinate 19,721 downwards.
ACGTGTACTGCTTTGACGTTCAGCTCATCGGCTAGCAGTTCGCTGAACGGCTCCAGAGTGGTTGCGTCACGGCCCGCCACGGTGAGCGATGCCAGCGGCAGTCGCACCCGCAGACCTTCGTCCTCGCGCAGCCGCAATGCCGTGGAGGCGACGTCTCGAAGCCGGTCCATTGCGGCCACCAGTTCATCGTCGGCAGGGAAATCGTCGACCGACGGCCAGTCGCAGAGGTGCACCGAAGGCGCCAGAGACTCGTCGGCTCCGGACAGGCCCAGCCAGATCTCTTCGCTGATCATCGGCAAGAAGGGTGCGGCTGCCTGCACAAGCGTGATGAGCACGCTGTAGAGCGTGTCGAGCCCGCCTACGTCTGCGCCGCTGCCGTCCACGCCCCAGAAGCGGTCCCGGGAACGGCGGATGTACCAGTTGTTGAGCGCGTCGATGAAAGAGCGGATCTCCGCGGCCGCTCCGGCCAGGTCGTAGGCGTCCATCCGAGCCTCGGTCTTGGCGATGAGGTCGCGGGTCTTGGCGAGAATGTAACGGTCGAGCAGCTCGTCGCTGTCGGTGCGGAACGAGGCCCGGTAGCTCTCGACGTTGGCGTAGAGCGTGAAGAACGAATAGGCGTTCCAGATCGGCAGGATCACCTGGCGGACGACATCGTCGATGGCCTGGTCAGAGATCCGAGCGTCACCGCCGCGCACGATGTTGGACGACATGAAGTACCAGCGCAGAGCGTCGGAGCCCTGCGTCGAGAAGATGTCTTCCGGCTCTGTGTAGTTGCGCAGCTTCTTGGAGAGCTTGGCGCCGTCATCGGCCAGCAGGATTCCGTGGCAGATGACATTCTGGAATGCGGGCCGGTCGAACAGCGCGGTGGCCAACACGTGCAGCGTGTAGAACCAGCCTCGTGACTGGTTGATGTACTCGACGATGAAATCAGCGGGAAAATGCTCGTCGAACCATTCTTTGTTCTCAAACGGATAGTGGACCTGGGCGAAGGGCATGGCGCCGGACTCGAACCAGCAGTCGAGAACTTCGGGGACCCGGCGCATCATCGACTCGCCGCTCGGGTCATCGGGGTTGGGCCGTACCAGTTCGTCGATGAAGGGTCGGTGGAGGTTGTCGGGCCGCACCCCGAAGTCGGCCTCCAACTCATCGAGGCTGCCGTACACGTCGGTGCGGGGGAAATCGGGATTGTCGCTGACCCAGACGGGGATGGGCGAGCCCCAGAAACGATTGCGCGAGATCGACCAGTCTCTTGCCCCTTCGAGCCACATGCCGAAGCGGCCGTCGCGGATATGCCCGGGCACCCAGTTGATCTCCTGATTGGTCTCCAGCAGGCGGTCGCGGATCTCGGTGACTCTCACGTACCAACTCGGCATGGCCCTGTAGATGATCGGCGTGTCGGTGCGCCAGCAGTGCGGGTAGTTGTGGGTGTAGCTGTCGTGACGTACCAGACGACCCGTGTCGCGCAACCGCTTGATGATCCCGGCGTTGGCTTCGAGCACGTTGACGCCGGCCCAATCAGTCACTTCTTCGGTGAAACAACCAGAATCGTCCACTGGTACCACGGTTCCTATGCCGGCTTCGGCTGCCACGCGCTGGTCGTCCTCCCCGAATCCGGGCGCCATGTGCACGACGCCGGTGCCTTCGGAAGTGTCGATGAAGTCGCCTTCGAGGATGACGAAGGCACGGTTTTTGCCGTGGCGGGGGTTTTGCGGATCGACTTGCGCCATATCCGCGAAGAAGTCGAACAGCGGCGCATAGGTGCGGCCGACGAGCTCGGATCCGCTGACGGTGCCGATGTGGGAGGCGTCGCGCAGCTGGCGTTCGTAGGTCTCGAGTGCGGCTTCGCTCAACACGTAGCGGCTGCCGTCGGCATCGCGCATCACCGCATATGCGAGGTCGGGCCCCACGCTGAGGGCGAGGTTCGACGGCAGTGTCCACGGTGTGGTGGTCCAAGCCAGAATCGACACTCTCCCGTCGGCGCCGGTGTCGCCGGAACCGGGGAGTCCGGCGGGGTCGTCGAGTTCGAACGCCACGGTGATCGCCGGGTCTTGACGGGGCCGGGTGGCGTCGTCGAGGCGGATCTCGTGATTCGACAAGGGCGTCTCGGCGCCCCAGCTGTAGGGCAGCACCCGGTTCGACTGGTAGATCAACCCCTTGTCCCAGAGCTGTTTGAACGCCCACATGACCGATTCCATGTAGTCGCGGTCCATGGTCTTGTAGTCGTTGTCGAAGTCGACCCAGCGGGCTTGCCGGGTGACCGTTTTCTCCCATTCTCTGGTGTATTTCAGCACCGAGGAGCGGCAGTGCTCGTTGAACTTCTCTATGCCGTACTCGATGATCGAAGCTCTGCCCGCCACCGGGAGTTCCTTCTCGGCCTCCATCTCGGCGGGCAGCCCGTGACAGTCCCAACCGAAGCGCCTCTCAACCCTGCGGCCTTTCATCGTGAAGTAGCGGGGGACCGCATCCTTGACGTAACCGGTGAGCAGATGCCCGTGGTGAGGGAGTCCATTGGCGAACGGCGGCCCGTCATAAAACACGTATTCCGCGTCGAGCGGACGTTGCTCGACCGAAGTCTCGAAGATGCCGTTGGCCGCCCAATATTGGAGAATGCGCCGCTCAATGTCCGGCAGATCCGCTTTCTGGACATGCGGATACGGCGCGTTCGCGGCGTTGTTCATGGCCCCACAGGTTACCGGCGCGCGGCCGTTGGCCTCCCGCTGGGAACGAGTTGGTGCTTGGCTGGGTCTAGGCTCGGCGGATGCGCAGATTCTTGATTGACACCGATACCGCCAGTGATGATGCCGTTGCTCTGGTCATGGCGCTGCGACACGCCGACGTCGCCGTCGAGGCGATCACCGTTGTGTCGGGCAATGTCGGCCTCGACCAGGCAGTCCAGAACGCGCTCTACACGGTGGAGTTGTGCGGTGCCGAAGCCGAAGTGCCGGTGCATGCGGGTGCGGCATCGCCGATGATGCGCTCGCTTGAGACAGCACAGTACGTCCATGGCGAAGACGGGATGGGCGACGCCGGCTATCCGCTGTCGGGTCGAGTGCCCGCTGAGGGACGCGGGGCCGAGGTGATCGTGGAGACGATTCTGGGTGCTCCCGGTGAGATCACGCTGGTGGCCCTGGGCCCGTTGACCAACCTTGCCATCGCAGTGCTGCTGGCGCCGGAGATCGCGGACGCAGTCGACCGGGTGGTGGTGATGGGCGGGACCGGTGTGCATGGGCCTGGCAACGTGTCGGCCATGGCGGAGTACAACTTCTGGGCCGACCCCGAAGCGGCCGCCGTGGTTTCCCGTGCCGGGTTCCCCATCGAGTTCGTGGGCTGGGACATCTCTATCGCCTCAGCAGTGGTCGACGCCGACCGCTTCGAGGCTCTGCAAGCCGTCGGCACCCCGCTGTCGCAGTTCGCGGTCGACATCTCGCAGGTGGTCCGGAGGTTCGCCATGGAGAACGGGCTGGCGGGAGACGACCTGCCTGATCCGATCGCTATGGCCCATGCGATCGACCCGAGCGTGGCGACGACACAGCGCTTGCATGTGGACGTGATGGTAGGCGACGGCCCCCAACGCGGTGTGATGGAGGTCGACCGGCTCGGTTTCGGCGGCGGCGAACCCAACGTCGATATTGTGACCCACTACCCGAGCGACCACTTCTTCTCCATGCTCGAGGCGGCCTTGCGCGACTAGTCGTCGCACGAATCACGCTCAGGGGAGAACGCGCGTGACCTCGATGTGTCGGCCCGTGCCGTAGAGAGCAGCCGCCAAAGCCTTCACTTCATCAGCGGTCGCCTCAACGACGTCTGGGCTGTCTGGATTCACGCCGGGAATCTCGGAGTCCGCGGAGTGCAGGCGGCGGAGCAGGGCTTCAACGCCGTACACCCGATGGCTGAGTCTGTTTGACACAACACTGTGGGCGTCGGTGAGTTGGGCGGGGTCGGGTCCACTAGTTGCCAACTCGTTGAGGATCCGAAGGATTTCGTCGCGGATCTCCTCAATCGACTCGGGTGCACCGCCGGCGTCGATCTCGGAGACCAAGGCTGATTCGGGCGTGAATCGGGGTTCGAGCGTCGCGGTCACGCTGTAGCTGGCGCCAAGATCTTCCCGAACGTCGTTCAACAAGCGGGTGTTGAGCACTGCCTCCAGCACCCTGAGCACCGTCTCGGTTTGAGGATCTATCGGCTGCGCCGTTTCGTGGTAGAAGGTGATACCCGTGGGGCCGGCGTCCTTGGCGAGCATCACCTCGGTACGCACGATCCCGTCAGGTTGGGCGGGCCTGCGGTTGGCAAAGGTTTCTGGCTCGCCGGACGGCAGCGTACCGATGTACCGGCGTGCGAGGTCTTCGACAGTGTCGCGTTCGAGGTCACCGGAGACCGCCACCAGCAAGCCCTCGGCGCCGCCGAGCCGGTTCCGGTAGATGTCGAGCAGTGATTCCGCGGTCATCTCGTCAAGGACCTCAGGGGCTGCGACCGGGTGGAACCATTCAATCTGGTTCCCGTAGCGCGCTTCGTTGTAGGCGGCTCTGACTTGTGACGTCCAGTCGACTTCACGCGCAGTTCGCTGAGCGGCAGTGACGGCACTGTTGAGCGCCTGCTCGTCCACTCGAGCTTCGCAGATCAACAGATGCAGCATCGCGAAGAGCGTTTCTGCCTCCGTCGGCGGAGCCCAACCGCTGAAACCCTCGGTGGTCTCTGCGATGAACGGCCTGACCGAGACCAGTTTCGCCCCCAGGTGTTGAGTGATCTGTGCCGATGTCAGATCGCCAACGCCGCTTCGGGACACAGCCAGCGGGGCGATGACTTCAGCGAGCGGTCGATCTCCGGGTTCAAGCCTCGACCATCCGCCCAACGACGCCGCCTCCAACCTGATCACGCCCGGATCGCTCAATCGGCCGAAATTGACCCGCGCGCCGTTGGCGAACTCCCATTCGTACGGAGTGTCGTAGAATCCGGCCTTCAACTCCGAGATCGGACCTTCTGCGACCGGTTCGACGGGATCGGGCGGAGCCATCAGGGCATTGATCGGCGCCGGCGCCTCTCCCAGGTCGACCGTCTTGGCGCCTTCGAGCGCCGACCGGAACTCGAAGGCGGAGGGGATTTGTGCGACGTCCTGCGCATTGACCGAGACGATCGGCCCGCTCTGCGACAGGATCGACCGCAGGTGGTCGCTCAACTCTTCGGCTTCGATGCTTTCGAACAGCGCCTCGGCTCGGTCTAGCCGCTCGGGCGAGGTTTCGAGGCTGGTGCCGCGAAGGAAGTGGTTGGCGTACTGGAAGGCGTATTGGGAGTTGTAGGTGATCTCAACGTTGTCGGCCACCAGCTGCAGCTCGCTCAGGATACGGGCCTTCGCCTCTGCCAGTTCGTTGTCCCCGAACCCGTGGTCGGCCAGGCTCAGCAGCACGCTCCACATATCACCGACTGCTTTGGGCAGATCAGCGGCCTTGAACGTCGTGGCGAAGTAGCGCAGACCCGCCGTGGGGTTGTAGGCCAACCAGAGAGGCTCGTCGGTTTGAGACAGCAGGCCCTGTTCGTGCGCGGACTTGAGGCGACTGCCGATGGCGTAGGTCGACAGAAGCTCCAACATTTCGGCCCGCTCGCCTTCCGGGGTGGCCGGGTCCCAAACGGGAACCTGCAGGTACAAAGAAAGTTGAGGGTCCGCTTGGCCGGGAGTATCGGTTATCTCGACTCTGGTCTCGGGCCTCAGCGGCGAGTTCGTGTCGGGGGCCGTTGGTGGATCCTGTGCCGGGATCGAACCGAAATGCTCCTCCACCAACGACTCGAGTTCGTCGACAGTGAGGTCGCCCACCGCGATGATCGCCATGTTCGCGGGCACGTACCAAGTGTCGTAGAATTCTCGCAACTCGGCTGCGGTTGTCTCCTCGATGCTCGCGGCTTCGCCGATTGGCGCACGCTGCTCGTAGGGCGTGCCCTCTGTCAACAGGCGTAACGAGGAGTCAAGTAATACGCCCTCGCTGGTCTCGTGGCGAGTACGGTACTCGTCGTGTACGATGCCCCGCTCACTGTCGACCGAGTCTGGTGAAATTGTTGCTGCGTGCGCCCATTGCGACAGCACCCTGAACCCGGTCCCCACGGCTTCGGCGTCGTCGCTGAGTCCGGTCAGCAAGTAGAACGTCTCGTCGTAGGTTGTGAAGGCGTTGAGGTCGGGCCCCATTTCCAAACCGAACTCCAACACCTTGTCGTAGACCGAGTTTCCGGGGAACTCCTCGGTTCCGTTGAACATCATGTGTTCAACGAAGTGGGCCACGCCGCTTGCCGGCTCGGTCTCGTGGAGCGACCCTGCCTTGACTGCCAGGACCAGTGTCAGCGAATCGTGGGGCGTCCAGTTGGAGTCCAAATAGTAGGTGAGTCCGTTGTCGAGTTGTCCGACGTGTACGTCTCCTCCGGCGCCCTCCGCGATGATCACGGTGGTGGATCGCGGCACGGAGGGGGGTTCGGTCCGGCCTTGGTCGGCGTTGTGGTCGCCCGCCCTGTCGGAGCGGGGTGCGCATGAGGAGCTTGCGAGATGCTCGACGCTGTCGTTGTCGGCAGCGGCCTGCGTATTGTCCTGTTGTGTCGAGTCTGAACACCCCGCTGCAATCAACAGCCAAGTCGTCAACAACACCGCCGTTGATCTGGCGACATTGGACTTTCGCAGGTTTGTTCTCATCTGGGCCACGTTCTATTGGTCGTCTACGAGCGGCACTCTAGAACAACAGGGCGGTGCTCGGGCTCAATCCCTGTGCTTGGCTCGGTGTGGTCGGCTTTGGCATCCCTCTGCGGTCTGGGCAGGGTAGGGTCGGCAGCTGTGGATGAGAGCGAATTGCGGTCTTTGTTCGATCTCAGCGGTCGAACTGCGGTTGTCACTGGTGGGACTCGCGGCATCGGACGAGCTGTCGCCGAGGGATTCGCTGCCGCAGGAGCGAACGTCGTGGTCGCCAGCCGGAAAGAAGCCGCCTGTGTCGCTGCGCAGGCTCACCTCGAGTCGATGGGGGCGGAGGCCCTTGGCATCGCCGTCAACATGGGCGATCACGACAGCGCCGAGACCATCGTCGGCGCGGCCGTGGATCGGTTCGGCGGGCTCGACATCGTCGTGAACAACGCTGCCAATCCTCTGGCAGCCCCGGTGGGCAGCCAGGACGCGGGCAGTTGGCAGAAGTCATTCGAGGTGAACCTGCGAGGCCCCGCCCTTCTCATCGGCGCCGCCGTCCCCCACCTCGGCATCAGCGGGCACGGGGCGGTTGTCAACGTGATCTCGGTGGGGGCTTTCCAGTTCGCGCGAGGCGTCTCCATCTATGCGTCGATGAAGGCGGCGTTGTTGTCGGTCACCCGCTCCTTCGCGGGGGAACTCGCTGGGCAGGGTATTCGGGTCAACGCTTTGGCTCCCGGCCCGGTAGACACCGACATGGTGCGAAACGTGGGTGAAGGCGCCGCTGAGCACATGGGAGCGCAGACTCTCCTGAAACGCTGCGCTGAACCCGACGAGATGGTGGGTGCGGCACTCTTCTTGGCCGGCGACGCCTCGTCGTACATGACTGGCCAGGTACTGGTCGTAGACGGCGGAATGCACCCGCACTGACCGGTCGCCCCAGCGGTGGCCTGTCAGATGATCCACCACTCGGACTTGGCGGTTGCCCGTCCGATCGTCGTGCCGCTTCTGTGCGGGTTTGGCCGTCTCGGCTTCGATACGGCCGGCGTCACCCGGCCGGCCTGACCCTCGAGCCGGTTCGAGGCCGCGCAAACCTCATTGACTGCGGCTTCAGTCGCCGGGTTTCTCGTTCGAGTCGGCTTCGTCGCCGGTATCGGCCTCGGCAGTCGCTTCAGTCTCTAGTCTGACTTCTGCTTCGGGTTGGGCTTCGGTTGCTTCCTCGGCTTCGGCTTCCGGCCCAGGCTCGGTTCGGGTCTTGTCGTCGTCCCCTTGGGCCTCGGCTTCGGTTTTGTCGTCTGTTCGGGCCTCGGCTTCGGTCGCTGTGTCTGCGTCTGCCTCTGGTTCTGCAGATCTTGTGGTTTTGGCGCCCGGGGAGTCCGCAGGCGGTTCCTTGCCGTCGCGCATGGCCTTCCACTTCTCGGCGGCGGCAAGGTATGCGGCTTCGGCTTCTGAGCGTTCTTTCGACGACCCGCCTTTGGACAGCTTCTTGACCAGTGCCGCGGCGTCGTCCTTGGCCCGTTCGGCCTTCTTCAACCTCTTTTCACGCTGGGTGCGTTCGCGGTCGGCTGCCACGTACTCGTTGAAGAGTGTCAGCGCCGCGGTTGTCTTGTCGTCAAGGGTGATCTCGGCCATTGGTCCTATTCTGTCGGGTTGGAGGCGAACTGACGACCTGCCCCACCGAGTCGGATGCCCATATCAGTCAAAGGTTCGGCTATTCGCTCGGTAGGCCTCGGCGGCGTTCGTCGCGAAGATCGAAGGCGATCTTGACGGCGCCGCGGCTGCCCGCTTCGGCAGCGTGTGTCAAGGCATCGCGGTAACGGTCGAGCGGATAGGCAGCCGACAGCATCTTGTCGAAAGGCACCCGCTCGGCGAGCTCGATCGCCAATTCGAAGCTCGTGGTCGAGCGACCGTTTCTGAGCAGTTCGCTTCCGTAGGTATAGGAGCCGACAAGTTCGGTCTCGCGGTGCCAGACCGGGGTGAGGTCCACGTCGATAACGCCGGGCATTCCCAGCAGCACCACCCGCCCTCTCGGCCTGCACAGCCCGATGGCCTCGGTGATCGATTCGGCCGACCCGACAGCGTCGATCACCACATCAGCCCCCCCGGAAAGTCGGGGACCCACCATGAAAGACCCGGTCGCCCGGCGCACCGCTCGGCTCAACTCGTCGGGAGCGCTCACCACGTCTGCCCCGAATTCGGCGGCGAGATCGCGTTGCTGTGGGTATTTGGCCCCGATCATGATCGATCCGGGTTCGGTGAGATTGCGCAGCGCCGCAACCGTCACCAGACCCATCGGGCCGGCGCCGATCACCGCCACCGTGTCGCCGTCTTCCACACCTGCTCGCAGCGCGGCGTGCACGCCTCCGGCTACAGGCTCGATCGTGACGGCGGTCTCGTCGCTCATCTGTTCGGGCACATCGTGCAGCTGGCTGTCGTGTGCGACGAACTCGGTTGCCCAGCCGCCACCCGTGCTCTCGCAGAAACCTGTCTGCAACCCGGGTTCGAGGTGACCGCACGTCAGGTGCCGGTAGTCGTTGCCATCGGCGGGGGCAGCGCCATCGAAGGGCAGCGGAAAGCCACGGGCGGCGTGGCCCAGCACGGGTTCGATCAGCACTCGACGGCCATCGGCGGTCTCACCGACGATCTCATGTCCGAGAACGAACGGGAAAGAGACGAAATCTTCGAAGTAGCGTGACGAATGTCCGTCGATGGTTGCCAGATCGCTGCCGCAGATACCCGACAGGCGGGGCCAGACACGGTGCCAGCCTTCGCCCGGCAGTTCGGGTGCGTCGTCTTCGACAAGCGACAGCGGGCCGACTCCCGCGCCCGCCCCAGGCCGTAGGCGCGACGCCGCCATGGCAGCCACATAGCGGACTTCTTTGCGGCTGAACCGAAGCGCCTTCACACCCCTGAGGCTATCGCGCCAACCAGAACCGACGCCGTCGGCGCCACGCTGACCCCCCGCGGCGCGCATCGCCTCGATCCGGGCGCGCTCATCGAAACTGAGCCGCTGTGCGATACTGAAAACCTCCATCGGTTGGATACTGACGTCAACCGACCATCACGGCCGATCTGTCGCAAGCACCGGTGGAGTCCGCCCGCCTTCACGTCGTCGGCGCGATGATCGACCAATGGGAAGGTATCGCCGCCACCCCGCTGTTGCCGGTACCAGCCTGCGTCTACCGTGAGGACGTTGCGCCAACGTTTGGGTGGCGACGGGCCAAGTGGCGGAAGACAGGTCGCTCCTGCCCGACGACCTTTGGTCCGAATGCGGGCTACTGGCAGTGCTGTCACACCCTCGTGGTACTCGTGGAAGCACACACAACGCTGGGAGCCAACATGGATCGGAGTCTGTTCCTTGTAGACATTGAGAACCTTGCAGGCGATGGGTTGGACGCGCACGGTTTGGCCTTGGACCGTTTGGCGCGGTGCCTTGCGCTGGCGAAGCACAAACCCGGCGACCTGTCGGTTGTTGCTTCTGGCAGGAGACTCTGGAAGAAGTTGGCGTTCGATGTGCGCCAGTGGGGTTGCCGGTGGGTGGTGGTCAACGACTTGCGGGACGCGGCGGACCGTGCGCTGATCGACGCTGCCCACGACTACGACCTCGCCACGTTCGACAGCCTCGTGATCGGCTCGGGTGATCATATTTTCACCGGACTTGCGGAGGAGGCGGGTGAAGCAGGACTCAAGGTCGTGGCGATCGGCCCAGATGGGGGAGTGTCGAAGACGTTGAGCCGAGCCGCCGACCAGACAATCCGGCTCCCGCCGATAGGTTGGTACCGGAAGCCCCGACCCCGTTCGCGAAGGCCACACGCGAAGGCCACAGTAGGCCAAGCAGCGTCCCCCGGTCCATGCGGCGTTTGAGAAGTCTATCGGACTTACGGGGATGGTCTACGGAAGACTTCGGGGGTCCGGCACTCCGAAGCAGTTCGGGTGTCAGGGTTTGGGGGTGCGCCGACGGCCGGTGCGGTGAAGATGGAAGGCGGTAGGGACGGTGAAGGCGGCGATGGCTGCCGCGGCTGTGGCGGCTGTGGCGTAGCCGTCGCTCAGAGCATCGATCAGGCCCGCTGGGACGTCTCCGGGATCATCGCTGAGCAGTTCGCGCACTGCCTCGACGTCCCCGGTCCGGTGGTTGACGACGGCGAGGGTGATCGCCGCGACGGCAGCGATCCCGATGGTCAAAGAGATCGTCCTCAGGAATTGGTGAGCACCGTTGAGGCGTCCCATTTCGGCCAGTTCGGTGCGGTTCTGGAGCAGTGCGGCACCGGTTGAGGTGATCGTTCCGACTCCCACCCCGAGCCACACGAACGTCACATAGACGATCGGCAGGGACGCGTCGAGACCGATGGCAACAGCGACAGCAACCGCGGCGGGGAAGGCGATGACCGACCCCACGACACTGACTGTCTCGCCCCGCCAACGGTCTTGAAGCTGACTCGAGAGCCAGGCCCCGGCGGTCCAGCCGACGGTCATGCACAGCACCGAGAAGGCGGCGACGGTCGTGCTCTGCTGTCGTACCCCGCGGACATAGAGCGGCAGCAGCGAGTTGACGCCGACCCCCGCGGCAAGAACGGCCATCGAGGTGAGATGGACGCTGCGATACCTGAGAGCGTTGAGGTGCGGCAGGCGCAGGATGGGCTCGGGGATTCGCTTCGCCCACCAGCGGTAGAGCCAAACCCCCGCCGCCATTGTCGCGGCGCCGCCGATCACGACCACCGGCGTTGCTGCGGTGAGGCTGAGGGCGGCGGCAGTGATGATGGTGACGAGCACGAGGCCGACGCCATCGATCCGTTTGGCGCCTTTGGGAGCGGTGCTTCGGACGACGGTGCCCTGACGGTCGGGAAGTTCGTTCCAACCGATCAGCAAGGCGATCGCGGTCACGGGAATGTTGGCGATGAAGATCGCTCGCCAGCTGGAGACCGCGACGAGCAGCGCGGCGATCGCCGGTCCGGCTACGCCCATCACTCCCCACACCGTTGATATTGCAGCGAACGCCCGAGGTCGAAGCGCCGACGGTATTGCGACCCCGATTCCGGCGGTGGCCACGGTCATCACACCGCCGGCGAATATCCCTTGGACGGCCCGAGCCGCGATCAGAGCAGGCATTGACGGGGCCGCGGCCACGATGACCGAGGTGATCATGAACCCGATCCCGGCGAACTGGAAGGTCTTGCGGACTCCGGCACTGTCGACGATCGGCCCGGCCGCCAGCACCGCAACCGCGGATGTCAGCAATTCGATGGTGATGACCCAGGGGAGCAGGTTGATGCGACCGAGGTCGTCGCCGATGTCGGGCAGGACCGCGGTTGCCGCCAGGTTGTTGTAGGAGGCGATAGCGATGATCGAGATCAGCGCAGTCATGACCGGACGATGACGCGGCCCCCACAACGTGTCCGGTTTGGTCATCAGTTGCGCACGCTATCGGTCGGCCCCGTAAGTTGGAAGCCGTGAAACTCGGTCTGGGACTTGATCTGTACCGTGCGGCGCATCTCGAGGTTCCGGTTGAACAGGTGCAGTTCGTTGAACGGCTCGGGTATCACTCGGTATGGACGGCTGAGGCCTATGGCTCCGATGCTTTGACTCCGCTGGCTTTTCTTGCTGCCCACACCGACCGGATCAAGTTGGCGACCGGGGTCGTGCAACTGGCAGCCCGCACTCCCGCGGCTACGGCCATGGCCGCGTTGACGATCGACGCGATGGCCGGCGGAAATCGGGTCATTGTCGGTTTGGGCGTCTCGGGGCCCCAGATCGTGGAGGGCTGGTACGGCCAGCCGTGGGGATCACCGGTCAACAGGCTGCGCGACTACGTGGCGATCATGCGCAAGGTCATCGCCCGAGAGGGGCCCGTGAGCCACGACGGCGCTGAGATCTCACTGCCTTATAGGGGTCCGGGTGCTATCGGTCAATCGAAGGCCCTCAAATCGATCCTGCATCCTGTGGGCGACATCGAGATCTGGATTGCGGCCGGCGCGCCGCTGAACACGGCGTTGGCGGCTGAGGTCTGTGACGGCTGGCTCCCGATGGGTTATGGAGCCGATGGATGGCAGGCACACGGACCGAATCTTGAGCGGGGTTGGGCTCGCCGGGGCGGCCGTCCCGATGATTTCGACATCATGGGCGGGCTGACGATAGAGATCACCGACGATGTGAAAGCCGCTATTGAGGCGAAGAAGCCCTTGGCCGGGATGTATGTGGGAGGTATGGGCAGCGAGAGCAAGAACTTCCACAAAGAGGCGATGGCCCGGCGGGGTTTTCCCGAGGCCGCTCAACGGATCCAGGATCTGTGGTTGGCCGGGCGCAAGGACGAGGCGATCGCTGCCGTGCCCGATGAGTACATCGACTCCGGCTCTCTGTTCGGATCGGCACAACGTTGCCGGAACCGCTGGCACGAGGTCGTACCGGCCGGAGTGACAGGGCTGATTGTGCGGAGCAACTCCACCGAAGGCCTTGAGGTCGCCGCTGATGTGACCGGCAGCCGAGAAACCATGCACACGAGTGCCGTTGACGGCGCGGGGAGCGAGGAATCCGATGAGTGAGAATTTGGTGACTGTGGAGCAAGCGGCGCCGCAGGTTCGTTATGTGACGTTGAACCGGCCTGACAAGCGCAACGCCATCTCCACCCCCTTGCGAGCTGAGTTGTTCGCCGCGTTGCAGGAACATGACCACGACTCCGACGTTCACGTGTCGATTGTGCGCGGCGCCGGTGTTTGCTTCTCGTCGGGATATGACCTGCGCAGCCCGCTGATGGCCCACACGCCGTATCATTCGGCGCCCGGTGACGGGGCTTGGAGTCGCCAGGCCAGCGACGGCTGGTTCTCGATCTGGGATTTGGCGAAGCCTGTGATTGCCCAGGTACACGGCTATGCGATGGCCGGGGCGACTGAGTTGGCCTCGGCGTGTGATCTTGTCTATGTCGCCGATGACGCGCAGATCAGCTATCCGGTTGTGCGGGTCGCTTCGCCGCCGGATTGGCAGTATCACGAACCGCTGCTGGGTTTGCGTCACGCCATGGAAGCAATGCTGACAGGTGACGTGATCGACGGAGTGGAGTCGGCTCGTGTCGGCTGGGCCAATCGGTCCTATCCCGCAGCTGAGCTAGAGGCGGCTGTGCTGCAGGTCGCGCAGCGCGTCGCGGCGATCCCGACCGATCTGGCACAACTGCACAAGCGCATGGTTCACCGCCAGTTCGACGTCGCCGGCGGGCGCGCTGCGATACGCGCCGGCCAAGAATTCCAGGCACTCGCCGCCCATCAAGCTTCCGTGCAAGCCTTCAGAGCGGACCCGCTCGGGGCGGTCAAACGTGAGATTTCGAGCGATCAGACCTGAACAGCGAGTGTTTTAAATATTTTTTGGAGTATTTAGTTGCTTTTCAAGTTGAAATCTGCGAGAGTTGCTCCAGCGGATCCCCGATCCATATTTCCCCCTCTGTCAACCACTGAAGTTAAGGAGGACATATGGCGGGCGACATGCTGGTCATGAGCAAGTCACAAATGGAGCAGCTGGCGGGCAACTTTGCTCGGCAACAGCAAGCGGTGCAGGACGTGATTCGAGCGATTCAGTCCGGGCTGGAGGGCACAACCTGGCAAGGCAATCGCGCGGACCGTTTCCACCAGCTTTGGAACACCGAGTTTCGTCCAAACCTGATGAATCTGTCTGAGGCGCTCGGCGAGCACTCGTCGTTCATCAGCCGCGAACTCCAGGCGGGTGTTTCTGCGCTCGACACAGTTTGAGGTTGTCGGATTTTCGGTGATCTCACGGCTGGTGCGACAGGTTCAGCGTGCGGATCGTTCACCGTTGCGAAGTTGGCGAACGGGTCGCCGAACTCGAAATCGGCGATCTGAACGCACCGGTTGAAGACCTACTATCCGCGCTTGGAGTGTCTGGGCCTGCGATTCTGGACGGACAACTTCTGAGCCTTGACGCACCATTGTCGTCTGTTGCTCTTTGCGAAGGTTCGGTGCTGGAAACGGCACCCAATCAAGCCACAGCCACCCCCACCGCCCGGACGCTTGCCATTGTCGGCGGCGTCCGGGCCGGTGTGGCCTACCCGTTCCCGCTGTCGGGCAGCGTGATGGTGGGGCGCGAATCCCAGGCCGATGTGCGTCTTGACGACCCGACAGTGTCGAGTCGTCACTGCACGATCACACCCGGCGCGATCGTCGACCACCAATCCCAGAACGGCACCTCCGTCGACGGCCACCAGGTTCCGCCAGGCGCGGAATCAGTGTTCCCCGAAGGCGGGATTGTGCGCGTCGGCGCAACTCGCTTGACGATTCGCACCGTCTCAGACGACCGGCCGGTGGCGGTCACCTCGGCGCTCGGAGCCTCCGGTGGCACGATCCCTTTCAACCGTCCACCTCGCCGTCTGCCTGATGTTGGCCTCCCCGAAATCGACGCACCTTGTGAAGCACCTGAACCGGCCGACAGCGAGGCCCTGTCTGTGGCGGGGATCGTGCTGCCGATCGTCGCGGGGCTGGTGATCGCTGTTTTGTTGAGTCCTTTGTTTGCGCTGTTCGCCGCGCTCGGGCCGGTGATCACGATCGGCGCCTGGTGGGAGCGGCGTCGCCGCAATCGCCGGGATCATCGCCGTGCGGTGGCAAAACTCGAAGAGGCCTTGTCTGGATTGGCGACGAACCTGCCGGCGTGCCGTGTCGCTGAGATGACACGGCGACGCGGCTTGCATCCCGACCCGGCTGAGGTCGTGCGCCGGGCCGAGGGTCCTTCGGTGCATTGCTGGGAACGCCGCGCCGAACATCTCGACGCCTTTCGGGTTGCGATAGGCGTGGCAGACGAGGCGTTTTCGCCCACGCTCGTCACACCCGAAGACAAACCGCCGGCAGAACGAGCCGCGGTCCTCGTGGCGGATCTGCCTCTGATGAGCGATGTGCCGGTCGAAGTGGATCTCTCGGCGGGACGAATCGTCGGTTTGGTGGGCGACCGGGAAGTCACCGTGGCACTGGCGAGAGCTCTTGTTCTGCAGGCAGCGGTGCATCACGGACCCGCCGATCTCGCAGTCGCGGTCGGAGCCGATGACACCGAGATTTGGGATTGGTGCCGTTGGCTGCCCCATACCGCTGATCACCTCACAGCCCGGCGGGGAGCCACCGTCGTCTCCACGATGGAGGTTGGAACCGCCGACGCATTGCTGGCCGTGGCTGCTGAACGGGTGATTCTCGCGGTGATCGACGGCGCCGACCCGTTTCAAGGCCGCTCAACGGTCGGCCGACGTCTGCTGGGCAGCGAGCGAACAGCGGCCATCGTGTTGGTGCAAGACGCTCATCGCCTTCCCGCGGGTTGTGATCTGGTGGTGACCGCCGATGATCTGGGTCGGGTTCAACTGGTCGATCCACGTCAGCATGGGGTTGGTCGGTCTGCGTTGGGCTGGGGGATCGACGCAGCGGTCGCTCAACGAGCTGCGCGGCGTTTGGCTCGCCTTGACGATCCCGAGCTGCCTCTGGTGGGTGCTGGGATTCCAGCCGCGTGCGGCCTGTTGGGTTTGCTCGGTGTGAGCGGCGACGACGAGCGCGAGATTCGGCGTCGGTGGCGGCGAAGTTCTGGCAACGCCGATTTGGCGGCGCCCATAGGCGCAGACGGGCAGGGGCCTGTGGTGCTTGACTTGATCGCGGACGGCCCGCACGTGCTGATCGGCGGCACGACCGGCTCGGGGAAGTCTGAACTGCTTCGGTCGCTGGTCGCCGGTGTGGCGGCGTCGGCTGATCCGGACCATGTGGCGATGGTGCTCATTGACTACAAGGGCGGAGCGGCTTTCGACTGCTGTGCTGATCTTCCCCATGTCGCGGGGCTTGTGACTGACCTTGACGAACGTCTCGGAGCTCGCGCGCTGCGTTGTCTGGAGGCGGAGCTGCGCTATCGGGAGCATCGCCTGCGCGAGGTCGGCGCGGAGGACCTCGCGGCGTATCGGGTTCAGAGCGCTCTGAATCGCACGCAGGGTGCTTCGGTTGAGCCTCTGCCCCGTCTGCTGGTGGTGGTCGACGAGTTTGCTTCTCTGGCTGCGGACTTGCCTGAGTTCTTGGATTCTCTGGTTGGAATCGCCCAGCGGGGGCGCAGCCTCGGCGTGCACATGGTGTTGGCCACCCAGCGACCGGCCGGGGTGGTCACCGACGACATCCGTGCCAACGCGACCTGTCGGATCGCCCTGCGGGTGAGCGACCCGCGTGAATCGGTCGACATCATCGACGCAGGTGACGCTGCGGGGATTCCGCGCGGCCGTCCTGGTCGGGCGATCGCCCGTTTCGGGCCCGGTGAGTTCACTCCATTTCAGTCTGCGTTGTCGACGGGGCGTTCGAGCACAGAGGCAGCGGTTTGTGTGCGCGGCGGTGCACAGGCGCTCGCTGCACGCATTGCTGATGAACGCATTGCTGATGAACAGAGTGGCCCGACCGATCTGGAGCGTCTGGTAGCCACGATCCGCGAGGCCCATGTCCGCGCGGGCGGCAGAGCACCGCGTTCGCCGTGGCCACCTGCACTGCCCAGCGAAATTTGCCGATCCGAGCTGGGGGAGCCTTCGGGTTGGCTGCTGGTTGATGAGCCTGACGAGCAGCGCCAGACGGTGTCTGGCTGGACGCTCGATGACGGTCACCTGGTGGTGATCAGCGCACCCGGGATGGGGGCGACGACGACACTTGCCACCGCGACATTGGCAGTGACTCGCGGCGCCGGTGATACGGCTCCCCATGTCCACATTGTCGACCACGACGCCGGTGGACTCGACCCGCTGATTGGACTGGCGCATTGCGGCACGGTTGTCGGCCCCACCGACAAGGAGCTTCGTGTCCGGTTGCTGCGCTGGCTGGACGAAGAGATTGCGCGCCGACGCGCCGGCGATGGGGAGGCGGCGCAGATCTTATTGGTGGTCGATGATCTCGGTGGTCTGTCCCGAGCCCATGATCGGGTGCGTGAGCAGGGTGTGCATGAGGCTTTGGAGCGCATCTGGGCTGACGGGCCCTCTGTCGGTGTGACTGTGGCGGTCTCACTTCGACGTGCGGCTGATCTTCCCCCTCAAATGGCCGCGACCGTCGGGACGGTGTTGTTGCACCGCGTGAGCGACCCCTCTGACGCTTTGCGGTTCGGAGTGAAGGAGTCGACCGAGGCGTTCGGTTCTGGGCGGGTGCTGCGCGCCGGCGACAATGCCATCGCCCAGGTGATCAGAGATGCGCCGTCTGTGGCTGAGTCGGTGCTGGCACGCAGTGATTGGGCCGCGCCGTCGGTTGCGCCCCATAAGGTCGGTGTGCTCGAGGTGGTGATGGAGGCTCCCGGCGTGGGAGCATCGGCTCAAGTCGGGCCTGTCGAGACCGAGTTGCTGGTGGCGGTCGGGGATCGCGAGTTGAGTCTGAGTCCGCTGCGGCTTCACCGCGGCGAACATGCGTTGATTCTGGGTCCGGCGCGCTCTGGGCGCACGAACGTGTTGGCCGCCGTCGCAATCGCTTGTGGCGAGCGCTGCGTAATCGTCGGTGACGGTTCGGGCAACGGCAGTGATCTCGCTGCCCGGACGGGTCGTGAGCCCGTCGGTGTCGAATCGCTCGTTGAGGCGCTGTCGTCTGGTCCGATGGTTGTGTTGATCGACGATTGCCTGGATCTCACAGACTCGAACGGCACCCTCGCAGATCTGGTGGCCTCACCTCGGGAGGGAGTTCACATCATGGCCGCGGCGAGACCGGATCGCTTTCGTTCCGCCTACGGCCACTGGGCCGCAGACATTCGTTCGTCGAGGGTAGGGATCTTGCTGAAACCCGATCCCATCGACGGCGACCTCCTCGGCGTCTCCCTCCCGGCCCGCCTTGACCTCCCCAACATCGCCGGCCGCGGTGTTCTCGTCGCAGATTCCGAGTTCGAAATCGTCCAAGTGGTGCTGGCCAGTGCCCGGTAGTTGGATTTCATGCTGTGGCAGGATTCGTCACTGTGCCTGTTCCGCACGCGCCGTAGCCAACGAGCTCGAACGCGATCGCGTGGAGGACTGCCTCGAATCGTTGGATCAAGAGTTTGGACCGGTCTCGGCCGACCTCGTTGAACGTTACGACAACCTTTGGCCGTCCTAGTTTTTGATTCTGAGGCGCTGTGCGCGTTGGCTCGTCCCCGCGTTGACACGCTGCGTCATCAGCGGGTTCGCGCGGCGGTTCGGAGCGCTCACACACGACCCCGACGACCTGGCGCGTCTGGCTTCGGAGTTCAAACAACGTCGCGGTTGCCGGTATCTGACGTTTGGATTCCAGGCAATCGGGGTTGTCGGGCGGTTCAGTCGCTTGGGTAGCGGACGCCGAGCTGTGCGCGTATCGAGTCGCAAGCCGCGATCATGGCGCGGCTTGTGGCCCAGGTCATTCGCGGGCTCTGCTGTTGGCCCGCGTCGAGGCAACGGTGGACTTCGGCGACCTGATAGTGCAGCGATGCGGGCGACTCGGTGATCTCTTCGCGCTCATCGCCGCTTTGCACAACGACCGTGTTGGTGGCGTGCGCTGGAGTGGGAAACTCAATGAATCCATCGGTGCCTTCGACCCGAGCGGTCAGGGTTCCGACCAGGTCGATGCCACAGGTGAGAGTTGCGGTCGCCCCGTTGGGCCAACTGCACAGCAGCGTGGTTTCGGCGTCGACCCCGGATTCGGCGACGTGTCCCGCAGCGGTGATCTTGGAGGGTTCACCGAGGATCCACCAGGCGAAGGTGAGCGGGTACACGCCGAGGTCGAGGAGCGCGCCGCCGCCAGTGCCGAGGTTCCAGAGCCGGTGGCCGGGGTAGAACGGCATGGCGAACGAGAAGTCGGCATGGATGCGACGAACCTTGCCGATGTCACCGGCGTTGATGCGCTTGACCGCCTCGACGTGCGCGGGGTTGAAGCGCATCCACATTGCTTCCATCAAGAACCGGTCGTTGGCCTGCGCGGCGGCGGTCATGCAGTCGACCTCGGCGGCATTGAGGGCGATCGGCTTCTCGACCAGCACATGTTTGCCGGCGTCGAGGAACATCACGGTGTCGTGGACATGGGCGGGTTGAACGCTGGCCACATAGACGACATCGACGTCTGGGTCAGCGGCAAGGTCGGCGCTGCTGCCGTGAGCACGGGGG
>JAPOYA010000040.1 GCA_026706815.1 Acidimicrobiaceae bacterium | reverse complement strand
CCGCTCCCCGCATTTTTGCGGATCAGAGGATCGAGTACTGAGGGGCATCGTTAGCCAGCCAACGACAGGGAGCGACATTGAATCTAAGATCTCGCATCTTCATCGATTTCTCGAACTTCCAGCTCAACTGGAATGGTCGCGCCAGCAATGCCCCTTGTGACTGGAAGGCACTGCCAAGAGTTCTGCTGGCCGAGTCTCGGAAGCTACTTGAGGCCGCAAGCACGCACAATGCCCTCTGGCTGGATGAGACTCTCGTGTACGCCAGCGTCAAGGCCAGCGGCGACGAGAACTTGAAGAAGTGGCTGAACATGGCGAACTCCATCGGCCGGCGAACTCCATCGCTGCTTGCGACTCGTTGGCCATGATGACCGATTGGAAGAGGCCGCAATCGGCCGATGGAGATGCCCGGAATGGTACGAGGACATGGGCGACACCACAGGCCGGGCACTGACCGGCACGCACGTCGCGACCTCGTGGGGCATGCCGATCGTGGCCCGCTGCGACCACTCCCCGGACTTCTGCACCCCGTCGCAAGCCGAACTTCGTGCTGCGACGTCGTTGCTCGACGGCACCGTCGACCGGGCCTGCACCGTGGCGGTAGCGCCCGTCCGTCTGGTCTGCCGCCACGCTTCGACCACTCCGAGGGATCCGGACGGCGGTGGCCCGTCGTCAGCCAATCCGTCGCCGCCCTCGATATCGCCCAGGACAAGGCACGCGAACTCGAAACGTTGTCCGACTGGCAGCCCGAGGGAACTCACAGAATCCTCCTACTGGGCGACAGCGGGGCGATGCATCAGAACAGTTGCCGCTCCGCCAAGCGAAGGACGCGATCCGCGTAGGACCGGCCGGTGCGCGCCAGCTCCACTTTGCGCTGGTCGATGAGCCGGTCTACAGCGGGTTTGACGTGGGTCTCTTTGTAGATCGTCTCGAGGAGGGTGTGCTCGCAGAGTTCCGCCATGCTGTGGTCGCGTTCACCGAGCATTTTCAGGATGCGACTCTCTAGTGGGGTGAAGTCCGGGCGCAGGATGTCGAAAGACAACTGGTTGGGATCACGCGGGTCTCGGAACCGCTGACCGGAGACACCGTCGACCTCCCACAACCCGTCCTTGAACTTCCCCACGGCAACTTCACTCGTCGTCCCGAAGAAGAGATGCAGCGAGTGCCCGCCTTCGTCGATCATCTCGAACGTCAACACGTATGGCAAGTCAGCCGAGTGCAGATCCTTGCGGTACAACTCCAAGAGGAACGACCTCTTCTCAGCGGTCGGCAGCCCATCGACGTGTCGCCAATCGCTGTGTCCGAAGACACGCTCGCCTGCTTCCTGTTCACCCTTGGCGAAGCGGATAAAGAACTGGTCCTCGAATGTGACGAGCACCTCGGATGATGGCTGTTGAGCGATCCGTTGCACGATCTTGTAGTCGGCGTCGGCACCCCAGCCGTCGAGATTGGCGAAAACTGGTCCAGCCCACCCGCCGACTTCGGCAATCGCTTGCTCGAAGAGGTCGCCGCACTTGCCGCGATGGACGCGCATCGCCAAGCTGGACGGCCTATTCGCGTGCGGGAACCGATCGGCAAGATGCTTCCGGAGGTGCTCAGCGCGTCCGCGATGATCCTCGACGAAGACGAGGCGTGTCTGAGTGCCATAACACGTCACGTCGCTCCGCAGCGCTTGTTCCATCGCGATTGCGGGCGAACTGTCTTGGGCGTTCGTGTACTCCCCTGGACCTGCGAAGCCGTCGAAGAACGTGATCCCGGTGTCGCGAAACTGCTTTGCCATGATTGGAAACCACGCGGACATGTACCGGCGCAGCAGCGTGTGCTTCGCGGCCGTGTGGAGGTCGCGTTCCCAGAGGATCCCGGTTGGAACGGCCATCGGATCAGGCCGCCGCCTCTCCCGGGAACTGGTCCCACACTTCGCCCTCGAGCTCTCGGCCACCAGCCTTGGGGGTCCTGCCTCCCCATTGCTTGAAGAAGAACGCGACGCCCGCTGACGTGCAGGTATCGCGAAGCTCGGTGACCCAGGGGAGCTCCATGGTCCGTGCGTTGGCACCAGACTCGCCGCCGGCGATTAGCCACTGGATGCCCTCAAGATTGAGGGCGCCGAGCGGGCCCAGGAGAGGCTCGGCGCTAACGAACCGCACTGCTGCTGGAACCCGACGCAAGTGGTTGATGCGGAAGGTGTACCGGCGGGACTCCACGCTGACGCCCATCCATAGGTTCGACGGCCAGTCGAGTTCGCCTGCTGTGCGGCTCAGCCGCTGCGCTCGCTTGGTGAGCACCTGGTAGGTGTGCTGAGGCGTCTCGCGGATTACCTCGAAGACCTGCCTGATGAACTCGAGAGGAACGTCGTCGTGGAAGAGGTCGCTCATCGAGTTCACGAAGACGAGCCGCGGTGTGCTCCAGCGACGAGGCACGTCGAGCGATGAGGGATGGACCGTGAGCCTGAAGCCTGGCCCACTTGTCCTCGGGTCACCATCGACTTGGTACTTCGGCGAATCCATCGCCTTGAGCCGCTTCGACAGCGTGAGCGCGTAGCAACGATCGCACCCCGGGGAGACGCGGTCACAACCCGTGGTCGGGTTCCACGTTGCCTCAGTCCACTCGATCGCCGACTTGTCAGCCACGCCGCCACTGTAGGGCCACGGTGCGACAGTCAAGAAGTCGGATTCGACGAGACCACGCCTACAGTCGGTCGCGAACTGCCCTCTGAACTGGGAGTTTGTGTTGGTTTCGACTCTCCCCAGCTCTTCGGGACGTCCCGTCGATCTGAGCCGGGAGACACCTCTGGGTGACTTCTGGCGTTGCTAGCCACCGTTGAGGGTCAGCAGCTCGCGGAGGACACTTTCGTCGGAGATGTCCGCTGGCCAACCGTAGGCGGCGGCTACGGCCTCGTCGAGGGCTTCGTGTGCGTCGGCGAGCCATTGGGGGCGGGCGTTGTAGAGGTTCGTCAGGGTGCGTTTCTTGAGTTCTTTCGCTGCCTGCTCGTCGCGAGGAACGGGCCGCTTCGGATAGCCGGGGACCGGCTCGTCGGCCCACTCGACCCACTCAGGCGGGTTGAGCCAGCGGTCGCGCAGCTCGACGAGACGCCGGGCTCTCGTGGCTATGGCCGCGGAACGGGGGTCGGACGCGTAGTCGGTCGCGGGCACGGTTGGCACCAAGTCAGTGGGGAACGGGAACGTCGCGAAGGTGGACGTCGGTGTGTAGCGCGGCCGGTCCTCCAGGCTCGTCCCGCGCCGTAGCGACCAGATTTCGTGGAACCGGCTGTGCAGTACTCCGAATGTCGT
This sequence comes from Acidimicrobiaceae bacterium, assembly GCA_026706815.1. Classification (GTDB taxonomy): domain Bacteria; phylum Actinomycetota; class Acidimicrobiia; order Acidimicrobiales; family Aldehydirespiratoraceae; genus VXYK01. Next base: position 1,049 of record JAPOYA010000040.1, on the reverse strand, counting down.
GTCGTCGTCACGAGCGATGACGATCAACTGATGATCGGGACAGATGCGCGCATCGAGCCAGGCGAACAGGCGGTGCTTTGCTAGGAGCGGCGTCGCGATATACCGCGACAGACCGCCGAGCGCTGCCCACATGTGCGGCCGCGGGCGCTCGTGTCGCCACCAGTGCTCGCGCTGGTCACGGCTTCGGTTGCCCTGCCGCGCCGGTTTGACGTGTGTTTGCACCCACTTGAACGGTTCCTCGTACAGCGCCGCCTCGTTGGCTGGCATGGTCGCCCCGAAGTCGATGATCCACTTTCCCGCGGGCCGCCGGGTCAGGTCCATCCCGTTGACCCACGGCTTCAGAACGTCGGCGTTCGTCCGGCCGTTCGGGTTCGCGGGAAGGCGGAGCCACTCACGCGCCAGATCGCCCGGGATGTCGAAGGGAGCACCCTTCGTGTCGCCCATGAACGCCACGCCGTCGTTCTCAGCGAGGCGACGAGCGTTCGTTAGGTCAACGCCGATGCCATCGCGCCGCGCGGTCAGGTCGGTGTAGATCTCGTCGACAGCCGCGTCATCGAGCCGAGTGCTGGCTACCGACTCGTCGCCGGCACGCGAGAAGCAGACAAGCGACACCCGCACGGCCGCTCCGTCGATCACCCACGGCTCGTCGCTCCACGCCTCGAAGATCCGCCGACCGTTCGTCGCGGCCGACAGTGCACGACGGTTCGCACCGCCTCGGATCGAGTTCGTCGCGACAAGCCCGGCCCGGGTTGCCTTGCCCGATGCGATCTGCTGGCCCGCTTTGTCGAACCAGTAGCAGACGAGGTCCGCCTCGGCAGGCACGCGCCCGGCGTAGGTCGCGAACATCTGCGACACGTAGTCCTCACCCAAGTTGGCGATCAAGAGCTTGCCACCCAGGAACGGCGGGTTGCCGATCACGACATCCGCTTCCGGCCAGTCCGGTTCGGTGCTGTCCGGCGTCAGGATCGCGTCGCGGCACTCAATTGTGTCGAGCGGCTTCAAGATGGGGTTGCGCGACTCTGCGAAGCCGTTGCGCCGCATCCACTGGA
>JAPOYA010000014.1 GCA_026706815.1 Acidimicrobiaceae bacterium | reverse complement strand
ATCTCCGCCTCACCAACAGAGCCGTTCGCCGGCAACACCGGCAGATCATGACCAGCCACAGACATGACCCTTCCCGGCCCACAGCACCAAACCGCGGACCCTCAGACCACGCCCGACACACAAAATTTCTGACAGGCCCAGCGAGGGGCGTCATGGCATCGTGAAACGGCACTCAGATACTTGGAACGGCCAAAAGACGAAGCGGCGGAGGCGCGTCTCGATCACGTTCCGCACCATCGCAGCTGACGGCGACGGATAGCCCTTGAACTCATCGGTGTTACCCCGGAAGTTCAGACGTCCCCAGAAGCTGGCAGCGCGGCGGGTACGACGGTCAGTCGCTCGGCCACTGCTCCGGCGTGGAGGCGTCGATCCCACACCGCAACCACGAGGTCGGCTGAGTCAAGCGCCAAAACGCTCGCGAGGTGGACGGCATCGGCACCGCGCAGTCCGTGATATCGGGCGAGACGGCCGGCAGACTGTTCGACCTGCGCGTTGAGCTCGACTGGCCCGATACTGGCCCAGAACTGCTGCCAGCGGTGCCGACATTCGACCAACTCTTCGGGACCGAGGTCGCCCCGGCGTCCTGCGGCAGCGAGCGCGGCGCAGACTTCGGGATAAGCGAGTCTGCTGGCGAAGGCAGCGTCGCATCCATCCCAGATCGCTGCGGCAACATCGCTGCCAGACTCGTTCACGAGCAGCTTCACGAGCGCGCTGGCATCGAAGTAGGCGATGGCCACAGTTCAGCGCCGTTGATCACTCACAAGTTCGGACACGGGCACCCGGGGATGTGGAAGTTGCTGGTCGGACGCTCGGGGTCGTTCGCTGCTCTGCGGAGCGGAGATCACATCCTGCGCCGTCAGCCTCTCGATCAGCGGCGTAGAGTCGATGCCCGAGAGCCTGGCGACAGGAACCCCGCGTTCGGTGATGACCACTTCTTCGCCGGCTCGGGCGCGATCCAGCCAATGACGCAACTGAGCCCGGAATTCAGTTGCCGCAACGTTCATGTTCAAACTGTAGCAGCCCTGCTGAAATGTACAAAAGCATATTACTGATTTGTACGCAAGGGGTCGGTAGGAAATCGGCGGCTCATCGTGAAGCGGCACGCAGTCAGGGCGGCGGGCCTTCGCGTGGCAACCGAAGGGGTGGATTGCGTCGGACGGTACAATCTGGACAATCTGGCTTCGGGAAATGCCTGATTGTCGGCGATCACGGGTTGATCGCAGAGTTCTCTGGACGCATAATGAAAGAGCCTCTCGGTACTGTTCCGTGAGGAAGCCGTATGCCCCGGAGGGCCAGTCCGAGGATCCGATTGGGTCGCCTAGGACGGGAGCCGGGGCATACGCATGCATGGGTTGGTTCAGCCCAGATAGCGAACATCGGTCACGGTGCGAGTCCGCTGCAAGTAGTCGAATCTCGTTGAATGACCGATGAAGATCTGTTCGCGCACGACACCGGCCATGGCGTCGGGATACCACAACAGGGGCTCGGCTTTCGTCCGCCAGTCGTAGCTGACGGTGGCAGACGCCGGCCAAGCTGGAACAGCTCATCAAGGAGTTCATCGACCAGCACGAGTGGATGAGCTACGACGCCCCGGGACAAGGCCAGCCTCGACATATTCTGGCTGCGAGACGAGAGCCTCGAAGACGCCGACAACCTGCCGCCACCGGAAGTCCTAGCCGCAGAGATCGCTGACGACCTCCAATCCGCCCTGACCGAGATCCAAGCTCTCGTCGAGAGCCTGTCCGCGGGGGCTGAGCGTCAGTAGACGATGTCGAGTGCGTAGCGGAGTGCTTGGTCGAGTTGCGCCCGCTTGATCTCGCTGAGTCGACCGACGGGCACCGGGTCAAGGTCGCCGACCGGCACGCTCAAGATGCTGTCGCAGCTGATGACGCACGGTTGCGGCAACCCTTCCTCCGTGCCGATCTCGACCTCTGAGCGGATGCCTCGAATCGTGCGAGTGATTTGGGCGCAGGTGACGGTCGTCAGAATAGACGCCGCGGCATCCCTGGTTACGACGCAAACAGGGCGTCTACCGGCCGAAGTTCCAAGCTCTGCCCAATAAATCTCATTGCGGGCTACCACGGTTGCGAGGTTTCCGCCGCAAGCCGCCTTGCGGATTCCACGAAGACGGGATCCTGCGGCTGGCGCCGGTACGCCTCAACTAGTTCGGCATCGGCGGCCGCCCACTCTGCGGCTTCGATCACTGCGCGAGCGCCTCTCCGCAGCAACTCAGAGCGGTTTGTGCCCTCGGCGGCAGCGACCTCTGCAAGGCGATCAATGAGTTCGTCATCGAGTTGGACAAGTACTTCACGCCGAGCCATGACCATATGATACAGCATATGGTCTTTGTCCGGTGAATCCGCACATGATCGTTCACTTGAACCACGGCCTATGGACTAGTCAGCCGCGGCGGTGGCCCGGGGTCAGAGTTGGGTGAAGTCGATGGTTGCCAGGATCACCAGCAGGACGATGATGGACGAGTTGATGGCGATCATCGGCAGCTTCCAGCGGTGATCTGAGCGAAGGAATCTGCGAATGCTCACAAAGTTGGCAACAATCGCGGCCAGTCCCACGGGAATTCCGATCACCGGCCCGACTCCCGTGCCGAACCCGACCAGCGGGAAGACGAAGGGAATCAGCACATAGGTGAGGCTGCAGCGCACCCCCGAGATGAGAACCGAGCTGGAGAAGGCGCGTTCGGCCGACTGGTCATCGTCGGTTGTTGCGAGGCGACTCGGCGACGTCACGTTCGTCATTGCCTTGACGGTACCCGACTGGGCGACCGATAGCGTTGCGGAGTGGAGCGATTCGGATTTGTCGGGCTGCCAAACGCGGGAAAAAGCTCTTTGTACAACGCGCTCGCAGGAGGGGGAGCGCACGCGGCGCCCTACGCGTTCGCCACCACCGACCCCAACGTCGGTGTCGCCAAAGTGCCAGACTCGCGGCTCGACCGGTTGGCCGAGATGAGCGACAGCCGCAGGGTCGTGCCGGCCGCGGTTCAGTTCACCGACATCGGCGGTCTGGTCGAGGGCGCGAGCCAGGGCGAAGGTCTAGGCAACGCGTTCCTGTCGCATATTCGCGAGGTCGACGCCATCGTTTTCGTGTTGCGAGCGTTTCCCGACAGCGATGTGCCTGGAGTTGCGGACCCGCTCGAGCATCTGCGGATTGTTGAAATCGAGCTGGCTCTCGCTGATCTGGCAAGCGCCGAGAAAGCGCTCGACCGTCAGAAGCGGATGCTCAAGGGCGATAGTTCGCTGGGGCCTGTGGTTTCGCTGCTCAAGCGGTGTGTCGATCATCTGAGCGAGGGTGTGCCGTTGTATCGGGCAGCTCTTGACGCCGACGCTCGACGACAGCTCAAGGAATTCTTCTTTCTGACCAACAAGCCGGTGTTGGCTGTGCTCAACGTCGGTGAAGACCAGATCGGGCAGGAAGCTGAGATCGCTGCGCCGGTGGCCGCGGAACTGAACGGTGCAGAGGTGGTCGCTCTCTGCGTGCAACTTGAAGCCGAAGCAGCGCAACTCGGCTTCGAAGACCGCAATGAGATGCTTGAAGCGCTCGGTCTCGGCGAGGGCGCGGTGCCCCGGTTCCTGACGAGCGCTTACCACTTGCTTGGTCTGCGCACGTTTCTGACCACCGGTGAGAAAGAGAGCCGTGCCTGGACTTTTCGTGCCGGGGCGACTGCCCCCGAATGCGCCGGCGTCATCCACAGCGACTTTCAGCGCGGCTTCATCAGAGCTGAGACGATCGCTTGGGACGAGCTTCTGCGTGCGGGGTCTTGGTCGGCGGCCAAAGACCTGGGCAAGGTTCGCTCGGAGGGCAAGGACTACATCGCTGAGGACGGCGATGTCATGGAGTTCCGATTTGCAGTATAGTTCTGCCCACTGCCTGCCTACTGTCAGGTAGGCTGAACGAATATGGTCATTCCTGCGGACAAACCGGTGCTTGAGGCACTCGAGGCGACGGCGGAACAGTTGCTTGCGCGCCACCTGTCGACCACCAGGGAGTGGTTCCCGCATACTCTGGTCCCCTGGGATCGCGCCGCTGGATTCGAAGGCGACTACGAATGGTCGCCTGCTGAGGCCGACCTTCCTTCCGCGGTGCGCAGCGCCCTGTTCGTCAACGTCTTGACCGAAGACAACCTGCCTTACTATTTCCGGGACATTGAGCGGATGTTCGGACGCGACGGCGCCTGGGGCTCCTGGGTTCGGCGTTGGACCGCCGAAGAGGGCCGCCACGGGTTCGTGATCAACGCATACTTGTTGGCCACCCGCTCGATCGACCCGGTGGAACTGGAACGAGCGCGAATGGTCCAGGTTCAGACTGGTGCTGTCCCCGAGCCTCCCAATGCTGCAGAGGGGCTCGCCTACGTCGCTCTTCAGGAGTTGGCAACCCGCATCTCGCACTTCAACACGGGTTCTCGGATCGATGATCCCGCCGGTCGTGCCGTCATGCGCCGGGTTGCGGCCGATGAGAACCTCCACTTCCTCTTCTACCGCGACGCGATGAGCGCAGTGTTCGAGATGGATCCTTCCGCTGCGGTGATAGCGACCGAAAAACAGGTGACCGGTTTTGCCATGCCCGGAGTGGGGATTCCCGGCTTCACCGCACACGCCAAAGCCATCGCCGACGCCGGCATCTACGACTTGGCGATTCACCACGATCAAATTTTGCAGCCTGTCGTCATGCGCGAATGGAGAGTGGCCGACCTTGAAGGGCTCAGTGGGGAAGCGGAGCAGGCGCGGGAGCGTTTGATCCGGTACATCGGCCGAGTCGGCAAGGTCGGCCGGCGCATTGCTTCTAGACGCGAAGAACGCTCGGCCGCGGCCGCGCAGCGCCAACCCGTCGGAGTCTGAATTCGCGGTCTCCCCGATCGCCTCGGGGAGCGGAAGAAGTCGTCGAGCCCCTACATTGCGAGTTATGGCTTGGCTCCTAGTCGAGGATCAGGTGGTCGCCGCAGTGGAGGTTGCGAACACTCGTGGCGCTCGCCGCAGGGGACTCTTGGGGCGCCGGGGCATCGAGGGGGCGATGCTGTTGTCGCCTGCCCGGTCGGTGCACACGGTCGGCATGCGGTTCGCGATCGACGTTGCTCATCTTGACTCGGATATGCGCGTGCTGACGGTGGCGAGCATGAAACCCGGTCGAGTCGGCCGCGTGGTTTGGCGGGCCCGCCATGTGCTGGAAGCCGAAGCAGGCTCGTTTCAGCGTTTCGGCATCAGTTCCGGCGTCCGGGTAGAAGTCAGATCGTGACCGAAGTACCGGATCTGGCTACTGGGGCGCCGCAGACCGGGGAGTCTGACGCCGGGGCTCTGGTGGTTGTGGCGACGCCGATCGGCAATCTGGCCGACCTGTCGCCCCGGGCGACCGAAGAGCTGGCGGGAGCGGAGCTTGTCTGTTGCGAGGACACTCGCCGGACCGGACTCCTGCTGAGCCGCATCGGCGTGCGGGCGAGGGGCCTGCGGCGAGTTGATGCCCACACGGAGGCCGCGGCATCGGCCGAGGTGGTGGATCTAGTTGCAGCGGGGCACAGGGTCGTGCTCGTGTCCGACTCCGGCACGCCCGTAGTCTGCGATCCCGGCCGGCGCCTGGTAGCCGCGGTCGTGCAGGCCGGCCATGGAGTGGTGGTCGTCCCGGGGCCGACTGCGGCGATCGCGGCATTGGCGGGAAGTGGTTTTGCAGCTGACCGCTTCGCCTTCGAGGGGTTCTTGCCGCGGCGCGGCCGCGAGCGGGAGAGCCGCTTGCAGCAACTGGCGCTCGAGCAGCGAACCTGCGTGCTCTACGAGTCGCCCAAGCGCATTGCCGCGACTCTGGCGGACCTGGCCCGGTGTTGCGGTGCAGAGCGCCGGGCGGTTGTCGCCCGTGAGTTGACGAAGCTGCACGAGGAGTTCGTGCGCGGCTCGCTCGCTGAGTTGGTTGCCTGGTCCGCCTCTGAGCCCAAGGGCGAGATCGTTGTGGTTCTCGAGGGAGCGCCCGATGCTGTCGAGGTGGGGGACGAGGAGATTGTCGCTGAACTCAGTTCGGCCTTGGCGCAGGGCTTGAGTCCCAGGGATGCAGCTTCACGCGCAGCGGCCGAGCTCGGCGTTTCGAGGCGCCGGGCCTACGAGTTGCTGCACCGTGAGTGACAGCTTGAGACGGGCCTGTTGAGTCTGGCGCGAAGCCCGCCGCCCGGTGACTGTCACACCCCCTCCGTAATCTCGTGGCATGGATTCAACAACTGTTATCTCATTGTTAGTTGCCGCTGTGTCGGCTGTGTTCGCCTGCGGGATTCTGCTCGCTCGGTCTCGCCGCGACCGGGAGTTCGAGGACCGTTATCGAGAGCGCGACGCTCGCGACCAGAGGCTGGTCGAGCGGGTCGTCGAACTGGTCGACCACCGTTTGAGCTCGGGCATGCAGGAAATGGACAGCAAGGGGCAGATCACCGCCAAGGAGATGCTCAACGGTTTCCGTGAGGTGATTTCCGATCTGCAACAGCAGAGCGCGCTCCAGCACGGCGAGGTGAAGCAGAACCTCGAGGGCGTGTCTCAGGTACACATCGCGTTGAGCAAGACCACGGGCGAACTCCGCGAGGCGCTGGCGAGCAACCAGACCCGAGGGCAGTGGGGTGAACGCGTTGCCGAGGATGTACTGCAGGCTGCCGGGATGCAACCCGGCATCCAATACCACAAGCAGTCCACCCTGGCCGACGGGTCTCGGCCCGACTACACGTTCCTGCTGCCGAACGGCCTTCAGCTTCACATGGACGTGAAGTTCCCCTACAACAACTACGACAAGCACCTCAAGGCCGAGACGGACCAGGAGCGCGAGGCGACCAGAAAGCAATTCCTCAACGATGTGAAGAAGCGGGTGGCCGAAGTGGCCAAGCCCGGCTACGTCGACAAGAGCACAACAGTCGGCTACGCACTGCTGTTCATTCCCGTGGAGAGCATTTACGGGTTCATCCACGAGCACGAGTCGACGGTGATCGACGATGCCATGGCGCAGGGCGTCGTGCTGTGCTCTCCCTACTCGCTGTTCGCGCAGCTGGCGATGGTCCGCAAGGCGATCGACACGTTCGCGCTGGCGCGTTCGACAGATGAGATCCTCGGCCACCTGACCTCCTTCGGCGTGCAGTGGCAGAAATACTCAGACGAGATCGACAGGGTCAAGAACCAGCTGGGCACCGTCAGCAGGACCTTCGAATCGCTGTCGGGCACAAGGCGCAACCAGCTGCAGAAGGAGGTCGACAAGATCGACGGGCTCCGCGCGAGCGCAGGCGCGGAGTCCACCGTGCCCGTGCTGCGGGAAGTGGGGGCGGGCTAGCCGGCGGGCCGCCGCAGCGTCGAGACTGGCCGAGATCTGGCCGAGAGCCGGCGGCAGCGCCGGTCGACTCAGGGCCGAATTGGCCTAGGGCCGGATTGACCCATGGCCGAATTGGCCTAGGGCCGGATTGGCCTAGGGCCGGATTGACTCAGGGCCGGATTGACCCGTGGGGCTCAGATGCTCCGGTAGTCTCAGGCTGATGTCTGTTCCAGTTCTCGTAGCGGTTGCCTGGCCGTATGCCTCGGGTTCTCGTCACCTCGGGCACCTTGCCGGGGCCTACCTGCCCGCAGACGTCTTCGCCCGCCAACAGAGGATCGTGGGCAACGAAGTTCTGATGGTCAGCGGATCGGATGTACACGGCACGCCGATCACGGTCAGAGCCGACGCCGAGGGAGTGACTCCCAGCGTGATCGTCGACCGCTACCACAACGAGTTCGCTCGCCAGTGGGAGGAGCTGGGATTCTCCTGGGACCTGTTCACCACCACCGGAACCGAGAACCATGCTCGAGTCACTCAGGAGATGTTCCTGGCTCAATTGCAGAACGGCCACATCGATCGCCGAGTCTCCGAACAGTATTATGACCCGACGGCTGACCGCTTCCTGCCTGACCGCTATATCGAGGGCACGTGTCCGCATTGCGGCTACACCGAAGCCCGGGGCGATCAATGCGACGATTGCGGTCGAACGCTAGATGCCTTAGACCTCGGCGAACCCAGATCCAAGATCAGCGGTGCGATCCCTGAGCGTCGTGAGACCGAGCACTTCTATTTCCGATACTCGGACTTCACCGGGCAACTGGCTGAGATCTACAAGGACAAGCCGCACTGGCGCCCGCATGTTCTCAACTTCGTGCTCGGCTACATAAGGGAGGGGCTGCTGGACCGGGCCATCACCCGCGACATCGAATGGGGCATTGAGCTGCCGGTCGAAGACCTCGGCCCCGGCAAGCGCATCTATGTCTGGTACGACGCGGTGATCGGCTATCTGTCAGCCTCCAAGGAGTGGGCGGCCCAGCAGGGAGACGACGAAGCCTGGCGCCGCTGGTGGGAGAACGACGACAGCCGCCACGTCTATTTCATCGGCAAGGACAACATTCCCTTCCACTGCTTGTTCTGGCCAGCCCAGTTGATCGGTGCGGGAAACCTCCATCTGCCCGACGATGTGCCTGCCAATCAGTACGTCACGTTCAAGGGCGGAAAGGCATCGGCGAGCCGCGGCGTCGGCTTGACCATTGACGAAGGTCTGGCTCTTTTCGAACCTGACGGTTTGCGTTATGCGTTGGCGGCGAATTTCCCCGAGCAAGCCGACACCGAGGTGTCGATCGAGTCGATTGCCCGCCGGATCAACGAAGAGTTGGTCGCCAACTGGGGGAACCTTGTCAATCGGGTGTTGTCGATGCTGCACAAGAACCACGGCGTTCAACCGCCGTCCGCCGACCGCACTGCAGAGGATCAGGCGCTGTTGGACGCTGTTGAAGAGTCTCTCGTCGTCTGTGGCCGACTGTTCGAACGGGTTGAACTGCGTGCCGCTCTGCGTGCAGCAATGGGCGGGGCGCAGGCGATCAATGCCTATCTCAACGCAACCGAGCCGTGGAAGTCAGCCAAGAGCGACGCCCGACGAAGCGCCACGGTGCTCGCTACAGCACTTGACGCAATCAACTGCATCCGCGTCGGTTTAGCGCCGTTCCTGCCATTTTCCTCGGCCCGTCTCGATGAGATCCTGGGACCGCTTGACGGCTGGTCCGCCAGACCAGTGCCGCCCGGCACGGAGATACCAAAGCCCGCGCCGCTCTTTGCGAAAGTCGATATCGACTCGATCCAGGTCCCCTGAGATGGCCTGGATAGACCAGCACTGCCATCTGCCCGCTGGAATCGAAGGTCATCGGCTTTCAGCCGAAGCGCGTGAGGCAGGGGTTGAACGGCTGGTCACTGTGGGGACTGGGGTCGAAGGATCTCGCGAGATGATCGCTCTGGCCCGCGAGATCGAAGGAGTATGGGCGACCGCTGGGGTCCACCCCCACGACGCTGAGACTGGCATCGATGGGCTTGAAGCGCTGTTGTCGGCCCCTGAAGTCGTAGCTGTCGGCGAGTGTGGCCTTGACTACCACTACGACCACTCGCCGCGCAGTGCTCAGGTTGATGTGTTCGCCCGACAGATCGCCTTGGCGCATCGCCATGGCCTGCCGCTGATGATCCACACCCGAGAAGCATGGCCCGAGACTTTCGAGGTCCTTGATCGGGAAGGAATCCCGAGTCGTCTTGTATTCCATTGTTTCACCGGCGGAGCTGCTGAACTGGAGCAGTGTCTAGAGCGAGGAGCACTGGTTTCCTTCTCGGGCATCATCACGTTTCGGAGTGCTGACGAGGTGCGTGAAGCCGTGGCTGCATGTCCGCTCGAGCGTCTGCTCGTCGAGACCGACAGCCCGTATCTGGCGCCGGTGCCTCATCGCGGAAAACCCAACCGTCCAGCGTTGGTTCCACTCGTCGGAGCGGCCGTAGCGGAGGTCAAGGGTCTCCCTGTGGACGAAGTCGAGGCGATGGTGTGGAAAACTTCATCGCTCTTCTACGGTCTCGACGCGGCGTGAGCAGCCGCAGACACGACATGGCTCAGTCCCGGTGGCCGCGCCTCACAACGGTTCGGGTGCTGGGGATTTTTGCAGTTGTGCAAAGCCCTGCATTACAGTCGACTGCCTTGCTAGGCTAGTCACCGCAGAGACGGCACAGCCAGAGGAAGGGAACGCAGTTCTGGACGCCATCCGAAACGGACGACGCAAGCTCGTCGCTGCCTCGGTGGCGGTTCCGATATTGCTGGGTCTGTACTTTTCCACATCCGTTGACGCGAATGCAGGACCGCCTGTGGAGAGCGACTTGAACCCGCTGGTCTCGGTGGACCTGCGCTCGTTCGCGGATCGCGCCGCAGCCTGGACCGAAGCGCACCGCGAACACCGCGACCAGACCCGTGATCGAGCTATGTCTCTGGCCGCGACGGCCCGTGCGGCTGAAGAGTCCCAAGCCCTCTCAAACGCCCCGACAACTGCGGCCCCACCGACGACCGCTGCTCCTGCGACGACGGCAGCGCCCACGACGGCATCCATCCCCACGACGACCGCCGCGCCCACGACGGCATCCATCCCCACGACGACGGCATCCATCCCCACGACTGAGTCCAGCACCGATGTTGCCACACCACCGGATCCGACAGAAGAACAGTGGGAGGCTCTCCGCCAGTGTGAGTCCAGCGGGAGCTACCGTGCGATCAGCATCAGTCCCGCGGGCCGTTATCGAGGCGCCTATCAGTTCTCCCGCTCTACTTGGGACTGGGTAGCTCCCCAAATCGGCGCCGACTATCTCGTGGGCGTCGATCCTGCCGAAGCGTCGCCGGCTGACCAGGACAGAATGGCACTCGCGTTGTGGCGGATGAACGGTTGGGCCCCGTGGCCTGCTTGTTCAAAGAGACTCGGTTATCTGTAGGGTGCTCGGACAGGGCAAAGGCAGTGACGCACTCACCCCGACGACTACGCGAGATTCTGGATCGCCACGGCCTTGAGCCACGCCGCAGGCTGGGGCAGAATTTTGTCATCGACCCCAACACTGTGCGCCGCATCGCCGAACTGTCGGGGGCGAGCGCGGGTGACCCGATTGTCGAGATCGGCGCCGGGCTGGGATCACTCACCCTGGCGCTGGTGGAAACCGGTGCGGAGGTCACCGCCGTCGAGGTCGACAGTGGTCTGGCCCGGGCGCTCCGAGATGTTGTTGCCGATCACGATGTGAGGGTGATCGAAGCGGATGCGCGAACTCTCGACTGGCCGGGTCTCCTCGCTGGTCGCGACGGCTGGCGACTTGTGGCCAACCTCCCGTACAACATCGCTGCTTCTCTGATCGTCGATCTCTTGAGCAATGTCGTGGCGCTGGAGACGATGTTGGTGATGGTGCAACGTGAGGTGGGCGATCGCTTGGCCGCGGCCCCGGGCGACAATTCCATGGGCATACCGTCGTTGCTGGTCGCCTATCACGGCGCTGCAAAGGTGGTCGGACGTGTCCCGGCGACGGTGTTCTACCCGAAACCCAAAGTCGAATCTGTGTTGGTTCGGATCGATCGACACGCCGCGCCGCCCGTCGATCAGCCGCTGGAAGTGATCGAAGTCCTGATCCGAGCGGGATTCAACCAGCGGCGCAAGATGTTGCGGCGATCACTCGCCGGTTTGGTCGATCCGGACGGGTTCGCGCTTGCCGGGTTGGACAGTCGAACACGGCCGGAGACCCTGTCGCTGGCGGATTGGTCCCGGTTGGCCTCCGTAGCCGATATCCCCGCGGCGACTCTCGGCTGATCGGCTCAGTCGGGATCCTCGACATGGGCCTTGATGCCCTCGACGACACGCGCCATGTTGGCCTGGTGGGCGCGCAGGCGGTTGGCGATGAGGCGGTGTCCTTTGTCGGGGGCTTGTTCGATGAAATCCGTCAGGCCTGAGGGGCCCGGCCCGAGCAGCAGGCGGAACAGCAACCGTGTGCCACCGCCCACGAGGGATTGCATCTCGAAACGCCAGCGGGCGCCGGGATTGGCGGGATCGGAGGTACGCCAACCGAAGGCGCTGGGTCCATTGCAGACGTCGACATAACAGCGGGCCTCCCATTCACCCATCGATTCGTGTCGGTTGCGCCCGCTGAAGGCCGCGCCCAGAACAGGACCGTCGTGCCCTTCGTCCCAGACGGCGGAGATGAACTCGTCTGAGAAGTCTGCGGGAAGGTTGATGTCGGTCGCCGCGGCCCACACCCGCTCAATCGGCGCGGCAATGTCGGTTTCCGCGACGACGCCTGGGCCATCGGCCATGCTCACCGGAGTTCCAGGACCGGATTCGTAGGTGCGGCCGTAGCCGTCGAAGAACGTGATCTCGCGGGCGGGGGTCCGGGCAACGGGGCGGAAATCGGCGCCCTTGGTCCAAGCCACCGGCAGCATGGCGATCTCGGTGATCTCGGCTGGAATGCCGAGCAGCTCTTTGAGTTCGGGAGCCTTGGCGAGAACCGCAGTGGTCCAGGCGCTGCCCAGGCCGCGGGCCCGCAGAGCCACGCAAAAGCTCCACGCGCTTTGGATCACCGAATCGAACAGCCCGGGGGAGCCGCTGCCGTCGTGGCGGCCCACGATGGCGGGAATGACGATCACCGGCACCTCCGCAAGGTGTTCGGCCAAGTAGGCCGCTGAGCGCATCGCTGGAGCGCTCGGATGGTCGGTGCCTTCCAGGCGATCCCGTGCGGCGATCATGAAGTCTCCCGCGGCCTCGCGGTAGAGCCGGGCCAGTTCAGCCTTCAGTTCTGGATCGCGCACCACTATCCAGCGTCTGCTGGACTGGTTGCCTCCCGTGGGCGCCTGTTCGGCAATGTCGATGCAGTCGAGGATGATCTGATCGTCGACCGGTCGCTCCAGATCCAGCCGTCGTCGAACCGCCCGAGTGGTGGTCAGCGCTAGATCGACCGCCGCGGTGTCAATGTCCATGCCGCGCAGCCTAGCTGCGTCCCCGACAGCTCTTCGCAAGCGAGGCTCGGCATCCTACCCTGTTCGTGTGGATGCGATTCTTGCGCCGGCGAAGCTGACGGTTTCGTTGCGCATCACAGGCATTCGTGATGACGGGCATCACCTGATCGACGCGGAAATGGTCAGCCTCGACCTCTATGACACGGTGGAGCTGGGCGAAGGCGACTCGCTTGAGGTCGTCGGCCCCAATCGTGCTCAATTGCTGGGCGGCGAACAAGACAACCTGGTGCGACGGGCGCTTGAACTGTGCGGTCGCACCGCAAAGGTTCGCCTCGACAAGCAGATCCCCGCCGGCGCCGGTCTCGGCGGTGGTTCTGCAGACGCGGCTGCGGTGTTGCGATGGGCTGGATATACGGACTTGAACGGTGCGGCGGGAATTGGTGCAGACGTGGCGTTCTGTCTCCACGGAGGGCGTGCCCGGGTCACCGGCATGGGTGAAATCGTCGAGCCTCTGCCGTTCGTCGAGCGTTCGGTGACGCTGCTGATCCCACCGGTGCACTGTGCCACGGCTGAGGTCTATGCAGCGTGGGACCGACTCGGCGGGCCGGTCGGCGACAACGGCAACGATCTCGAACCGGCAGCGCTCGCGCTCGCTCCGGGACTGGCGCGGTGGCGAGACCAACTCGGTGACTCCTCGGGCCAGCGCCCGCGGCTCGCGGGCAGTGGCAGCACTTGGTGGGTGGATGGCGAGCACCCCGGCGAAGGCCTGCTCGTGGCACGAACCGTCCCCTCCGCCCGTCATCTGGGCTAGGGGTCTAGGGGTCTAGGGGTCGAGCGAGTCGACCACAGGGGAGGGGTCACTTGCGGCGCTGGTGGCGCGTCCGTCGCATCATCTTCTTGTGTTTTTTCTTGCGCATTCGCTTGCGACGCTTCTTGATGAGTGAGCCCACGAACGCCGACGCTACCGGAGTCCTCGGAAAAACCGCGTTCCGCGGAAATTGTGTGGTGCGGCGTATCGCGCGAACGGTACCGTAAGGCCGTCGCCAACGCGATGGCCCGTAGTTCAACTGGCAGAACGTCGGACTTTGGCTCCGGATGTTGCAGGTTCGAGTCCTGCCGGGCCAGCCGGCATCCACGGCTGGGGCCATCTGCCGCACCTACACTGCCGGTACAGGGCCCCGAACTACCGTCTGGAACCGAATGCAACTGGTCAACAAGAAGAAACTGCATATCGTGGCAGGGCGGGCGACTCAGTCGCTGGCCGCCGACATTTGCAAGGAGTTGGGCGTGCCCCTCGGCACCCCCAACATCTCCGAGTTCGCCAACGGCGAGATCCATGTCAAGTACTTCGAATCGATCCGCGGTGCTGATGTGTTCATCGTGCAGACCCACACCCCTTGGGACGGGCGCTCGATCAACGATGCGATCACCGAACAGCTCATCATGGTCGATGCCGCCAAGCGGGCGTCCGCCAAGCGCATCACAGCGGTAATCCCGTTCTACGGCTACAGCCGCCAGGATCGGAAGGCCTCGGGCCGCGAGCCCATCACCGCCCGTCTGCTGTCCGATCTCTTCAGCGTGGCCGGGGCTGATCGATTGGTTTCGGTCGATCTGCATTCAGGTCAGATTCAGGGTTTTTTCGACGGTCCGGTCGATCACCTCACCGCCATGCCGGTACTCGTCGACTATCTCTCCAAAATTGAGGGCGACCTCGTCGTCGTGTCTCCCGACGCGGGCCGGATGAAGGTTGCGGAGCGGTACACGAACCTGTTGGGCGCCGATCTCGCCTACGTTCACAAGCGCCGCTCGACCGTTGAGGCCAACTTGGTTGAGGCCAAAGAGATCATCGGCGAGGTCGAGGGCCGAGTCTGTGTGCTCATTGACGACATGATCGACACCGGCGGCACCATCTGCGCCGCTGCGGATCTGCTGGTGGCCAACGGTGCAGAAATGGTCATCGCGGCCGCGACCCACGGGGTCTTCTCAGAGCCTGCGATCGATCGCCTGAAGAACGCCGCCATCGAGACGGTGTTGATTACCGACACGCTCCCGCTGGAGTCCGACAAACAGATAGACAAGATGGAGATCCTGTCGGTTGCGCCGGTGATCGCCAGGGCCATCGCGGCGGTCTTCGCGGACACTTCGGTCAGCGAGATCTTCGCCGGCAACCATCTCGCCTGACCGGCTCTGTGGCGGCGATTGTGCCGATTGTGCCGATTATGGCCGCGCGGGCTTGGGGATCACCGCGCATCCCGGTACCCTGATCCGCCGGTTCGCACAGAACCTCCAGCTATTGTTCTCTCAGCTATTGTTCTCTATTGGTTCTGCGGTTCAGGAGCCCAAGTCTCATGTCTGACCAGTTGTTGCTGAACGCCACGCTCGGCCGTGCCGCAGGCACCCGCGCTTCGCGTCGCCTGCGCCGCGAGGGCCGCATCCCGGCCGTCGTCTACGGGCTCGACAACGAACCCGTCTCAGTCAGCGTCGCGTGGCCCGATCTGCGCGTCGCCCTCAACACCGACGCCGGCATGAACGCATTGATCACCCTGGACATCGAGGGAGAGCGACAACTATCGATCGTCAAGGATCTCCAGCGCCATCCGGTGCGACGCGACGTGATCCACGTGGACTTCCTGCGGGTCACCGCCGATCAAGAGATCGAAGTCGACGTCCCGTTGGTCCTCGTCGGCGAGGCCCTGGAGGTCACCCGGGCCAACGGCATGGTCGACCAGACGCTGTACACGCTGACCGTTTCGGCCAAACCCGCCGATGTGCCCGACGAAATCGAAGTCGATGTCAGTGGGCTCACCCTCGGCGATTCCGTCAAAGTCGGCGAAGTCGTCCTCCCGCCCGGTGTTGTCACGGCCACCGATCCGGACGACTCGGTCGCAACCTCGCTGGTCACCCGCTCGACGCGTGAGGCAATGGCAGCAGCCGAAGCCGCCAGTGCCGAAGCCGCCATCGCCGATGAAGAAGACGACGAAACCGCTGTCGCCGACGCCGACGACTCATAGCGCATCGGCGGCCCGGTGATGGTCCGCCCCTCCTCGGCCAAGCGTCCAAGAAAGCGCCGCGGCACACCGGCCGATCTGCTCGTTGTCGGACTCGGCAACCCGACAGACGAGTATGCGCAGACACGGCACAACGCCGGAGTCTGGGTGATCGGCGAACTCGTCGAACGCCATGGCGGCCGGCTCAGCGCCGGGCGCAGAGACCGGGCAGAAGCGGCGGAACTGCGCGTCGGCGACAGGCGCCTGGCGGTCGGGGTCCCGAAGACTTTCATGAACGACTCGGGTTCGGCTGTTGCGCCTCTGGTGAGGCGATACGGGATTGACGACCTGAGCAGTCTGGTAGTCGTTCACGACGAAATCGACCTTCCAGTGGGACGGATGAAGGTCAAGCTCGGCGGCGGCCTGGCCGGCCACAACGGCTTGAAGTCGATTCGCTCCCACCTGCACTCCGTTGAGTTCACCCGTATTCGGATCGGCGTCGGCAAACCGATGCCGGGAACCATGAAGGGCCGCGACTACGTGTTGAAACGCCCCAAGCGCAGCGAGCGCCCCGAACTCGAACGAGTAGTGAGTCGTGCCGCGGACGCCGTTGAGTTCCTGCTCGACAACGACCTCGACGCCGCGATGAACCTGTTCAACCGGAGCTGATCGTCCGGATGCCGAACGCGGTCGGGAACCTTCGCCAACTGAGATCCCTGCTCGCTTCTGAGCCCTCTTTTGATTCGGTGATCACGGGACGCGACGCGGTGCTCGTCGTCAATGAGGCAGCCCGGGCTCTCACCGTGGCGGGGTTGACTGGGGCAGCCGGGCGTCGCCCGATCCTGGTCGTCACGGCTACCCACAGCGAAGCGGTGCGACTGGCCAATGATGCGGCGGCGATTCTGGGTGAGGACGAAGTGGAGCTCTTTGCTGCGTGGGGAACGCTGCCGTTCGAACGCGTGAGTCCCGCCATCGAAACGATGGGTCGGCGGTTGCGGCTTCTGTCTCGTTTGCGCGGTACGGCGACGGCGCCCTCGGTGATCGTGGCTTCTGTGCGGGCGTTGGTGCAGCGACTCGACCCGCAAGCCGCGACGGACCCGATCATCTGCGGTGTTGGAGATGTGGTCGATTCAGTGGATCTGGTGCAGCGACTGGTCGAGTTCGGATACCGGCGTGAACCTCAAGTTGAACACCGCGGGGAATTCGCGGTGAGAGGCTCGATCGTCGATGTTTTCCCGAGCACCGCGGACCGGCCCGTGCGGATCGACCTGTGGGGCGACGAGGTTGAGCGAACCACCGAGTTCTCCATTGCGGACCAGCGCTCTACGATCCCCGTCTCTGAGGTCGAGATGTACCCGTGCCGCGAGCTTCGGCCCGGCCAACAGGCACAGCAACGAGCCCGGCAGCTGCTTGCGGAGGAGCCCTGGGGTCGCGAGCAGTGGGATCGGGTTGTTGACGGGGAGCTGTTCGACGGGATGGAGTCGTGGCTGCCCTGGCTGGTAAGCGACGATGTGGTCCTGCCGGATCTTCTGCCAACGGACTCCTGGGTGATCTTGGTCGAACCGCGCCGTATCCGGGACAGGGCGGCCGACATCGAGGCCGAAGAGGCGGATCTGGCAGTCTCGCTGTCCAAGACCTGGGATGTCGATGCCGATGGCCTGCACAGGCTGCACGTGCCCTATGACCGTCTGCTGGCTCGCACGAACGTCCCGATACTGACGATGCTGTCTGTGGCGGATCGCCCGGATGTTGCGACTGTGGCGTCGTCAGCTTGGGCGCCGGTTGTCGGTGACGTCGAACCTGCAGTCTCGCGGGTCCGGCAGTTGCTCAACGACCGATATTGCGTTGTAGTCGCGGCCGACAGTGCGGCGAGCGCCGAACGCTTAGCGGCTCTGCTCTCTGAGCACGGAGTCGGGGTGGCGCCCGCGGGCGCCGAAACCGAGAGCCTCTCTCAAGGTGCGCATCTGCTGGCTGTCCCTCTTGAACGGGGGGCGGTGCTGCACGAGATCAAGTTGGCGGTGCTCTCCGAGGGCGACCTGACAGGGCGGCGTCGAACCCATCGAGCGGCACGGACACGCCGTAGAGATGCCCAGAAGTTCTTCGATGATCTTCGCGAGGGGTCCTATGTGGTACACGCCCATCACGGTGTTGCCCGCTTCGGTGGGATGGTCACCCGATCAATCAACGGCAGCGACCGCGACTATCTGCTGCTCGAGTACCGCGGCACAGACCGGTTGTACGTGCCGTCGGACCAGATTGACGCGATCCGAGTCTACAGCGGCGGCGAAACCCCGAAATTGTCGAGGATGGGGGGCGCGGACTGGCGCGCGAGCAAGGCCAGGGTTCGTTCAGCGGTCTCAGAGATCGCTCAGGAACTCGTGGTGCTGTACCAGACCCGGGTGACCACGCCCGGCCACGGGTTTGCACCCGACACGCCTTGGCAGCGTGAGTTCGAGAGCGCGTTCAGGTATCAGGAGACGCCGGACCAGCTTCAGGCCGTCATCGACGTCAAAGAAGACATGGAGCGCCCGACGCCGATGGATCGACTGGTGATCGGAGATGTCGGTTTCGGCAAGACCGAGGTGGCTTTGCGGGCTGTGTTCAAGGCGGTCCTCGACGGCTCCCAAGCGGCTGTGCTGGTGCCCACCACGCTGTTGGCCCAACAACACCACGCCACATTCCGCGAGAGGCTCGCCCCGTATCCGATGAGAGTCGAGGTCTTGAGCCGCTTTCTGAGCACCGCCCAAGCCAAGAAGGTCGTCGACGGCATACAGGGCGGCGAGGTCGATGTGGTGATCGGCACTCACCGCCTGCTCTCCGCGGACGTCGAATTCAAGAACCTGGGTTTGCTGGTGATAGACGAGGAACAGCGCTTCGGCGTGCAGCACAAGGAGAGAATCAAGTCCCTGCGCTCCCAGGTCGATGTGTTGACGCTGACCGCTACGCCAATCCCGAGAACGATGGAGATGGGCCTCGCGGGGATCCGCGACATGTCTGTGCTGAACACCGCGCCGGCTGATCGTCAACCGATCTTGACCTATGTGGGCGAGTACTCCGAAAGCGCTGTGGCCGAGGCGATCCGGCGTGAATTGTTGCGGGAGGGGCAACTGTTCTTCGTCCACAACCGGGTGCGGGACATTGAGCACACAGCTCGATCGCTGCGCCTCCTGGTGCCCGAGGCGCGAATTGCAGTGGCGCACGGGCAGATGGATGAAGGCACGCTCGAACGGGTCGTGATCGACTTCTGGGAAGGCGAATACGACGTTCTGGTGTGTACCACCATCATCGAATCCGGCATAGACATGCCGACGGTCAACACATTGGTGGTGGATCAAGCCGAACTGCTGGGCCTCGGGCAGCTTCACCAGCTTCGGGGTCGGGTCGGCAGGGCCGGCCAAAGGGCGTATGCGTACCTGTTCCACCCCAAGGATCGAGTTCTGAGCGAGGAGGCCTACGAGCGGCTCAGGACCATCGGCGAGGCCACCGAGCTGGGATCGGGGTTCCGGATCGCCATGCGCGACCTCGAACTGCGCGGCGCAGGCAACCTTCTGGGCACCGGCCAGTCCGGGCACATCGCGGCAGTCGGCTATGACCTGTACTGCCGGATGGTCACAGAAGCGGTGGCGGAGCTGCGAGGCGAGAAACCCGCTGAGCCGTTGAAAATCACTATTGATGTGCCTGGCGACGCCCACCTCCCCGATGACTACGTGCTGAGCCAGACCAGCCGCCTTGAGGCGTACCGCCGACTGGCGTCTGTGGAGACCCGGGAGATGCTCGACGATGTGCGTGCCGAGTGGCTGGATCGGTTCGGTCCGATACCCGCCGCGGCAGAGGCTCTGTTGCGGGTGGGGCAGTTGAGGGTCGAATGCGCGCGCACGGGCGTGCGTGAGATCATTGTTGCCGAGGGCCCGGGCTTCGGTGGCCCCGACCATGTGGCGCGTCTTTCGCCTGTGGAGTTGCCGGACAGCAAACAGGTGCGTCTGCAGCGTCTTTATTCCTCCAAGGGCGCCGGCAACACTGCGGCCTACTCCGAAGCGAGCGCGGAACTGCGGCTTCCGCTGCACGCCGAACGCGGTCCGGTTGTCGAGCAGATCGCGCAGATCATGGTCGACTTGCTGGCTGACGCAAGTCCATCGGTTTCCAGCGGGTAGCCTGCACGACTTGTGAACGCGATCCAACCCCGTCTTGTTGTCGGTGCTCTGCTCGCGGCGTTGAGCCTGGCCGCGTCAGCTTGTGGGTCAGCCGGTGAGACCGCGGTCGCCGCGGTCGGCGGAGCGACTCTCAGCGAAGACGATTTTGAAGCGATCCTCGAGGGAACCGGCACCGAGAACACTTCGGTCGTCTCCTCGGAGGAGGCTGCGCTCCGTGTCGGCGAGTGGATTCTCTTTGAGAGTTGGATCGACCTTGCCGAACAGGGCGGGACCGAGCTCAGCGGCTTGCACCTTGACTCTGCTCGGGAAGAACAGGAGTCGGCTCGGGCCCTGGATCCGACCGTGCCCGCGGTCGATACCCGGTACGGCCGGATCCAGCAGCGCTACCGGGCGGTTCCGCATCTGATCGCGGACCATGTGATCGCCATCTCAGACGTGTCCGCTCTTTGTTCGAGCCACTTGCTCGTTGAGACACAAGCCGAGGCGGTCGCAGCTATCGCCCGCCTCGACGCGGGGGAGGACTTCGCCGCGCTGGCAGCGGAAGTGTCCATAGGTCCCAGCGGGACGAGTGGCGGCGACCTTGGTTGTGTCGCGCCGTCCGCCTTTGTGTCGGAGTTCGTCGACGGCGCCGCGGCGGTCGGCGGCGCTGGACTCTCGGATCCGGTGCAGAGCCAGTTCGGTTGGCATGTGATCCGCGTTCGGAGCTTCGGGCCGCTGGAGCGAGGTCGACACCAGGAGATGACTTCGGACGAATTGACCTCGTTCGTGCTTGACAATCACGGAGCCGAACTCCAGCAGCTGCAGGCCGAGTTGTTCGACCGTGACATCAGCGTGGACCCCCGGTTCGGGGTGTTCGACCCGAACGCTGGAGTGGTCGTGTCCAAGTCGTCGACGACGGGCGCGATCACCCGGGCCGATACCTCGCAAAGCTGAGTCCGGTCATGGGAACGGTCACTGTCGTCGGTCTCGGCCCGGCGGACGAGTCGCTCCTGACGGTCCAGACACGCGCCGCTGTCGAAGCCGCTCCGCGGTGCTTTTTGCGCACCCGTGTGCACCCGGCGGCGCGGGTGCTTCCCGACGCTGTTGCCTTCGACGACGAATACGAGAAGGCGGACGCCTACGAGGCTGTGTACGAGGCGATCAGCGAGCGCCTGATTCTCGAATCTGCCGAAAGCGATCTGCTTTACGCCGTGCCGGGTTCCCCGTTGGTGCTTGAGCGCACCGTGGAGTTGTTGCGGGACGCGGCTGATTCAGGTCGGGTCGCGGTCGAGATCCTGGCCGCAATGTCGTTCTTGGACGTTGCTTGGGCCCGCCTCGGGATCGACCCGGTGACCGATGCGACGCGCCTTGTCGACGGCCAGGACTTCGCATTTGCCGCGGCGGGCCAGACCGGACCGCTTCTGGTCGCGCATTGTCATAGCCGCCGGGTGCTGTCCGACATCAAGCTCTCGGTGGAGGACGGGCCTGATTCGGTGGTCGTTCTGCAGCGCCTCGGTCTGCCCGACGAAGCTGTTTTCGAAGTCGCCTGGGATGACCTTGACAGACAAGTTGAGCCTGACCATCTGACCTCGTTGTGGATTCCCGAGCTTGGCACTCCGGTCGCGGCCGAATTCGCCCGGTTCGAAGAGCTG
Organism: Acidimicrobiaceae bacterium; assembly: GCA_026706815.1. Taxonomy (GTDB): domain Bacteria; phylum Actinomycetota; class Acidimicrobiia; order Acidimicrobiales; family Aldehydirespiratoraceae; genus VXYK01. The sequence goes on along the minus strand of JAPOYA010000014.1, from coordinate 14,577 downwards.
GTGCGCGAACTGCGGGAGCGCTGCCCGTGGGATCGAGTCCAGACCCATGGATCGTTGCGCAAACACCTGCTCGAAGAAACCTATGAAGCCCTCGAAGCCCTTGACGCCAGATCTGAGCTGGATGACGGCGAGATAGAGGCCGACCTCGATGCGCACCTTGTCGAAGAACTGGGGGATCTGCTCTACCAGATCTTCTTCCACGCTCGACTCGGCGCCGAACGCGGGTCGTTCACGGTCGCCGACGTCGCCCGCAGCGTGTACGACAAGTTGGTGGCGCGTCATCCCCATGTCTTCGGCGACGGCGCGGCTGGCGGTGTGCGCGGTCCCGAAGACGCCGACGACATGGCGCGCAGATGGGAGGAGATCAAACGCGACGAGAAGGGCCGCGCCTCGGCGATGGACGGCGTGCCGATGACGCTTCCGGCGCTGATGTTGGCCGCCAAAGTCCAAGAACGATCCGAGGGCGTCGGCTTGGGCGTCGGCTTGGGCGCCGACCGTGGCCGAGCCTGTGTCGACGGCATTCGCGACGCTCTCGACAACGCGGGCGCCGACCCGGGCCTTGAGAGCGTCGGAGAGATTCTGTTCGAGACGGTGGCCTTGGCACGAGGCCTCGACATCGACCCCGAGACAGCCCTGCGAGGCACATCGGCCCGCTTCATGGAACAGGTCCGCTCAGCCGAGGGATAGCGCAACCCCTTCTATACCTTTCTATTTGGTCCTTTCTATTTGATGTGCTTGTCGAATATCATCGAGTAGCATTTAAAGCCGCTTCGTGTATTCGCGGAGCAACGACTAGAGCTCCCCGCCGTCGAGAGGTTGCCTGTGAGCATCATCGAACGTGTCCATGGCCGCGAGGTATTCGACTCCCGCGGCAATCCCACAGTCGAGGTGGAGGTCGAACTCGACACCGGAGCACTGGGCCGGGCAATGGTCCCCAGCGGAGCTTCAACCGGTGCTTTTGAAGCGGTCGAGCTGCGCGACGGCGGCGACCGCTTGGCCGGCAGGGGAGTGCTCAACGCCGTCGGCTTTGTCAACACTGAACTCGCGGAAGCCGTTGTCGGCCGCGATGCGGTGGATCAGCGGGGACTCGACGGGTCGATGATCGCGGTGGACGGCACTGACAACAAGGGCCGTGTCGGAGCCAATTCCATTCTCGGGGTTTCCCTGGCCGCAGCTCGTGCTGCTGCCGCGGAACTGGAGATCCCGCTGTGGCGCCATATCGGGGGCGCCAACGCCCATGTCCTGCCGGTGCCGATGATGAATGTGCTCAACGGTGGATCGCACGCCGACAACAGCGTCGACTACCAGGAGTTCATGCTGATGCCCGTGGGCGCGACGTCGTTCAGCGAGGCGATGCGCTGGGGCGTTGAGGCATATCACACGCTCAAGAAGGTTCTGACCGAGCGGGCTTTGGCGACTGGCATCGGAGATGAAGGGGGCTTCGCTCCCGATCTGGCAAGCAACGAAGAAGCGGTGCAACTGCTGGTCGACGCCATCGAGCGTCTCGGTCTCACACCCGGCGACGAGATGGCGATTGCCTTGGACATCGCCTCCACCGAGTTCTACAACGACGGGTTTTATGTCCTGGCCGGCGAGGGCCGCCGGCTCAGCTCTGACGAAATGGTTGCCGAGCTGGTGTCCTTGGCGAGCAAGTACCCGATTGTGTCGATCGAGGACGGCATGGCCGAGGACGACTGGGATGGCTGGGCCGCTCTCACAGCCGAGATCGGCGCCGGCTGCCAGCTCGTGGGCGACGATTTGTTCGTGACGAACTGTGAGCGGCTCGCACGGGGGATCGAGTCGGGGACCGCCAACTCGATCCTGGTGAAGGTCAACCAGATCGGTTCGCTGACCGAAACGCTTGAAGCCGTCGATCTAGCCGCCCGCAACGGCTACACCTCGGTCATGTCGCACCGCTCAGGAGAAACCGAGGACACGACCATTGCGGACCTCGCGGTCGGGACCAACTGCGGTCAGATCAAGACGGGCGCGCCTGCCCGCTCAGACCGGGTGGCGAAATACAACCAACTTCTGCGAATCGAGGAGCAGCTCGGCGAAGCTGCTGCTTTCGGTCCGGTGACTCCAATCGGTGGGGCGGAGCGGTGAAGCAGGTCTTGTTCCTGCTCGTCGTGGCGTTCGCGTTGTTGGCCGGTGTGCTCGTCGAGCCCTCAGTGAGCAGCTATCTGGAACAGCGAAGCGAGTTGGAGGACGTCAAAGCCGAACGAGCGGCGCTCGAGGCTGAGATCGCAGAGATCAACGCCGACATTGAAGGAATCATCGACGACGAAGGACTGCGTCACGAAGCCCGCTGTTACGGGCCGTTCGTACAACCGGGCGAGGAGGTTTATTCGGTGCCCGGCCTCAACGGTTGCGTTGTCTCAAGCGCGGTCTCAGCCCCAACTGGCACTGTGTCCGGTTAGCTTCTCATTTGCCTGTATCTTGCCTGTATCCATCCAACCAGGCGACTGTTCGACCAGGCGACGGGAGGCGCGTTAGATGACGATTATCGGGACGAGGGTTCTGCGCAAGGAGGACCCGCTGTTCCTCACCACCGGGGGGACCTACACCGCTGATCTGGACGACCCGCGTCTTGACGACGCGCTGCACGCAACCTTCGTTCGGTCGTTCGCTGCCAACGGCACGATCATCGACATTGACGCCGACGGCGCCCGCGCCATGCCCGGAGTCGTGTTGGTGCTCACCGGTGCGGAACTGGACCTGATTCTGCCCGGCAGCGCGCCGATGTTCCCTCCCGATCTGTTGAATCGCCCTGTGTTGGCCCGTGATCGTGTGCGCTTCGTCGGCGAGCCCGTGGCGGTGATCCTCTCCGAGGCCCGCTCGCAGGGCCAGGACGCGGCCGACATGGTATTCGTCGATATCGATCCGCTCGACGCGGTCACTGACCTCGAAGAAGCGGCCGCGGACACGGTCGTCGTGCATGAAGGCCATGGAACCAACACGGCTCTCACCTTCTCGGATCTGGGGATGGCGACGGGGATCAGTGACGATTCCCTCTTCGCCGATTGTGAGGTGGTCGTAAGACAACGTGTTGTTCATCCCCGCATGTCCGCCGCTCCCCTTGAGGTCCGCTCGGCTGCGGCTTCCTGGACCGATGACCGGCTGTCGATGTTCTTGTCGACCCAGGCGCCGCACCGCGTCAAGGAGACGCTCGTCCGGATGTATGGACTGGCTTCTGAAGACGTGCATGTGATCACATCCGATGTCGGCGGCGGTTTCGGGGCCAAGGTGGCGCCCACCCCTGAGGATGTGCTCATCCCACATCTCTCACGTCTAGCGGGGCGCCCGGTTCGATGGCTCGAAACACGCACAGAGAACATGATCGCGGCCGGTCCGGGAAGAGCCCAGGTTCATCACGCTGCTATTGGCGGTACCCGAGACGGCGATGTCACCCACTACAGACTCGATGTGCTGATGGACGCCGGCGCTTATACCCGTGTCGGCGCATTTCTGCCCTTCTTCACGCTGCCGATGGCCCCGGGGACCTACGACATCGCGAACATCGAGACCCAGGCACGATCGATCATCACCAACGCAGTGCCGACCGAGGCCTTCAGGGGCGCCGGCCGCCCCGAGGCGACGTTGACGATTGAGCGGATGTTCGACCTTTTCGCGGCCCGGACCGGGATCGACCCGATCGAGCTCCGGCGCAGGAACCTCATCGCGGCGGATGCTTTTCCTGTGACCACCGCGGCGGGCAGTGAGTACGACTCCGGTGACTACGAAGCGGCGCTGGACAAGGCCTTGGAGGCGGCAGACTATGCACGGCTGCGGTCAGAGCAGGCTGCTCGTCGTGCCTCAGCCGACCCGGTCCAGATCGGTATCGGCGTTGCCAACTATGTCGAGATAACCGCTGGGCCGGCACCGGGGGGCAACGAATTCGGCAAGGTCGAGATCACCCCGGAGGGCAGGGCCCGCGTCTACTCGGGTGCTCTGTCGCACGGCCAGGGACATGCCACGACCTTCGCCATGATCGCCGCAGAGAAACTCGGCCTCGATATCTCCGACATCGAGGTGATCCAGGGAGACACCGACAGAGTCGAACGCGGCGAGGGCACCCTGGCGAGCCGCTCGACCCAGCTAGGGGGTTCGGCGGTGCTGAACGCGGCGGAAACCGTTGCTGATGCTGCCAGAGAGATCGCGGCTGAGCTGTTGGAGGCCGCGGTTGAAGACGTCGTGCTCGACACGGACTCGGGCGTGTTCCATGTCTCGGGCACTCCGGCAGTGGCCAGGACATGGGCGGAAGTGGCCGCCGCGGCGAGTGACGGGCAGCTTGTCGCCGACGCCGACTTCAACGCCAAATGCACGTACCCATTCGGCACACACGTCGCGGTTGTCGAGGTCGACACTGAGACCGGGGAAGTTGAGCTCAAGCGCTTGGTCAGCGTCGACGACGCGGGCACGTTGATCAATCCGATGATCGTCGAGGGCCAGCGACACGGGGGAATGGCGCAGGGAGTCGCCCAAGCGCTCCTTGAAGAGATCCGCTTCGACGAGGACGGCAACCCGGTGACAAGCAACTTCGCGGACTACTCGATCATCTCCGCTGCGGAGCTGCCGCCGTTCGAGCTTGTGCCGATGGAGACGCCCACCCCGAACAATCCCCTCGGGGCGAAAGGCATCGGCGAGTCCGGGGCGATCGGGTCGACCCCGGCTGTGCAGAGCGCGGTTGTTGATGCTCTGAGTCACCTCGGTGTGAGACACATCGACATTCCCCTGTCACCGCAAAAGGTCTGGTCGGCCATCTCCGGGTCCGGTTCGTGACTGTCCTGGCCAGCGGTGGCGAACCCCGATGAGGGGTCGCCGTGGAACCTGTGGAAGCCGAGGAAGCCGAGGAAGCCGAGGGCCTGGGCCGGCACATAGCCGGGTTCGTCGGTGATCGCCTGCGGGTCGGCTGTCTTCGGTGCCTGGGCCCGAGCCGAACTGATCCGTCGAACACGCTGAGCGCATGTCGCTGAGTAGCGCTGAGTAGCATTGGGCGTTGGCTGCGCTGACTACATTGACAGCGTCAGCCTACATTGACAGCGTCAGCCGTTCGGAGGCCCGGAGGTCCGATAGATGGCCGAAAGCCACGATCCCCGCAGCGTCTCATCGGTGGCGCAGGTAAGCGACGCTCTGCGCGGGAATCGCTATCTCCCCGATGACGGACTCGCTACGGCCGTCTATCTGGCGTTGCGTCTGCGCCGACCGCTGCTGCTCGAGGGAGAGCCCGGAGTGGGCAAGACGGAAGTCGCTCGAGTGCTCGCCGACTGGATCGGCGGGCCGCTGTTGCGGATCCAGTGCTATGAGGGCATTGACGTCGGCCAAGCTGTCTATGAATGGGACTACGCCCGCCAGCTGCTGTATCTGCGCACCGCGGAGGCCACCGGCGCGGCCGGAATCAGCGAATCCGAGGCTCTTGCCGATGAACTGTACGACGAGCGGTTTTTAGTGCGCCGTCCCCTGCTCGAAGCCATCGCCCACGATTCCGGTCCGCCGCCGGTGCTGCTGATCGACGAAGTGGATCGCGCCGACGACGAGTTCGAGGCTTTCCTGCTCGAGGTGTTGGCCGACTATTCGATCACAATCCCGGAGATCGGGACTTTCTCAGCTGTTGACCCGCCGGTGGTGATCGTCACCTCGAACCGGACCCGTGACGTGCATGACGCCTTGAAACGACGGTGTCTGTACCACTGGGTATCCCATCCCGAAGTCGCTCGCGAGGTCGAGATCATAAAGCTCCATGCCCCTTCGGTCAGCGAGCGTTTGGCCGCTCAGGTCGCGGCGGCGGCAGCGGCGGTGCGTCAGGTCGGCCTCTACAAGCCGCCGGGCGTGTCTGAAACCATTGATTGGGCCCGTGCGCTGGACCTGTTGGGCGCCGACGAGCTTGCCGTTGAACAGGTGGAGGCGACGTTTCCGACGCTGCTGAAATACCGCGAAGATCTGGAGCGGGTCCAAGACCACGGTCTTGAAGCGCTCCTCGCCGCAGCCCGGGATTGATCCCCAGATTCCCATGGAGGCGCGCCGATGACTGTTGCCGCGGCAGTCGGGTTCGTGGAATCGGTGCGCCGCGGCGGCATTGGCGTCTCGTTGGGATCTTCGCGTTTGTTCGCCGAGGCACTCGCGGAGATTGATCTCGGCAACCCGGACGAGGTGTATTGGACGGCCCGGGCCGTGTTGCTACACCGGCCTGAGGACATTGAAGTGTTCAACGGCCTGTTCGCCGCGTACTGGTGCGGCGTCGACTCGGGACTGGCTCGGCGTCCCCCACAAGAGTCGTTGCCGGTCGTGTTGGCGCTCGACGACCCGGAACAGATCCCGACTGACGGCCCCGACGAAGACGGCAACGCCGACGACGACAGCATCACAGTGCGTTACAGCACCACGGAGACGCTGGCCCGAAAAGACTTTGCCGATTGCTCAGACGAGGAACTCGCCGAGTCACGGCGGCTGATGGAGGAGATCTTGTTCATGGGGCCGTGTCGGCGGAGTCGTCGACGTGTCCACAGCCGCAGAGCGCGCGGCGCTCTCGACATACGGCGCACGGTGCGACAGGCCCTGCGATCCGGGGGTGAGCCGGCCGAGATCGCCCGCGCCGTTCCGGGCAACCAGCCGCGGCGCCTGGTGTTGCTGCTTGACGTGTCGGGCTCGATGGAGCCTTACGCGCGGGCCCTCATCGGCTTCGTGCATGCCTCGGTGGCGAGTCGGGCGCGGGTGGAGGCGTTCGCGTTGGGCACGCGGCTGACGCGGCTCACCCGCGAGCTGTCGCAGAGAGACCCGGATCGGGCACTGCGAGCTGCCGCGCTGGCGGTGAAAGACTGGTCCGGCGGTACCCGCCTCGGCGATGGCCTGGGCCGCTTCAATGATGAGTGGGGTTGTCGGGGGATGGCGCGGGGAGCCACGGTCGTGATCCTCTCCGATGGCTGGGACCGCGGCGAGCCCCAAGAGATGGAAATCCAGATGCAGCGCCTCGCGCGTGTCGCCCACCGGGTGGTCTGGGTCAATCCCTTGAAGGCCTCGCCGGGATATGCCCCTTTGGCCCGGGCGATGGCGGCGGCGTTGCCCTTTGTGGACGACTTTGTCGAAGGTCACTGCCTCGACTCGCTGCGCGAGCTCGCCAAGCTTGTGCTCGGTGGCCCGGATGGGCGTTAGACCGCGGCTACGCCGGCGACCCCGTGGCCAAGACCTGCCGACGCTGGGGCATCGACGACATCGTGCGCACACCCAAACGCCCGCCCGGCCACGCCCGGGGCCGGCCCAGAACCGAACCGCTGGGCAAGCGCTGGATCGTCGAGTCCGCCAACTCCCGGCTGTCGAACTACGGGCAACTCCGCCGCAACACCGACCGCAGAACCGACTGCCGCCACGCCGCCCTGCGCCTCGCCGTCACCATATTGATCACCGCCAAGCTCATCGACTGCGGAACCGATACAACCCCACACAACCCGCCTATCCGCTCGGCCCCTTAGCGGCGTAGGATCTCAGCGATGAGAGAACTGCTCGACGATCTCGATCGCTGGCGCAGCGCGGGGACTGCTGTGGCCATGGCTCGGGTCGTCGACCTCGAGGGGTCGGGGCCTCGGCTGGTGGGCGCGGCCATGGCGGTCACCCAAGACGGCGAGGTCTCCGGCTCTGTGTCAGGCGGTTGTGTCGAGGGAGCGGTCGTCGTCGAAGCCCTTGAAGTTCTCGCCACCGGCGACCGGCGCATGGTCAGCTTCGGTTACAGCGATGACGAGGCGTTCGAGGTGGGGTTGACATGTGGAGGCACGATCCACCTGTTCATCGAGCCTCTTGATTGGTAGCCGCCGGTGTCAACCTCGGACGAACAGCCCTCGTTTGAACAGCCGCTGTTCGAACAACTCCGGGACGCTATCCGCGCGGAATCACCGGTTGCGCTGGCCACGGTCGTGGAGGGTGAGTTCACCGGCGCCAAACTGATCGTGCAACCGGCCGCGCAGTCTTCGGGAACTCTCGGCAATGCCGACCTTGACCGGGTTGTTGCCCGAGACGCCCGCGGCGAACTGGCGGCCGGTCGAAGCGGTATCCGACACTACGGACTGCACGGCGAGGCCCGCGAGGGGGCGGTTTCGGTGTTCATTGAGAGTTTCGCTCCGCCCCCCAGGATGCTGATCTTCGGTGCGGTCGACTTCACGGCCGCTCTGGCCCGGGTGGCCAAGGTGCTGGGGTACAGGGTCACGGTTTGCGACGCCCGCGCGGTGTTCGCCACCAAGACTCGTTTTCCGATGGCAGACGAGGTTGTGGTCGAGTGGCCGAACCGACTGTTGGACGAAGTGGGCGCTGATTTAGGTGAACGCGATGCGATCTGCATTCTCACCCACGACGCCAAGTTCGACGTGCCCGCGGTGGTGTCCTCGCTGGCAACCGACGTCGGCTATATCGGCGTCATGGGCAGCCGGCGCACTCACGACGACCGCACTAGGCGTTTGATCGACGCGGGCGTAGACGAAGCCGGTCTGGCCCGTCTGCGGTCGCCGATAGGCCTGGATATAGGTGCGCGGACCCCGGAGGAGACCGCGGTGTCGATCACCGCGGAGATCATCGCCCGCCACACCGGCCGCGACGCCAAGTCGCTGACCATCACCGACGGCCCCATACACGGGTGAGGCCCGTGGGTCCTGTGGTGGCTCAGATTCCCAAGACCGAGGAGGCTGTGTGCGTCGGGACTGTGATCGCGTTGCCTCGGGCGTCTTCGCCCTTGTTGGCTTGGTTGTTGCAGCGGTACAGAAACGTGATCAATTGAGCACGATCCACAAGGTCCGGTTCGTCCAGTCCGGTTCGTCCAGTTCGGCTCACCATCACGCAAACCTATGCGATGGCGGTGAGCAATCGGGCGGGGGGTTCGCGGGGTTGATGATCTTGCAACCGGTGTCGGTTTTGACGACGATGTAGCCGCGGTCGTGGATGTTGTGGTGGCAACTAGGGCATGCCAGACACATGTCGTCGATATTGGTCGATCCGCCATGCTGCCAAGGCACGATGTGGTGGATCTCGCAGCGCTCGGGGCCCGCCGCGCAACCAGTGCAGTGCCTGTCTCGGGCCATGATCGCCTTGACTTGTGCGCTCGTCGCATGGCGGTGGTCTCGACCTACCCAGATGGGTTCACCCTTGCCGCTGAAGATTACGCCTGTGATCGTCGAGACGCACCCCAAGCGTTCCAGCACCGCCTGCGGCAGAGCCTCGCCGTCGATGATCTCCGCGACCCCGCTGGGGTTGTCGCTTTGCAAACGTTCGATGTCGACCACGGCGGTGAGTTGCATCCGCGGGCTCGACGGGCCACGAGAATCCGAGTTGGTGACGACCGAAATGAACGCGTCGCAGCGGCGTTGTGTGGGGGAGCGGAGGTCATCGGGCTTGCCGTCGCGTCCCCCGTCTTCGCGCCACAGGCGGTCATACTCGGCGTTGATGGCCTTGCGCACCTGTTGGTAGCTGGTCGGATCCAACTCAGCGACCAGTACCCCCATGCCCTCGTCGTTGACCCAGTCCTTGAACGAGCGGGCCCGGCGCAGCGCTTCATGTGCATCGGCGCCGTCGTCTTTGCGGTTGCGGTTGGCCCATCGCCGGGACTGCTGAGCGAACACATCGACCGAAGACGTCTCGGCCAACTTCAACAATTCCTCGTCGGCCTTGTCGGGCGAGGTCTTCCCGGCGGCGGCCACCGCAGCAGCAGCATGCTCAGCGGTGATGTTGCCCGCGGCCAGAGATTCAGCTGTGCGGGGCATCTCGGCTAGACCAGCGGCGGTCTTGGCGACCGACCCGGCGGCTCGGCTGGACATGCGCCCGGCCTCGCGCAACACAGTCTTGGAATCGACGCCGCCGTCGCCCAGAGCCTCGATGTGGACCGCGCAGCGGGTCTGCAGGGACACCAGAGCCGCGATCAGCCGCCCGGCACTGTCGACCAGTCCGGCCAACTCCCGGCGACCGAGGCCTTTGAGCGCAACCCCCTGGGTCTGTTGAATCATGGAATCAAACATGACTACAACTTACTGACAGGGTATGACAGTCTATAATAGACTGTCCCGGGCAAGGTCTGTTGCAATGACTTGCGCTAGGCCCCAATCGCCCAGGCACAAGGCCTTGGGTTCCTGTCCAGCCGTCGTTTCTGTAGTCAAACCGCCGTCGTTTCTGTAGTCCCACTGGACGACTAGCGACAACTAGCGATTCGAGGGCGGCGTGCTGGGCGAGCCCGTCTGCTTTCCGAGGCGGACGAAGAAGCTCTGGCGCCAGTCCGAGTGGGTCGCGCCGTTGATGGAGAGTTGCCAGGTGTAGCTCTTGCCGGGGGTGACCGGAATCGTCGGGAAGTTGATCGCGAGAGGGACACAGAGCGGCGTGCCCGGACGCAGGCCGACCGGTCGCCCGGCCTCGAAGTTGCCCTGCACGACGAGCGGTCGATCTCCGACCAGCAGCGGGTGCCCGTCTTCGTCGAGCAGGTCGATGCGCCATTCGTGTGACACGTTGGCCCGGTCCCAGGGAACCTCAATGCGGATCGCCACTCCCATCGGCTGGGGGCGTGGGCCGACAGCGGTCAATCCTCCGCCGAGGATGTAGAGCTTGCCTTCGGCGACCTGGGCTGCGTCTGCGATCAGAAGGTTGACCCGGACCAACGGGGACTCGACGATGCTCGGAGACGCCGGGACAGATGCGGGATCAACAGGGTCGGCGGGATCACTCATTGCCGACACGCTAGACGCACGGCTGCTCTTTGGTGCTGCCACACTGGAACAGTGACCGCCGAAGCGCCCCGAGCGACCAGCCAAACGAGCGACCGAACGACTGCCCGAGCGACCCCCCGACCGACCAGACGGGCGACCGCTCAGACCGGCTCGAGTCCCGACCGCGATGTGACTACAACGGCGGCGGTCGTGCTCGCGGCCGGGGCAGGTTCACGGTTCATGGGCGAGAACCACAAGCTCCTCACCGAGGTCGGGGGCAAGCCGATCGTCCGCCATGCAGTCGACGCGGCGCGCGCCGCCGGCTTCGATGAGGTGATCGTCGTCTCCGGGTGTGTCGACCTCACCGAGGTGCTGCCAGAGGACGTGACGATCATTCACAACGAGCAATGGGACTATGGTCAGGCAACCTCGCTGCGGGGCGCGGTCACCTATGCTGCCGACAGGGGGCACAAGGCGATCGTCGTCGGTCTCGGAGATCAGCCCGGTGTCGGAGCAGGGGCCTGGCGAGCGCTCAAAGACAGCGAAGCGGAGCTCGCAGCCGCGGATTTCGGTGAAGGCCTTCGTCCTCCGGTGCGCCTGGCCGCGGCTATGTGGGCGTCGCTTCCCGTGTCGGGGGACGAGGGAGCGCGCAGCCTTTGGCGAGAGTGGCCCGAGATGGTTGAGTCGATACCCTGTGACGGCGACTCAGCCGATGTCGACACGCTGGAGGATCTGCGACGATGGAGCTGAAGAATTCTTTTGAAGTGGCTCGGCCGATCGATGAGGCGTGGGCTGTGCTGACCGACCTCGAGCGCATCGCCCCATGTCTCCCCGGAGCGCAGCTCACAGAAGTCGAAGGCGACGACTACCGCGGTTCCGTGAAGGTGAAGGTCGGGCCGATCACCGCCCAGTTCAAAGGCGCTGCGAACTTCGTGGAGCGCAATGACCAAGACCACACCGCAGTGCTGAGCGGCAAAGGCCGGGACACCCGCGGCGCCGGAAACGCCAGTGCACTGATCACCGCCAGGCTCGAGGCCGTGTCGGATTCGACCACCAGTGTCGACGTCGACACCGACTTGAGGATCACGGGGAAGTTCGCACAGTTCGGCCGTGGTGTGATGGCCGACGTGAGTGCCACACTGATGGACCAGTTCGCGCAGAACCTCGCTGAGATGCTGGCCGAGGACGGCGCCGGCCAGGGCGGGGCTGCAACAGCCGAGGCTACAGCCGTCGATGTGTCTGATGCCGGCGGCGGCGGGGCTGATGTTGATGTGTCTGATGCCGGCGGCGGCGGGGCCGATGTCGATGTGTCTGATGACGGCGGGGGGGCTGATGTTGATGCGTCTGATGACGGTGACGGGGCCGATGTCGATGTGTCTGATGACGGCGGGGGGGCTGATGTTGATGCGGATGCCGGCGGTGGCGGGGCTGATGTCGATATGGATACCGCCGGTGTCGGCGGTGTGCGCAGGATCGACATGCCCGAACCCGCGGCGATCGATCTGATCGACGCTGCCGGTGCGCCGGTGGCGAAACGTGTGGCGGCGCTGGCCGCAGTGGTAGTCGCTCTGGTGCTGTTGCGGCGGTTGCTGCGTCGCTCGCGGTGACGACCCCCGAGCAGCGCAGGCGGGTAGCCGAGCTGCTCGGCCGGGAGCCCGGAGGAGACTTCGAGATCGTTGTCGTCGACGACTCCGGCGATCCCGTGGTCCTTCGCAATGCGCCTCTGCTGGACGACGGTCGTCCGATGCCCACCCGCTACTGGCTGGTGGGCGAGGAACCCCGCCGTGCCGTCGGTCGTCTGGAGTCTGCGGGCGGAGTCGTACGGGCCGAGGCGGCTGTCGATGCCGATGAGCTGGCCGAAGCCCACGCCCGGTATGCGGCGGAGCGCGACACGGCGATAGAGCAGTCCCATCGCGGCCCCCGGCCGTCGGGCGGCGTCGGCGGCACACGCCGAGGCGTCAAGTGCCTGCACGCCCACTACGCCTGGCATCTCGCCGGAGGCGACGATCCGGTCGGGCGCTGGGTGGCGGAGCAGTTGGCCGCCGGCCCAGACGCCGGATCGGGATCGCGCGAGGGCGTTGTGCCTGTCGGAGGCGCTGCGTTTAGGGGCGCTGTGTCCACTGAGGGCGGAGTCGGGCGAGAATCCGACGCATCGGAGTCGCGGTGAGCGCGCTGACCGCGACTGTGGCCGCGATCGATTGCGGCACCAACTCGACCCGCCTGCTGGTACACGACGGTTCGGCGGTCTTGGAACGGCATATGACCATCACCCGGCTTGGCGAGGGGGTGGACGCAACGAGGCGGTTGGCGCCCGCAGCGATTGAGCGCACAGTCGAGTGCCTCAAGAACTATCGCGAGGTGATGGACCGCCATGGCGTCGAGCGGGTCCGCATGACCGCCACTTCAGCGGCCCGCGATGCCGACAACCGGGACGAGTTCTTCGATGCCGCCGAAGCGGCGGTCGGAGCACGCCCCGAACTGCTATCCGGCTCAGAGGAGGGCAGGCTTTCGTTCGCCGGGGCGACCGCTGAGCTGGATCCGGGCGACGGGCCCTTCCTGGTCGTCGACATCGGCGGGGGCTCCACCGAGTTCGCCTACGGGCTGACCGAGTGCGAAGCCGCGTTGTCGGTCGACATCGGGTGCGTCCGCCTGACCGAGAAGTACATCGAATCGGACCCTCCGCAACCCGAGGAGCTGTTGGCCTGCCTGTCGATCACCGAGGCCCATCTCGATGACGTGGCGCGCCTTGTCCCCGAGGCGATGCAGGCCAAGACTCTCGTGGGGCTGGCGGGCACGGTCTCGGCTGCGGCGGCCGTCGAGATCGGGCTGGCCGAGTACGACCGCGATCAGATCCATCATTTCGTCCTCAGCAAGGAGGCTGCCGAGGACGTCTACCGCACGCTGGCCACCGAGTCGCGCGCCCAGCGCCGCCACAACCCGGGGCTCGAAGAGGGCAGGGTGGACGTGATCGTGGGGGGCATGTGCATTCTGGTGAGGATCATGCGCTATTTCGGTTTCGAGCGGTGCCTCGTCTCTGAGAGCGACATCCTCGACGGCTTGGCCCATTCCCTGTTGGAGTAGGGTTGAGACATGATCTATGGACACCTAGAGTGCCGGGTAGCGTTTCGAAGTTTCATGTGGCAAGATGACCGAGATCCTTTGAGCTAAGGCCCTTTGAGCTTCTCTCCGATGCATCACTCTCCTCATTCTTCCTCATCACTCAATGTGTCCTCATCACTCATTAGGTGGTTGGGTCGTGTGGTGGATTATGTGGTGAAGGTTCCGGTGAAGGTTCCTTGTCATGCGGCGAAGGCGGGGGGGGGGGGGGGCTTGTCCGCTCCCTCTGGCTGCTAGGGCAGGTCGGCCATGTTGAGGCGTCCGGCTGTGCTCCGCTTGTTCGTCTGGGTGCTCGCGACGGCGTTGCTGGGGTCGCTGCTGGCAGTGGCGCCCGCAGTGGTGGCCCCGTCGACGGCGCCGGCCGCTGAGGCGCAGACCGCCGATGAGTCAGCGTCGTATCCTTTGCCCTGGCTCCACCGCCGCGAGATAGTCGAGGGGCAGTCGCGCGAGTTCCTGATCAACAACGTCCCATCCGGGCACAGCGGCTACTGGTTGCGCGTCAAGCCGCTAGTGAGCCCCTACACGGCCGAGGCGGGAGATTTCACGGTGTGGGACCGGGCAGGTCCCAGTGCGGGTCAGCAGTCCGATGCGAATGTCATTGTCGAGCCGGGCTCCTCCGAGCAGGTATCGCTGCAGGGTGCGACCCGGCCCCGCCGCCGGCCGGGGCAGCCTCGCCCTCCTGCTCCCACCCACGGCTATGTCAACTTCGAGGCTCAGGCCATCGCCGACAGCATCGCTGAGGCCGGCGGCGAGACGTTCGGCGTGCAGCTCTGCACGTCGTCGGGCTGCACGG
>JAPOYA010000009.1 GCA_026706815.1 Acidimicrobiaceae bacterium | reverse complement strand
GTCTTTGACGGCAAAGGCCAGCCAATCTGGGTGGGGCGCGATCACAGGCACGCCACCGAAGCCCAAGTCAAAGCCATCATCGCCCGGGACCGGCACTGCACCGGCTGCGCCGCAGGCGCCGACCGCTGCGAGATACACCACATAGTGCCCTGGGAACACGGCGGCAGAACCGACATCGACAACATGTGCCTAGCCTGCTCAGCATGCCACCACAACATCCACGACCGCGGCTACACCGTCACCAAGACCAACACCGGCTACAAAATCATCAACCCCAACAACCCACCCCAAGGCCCTTGAGCGGAGATAGGACTACTTCGGTGACGGTGGTCACAAGTGGTGTTGCGGCCCAAGGCCCCTTCATGATGGGGGCTTCATGATGGGGGCGCCTTCGCGGTTACTTCTGCTCACCGGGCAACCAGGCTAGTGCCCCATAATTCTCAGGCGTTTGGGAGGTAGTACATCTCGGCGGCGGGCTTGAGGGGGCGGGCGTACCAGAGGGGGCGTCGCAAGCCGCCGGGGCCTGGGGCCGGCCGGGTCAGCGACAGCCATTCGCGGTAGGCCTCGCGGCTCTTGGCCGTGTCGACCACCACATCGCCGTACTGGTCGCCGGATTCGGCCGGGGTGACTCGCACTCGCTGGTGCCAGCACTGCATCCCCGAGATCGGGTCCGGTTGCACCGAGAACGTCAAGTTCTGGTGTACGCCGGTGTCGTTCCACCAGATGCGTTGACTGTCGGGATCATCGGAATCGAATCGGCGGATCCCGTCGGTGCGGGTCAGCTTCCATGACTGGCTGCCGTCATCGTTGTCGATGCGGGCGATCGCGGCTTTGCCGGTTCCCCAGGAGCGAGCCTGGTCCTCTTCGATGCGCCAGCGCCCCATGTGATGCGAGGCGGCTACGACGCCGGGGCGGATTCCCTCGGTGCGCCAGGCTTGAATCACGAAATGGCCGATGCGGGTGGAGATGCGCACAAGTCCGTTCTCGGTGATTTCGAGCTTCTCGGCGTCGCTCGGATGGATCCACAGCGGATGCCGATGGCTGATCTCGTTGAGCCACTTGGAGTTCGCCGAACGGGTGTGAATCAGCGTCGGTATCCGAAAGGTCGGCAGGAGAATCCGCTCGTTGCCCTCCATGTCGAGGTCTTGATGGTGGACGTGGGACTTGATCCAGCCCGGGACGGCATGTTCGCGCCAGCCCCAATCTGCCAGAGTCGTCGAGAAGAGCTCGAGCTTCTTCGACGGAGTCGGAAAACCCTCCTTCGCCTCGCCGTCGACCTCGACCGCCGGGGAGCCCTCGCCGAGGTCAGCCAAGGTGATCTCGGCGAGATGTTCGGGAGTGCCGTCCCATGTGCCGATGGTGCCGGGCTTGCGAAAGACTTGATCGTCGCCTTTGCGGCAGCCGTCGGTGGCCTCCGAAGAGACGATCCGCTCATAAGGCGCAACCATGTCGCCTGGCACCGCGAACGAACCGACGTCTCGCATGTACTCGAGCGGTGTTTTGCCGGCTTCAGAGGCGGCCTCGGCCAAGCCGGGCACCGACTCGGCGAACATGGTCCCGTAGTACTCGTCGACCGAGATCGGCGTGCCCGGATGCTCGTCGGACTCGAACCACTGCCTGATCCCCCGGCTGCCGTCGGGGTCGATGTGCCAGGACAAGTCGATCCAGAACTCGTTCTCCTCTGACACCTCCCCGGGGTTGAACTCATGGCTGCGGGAGTCCGGCCCCAGCGACTCTCCGCGAAGCTCCGCGTAACGGCGCATGACCGGTTGGCGAAAACCGATCCAGCGTCCGTTGTGAGTCTCGAAGCTGGCCACGTCGTGCCGTTCGGCGCCCACCCCCATCGGCAGCACATAGTCGGCATACCAGGCGGTCTCGGACCAGGTGGGGGTCAGTGCCACATGGCAGCGCACCTTCGTCTCGTCGGTCAATGCCTCCAGCCAGCTGAACCCGTCGGGGTTGGTCCAGACAGGGTTGTAGACGCGGCTGAAGTACACATCGAGCGTGCCCCGGCCCTCGTTGAGGAAGTGCGGCAGCAGAATCGACATCTCGTGGTACGCCAACGGGTATTCGATGGGCCAGGAAAGCTCGTTCCATTGACGCAGCGGCGGGGCGCCCTTGGGCTGGGCGGGCTTGAACTTGTTCCAGCCATTGCCGCTGGTCCCCCCGACCGTGGCCACCGATCCGGTCAAGACGTTGAGAAAGAAGAGGCAGCGAGCCGTCTGCCAGCCGCCGAGGTTGCCGGCGCCCGCGGCGCGCCAGTTGTGCGATGCGAACTTGGTGGGGTGAGCTCCGATGATCTCGGCGATCTCGCGCAGTTGCCCGCTGTCAACGCCGCAGATCTCCTCTGCTGCTTCGGGGGTGTAATCGGCGTAGGCGTCGAGCAGAGCCTCTTCCAAGGAGCCGAACTCCAGCGGCAGATCCGGGCGGGTCTCGCGAAGGTAGGTCTCCCAGTTGACCCAACGGCGCACGAACTCGCGCTCCCAGGCGCCGTTGCGGATCAACAGCCGAGCGATGGCCAACAGCAGGAAGGGCTCGGTCCCCGGCCAGGCCGCGAGCCAGTGGTCGGCCTTGGAGCCCGTGTTGGAGAGCCTCGGATCGACACAGATGACGGTTGCGCCCTTGCCCTGAGCCTCAATGATGCGTTGAGCGTGAGGGTTGAAGTAGTGCCCGGCCTCTAGATGCGATGAGATCAAGAAGATCACTTCGGCGTTGGCGAAATCCGACGACGGGCGGTCGTGGCCCATCCACGACTGATAGCCGATCCGGGCGTTGGAGGAGCAGATGTTCGTGTGGCTGTTGTGCCCGTCTATCCCCCATGACTTGAGAACGCGATCGGCGTATCCGTCCTCGCCGGGCCGTCCGACGTGGTACATCACGCTGTTGTGGCGGTTCTCGTCGATGGCGGCAGCGATGCGCGCTCCGATGTCGCTGAGCGCTTCGTCCCAAGTCACTCGTTCCCATCGTCCCGAACCGCGTGCTCCTACTCGGCGCAGCGGGTAGAGGATGCGCTCGGTGTCGTTGATCTGATTGAGGGTGGCGGGGCCCTTGGCGCAGTTGCGACCACGGCTCGCGGGATGGAGCGGGTTTCCCTCGATCTTGTCGATCTTGTGGGTCTCGTGGTTGACATGAGCCAGCAGACCGCAAGCTGCCTCACAGTTGAAACAGGTGGTGGGAATGAGGCTGTGGTGCTTCTCAACCCGCTGAGGCCACGCCTTGGCATCGAGCGACGTGTAGTCGTGCCAGTCTTCGTGCTTGGGGTACTGCCGCAGGTCGGTCATCGCTGTCACATCGGTTTCTTGGTGGCTCGTCTTCTAGGAGAGCGGCACTGACTGGCCGGCACGGACAAAAGAATCCTCATAGGCCCACATACCGGCTATGGCGGCGACGCCCGCGGCTGCGACCAGACCTTCTCCGGAATCTGTGGCCAGGGCGGTCACCAGCACACACGCCGGCGCGACGAGTCCGACCATCACACCGAACCAGAAACGGCTTCGGTACCTGCCGGAGATCATCTGCTGAAGCGCGGCTTCGACGTGTGGGGTTCCCGACGAGGTCGCCTCCACCGCTACCAGAGCCGCGGTGGCGCAGACTCCACCGAGGAAAGCCCAGCGAATTGCGTCGGGTTCGGGCACGCTCATGAACAGGTCGACGACTGCGTAGCATGCGCCTCCCGCAGTCACTGCCTGCGCCAGCAGGGTCGGCAACAACAGCGGTGTCTGCCACAGATCCCGTCCCTCGCACTGACCGAACAAGAAGGCGGTGTAGCCGGCCGTCGCCGCGGCGCACAGCACCACGGGGACCGACAGAGCCTTCAGCATGTTGGGGGCCTCGGCGATACCCGCTACCCACCAGGCTGCGGTCACGGCAGCAAAAACAGCCAACACGTAGGCTCCCTTCACCAGCCAGGACTTCCAGCTTCCCCTGGTGATCAGATAGAAGAACCGGCCCGGTTGTTTGAGGTCGGCGATCAGCAGCACGCCAGTCACGGCCAGAAAGAAACCGGCAAGCATCGGCGGCGCCACGCCCACTGCCGCGGTCTCGCCGCTGTGGCCCAATAGCACCAACAATGCCGCAATGGCCATCACGCCGGCGGCAATCGCCTTGGTGACCAGGTATCCCGAGACCTTGGTGGTCCAGGTCGTCTGGTGCGATGTGGTGTAGGCGGTTCGAGCCACAACACCGCTGCTGTCGGCCGGGACGCTCGGGTGGTTCGGCGTCGTGTCCGCCCAGATCATCCCGTCGTTGGCGATCGCGGTGCGCAGCGGATCGAGTGAGGCCTGATCCGCCCCGCGGTAATAGACCTTGGGATTGGTCCCCTGCTCAGGGGCTCGCACTGCCACGTCCTCGCGGGCGATGATCTTGGTCGCCTGATTCAGCGGGTCGTCGAGGTCGGCGACCTTGATGGCATGGGTGGGACAGACGATCACGCACGACGGTTCGAGCCCCTTTTCAATGCGGTGGTTGCAGAAGTTGCACTTGTTGGCGGTGTTGGTTGCCGGGTTGATGTAGAGGGCGTCGTAGGGGCAGGCGTTCATGCAGCCCTTGCAGCCGATGCAGTTGTCGTCGTCGAAGTCGACAACGCCGTTGTCGGCTCGAAAGAGCGCATTGGTGGGACAGATCGAGATGCAGGGCGCGTCATCGCAGTGGTTGCAGCGCATCACCGAGAAATGGCGGCTGACGTTGGGGAAGGAACCGGTCTCTATGTATTTGACCCAGGTGCGGTTGACGCCGAGGGGGACGTCGTGCTCGCTCTTGCAGGCCACGGTGCATGCGTGGCAGCCGATGCAAGAGTCGCTGTCCAAGAGGAATCCGAGCCTGGTCACATGCTTCTTTCAAGGGTGCGAAGACGAATGTTAGACACTCTAACTGTACAGGAGGGGCGGCTTGCGTCAGGTCGGGGAGTTCACACCAACGGTGACCGATTCCCATTGGTCTATCAACACGTTCATGTCCGTAAGTTTTTGGCGGGTTGCTTGTTTCTGTCACCGATACGAGGATCGCCGGTATCAGGCTGCCAACCGATCCGCGGTGCTGCTTCGCCGATCTCCCATCCGCACGCCGCGCAATGGCGTTCGTCGGCTGCGAGGAGCACGCCGAGCGGCTCCTGAAAGCCGACTGGACCGAAGTCCTCCAGTCCGTCTGTGTCGCGGGCTGCGGCCAACACCGTATCGATGCCGACTGGGGCGAAATCGTCAGAGGGATTCATCGCCTATTTGGATGCCTCGCCCGGGTGCTCTCTATCGTCACGGCATGACCGACGCTGCCCGAATGATTGAAAATCTCCTCTACCTGTATGCCGAGCGAATCGATGCGGGAGACCTCGGCGGCATAGCCGATCTGTTCGAACACGGCCGGATCTGCGCTGTTCCCGATGCGCCGCCGGAGGCAGCCTTTGTCGGCGCCGAGGGCGTGCGCAAGATGTACGACGCAGCTACTCGACTCTACGAAGACGGGACCCCCAAGACGCATCACATCACCTCCAACGCCATCATCGAAGTCGACGAGGAACTCGGGACAGCCTCCAGTCGGAGCTACTACACCGTGACTCAGGCAACCCCGGAGTTGCCGCTGCAGATCATCATCGCCGGGCGTTATCACGACACCTTTCAGCGCCTTGACGACAAGTGGTGGTTCGACACGAGGATCATGTTCGTGGATCAGATGGGCGACCTGAGCCACCACCTGTTGTACTCGCTCGACTGAACGCCGACCACAGCGGCCGTATGGCCGATCACCGTATGGCCGATCAAGGAGGTCTAGCGATACGGTTCTGGGATGACCCTTGCTGCTGACTTCCCGAAGATCATCAGCGTCGACGACCATGTGGTTGAGCCCGCGAACATCTGGGCCGATCGTCTTCCAGCCAAGTACCGAGACGTCGGCCCGCGCATTGTCATTGCGCCCCGGGGCGAGATGAGTCTCCAAGGCGGCACCTGGGTTGAGCAGCCGGGAACAGGCGACGAGATGGCGGCTTGGTGGCACTACGAGGACCACCGCTACCAGATCAAGCACATGATCGCCTGTGCCGGAACGCCCCCGGAAGAGGTCGGTATGGAGGGGGTCACCTACGACGACATCCGGCCCGGTTGCTATCAAGCCGCGGACCGTCTGGCGGACATGGACGTCAACCATGTGGAGGCATCGCTGTGCTTTCCCAACTATCCCCGGTTCTGCGGTCAGCTGTTCGCAGAGCGCAAGGACAAGGAGCTCTCCAAGCTCTGCGTCGAGGCCTACAACGACTGGATGGTCGAAGAATGGTGCGGCGGTTCCGGCGGTCGCTTGATACCGCTGTGCATCGTGCCGTTGTGGGACGTCGAGTTGGCCGCAGCGGAGATCCGCCGCAACGCTGCCCGGGGCGTCAACGCGACTGCCTGGTCGGAGTTGCCGGCTTGGCTGGGTCTGCCGTCGATTCACTCCGGCTATTGGGACCCCTTCTTTCAGGCATGCGAAGAGACGGGAACGGTCATCGCCATGCACATCGGGTCTGGTACCCGCACCGTGAGCACCTCAGAGGACGCACCGACGCTCGTGACGGCCACGATGATCTCCGCCAACAGCGCCGCGTCCATGGTCGACTTTCTGTTCTCGGGGGTGCTGCACCGCTACCCGGACCTCAAGCTGATGTACGCGGAGAGCCAGATCGGCTGGATCCCGTACTTTATAGAACGGGCCGACGAGAATTATCTGACCCATCAGTGGGCGCAGGGTGAGGAGCGTCTACCGGAGAAGCCGTCGTTCTACTATCACCGGCAGATCTACAGCTGTTTCTTCAACGACAGCGCCGGCATGAAGATGCTCGACGAGGTCGGCGTCGACAATGTCCTTTTCGAGACCGACTACCCCCACTCCGACGGCACCTTCCCGCACTCCAAGCAGAAGGCGCAGTCGCTGTTCGGGCATCTCGAAGACGAGGTCGTTCACAAACTTGCCCGAGGCAACGCCATCAAGTTGCTCAAACTGCCCTTCGAGTAGCTGGCCGATGTTCTCCCTGCCGTTCGAGTAAGTGACCGGCCTGGGCCGTGTTACATTTCACTTCGCATGAACGCTGAGCCAGAACCTCCGGCGATCCTCGATGTTCGCAATGTGGAGATCGTCTACAACAGCGTCATCCTGGTGTTGAGCGGCGTCAGCCTGCGGGTCGATCAGGGCGAGATCGTCACGATTCTCGGCGCTAACGGCGCGGGCAAGACCACATTGTTGCGAGCGATCACCGGACTGCTCGAGGTTCACCGCGGGGAGATGACCAAGGGCTCGATCATCTTCGACCAGGAGCCGGCCGACCACGCCGATCCGGCGAAGCTGGTGCGGGCCGGCGTGTCACAGGTCATGGAGGGGCGCCGGATTTTCGCCGAGTTGACGGTTGAGGAGAACCTGCGCGCCGGGGCCTACACGGTACGCGACCACAGCGCGGTCGCGGCTGCCCATGATCGGGTCATGGACCTGTTCCCAGTTTTGAGACCGCGCCAACGTGACACCGCCGGTTATCTGTCCGGTGGAGAACAACAGATGCTGGCCATCGGCCGGGCTCTGATGGCCTCGCCGAAACTCCTGTTGCTGGACGAACCCTCGTTGGGATTGGCGCCCAAACTCGTGGAGCAGATCTCCGAGATCATCACCACCGTCAACGAACAGGGAACGAGCGTGCTGCTTGTCGAGCAGAATGCACGCATGGCCCTGTCCGTCTCAGACCGGGCCTATGTGCTCGAGAATGGTCGAATCGTGAAGGAAGGCACAGCGGGCGATCTGCTCGAAGACGACGACATTCGCGAGTTCTACCTCGGGGTTGGTGAAGCGGGCCGCAAGTCCTTCCGAGACGTCAAGTCCTACCGTCGCAAGAAACGCTGGAGCGCATGACCGACCCGCTTCTCCGCTTCGATCGAGTGTCTCTGCGCTTCGGAGGGGTCGTTGCCCTCAACGACATCTCGTTCACGGTCGAGCCCGGCGAGCTGTTCGCGATCATCGGTCCCAACGGCGCGGGCAAGACTTCCATTTTCAACTGCCTCAACGGCGTGTACCGACCCGAGAGCGGCGAGATCAACTTCTGCGGCAGGTCGCTCGTCGGCGCCAAGCCGACCGAGATCGCCGGACTCGGGGTGGCACGGACCTTCCAGAACCTGGGACTCTTCTCCAACCTCAACTTGGTAGACAACTTGATGCTCGGCCGTCATCTGCTGATGAAGAGCGGATTCGTGTCGGGCGCTCTGTGGTTCGGCAGGGCCAGGCGTGAGGAGATCGAGCACCGGGCCGGCGTCGAAGAGATAATCGACTTCCTGGATCTGCAGCCGTACCGGCGCAGCCCGGT
Organism: Acidimicrobiaceae bacterium; assembly: GCA_026706815.1. Lineage (GTDB taxonomy): Bacteria > Actinomycetota > Acidimicrobiia > Acidimicrobiales > Aldehydirespiratoraceae > VXYK01. Next base: position 28,399 of record JAPOYA010000009.1, on the reverse strand, counting down.
CGGGATGCTGCCATATGGCATCCAGAAGCGCATCGAGTTGGGTCGTGCCCTGTCGATGGAGCCGGCCCTGCTGCTGTTGGACGAACCTGTTGCGGGCATGAACCTCGAAGAGACTGAAGACATGGCACGCTTCATCATCGAGATCCGCAACGATCTCCACATCGCCATGATCCTGGTGGAACATGACATGCACATGGTTATGGACATCGCTGACAGAGTGATGGCCCTGAATTTCGGGCAGAGGCTGGCCACCGGAGTCCCTGCCGATATTCAGTCCGACCCGGAGGTCATTGCCGCGTACCTGGGAGAGACCGCGTGAGTGTCCCCCTTCCACAGAAGCTCCTGTCTCGAGCGGACGCGGACGGTGATTCAGTCGCCCTCCGCCACAAGACTCTGGGGATCTGGCGCGAGTACACCTGGAATGACTACGCGGACACAGCGCGCTTGGTCGGCCTCGGCTTGCGCAGCCTGGGTGTGGGCCAGGGCGACAAAGTCGCGGTCCACGCTGAGAACCGGCCCGAATGGGTCTTCGCCGACCTGGGCGCACAGGGCGTCGGTGCGATCACCGTCGGGATCTACCCGACCAGCCCCGCGGCCGAAGTGTGCTATCTCCTGGCCCACTCAGAGGCGAAAGTCGTGGTCGCAGAGGACGAGGAGCAGCTCGACAAGACCCTCGAAGTCTGGGACCAGCTCGAAGATCTGGCCTATGTCGTGGTCATCGACCCCCGCGGCGTCCGGGTTCTGGACAACCCTCGGATTCTGACCTTTGCAGAACTGCTGGAACTGGGCCGCGCCGGGCCTGCAAGCGATTTCGACGAATCCGTGGCGGCGCTGTCCGACACGGACGTCGCCATCATCGTCTACACGTCGGGCACCACCGGGCCGCCCAAGGGGGCGATGATCGACCACGCCAACATGCATGCTGCGTTCACCGATTACGACGCGGAGTTCTCCCTCGGCCCGGGCGACGAAGTGCTCTCCTATCTCCCCCTGTGCCACATAGCGGAGCGGCTCATCACCGTCGTCAACGGGATCAGCGCCGGCTACACGGCGAACTTCGGCGAGGGGGGAGCGGCTTTCGCCAACGACTTGCGGGAAGTGCAGCCGACTTTCTTCCTGGGCGTGCCCCGGGTCTGGGAGAAGATGCTGGCAAGTGTTCAAGTGCGAATGAACGACGCATCATGGTTGAAGCGGCGCAACTACCAGTATTGGACCGCCAAGGGCAGGCAATTCGCCAAGGCCCGCATGAGCGGCCGACTTCGCTGGTCGGACAGGGCGATCTCGGCATTGGGATCGTTCCTGTTGTTCCGCGCGCTGAAGGAGCGGCTCGGGATGAGCCGTTGCCGAAAAGCGCTGTCAGGGGCTGCACCGATCGCCCCTCAGGTGCTCGACTGGTTCTGGTCGATCGGAGTGCCGGTACGCGAGGGATACGGGCAGACGGAGAACTGCGCTCAGGGCACGATCAACCCGGTCGGCGATGTGCGCATCGGCACGGTCGGGGTCGCAGTCGGCGGCGCTGAGGTGCGCATAGCCGAGGACGGCGAGATCCTCACCCGTGGACGCGGAACCTTCGCGGGCTACTACAAGAACCCGCAGGCGACAGCGGAGACGATCGACGAGGACGGCTGGCTGCACACCGGGGACGTCGGGTTCATCGACGAAGACGGCTATTTGACGATCACCGACCGGAAGAAGGACGTCATCATCACCGCGGGAGGCAAGAACATATCCCCTTCAGAGATCGAGAATCGTCTGAAGGTGTCGCCCTTCGTGCGGGAGGCGGTGGTGATCGGTGATCGCCGCAAGTACCTGACCGCACTGGTCGGCATCGAATACGACACCGTCGGGGACTGGGCGACCCGCAACGGCGTGACCTACACGACCTACCGAGACCTCTCCAACAAACCCGAGGTTCGGTCTTTGATCGACGGTGTTCTGCGGGAGGCCAACCGAGAGTTCGCCCAGGTCGAGACCATCAAGCGGTTCGAGTTCATGACGGTCGAGCTCGACCACGAGGACGGACAGCTCACCGCCACCCAGAAAGTCAAGCGAGCAGCCATCACCGAGCAGTTCGAAGACCTGATCGAGCAGATGTACCGATGACCACCTTCTGGCAGGCAACCTTCGACGGAGTCGCCTTGGGATCCTTGTATGCGCTGATCGTGCTGGGGTTCGTGGTCATCTACCGCGCCACTGGCATCATCAACTTCGCGCAGGGCGGCGCGCTGCTCCTCGGCGCCTACATCACCTACAACGTCAGCACATCGTGGGGTTGGAACTACCACGTCGGCATCGTCTTGTCGGTCTTGGTGTGCGCCGGATTCAACGTGCTGCTGCAACGAGCCATGCTGCAGCGAGTCTTCCGCGAAGTCGTCGGTATCTCTGCAGGCCTGTTGGGGTGGGCGACCCTCTTCTACAACGGCACCACGCATCTGGTCGGGCTGTCGGGGGGTGTCGCCATCGGTTTGCTGGGGTGGTTCGCGACCGCTCGGATCGAGGCCCGCTACGGCGACAAGGGACCCTCCGAACTGCCGCTGTTCGGGGCGATCATGGTCACCATCGGGGTCTTGTTCATCGTCAAACAGGTAGTTGCCTCAATCTGGGGGTTCGCTGAACTCAGTGTCGACGACCCCTGGGAACTGTCGACCTCGCGAGTGGGGGGGTTGGTCCTTCAACATTCCAAGCTCGCGGCCATAGCCATGGCTGTGCTTGCGCTCGGAGTGTTCTTCCTGGTCGACCGCTACAGCCGGATCGGCGTCGCCATGCGGGCCACGCATTTCGACCACGAAGCGGCCATCGCCCAGGGCATCTCGACAAAGATCGTGTTCGCGACGGCGTTCGCTGTCGCGGGCGGCGCGGCGGCACTGGCGGGGACTGCTGCCACAGCCGGCCCCGAGCTCATAACCCCGAACCTGGACTTCGTGGTCTTTCTCGCATTCCCGGCGATGATCCTCGGGGGCTTGGACTCCCCCGCCGGGGCCGTGGCCGGAGGACTGCTGGTCGGCTGGATCCAGAACCTCGTGAAGACCTATGTCGCCACCACTCCCGAGTGGTTCCCGATTGAGGACCTCGACTGGCTCGGGGCAGGATTCGAGCGAGTAGCGATCTTCGTGGTCATGATCATCGTCTTGATGGTTCGCCCCTACGGACTGTTGGGCACCGAGGAGGTGCGCCGCGTATGAGCGCCGACTCGACCCCCGACGCGGCTCCGGCTGTGCCCGGCAAGGCCACCGCGGCTCCGGCTGTGCCCGGCGAGAGCAACACCGGGCGAAAACACCGCCGAGCCAAAACACCGCATGCAATGCATGTGCGTTATCGCGACGACCTGCGCCTGTTCCCGAACCGGTTGAGGCGGTCGGCATTGGCAGCGCTGATTCTGACTTGGGCGTTCATACCGGTGTTCTGGGATGTGCCGCCCTTCACGCTGCTCAGCGGCAACGGCATATCGCTCAACACTCTGGCCTACGCCGGAGTGTTCTCGATTGCGGCGATCGGGCTGAACCTTCTCACCGGCTACACCGGTCAGGTCTCGCTGGGGCACTCGGTGTTCTTGGCTGTCGGCGCCTACAGCACGGCATACGCGGGTTCTGTCTGGGGTTGGCCGATGTGGCTCTGGATTTTCTTCGCTCCCGCGTTGGGCTGGCTCGTAGGCGCGGCCATCGGCCCCTTCGCACTTCGCCTCCGCGGCAACTACCTGGTGATAGTGACGCTTGGCCTGGTGTTCATCGGCGAACACATTTTCAGGAACTGGCGCAGCGTCACTGGAGGAAACACCGGGACATCGGCTGCAGGCGTGGAGTTGGACTTGGGCTTCGTTGATTTTGAGAACCTGAGCCTGTTCGGCAAGGCCTTCGGAAAGGACGAGAGCTACTTCTGGCTGATCTGGCTGGTGGTCGCAGTCGTCGCCTGGCTGACGAAGAACGTCGTGCGGACGCGTCCCGGAAGGGCTCTGCAGGCTGTGCGCGACCAAGACATCGCGGCGGAGATCATCGGCATCGACGTGGGGGTCACGGGCTACAAGACCCAGGCGTTCGCCTGGTCAGCCGCGATTGCGGCTCTGGCGGGCGCCCTGTATGCACCGCTCCAGCTCTTCATCAGCCCGGGCGACTTCACGCTGCTCGTCTCCATCCAGTTCATCGCCATGATCATTCTGGGGGGGATGGGCACGATCTACGGATCGATCATCGGCGCGTTGGTGATAACCGCTCTCCCACGACTGATAGACGGCATCTCCGCGGACTACGGTGTGCCTGGGGTGGCAGCCAAAAGCACAGATTCTGGGCTGGTGTCTGTCGCTTCGCTTAATGTGATCATTTACGGGTTCCTTATTGCCTTGTTCCTTCTGGTGGAGCACCGAGGACTGGCTGGAATCTGGGTTCGTATCCGCAACTATTTCTCAACCTGGCCGTTCTCATACTGAGACTCGCCACTGACCCTTGGAGGGGACATGAATACCAAACAATGGTTCCGACTGTTGGCACTGCTGCTTTCGCTGACGCTGTTCGCGGCAGCGTGTGGCGACGATGACGAGGACTCAGGCAGCGCCGACAACGGCAGCGACATGGCCGACAGCGACGACATGGCCGACAGCGACGACATGGCCGACGACGACGACATGGCCGACGACGACGACATGGCCGACGACGACGACATGTCCGACGACGACGACATGGCCGACAGCGACGACATGGCCGAGGAGATCGCGACGGGACCCGGCTTCGACGGGTCGAGCATCAAAGTCGGCGTCATCTCCGACCTCTCCGGCCCGGTCGCGATCATCGGAGTTCCGCTCACCGCCGGCGGTCAGGTCTACTACGACTACATCAACAGCCAGGGCGGCGTTGCCGGCCAGTACCTGGTCGAGACGGTTGAAGTAGACCATCAGTACAACCCCGCGACCGCGGTGCAGGTCTACAACGAGGTCAAGGACGATGTCGTGATACTCGGCCAACTCTTCGGCACCCCGATCACCAATGCGGTGCTCGAGTCGCTCAAAGAGGACGGCCTGGTCGCGGCCCCGGCCTCTCTCGACTCCTTCTGGGTCCGCGAGCAGAACCTGCTGCCGATCGGCGGCCCCTACCAGATCCAGGCGATCAACGGTCTCGATTGGTGGGTGAACGAGGGAGGCGGCAACATCGAGCAGGTCTATTGCTCGTTCATACAAGACGATCCCTACGGCGAAGCGGGCCAGGAAGGCATCGACTTCGCTGCGGAGAATCTCGGATTCGAGATCACCGAGATCGCCCGCTATGTCTCGGGCGACACCGACTTCTCAGCTCAGATCCAGCAGTTGCAGGGGGCCGGATGCGAGGTTGTGTTCCTGGTGACCACACCATCGGTGACCGGTGGAGCGCTGGGCACCGCGGCCGCCGGCGGGTACACGCCGCAGTGGCTCGGCCTTTCGCCCACCTGGATCAACGCCTTGGCGGACAGCGCGCTGGCACCGTATCTCCAGGCCTACTTCGTGGTCGTCGCCGAGGGGTCCACCTGGGGTGACGAGAGCGTGCCCGGAATGGCCACGATGATCGAGCGCCTCGAGGAGTTCGATCCCGATCAGGAGCCCGACTATTTCTTCACTTTCGGGTACCTCCAGGCACATGCCATTGTCCAGGTGCTCGAGGCCGCTGTCGCCAACGGCGACCTGAGCCGCGACGGCATAATCGAAGCTCTGAACAGTCTCGGCACGGTCTCCTTCGACGGACTCTCCGGCGACTACTTCTACGGAACCCCCGACGAGAGGGTACCGGCCACCGAGAACACGATTTTCGCCGTGAACCCTGAGGTCCCCAACGGTGTGGAGGCTGTTGCCACCGGCTACAAGGCGTCCTTCGCCGACTCCTTCGTGTTCGAGTGATCCGCGTGTTCGCCTGACCGCCTCTGCCTGCCGCCGTCGATCGACCATCATCGACGGCGGCAGGCAGAAATAAAGTGCAGTCAGAGGCAAGTAGCAGTCAGAGGTAAGTGGATAGACAAGATATTACCGGGTAATGTCGCTAGCTCATGGTACGCGTACCTTTGGCATTGCCGCTTCGCTCGACGCTCGACACCGGCGACCCGCAGTTCGCCCAGAACGCGCACGACATGCGCGAGCAGCTCGAGGCAATAGAGGGGCTGCTCGACGAAGCCGAAGCCGGGGGCGGGCCCGAGCGCATGGAGAGGCTGCGCTCCCGTCGCAAACTCCCCATCCGCGAGCGCATCGCCAACGTCATCGACCCCGACAGCCCTTTCCTTGAGATCAGCCCGATCGCCGCATACAACTCGGACTACGCCGTGGGCGGCGGAATGGTCGTCGGGATCGGAGTCGTCGCCGGCGCCGAATGCGTGATCATGGGCAACGACCCGACGGTCCTCGCCGGGGCGCTAACCCCGTATGCATCCAAGAAGTGGATGCGCGCACTGGAGATCTCACGCGAGAACCGCATGCCCTATATCAGCTTTGTGGAATCCGCGGGAGGCGACCTGCGGATCCAGCCCGGCGAGCCGAACCGGCGGATGTTCCAAACCGATCACTTCGCCGAGAGTGGACGCTTCTTCTACGAAATGATCGAGCTCTCGAAGATGGGGATCCCCACGGTTTGCGTTGTGTTCGGATCCTCGACCGCCGGGGGCGCCTACCAGCCGGGACTCTCCGACTACACGATTATGGTCAAGGACCAGTCGAAAATGTTCCTCGGCGGTCCCCCTCTGGTCAAGATGGCCACCGGCGAGATCTCCGATGATGAGACACTCGGCGGCGCTGAGATGCACACCACCGTCTCCGGTGGCGGAGACTACTTCGCCCAAGATGAGATGGATGCTCTGCGCATGTGCAGAGAGGTCGTCTCACATCTGAACATCCGCAAGCCGGGGCCGCCTCCAAGCTTCCCTCCGGACCCGCCGGTCTACGACCAAGAGGAACTGCTCGGCATTGTCAGCCGGGACCTGGTCAAACCGGTCGATGTCCGCGACGTCGTCGCTCGCACAGTCGATGGTTCGCGCTTTGAAGAGTTCAAACCTCGTTGGGGCAGCACGCTGGTGTGCGGCTGGGCCTCAATCCATGGATATCCGCTGGGGATCCTCGGCAACAACGGTGTGCTCTACCCCGACGCCGCGCAGAAGGGCGCCCACTTCATTCAGCTGTGCAACCAGATCGACGTGCCCCTGCTGTTCTTGCAGAACATCACCGGGTACATGGTGGGGAAGGACTTCGAGGCGGACGGAATCATCAAAAAAGGCTCCCAGATGATCAACGCCGTCAGCAACTCGACCGTGCCCCACATCACCGTGGTCATCGGATCCAGCTACGGCGCCGGAACCTACGGCATGTCGGGCCGGGCCTTCGGAAACCGTTTCACCTTCCTGTGGCCGACCGCGAAGATCGCGGTGATGGGGCCCAAGCAGATTGCGGGCGTGATGTCGGAAGTGCGTCGCGGCCAGGCAAAACGCCTCGGCCAGGAGTTCGACGAAGAAGCGGACGCCGAAACGGTCGCTGCGGTCGAAGCCACCCAGGAGCGGGGTTCGCTGGCCCTGCGAGCCACTGGAGCGATCAGCGACGACGGGATCATCGACCCGCGAGACACCCGCCACGTCGTGGGCATGTGCCTCTCAGCGGTGGGCAACCGGGCCATCGAGGGAGCAGAGCGATACGGGGTGTTCCGACTGTGAGCCGTTTCGATGCCTTGCTGGTGGCCAACCGGGGCGAGATCGCCTGCCGGATCATCCGATCGGCCTCTGCCATGGGCATACGGACAGTGGCGCTGTTCGCCGACTCCGATGCGGACGCTTTGCATGTCCTCCAAGCCGACGAGGCTGTGCGGATCAGCAGCTATCCGGACGGCGAGCAGATCCTTGCCGCAGCGCGGCTGACCAGTGCCGGTGCGGTCCATCCCGGCTACGGCTTCCTGGCTGAGAACGCAGCCTTCGCCGAAGCGGTCCTGGCAGAGGGCCTTGTCTGGGTCGGCCCCTCGCCCGAGGCGATCGCATTGATGGGAGACAAGATCGCCGCCAAAAAGCTTGCAGTCGAGGCGGGGATCCCCGTGCTCGAGTCGAGCGACGATCCGAGCGAATTCGCTTCCTTGGGCTTCCCGATTCTGATCAAGGCCGCTGCCGGGGGCGGCGGCAAGGGTATGCGGGTGGTCGACTCACCCGCCGAGTTGGAAGAATCCGTGGCGGCGGCCCGTCGCGAGGCTCTCGCCGGATTCGGCGACGATCGCGTGTTCGCAGAGCGTTGCGTCCGCACCGCACGCCACATCGAGATTCAAGTGTTGGGAGACAGGTATGGAGACTTGCTGCACCTCGGCGAACGCGAGTGCAGCATTCAACGTCGCCATCAAAAGATCATTGAGGAGTCGCCGTCGCCTTTCGTGAGCGACGAAATGCGCTCCGCCATGGGTGCCGCAGCTGTGTCTTTGGCCCGCGCCCTCTCCTACGAGTCCGCCGGCACGGTCGAGTTCCTGGTCGACGACGAATCGGGAGAGTTCTTCTTCTTGGAAGTCAATACTCGCTTGCAGGTTGAACACCCCGTCACCGAGGAGGTGACAGGCGTCGACCTGGTCAGAGAGCAGCTGAGGGTCGCTCGAGGCGAGGCACTGGGCTACTCCACCGATGACATCTCGTTCACCGGCCATGCTATTGAGGCCCGCCTCTGCTCCGAAGACCCCGACAACGACTTTCTTCCCGCCACAGGAGTTGTCGAGATATTCGAACCGGCCGTCGATCCGCCGGTCCGCTACGACACCGGAGTGCAGACCGGTTCGGCGATCACCTCCCAATTCGATCCCATGATCGCCAAGGTCATCTCCCACGCTGCCACCAGGGCCGACGCTGCAGGACAGTTGGCGTTGGCGCTTGAGCGCCTGCAAATCGGCGGTGTTGCAACCAACCGGGATTTCCTGGCTGCCACTCTCAGATCCGCTGAGTTTCTTGCGGGCGAGACCACGACAGACTTCATTGAGCGCTTCACCCCTCCTCGCAAGCGCAACCTCGAAGAGGGCGAACTGCGTCTTCTGGCCACAGCCGCGGCCATGTGGCTGCAATATGACAATCGTTCCAAAGCAAGCGTCTTGACCTCGTTGCCGTCGGGATTCCGCATCGGACGCTTGGCGCGGGTGCGTGTTGGGCTGCGAATCGCCGACACCGAGACGACCGTGTACTACTCCCCTGAGCGCTGCGGGGGGTTCGTGCTCGGCGCCTCGGGCGACGAGGGCGCCGCACGCGTCCGGAGCTGCTCTGATCGTCATATCGACGTTGAGGTCGACTCTCGACGACGCCGCTATGCAGTGGCTCGGCATGGCGACAACCTGTACCTGACGGGAGCGGGCGGAGGGGCTCAGATTGAGCTCCTGCCCAGGTTTCCAATAGCTGAGCCCGATGTCGTCGGGGGTGCGGTGGTGGCGCCGATGCCCGGCAGGGTGATCGACCTTCGGGTGGGCGTCGGCGACGTTGTGGAGGCTCAGCAGGTTGTCGCGGTGATCGAGGCGATGAAGATGGAGCACCATCTTCGGGCCGCCCAAGCGGGCACCGTCACTGAAATCCGGGTCTCGGTCGGCGACCAGATCGAAAAGGACGTCCTCCTGATGGTGGTGCAAGACCAAGCGGAAGAGGAATCGGCGTTGCTTTCTCCCGCTTCCGCGGCTCCGGCCGCGCCCGTAGGCACCGCACCGAGTCCCGCGGCTCCGGCTGCGCCCGGCGAAGGCACCGCGTGAGAGCGCCGATACGGATCGCGAACTGCAGCGGGTTCTACGGGGATCGGCTGAGCGCTGCGGCCGAAATGGTCGAGGGCGGCCCGATAGACGCGCTCACCGGTGATTGGCTGGCTGAGTTGACAATGCTGATCCTGGCGCGCACACAAGCGAAGCGGGCAGGAGGCGGTTACGCCCGGACCTTCGTGCGCCAGATGGAACAGGTGATGGGCAGCTGCGTTGACTCAGGGATCAAAGTCGTCTCGAACGCGGGCGGACTCGATCCGTTCCACTGTGCCGAGGCAGTCGCCGAAGTGGCCGACGAGTTGGGCCTCTCCCCCAAAATCGCCTACGTCGAGGGCGACAACCTCCTGCCCCGGCTCGCGGAACTGAAAGCAACCGGAGTCGACATCGTCGATCTCGAAAGCAAAGAGCCAGTCGCAGACGTCGACTACATCTCCGCCAACGCATACCTCGGATGCTGGGGCATCGTCGAGGCGCTCAACCGGGGCGCCGACATCGTCGTGACAGGCCGCACCACCGACGCAGCCATCGTCTGCGGGCCCGCAGCATGGCATCACGGCTGGTCCCCGGCGGACCTTGACGAAATGGCCGGAGCAGTCGTCGCTGGCCACGTCATAGAGTGCGGCACTCAGGCAACCGGTGGGAACTACTCGTTCTTTGAAGAGATCGACGGACTTGAGTATCCCGGCTTTCCCTTCGCCGAAATCGCCGCTGACGGATCGTCGGTGATCGGCAAACACCCCGGAACCGGGGGCAACATCACGATCGGCACCGTCACCAGCCAACTGCTATATGAAATAGACGGTCCGGCTTATCTCGGTCCTGACGTCACCAGCCGCTTCGACACAATAGAGCTCGACGTCGTCGGGCCGGACCGGGTCCGTGTCTCGGGCGTGCGGGGAGAGAAGCCCCCCGAGACTCTGAAGGTCTCGATGAACTCGTGGGGCGGTTATCGAAGCGACCTGGCGATCGCCCTGACAGGCATGGGCATAGACGCCAAAGCCGAGCTCGTTGAGAGGGCCTTCTGGCGAAACTGCCGATATCGACCGGAGGACTTCTCAAGCGTCACCAGCACAGTCGCGCGCACCGATAAGGACGACCCGAAAACCAACGAGGAGGCTGTGGCCTCCTGGCGCATCTCCGTGAAGGACCCGGACCAGCAGAAGACCACGGCTGTCGGTTCAGCAATGAACGACCTGGCGCTGGCGAGCATTCCAGGGTTCTTCGGCCTCAAGACCGGCGGCGTGGGCAAACCCTTCGGAGTCCACACCTCGGGGCTGGTGCCGCGTGATCTGGTTCCGCAGCATGTCGTGCTGCTGGGCGAGGGCCGCACGGTCGTCGACACTGGTTCACCCCCACCGGGGCCTCCGGTGACTCCGACGGTGCCCGAAATCCCAGCGCCGCCCGGCGGAGAGACAGTGCGAGTGCCCCTCGGTGCGCTGGCCGGGACGCGATCGGGCGACAAAGGCGGAAACGCCAACGTGGGCGTCTTCGTCCGTTCTCCGAAGGCCTACGGGTGGTTGGAGGACCACCTGACCACCGATCGTCTGCGGCAACTCCTGCCAGAAGCCGCCGCCGCTCACATCGAACGCTTCGCGCTGCCCAACATCTGGGCGGTCAACTTCGTGATACACGGCATTCTCGCCGAAGGCGTGGCCGCCTCGACTCGCCAGGACGCTCAGGCCAAGGGCTTGGGCGAATGGTTGCGGGCCCGACACGTCGACATCCCAGTGCAGCTGTTGGGTCAACGCTGAGATGGACTTCGATTCCCCGCCCGAAGACGATCCCCGTCGCCTGGAAGTTCGAGAGTGGCTTGAAGCCAATCCCAACCCCACCCCACAGCAACTCCAAGACCGCGGGTTGACAGTCCCCCACTGGCCCGTGCCGTACGGGCTGAGCGCAGATCCGCTGCACCAGGTGATCATCGACGAGGAACTGCGACGAGCCGAAGTAAGGCGTCCGGACAACCCGATCGGTATCGGCTGGGCCGGGCCGACCATCCTGGCCGCCGGCACCGAAGAGCAGAAGGCTCGCTTCCTCCCCGGACTGCTGACCGGCGCCGACGTCTACTGCCAGATGTTCTCAGAACCCGATGCTGGTTCCGACCTGGCCTCCCTTGCCACCACCGCGGTTCGCGACGGCGATGAGTACGTGGTCAACGGCTCGAAAATCTGGACCAGCGGCGGCCATTACTCCAAATACGGGATCCTCATCGCGCGCACCGATCCCCACGTGGCCAAGCACAGGGGCGTCTCCTATTTCATCTGCCCGACCGACCTTGAGGGGCTGACGATGGCCCCCATCGTCGATATGACCACCGCGCATTCGTTCAACCAGACGTTCTTCGACAATGTTCGCATACCCGCAGCGAACCGCATCGGTGATGAGAACGATGGTTGGCGGCTCGCCAAAGTGACTCTGGCGAACGAACGAGTGTCGCTCAGTTCCGCAGGCTCACTGTGGGGTGCGGGCCCGACCGCAGAAATGTTGATCGATCTGATCAGGCTCAATGGCGGTTCGGCAGATCCGGTCATGCGCCAACGGGTCGCCGCGCTGCACACTGAAGCCGAGGTGCTGCGCCTGAACCGGCTGCGCACGCTCAGCGCCCGTCTCAACGCCAAGACGCCTGGCCCGGAAGCCTCGATCCAGAAGATCATGGGCGATGAGCACGGCCGGCATGTTCTGGAACTCGCCAAGGATCTTGCGGGAGCGAACGGGCTTCTGGAAGGGTCGGGACCAGTCGGTGATATCCCTCCGAGCATGCGCGGCGGGGCGACCGAGGTGAACTTCGAACAGGAGCAGGTCCCGGGGGTGGATCGGATCTGGCACTACGGCTTCTTGTTCTCGCCGGCTTTGACGCTCGGAGGGGGCACCTTTGCGATTCAACGCAACATCGTGGCCGAGATGGTGTTGGGCCTCCCCCGCGAACCCGATGCCGAAAAGGGCAAGACCTGGGCAGAGACGAGGCGTTCATGACAACGATCGAGGCGCCGCTGAGCGACTTGGAGCGTCGGGTCAGACTTGTACGCGGACCCAAGCCGAGATTGTCGAGGGAGCGCAACGAAGCGCTCACGCCTCGACAGCGCGAGATCTTGGACCAGCTGACCGAGCTGGTGGGCGACGGCTTCTGCCATCTGACCATGGCCGACCTCGCGACAAGGCTCAACTGTTCATTGCGGACCCTCTACGGTATGGCCGAAAGCCGCGGCGAGCTGGTCCTGCTGGCGATAGACCGCAACCTGTGGAACATCGGGAGAAGTGCCACAAGGGTCATAAACGAAAGGCCGAACAGCCCCCTCGAGGCGATTCGCGCCTATCTGTCGGCAGCCAACGTGGCGGTGTCGCGCACCACGCCTGCGTTCGCCCGAGATCTCGAAGCAGTGTCCGGTGGACCGGAACTGTTCGCCGCCCACAACGAATACTTGGTCGACGTCACCCGCGAGCTTCTCGACCTTGCTGTTGAACACGGTGAGATCGCCGCGGTCAACACGGCGGTCGTGGCCAGGGCTCTCGCAAGCCTCGGTCGTCACTTCAGCGAGGCAGACGTGGTCGCCGAACTGTGCGAGTCCCCTAAAGACGCCGCTGACCATGTGCTCGACATAATGCTCAACGGCCTCGCCCAGTCCTGGTCGACTCAGGACCGTCCTCGAGCAAGATCAGGATCTTCTCCAAGCGGGGCGCGAAAGGAGAGTCATGCACGTCTCTGAAGTCCTGGCGGACCTGCTCGCAGAGCAGGCGGCCCTCGACGAGGTGCTAAGCCGACTCAGCGAGGGCCAATGGGCTTTGGCCACAGCGAGCCCTCGCTGGGACGTGACGGACCAGGTCGCTCATCTGACGTTTTTCGACCGTGCTGCGGCTGCCGCGATCCGTGATGAAGCTGCCTTCGCGGAGTCTGTGAACGCTCTGATGGCCAGCTCCGCCGACGGCGCCGCCGGGGTCGATGCCCATACCTTGAGCCCAGTACGGGATCTGCCGACCAGCCAACGGTTGGAGGCGTGGCGCGCCGGACGCGATGAACTGGCCGGCGCCGCGGCGGGACTGCGCGACGACGCCCGCGTGCAGTGGTACGGGCCTTCAATGGGCGCGAAGTCGTTTCTCACCGCCCGTTTGATGGAATGTTGGGCCCACGGCCAGGACATTGTCGACGCGGTCGGCGCCGATCGTCCCGCCACCGATCGGCTGCGCCACATCGCCCAGCTCGGGGTCATCACACGCGGCTGGACATATGCGAATCGCAAGCTCCGGATGCCGGCCGATGACGTCCATGTCTCCTTGCAGAGCCCCTCAGGTGGGCAATGGACTTGGGGACCGGACGATGCCGAGAGCAGCGTTGTCGGAAGCGCCGAAGATTTCTGCGGAGTTGTGACCCAGCGCCGCCGCCTGCAAGACACTGGCTTGTCGGCAACCGGCGAGGCAGCACTCGATTGGATGATGATGGCTCAGGCGTTCGCCGGCCCTCCGACCACAGGACCCGAGCGTTAGGACCCGTCGATGAGTGAGAGCAGAGTCGAAACCCGAAAGGACCAGGGAGTGATGACGATCACCTTGGCCGACGAGGAGAACCGCAATGTCCTCAGCGGCGATCTCATCGCGCAGCTGTTGTCAGCGATCGATGCTGCTGACGCCGACCCGGAGGTGCGTGTCATTGTCCTGACCAACCGGGGCCGGGTCTTCTGTGCCGGAGCAGATCTCAAAGGCGGCTCGACAAGACGTGAAGGCGAGCCCGCCGGGGTCGATCTGTTCAGTCGGTTCGGCAAGTCGCCCAAACCGTTCGTGGGGCGAATCAACGGCCATTGTGTGGCCGGCGGTCTGGGCATCGCCGCGGCGATGGACATCTCAGTGGCGCTCGACACGGCCAGGATGGGATTCACTGAAGTTCGGATCGGCGTTGCTCCGGCCATGGTCTCGGTTCTCTGCCTGCCGAAGATGCGTTCGGCTGAAGCGAGCGCTGCGTTCCTTCGCGGGAACCGTTTCCCAGCGCCTGAGGCAGTCCGCATGGGGATCATCAATTCCGCAGTGCCGGCGGATCGAATCGACGGGGAAGTGGCTGAGATCGTTGCAGATCTGCTGCTTGGCGGGCCCGACGCTCTGGCTGCCTGCAAGGCTCTCACGCGACAGATCCCCAGGATGTCCGTTGAAGACGCCTTCGAATGGACGGCGCAGTTGTCCGCTGAACTTTTTGCCGGCGATGAGGCTCGGGAGGGCATACGCGCCTTCGTTGAGAAACGGCCGCCGTCCTGGGTTTCGAGCCCGAACCCCTGAACCGGGCATACTTGCGCTGATGACCGGGGACGCTCCGCTGCTGTTGGATCTCACCGAGGACGACCCCTGCGCGTTGATGCAGTTGTACGACGAGCACGGCTGGGGTGACGGGCTGCCCATGGTCCCGCCGACGCCGCAACGGGTCGAGACGATGCTCGCCGGGACTGATCCTGACGACAAAATCGCCGTTCTCCCCCCTCGCTCGGGAATAGCCACACGCCGGGTGATTGCAATCAACGCGGTGCTCGCGGGCTGTGAGCCAGCGCAGTTGCCGGTTGTGGTCGCCGCGGTCCGCGCCCTGGCCTCGCCAGAACTCAACGTGAGGGGAGTCAACGCCACGACTCACTGTGCTGCTCCGCTGCTGATCGTACACGGCGACGTCGCCGAGAGCGCCGGGTACAACTCAGGGCTCGGGGCTTTCGGTCCGGGAAATCGAGCCAACGCGAGCACGGGAAGGGCTGTACGCCTGATCCTGATGCATGTGGCTGGCGCTCGCCCCGGACCGGGTGACGCCTCGACCCAGGGAGGGCCGGCCAAGTACTCGTATTGTGTCGCCGAGAACACGGCTCGGTCTCCGTGGGGCGGATATGCGGCCAGCGTCGGGGTCGAGTCTGCGTCCGCGGTCACGCTTCATTGCGGTGAAGCCCCGCACAACGTTCACGACATGGAGTCCTCAGACCCCGCGCCGATTCTCGACAAGGTTGCCTCGGCGATGGCCACGCTCGGCCAGAACAACGCTCCGATAAGCAGCAGCGAGTATTTTGTCGCGCTGTGCCCGGAGCACGCAGCCGTGTGCGCGAGCGCCGGTTGGACTCGCGGGCATGTGTCCTCTTATCTGTTCAACCGCGCAACGCTGCCCGTTGCGGAGCTGCGTCGTGCATTCGGGTTGCGGGCTTGGGCGCCATGGCAGCAGGCGTTGGCAGACGATGACCGTGTGTCGATGACCGAACACCCTGACAACATCAAGGTTCTCGTGGTCGGTGGAGCGGGAAAGCACAGTTCGGTGATCCCCAGTTGGGGCATGACCAAAAGCGTCACCGTTGCGGTGGACGTGCAATAGGACGGATGCAATAGGACGGAGAAGAGACAGGAGAAGGAAATGGGAGAACAAACGAAGGTTTACGCACCTGACGGCGCGGTCGGTTCGCCTGCTGCGGCGCCCGCACCGCCTGTGCCGGTGTTGACCGGCAAGCGGATCGGGATCCTCGACAACGCCAAGCCGAACGCGGGCGCTCTTCTTGAGCGGCTTGCGCAGCGCCTCGTCAGCCGGACCGGAGCGGTGCTCGGCTTGGTTGAGACCAAGAACGCCGCCCTGGCCGCGCCCGACGAGGTGATCGCCCGCCTGCAGTCAGAGGTTGACCTGGTCCTTGCCGGTTCTGCCGATTGAGGCAGTTGCACGTCGTGGAGTGTCCACGACTCGCTCCAACTCGAGAGCTCCGGGATTCCGACGGTCGTGGTGACCACAACCGAATTCCGGTCACTGACCAGCGAGGCTGCAGCAACTCTGGGCCTGCCCGAGGCGCGTATCGTCGAGGTCGCGCACCCGCTCGGCGGAGTCGATGCCGCTGGGGTCGAAAGCCGTGCCGACAGCGTTGTAGAAGAAGCGATCCGGGTGCTGACCGCATGAACCTGAAGGGCGTCTGATGAGCATCGCTATCGACCATGGGGGCAAGATCGCATTGGTCACCGGCGCCGGCGCCGGTATCGGGCGGGAGATAGCGCGCTGGTTGGCCAGGGCCGGAGCGACCCTCGCGGTCAACGACATTCGTGCGACGGCCGCCGAAGCGGTGGTTGACGAGATCACCGCGGCCGGCGGCCGTGCTCACTGCTTCGCAGCCGATTGCCGTGACGACGACGCCGTCGACGAGATGGTCGAGGCGGTTGTGAGCCGGCTCGGCGGGCTTGATATCGCTGTCAACAACATCGGCATGCTGCCGCGGGGGCGCAGGCCCCAGCCGTTCTCCAGTTACCGAGGCGAGGACTGGCGGGACATCCTCGATCAGAATCTGGTGCTAGCGGCTCTGTGCGGGCGCGCCGAGGCGGCCGCAATGCTGGCTTCGGGCGACGGTGGAGTGATCCTGTTTGTCAGCTCTGGCGAGACCACTCGCCCTTCGCCCTACAACAGTGTCTACGCGGCCGCTAAAGCGGCCGTCAATCATCTGGTGACTTCAATGGCGGTCGAGTTGGGGCCGTCGGGGATCCGGGTTCTCGCGATCGCTCCGGGCACGACTCTCACTGAATCCGTCGCAGCTGCGTTCACCGACGAGCGCATCGAGGCGATCGCGGCCTCGACGCCGTTGCGCCGAATGGTCGAACATGACGAGCTCGCACGCTTGGCCGCGTTCCTCGCCAGCGACTTGGCCCGGTGCATC
The DNA here is from genome assembly GCA_026706815.1 of Acidimicrobiaceae bacterium. GTDB lineage: Bacteria > Actinomycetota > Acidimicrobiia > Acidimicrobiales > Aldehydirespiratoraceae > VXYK01. The sequence continues at coordinate 11,082 of JAPOYA010000009.1, read as the reverse complement.
ACCGGCCAGTTCATCCTCGCCGACGCCGGAGCCTTCCTTTCGCGTACCAGGCCCGCCAATGATGAGGGCTTGGCGGCCGAACTCAAGGGGTCCAACGCCGGGTGACCGCAGTGTGAAGCAGTTGCGAAGTCAAACGCGGACGCGGATCCCTCCGTTCAAGGTGAGATCCTCGCAGTGATTCAGCCCGCGCTCCAAAGCCTCGTTGTCGCGCCAGCGGGCCCAGTTGAGCCAGAGCCCGTTGGAGCTGGCGATCAAGTCTTGCACACGGTCTGCGACTATGGCTTCGGACAGCTCCGGGCGGGCTGCACCCACCAGTTCGCGAAAACGCGACGAATAGCGCTCGTAGAACTCGGCGTCGACCTCTGCCACGCCGTCTTCGGTGAGAGCCAGGGCCCACAGCGCAATGCGCAGCGCCAGGTAGCTCCCGTTGAGGAATTCATCGGTGAACGCGCCGCGCAGGAACGCTCGAAACTTGTCCGCGGGGTCGTCGTGGCACTCCGCGGCGTTGGCACAGGCGTCGAACAGCCGGTCGGTGGCTCTTTGGAACACGGCCAGGATCAGCGTCTGCTTGTCATCGAAGTGGTAGCTGAGCAGGCCGACCGAAACGTCGGCCTCTTTGGCCACCGTTCGCATGCTCGCCCCGCCGATCCCCTCGCGCAGAATCACCGAAGCGACTGCGTCAAGAATCTGCTCCTGGGTCTCGGACCGGTTCACCCGCGTATTCTAGCGAGAGAACTGAACGGTCGTTCAGTTGAGGAACTCGGGTTCCTCGCGCATCAGTTCGTTTCGCCAGGGCTGGAATTGGAACCATCCTGCCAACTCCGAACCTTGCCGGCGGTAGCCCTCCGTGCAGAGGTGCTCGGGGATCTCGATTGGATCACCGGCCGCTTGGGCGGCCAACTGGCTCTGGCAGCATCGTTCGAGAGCCACGAACCACCACACTGCGGCATCGACGCTCCCGCCGACGGTGATGAGTCCGTGATTCTGATGGATGAGCGCTTTCTTGTCTCCCAGTGCCGCAGCCATCAGACGACCCGTCTCAACGTCGAACACGACCGCGCCGCTGCCCGCGTCGCAAAGCGCCACGTCGTTGTAGAACATGGTGGAGTCCTGGCTGATCATCTTCAGGGGCACTCCCAGCGATGAGAAGGTCTTGCCGTACATCGAGTGCGAATGCGCAGCCGCGATCACGTCGGGTCGCGCCGCATGGATCTGCGAGTGGATGGCGAATGCGGCAGTGTTGACGGGCCGGTCGCCCTCGACGACATGGCCTTCGCGGTTCACCAGAATGAGATCCGAAACCGTCATGTGCTTGAAGTTGTGGCCGAAGGGATTGACCCAGAAGTGATCGAGATGCTCGGGGTCTCGTACCGTCACATGGCCGGCTACTCCTTCTGCGAGATGAAGTCGCCCCATGACTCGCAGACCCGCGGCAAGGGATTCCTTGCGCTGCTGTCGCTCGGTTGCGACATCGTCGGCCGCCGAAGGCAAGTCCAGTGAGAACTCCTCTTGAACCCGCGCCAACTCCTCGAGCTCGCGTTCTTCCCGGGTGTCGGTCATGGGCCCTCTCCTTGCGTATCAGCGGTACGTGTATCCAGCGTAGGCGGGGTGTAAGGTGCTTCATGGCAAAACGCGCCCGTGCGCTGAAATTCAGGGTGGGGATCTTGTTGCTGGCCCTGGGCCTGGTGGCGGCGAGTTGCGGAGGTGACGACGCCGAAGAGTCCGAGCCGGCCGACACGCCTGAGACCACATCTCCAACCACTCCGGCAACCACGGGCGCGCCGACGACCACGAGCACCGCAGCGCCCGCGACCGCGTCTGCTGCAACTACGACGACCAGCGCTACGACGACCACCACCACGACGACCCTGCCTCCAGCGGGTTTGTGGGAACAGGTCTCCGGGGGTGACGACTGCAGGTGCGCTGACGGCAGTGATTACAGTTTCTGGGTTCGAGAGGCCGATCCCGAACGTGTGGTGTTCTACCTCGAGGGCGGCGGCGCCTGCTTCACTGCCGAAAGTTGTTCGTTCACCGACGGCACGTACTCGGTGACCACCGCAGAGAGCGACAACCCGACAGGAGCAGGCGGCATCTTCGATTTCTCCAATCCCGCCAATCCCCTCGCGGGCAGTTCCTTCGTAGGCGCCCCGTACTGCACCGGCGACGTTCATATCGGCAACAGCGTCCAGCAGTACAGCGAAGATCTGACCGTTCACCACAATGGATTCGCCAATGCCTCCAAGGCGTTGGCCGAACTCCACTCGCGATTCCCCGACGCAACAGAGATCGTTGTCGCAGGATCGAGCGCCGGCTCTGTTGCCGCGCCCTTCTTCGGCGGTTTGGCATCGGACCTCTATCCGGGCGCCAAGGTGTCCGTTGTCGCTGACGCCTCGGGCGCCTATCCGAGCAATCCCGTCATCAACGCCACCATCGGCTCACTGTGGGGAGCCTTCTCGGTCGTCCCCGACTGGCCTGTGAACGAGGGGATCACTCCGGCTGAATGGGGGGTTCCCGAGATGTTCATCCAGGCCGGTCTCCATGATCCCGACATCCGCTTCGCCCGCTTCGACAACGCCTTCGACAGCACGCAACTGGGCTTCGCGGAACTGGCCGGATTCGACGCGAGCAATATGGACCAGCTGATCAGGGACAACGAGGCCAAGATCGAAGAAGCCGGAGTCGCGGTCAGCAGTTATCTGGCACCGGGCGCCGATCACACGATCCTCGGGAGCGACACGATGTACACCCTGGCAGTCGAAGGAGTCGCGTTCATTGATTGGCTGACCGAGTATCTCGCAGCGGACGAACCCATCGCAGACGTGTCCTGCGTCGATTGCGCGTAGTCATCTCCCTGATCTGAGGCGCCGCATGCAGACCGCGAACACTGCACATCGGACTATCGAAGAACTCGCTGCAGGCTTGGCGAGGATCCGCAATGCGCCCGCCGAGAATGGAACACTCCGGCTGATCGTGGCGCGGACTGCGGTCGATGAGCGCGAGATCCTAGAACAGGGCGAGCTCACCTTAGAAGGCGGCCTGGCCGGCGACAACTGGCTCTCCCGTGGAGACCGGCACACCGAGGACGGCAGCGCCGACCCCCTCAGGCAGGTCACCGTCATGAACTCCCGGGTGCTCGAGTTGATCGCGGGGCCGACCGGCCAATGGCCGGCGGCTGGAGACCAACTGTACGCCGACTTCGATATCAGCGAGGCGAACGCCCCTGCGGGCACTCGCCTCAGGATCGGCGGCGCCACGCTCGAGGTGACGGAAGCGCCTCACTTGGGATGCGGAAAATTCAAGCTCCGCTACGGCCACGACGCGCTGCGCTGGGTCAATTCTGAGACCGGAAGGGCGCTGAAGCTCAGGGGCGTCAATGCCCGAGTGGTCGATCCCGGCACGATCCGGACAGGCGACTCGATCAGCAAGCTCTGATCTCGGCCTACGCCGCTCACTCAGATGACTGCGGTTTCAATGAAGGGGTCTCGGCGGGCGATCCGCTCGTAGCCGAGGGGACTCAGATCGAGGCTTCGGTATTCGTTGTAGGCGATCAGTTCGGCCACTCCGCGTCCGATGGCGGGTGATTGCTGCAGCCCGTGGCCGGAGAAACCGTTTGCGAAGATGAAGTTGGACACTTCGTTGTGCCGGCCGACGATGACGTTGTGGTCCAGCGTGTTGTAGGCGTAGTGGCCCGCCCACTGGTGCGTGACTTTTATGCGCTCGAATGACGGGATTCGGTGGGCCAACGCGGGCCAGACTTTGGCTTCCCAAATGTCGCGGTCCATCCGCAGATCGTCGTAGTCGACGGCCAGATCGTCATCGGGCGCGCAACCTGCCATATAGACGTCGCCATCGCTGCGGACATGCACGCCGGTGGGGTCGATAGTCAACGGCAGGTCCCGCTCCAGCCTCTGTGCCGCGTCGAACATGAACGTGTAACGGCGTCGAGGCTCCACAGGCAGTTCCAGACCTGCCATCCGAGCCGTCAGCGCGGCCCGGGGGCCCGAGGCGTTGACGACGTCGCCAACCGAGAGCTCCTCTCCTGTCGCCAACCTTACGCTGCAAACGGCATCTGCCCGACGATTGATGTCGACCACTCCGTTGGCCAGGTATTCGACGCCGTTGTGGCGGGCCTTTCTACGCCACCACTCGAACATCGTGCCACCGTCGAAATACCCTTCATCGACGAGGTTGTGGCTGCCGCAGATGATGTCCTCAACATTGTAGAAGGGGTACTCGGATGCGATCTCGCCGGGGTTCATTATCCGCGTTCCGGCACCGAGGGAACGCTGCACCTGCTGGTTGCAGCGCAACACGTCCGCGAATTCCTGGTCTGAGGCGAGATACATGTAGCCGAAATGGTTGACTGCAAGCTCGGGGGCTTCGGAATCGTTCCCCATGCAGCGCGCGAAGTTGCGCACGTACTCCGCTCCGAACTGGGAGATCTTGATATTGAGCCCGTTGGAGAACTGTTGACGCATGCAGCTGTTGGTTCGGCTTGTCGAGGAGTTCTCATAGCTCGGATCTCGTTCGACAACCAGCACCGAACCGTCGAAATCGCCCTTGTCGGACTTGAGATCGCTCAAGAACCAGGCGATTGACGAACCGATCATCGCCCCACCGACAATCACCACGTCGTAGCTGCTCCTGAGCGGCTTTGACACGCCGGCGGCCACGACTAGAGATCTTCGAGTTTGGGAAAGTCCGACGGTGGCATGATGTCGACGGTGGCGGAGCGCTGCTGCGCGGTCATGCCGCCATCGATTTTGATCACATCTCCGGTGATGTAGCCGGCATCGTCAGATGCCAGGAACAGAGCTGCCCCGGTCATGTCGCTGACTTCGCCGATCCGTTCCAGCGGCACGTTCTCGCCCCTTAGTTTGCGGTCGTCCAGTGACATGCCCGTGGTGTCGATGGAACCGGGCATCAGTGCGTTGACACGAATGTTGTAGGGCCCCAGATCAAGCGCCATCGCTCTGGTCAGCGCTTCGATGCCTCCCTTCGTTGCGTCATAGGCTGTGAAGGCTCTGTGCGCTTTGGTGGCCCCTCCGGAACTCATGTTGACAATGCAACCGCCTCCGTTGCGGGCCATGATGCGAGCAACGGGATGCGACACCAGAAAGTGGCCTGTGAGGTTGACGTCGATGATTCGACGCCACCAGGCCTCGTCCGCTTCAAAGAAGTGCAGCATCGGGCTGACCAGTCCGGCGTTGTTGACCAACACGTCGATCGTGCCGTGGGCTTCGATGATCTCGTCGACCATGGAGTTGACCTCCGTGGAGTCAGAGACATCGGCCGGCGTCCCTGTAGCCTTGCCGCCGTTGGCAGCGATGTCGGCTACAACACGGCCAACCCGTTCTGCGTCCACATCGTTGACGGCGACCTTGGCGCCCGCCGCGGCGAATCGCCGCGCGATTGCCCGACCGATTCCGGCTCCTGCACCTGTCACCAGCACGACCTTGTCCGCCAGCGACGGATATTCAGAATCTTGAGGCATGGGGAGCATTCTCTAGCATCAGTCGGCGGTCCGAGGCGCTTGCGATACTTGCGCTGCGCCGTCGATGAAGTCGAGGGGGTCCACTTCCAGGATCGCCCAAGCCCGGTGATCGCCCTGCTTGTCGGCAGCCAATCCCTCCACCTGTGTGGACAGCCTGCGTGAATCCTCATCGCTGCCGACGGTCCAGGCCAATTCGCTGCTGGTTCGGCGGTGCCAGTGGCCATGGACCACCAGCTTGGGCGTTGTGATTCTCACCGCCTGCAGGATGCGCTCGCGTACTTGCAAGCACAGCAATGCATCGCGTGGCCGAAGCTCGAATTCTCGGATCGGCGCACCCTCGGGTGCGTCATGGCACAACAACACGTCGAGCGGATCGTCGCCGAGACGCGTCACGTCGGCATCGGTGGGCATCTCGCCGGCCCACCAGTTCACACCCTCGACGCGGTAATGATGATCCATTGAGAAAGCGCCACCGAGTGCCCCGAAGCGAACCTGGCCCCAACGCCAGCGATGACCGCGCGGAGCGTAACGGCAGCGGCCGCGGATGGTTGCAAACCCGTCGTCGTCAGCTTCCTCGGCGGCCAACATTTCGTGGTTTTCGTGGTTTCCGTCGATCCAGTAGAGGCAACTGACGCCGTAGCGTTCGGCGTGCCAGTCGACTTGGTCCAAAAAGCGGCGGCCCTTGGAGGTGTGGGGCCAATAGCCGAAGTCGCCGAGTTGCAGGATCACTTCGCATCGGTGCTGCTGGGCCAACTTGCAGAGATTGCCGACCCAGCGGCCGTTGCCGTGAGTGTCGCCTGCCAGCAGGACACGACTCGGCTCAACGTAGTCCATACCCCAACCGTACCGAGCGCTTCATATGCCCGCTATACCCTCCTCTGGGACCACCGTACACGAGACGAGAACGGGAGACCGGGAGAACGGGAGACCGGGGGCGCGCTGGTAGCGTTTCGGTTATGAATCCTGCGAATGATGCTCGGCCCTGCTCCCCGGGTCGGCGAACCTCAACAAGGGCCTTCAGGTGCGCGAATTCTCTTGGCGATGCTTGAATGTGGTGCTTGCCTCGGCTCTCTTCGCCGCGGCCTGCGGGGATGACTCCAAAGACGCATCAACCGATGCGCTGTCCCCAAGCAGCACTGCTGTGGCTGCTTCGGGTCCGACAACGACCGTGCCAAGCGATGATTCCGAGTCACACGGGCACGATCACACTCACGATCACACCCACGGTGCAGCCACCACACCAGCCGTCGAACCGTATCCGTCGGTGTCGGCGCGCATTCTCGAAGACCCCTCCGGAGGCTGGCTCCTGCACAGCGTGCCCGCGAACTTCCGACTCGCCCCGGAAAATGTCGGCACGGAGCATGTCGACGGCGAAGGGCACATGCATCTCTACATCGACGGAGTGAAGGTCATGCGTCTGTACGGCGAGTGGCACCAGTTGCCGCCGCTGGCCCCAGGCGTTCACGAGATTCGGGTCGAGTTGTCCTCCAACGACCACTCGGCGATGGCCGTCGACGGAACCGTCGTGGACGACACTGTGGCCTTGGAAGTCTCCGAAGACAGTGGCCCGATGGAGGAGACGGAGCCGTCGCAGACGATCTCCGTTGAGATTGTCGGTGGCCAACCGGTCGGCGGTCACCAGCGGGTTGACGTTGGGCTCGACTCCGTAGTGGCAATCCTGGTCACCTCCGATACCGCCGAAGAGGTCCACGTTCACGGCTACGACATCCTGCACCCGGTCGCTGCCGGCCAACCGTCGGAGTTCAGTTTTCCTGCGGAGATCCCAGGTGTGTTCGAAGTCGAACTCGAAGGCTCGGGTCGACTGCTGCTCCAGCTCACCGTTTCCTGACCTCGCCCGAGAAAGAGCGCTGAGAGCCCGCGCGAGCGGCTTGTCCGCGCGTAGGATCCACCTGTTCGTCAGAGCGAAGCCGGTTTGAATCCGGCACTGTCCCGCAACGGTGAAGTCGACTCATCTCGGTGAGGAGGACAAGTCCGGACGCCTCGAAGCGAACGTCGCGAACCGACCCTCGAGGAAGGGACGGCTCGTGCGACTCGGTCCCCTTGTCGCTCGTGTCACAACCTCGAGCCATACGGAGGATCCGAATGAGACGAATATCAGCCGCACTGCTAGCGCTGCTCCTTTTCAGCACTGCCTGCAGCGACGACAGCGAGAGCGGCGACGACAGCGCGTCGGACGAACAAGTCGACGACGGCACGGTCGAGAACAGCGACGATGCTGCGCCTGAAAGTGCTGGCGACACCGTCACCGAAGATGACGAAATCGTGCTGCGGACCAGTCGACGAGAGGTCTGGTGATCCGAGCCGATGCTGGTCTTCCTCAGCGGTGGCGCCCGCAGCGGCAAGTCGTCTATAGCGGTCAGGGCCGCGGCCAGGCGACTCACGCCGGTAACCGTCGTCGCCACCGCGACCGCCGGCGACGAGGAGATGGCCGAGCGCATTGCCCGCCATCAGCGGGATCGGCCCGACCACTGGTCGCTCGTAGAAGAGCCGGTCGATTTGCTCGGCGCTGTCGGATCTGTCGCCCCAGATCAGACCCTCATCGTCGACTGCCTTGCGCTGTGGCTCAGCAACAGGCTCTCGGAGCGACCACAGGAGATTCTCGACGAAACGCTTCGGCTCGCGGATCTGCTGGCCGAGCGCAGTGAACGGGCGTATGTCGTCAGCAACGAAGTGGGCTCCGGCATCGTCCCCCCCGATGCGCTGACCAGAGGATTCCGGGACCTCCTCGGCAGTGTCAACCAACGAATGGCCCAGCGCGCCGACTCGGCTTACCTGTGTGTTGCGGGGATGCTCGTCCCCTTGGAGCGGAACGCGGAATTCGATGTCTGATTCCGAGCTGAGCCGGCTGCTAGCGGATCTGAGCACGCCTGACGAGGCAGCAAGATCGGCCGTCCGGAGCCGGGCCGCGCAGGTCCTGCGCCCGGGCGGCGCCTTCGAGCGCTTGGATCGTGTCGCAGTCTGGCTTGCGGGGTGGCAGGGCAGCCGGAACCCCAGTGTCGGGCGTCCTCACGCCATTCTGTTCGCCGGAGACCACGGAGTTGCAGCTGAAGGGGTGAGCGCATACCCCTCAGATATCACCGCGGCGATGGTTGCGGCTCTAGCGGAGGGCAGAGCCACCGCGTCAGTATTGGCGAGTCAGGTTGGCGCTTCCGTTTCGGTTGTGGATGTGGCAGTTGGAGACCCGACCGGGAATATCCGCACCACCGATGCCCTGACGCCGGAACGCTTTGATGCTGCCGTACGGGCGGGTATCGCTGCAGTTGGGGACTGTGACGCCGACCTTCTGGTCGTGGGTGAGATGGGCATAGGCAACACGACTCCCGCCGCTGCGGTGGCAGCATCGGTGTTGGGAGGGTCCGGGCTCGAGTGGGTCGGACCGGGCACCGGCGTCTTCGGCGAGGCGCTTTTGAACAAAGCGCTGGTGGTACAGGACGCGCTTGAGCGTGTGGGTTCCGTGCAGCCCTTGGAAGCCCTGCGGCGGCTCGGTGGTGCCGAGCTCGCCGCTATCGCCGCAGCTGTGATGACCGCTCGCCGAAGAAGGATCCCGGTGGTGCTGGACGGCTTCATCGCTACTGCTTCGGTGCTTCCCCTGGAGGCCGAGGCGCCCGGCGCGTTGCAACACTGCATCGCGGGTCATCGGTCGGCCGAACCGGGACATGTTCGTCTGCTCGAACATCTCAATCTCGAGCCGCTGCTTGAACTCGATCTCCGGCTCGGCGAGGGTTCAGGCGCCCTTGCCGCCGTTCCATTGATTCGAATGGCTGCTGCCGCGGTGGTAGAAGTGGCCACTTTCGAGGAGTGGGCAGATCACTCCCCCGGTCCTTCACCATGAGCATGTTCGGATTTCGCTACGCCTGGGCGTTCTTGACCCGTCTGCCGGGAGGGCTGCACCCTGACAGCGATGACGAGATCAGCCGCAGCGTCGGCTGGTTTCCCGTCGTAGGCGCGATGATCGGAGCGATCACGGGAACGGCTTACCTCGGTGGCGTTGAGGTTCTCGACCAAACGCTCGCAGCGGTGGCTGTGTGTGGCCTGGGGGCGATCCTCACCGGTGGATTCCACGAAGACGGCTTGGCCGACACTGCCGACGCTCTGGGCGGACTCGACCGGGAGCGTCGGCTGGAGATCATGCGCGACAGCCGAATCGGTGCTTTCGGCGCGTTGGCGTTGATATCGGTGACCCTGGGGAAAGTCGGCGCTTTGCAAGAGCTGGACGGGACCGAGGGGTTGATCGCTTTGGTCGCCGCACACGCGCTGGGAAGAACCGGTGCGCTGGTGCTGATGCTGACCCTGGGCGGAGCCCGATCGGCCGGGTTGGGTGCGGCATATGCCGCGGATCTCCCCCGCAGTCGGGTGAGCGCAGTGGCAGTGCTGGTTTTCGGTATCGCTGCTCTGTCCGGTGCGGCGGGGTTGGCGGCAAGCACAGCCGTCCTCGCGGTGGTGGCTCTAGCAGCTGTATTGGCCGGCCGCCGGTTCGGAGGCCTGACAGGCGATGTCATCGGCGCCGCAGAACAACTCGGCGAGCTGGCCGTGCTGGTCACTCTGTCGCGACTGCCCGACGCGCCCGCTTGGTTCTAGCTCCAAGCCGCTAGCAAGATACCGTAGAGGCGGGACTAGGAACTCATGCGGATCGCTGTGCCAATCAAGCAAGTGCCTGCCATTGAAGAGATGGCATTGGGGCCCGATGGACGCCTGATTCGAAGCGGCGCGGAACTGGAGATGAGCGCCTATTGCCGCAGGGCCGTGTCGAAGGCCGTCGAGCTTGCCTCACAGCGATCGGAGTGCTCGGTCACCGTGTACACGTTGGGTCCGCCGAGTGCGCAGGACGCGCTGCGTGAGGCAGTCGCCTGGGGACTCGACCGAGATGTGGCGATTGATGCTGTGCTGATCACCGACCCGGCCTTCGCGGGATCTGACACGCTGGCCACCGCCCGAGCCGTGGCCGCGGCGCTCATCCGAGACGGCCCTTTCGACCTGGTGCTGTGCGGCAAGAACTCCGTCGACGCCGACACCGGACAAGTACCCCCACAGATCGCCGAGCTGCTCGACTTGCCATTCGCTACCGCGGTCAAAGAGTTGAGGCTCGACGGCGGGCATTTGAGCCTGGGCTGCGAACTTGACGACCAGTGGCTCGACTGCGAGATCACACTTCCTGCCGTGCTGTCCTGTGCGGAGAGGCTTTGTGAGCCCAGCAAGGTCCCTCCGCCCGACAGGGCGCTGGTTCCCGCTGAGCGGATTCGTTTCGTGGACGCCGAGACCTTGGGTCCCGGACCCTGGGGGCAAGCGGGGAGCCCCACGCGGGTGGGCAAGACAAGGTCGCTGGCTGTGGACCGGGAGCGCTGCGTCGAAGGGGGCTTGGCACTGGCCGAGCAAGTCCGCCGCGCCGTGCGCGTCATCGTCGAAAAGGGGGGGTTCGACGCTGCGGAGAAAGCCGTCGAGCCCAAGCTCGCAGCCTCTCCTGGAGGTCCTGGCGGTGTGGTGGCAGTGCTTGGTGAACCGGGCCGCGACAAGCTGCTTCGGGAACTGCTCGGCGCCGCGGGCTTGCTGGCAGCTGAGATCAACGGCTC
>JAPOYA010000056.1 GCA_026706815.1 Acidimicrobiaceae bacterium | reverse complement strand
CGACGGCGGCCACGAGTACCCGGCCCCGACGTGGCTACTCGATCCCCACCAGGTCCAGGACAAGGCGGCTCGACCGTCGCGCCGCAAGCTTCGCCCGTGGAACGGCCGGGACTTCTACGTGATCCTCGGTCGGGCCGAGCCGGGCGATCCCCGCCGGCCGATCGCCCACAAGTACGGCTTCGGGAACGCGGGCGGCGGATCGTGGTACTGGAAGCCGCTGCGCAACCTCGAACCGGGACACCGGGTGTTCGCCCATGTGAGCGCAGCCGGCTACGTGGGCATCGGCCGCATCACCGGCAAGGTGATCCCCCCACGAGACGCCGAGGTCGGAATCGAAGGTCGGCGTCGACCGCTCCTCGATCAGCCGGATGTGAACGCCGCGTGGAAGCAGGGCGCAGCCTCGGAAGACTCGCAGGTGACCGAGATGGTCGTGCCCGCGGAGTGGCTAGCCGCACGGCCCGTCGAGCAGGCCTGCTGGGAGAAGGGACTCTTCGCCTCACAGGTCACCGCCTGCAAACTGCGCGACACCCACACCATCGAAACCGTCGAATCCGCATTCGGACTCAACACAGAGATCAGCTAGCTCGCGCGGCGCGCACCTCGTCATCAGCGCCGGCAGATCCAATCGCAACGTCCCCAATCCGATCAACCGCGGAGAACCACTGATGGCGAAAGCGCGCGGTCGCTCATCGTGTCGAGACCCTCTGGCACCGGAGCGGCAAGCAATTGTGACAGGAATTCGTTACACTTTCCTGGCATGAGAGGCTCGATCGCCGAACGAGTTGCCAGTCACGTCGCGGCGTTGTCACAGCGCTCGTTTGTGACCGTTCGCGATGTGGACGGATCTCGCAGCGCCGTCGAGTCAGCGTTCTCGCGCATGGCCGCCGACGGCGACATTTTGCGCATCCGCAAGGGCCTCTACTGGAAGGGGGCGACAACGTCGTTGGGGATGTCTCCACCCAGGGTCGAAGAGGTTGCCCTCCGACTCGGTGGGCCAGGCTCCGGGCCGGCGGGAGTCGCGGCTGCACATTGGTTGGGTCTCACGACACAGGTGCCGGCGACGTATCTCGCTGCCGTGCCTGTCCGGGTGCCGGCACCCTGGCAGGGGGTCCGCTTCACACAGCGGCCGACTGATCGGCTGATCCGTTCACTGACCCCATCGGAGGTGGCAGTGCTGGAGGTCTTGCGTGCTGGTCCCGCCGTTGTTGAGACGGCCTGGGAGGAGCTTCCCGAGGTAATCGCCCAACTAGCCGCTTCGCGCACGGTACGCCTCGAAGTTCTGGATGAAGCGGTCAAGAGCGAACCTCACCGGCAGGCCCGCGCACGCTGGTCCGAAGTGCGGGCTCACCTGGCATTGGCCCCGTCGTGACGTTCGTCCTTTGCGACGCGCCCGATGCGCTTGCCGCAGCCGCGTCACGGGTCGCGAGCGCGACGGGGATTCCGATGGCTCACGTGGAGAAGGACTTCTGGGTGACCGAAGTGCTGCGCGGCGTTGCGAGGCACAGCGCCGAGACCGGTGTCAGCGCCGTGTTCAAGGGCGGGACCAGCCTGTCGAAGGCGTTCGGGCTGCTGCGGCGCTTCTCCGAGGACATCGACATCATCATCATGGTGCCGGGCGAGTCAGTCGGGAAAGCCGACGCATGTCTGAAATCGTTCGTCGCCGCCGCAGAGGCCGCAACAGGCCTGACCTCAGACGTTGACCCAACCACGGCCACCAAGGGCGTCAAACGCACCGTGACGTTGTCCTATCCGACCGCGGCGCCGCCAAGCGCACTGAGCCAGGGCGTTCGACTCGAACTCGGAGCCCGGGGCGGCACGATGCCAATGGTTCAGCGCTCCGTGACGAGCTTGCTGGTACAACACGGCTCGCAGACCGGACTCGAGGTCAGCTTCGCCGAAGCGGTGCCGTTCACGATGCACGTGCTCGCACCCGTCCGCACCCTGGTGGAGAAACTGATGATCGTGCACCACGCCGCGGTCGCCGGAGATGCGGCGGAGCAGGCCCGCCTCGCTCGCCACTACTACGACGTCTGGTGCCTGCTCCACGACGCCGACACGGTGGCCGCTCTCAGCGAGACGCCCGTAGATGTTCTCGAACGCGAAGTCGTCACGTTCACAGAGGCCGCCGAACTCCGGACCAGTCGTCGGCCTCCCGGCGGTTTCTCCACTTCGGCCGCCTTCGATCCGGTGGCCGCAAGCCCCGCTCGCTTGGCGTTCGAGACGATCGTGCTGGCCCAACTCGTCTGGCCGGATGCACCCCACCCCACCTTCGAGGAGTGCTGCGAGACTGTCCGCCGACACGCATCCGTGCTCTAGCGCCGCCGCGCTATCTCGTCACGCGCGAGCTCGCCCGCGGGCCGATCTCCGATCGTGAACCGCTCGTCTCCGCGCTCCGATACGCCAAGCGACAGCACCGAAGACGAACGCCAAGAAGAGCATCCAGGCCACGCCGAACGGAGTGCCGTTCTGCAGGCCATAGGTCACGGCCGAGAGGACAATCAGCACACTGAGGACGTAAAGCGCGACGCGGATCCCGCGCCTGATGCCGGAAGCCGGTTTCGCTCCCGCCCCGGCCGACGCCAGAGACGCCGAGGTGCCGGTGGGGGTGGGTGCCGCCGGCATCGCACGATCGCCATCTCGCTCCGGCACCCAGAGGTAGGTGCGCGGAGTGCCGACCTGCCGCGCGACGGGCAACGAGGGCAGCATGGGATGTCGCCACTTGGCAGCGGAGGGCGTGTTCCCGTTGGCCCTGTTGCAGTAGTCATGCGCCATTTGCAGGTTGTCGACGTGATGCAGCATCGATTCGAGCGTTCGCCCCGCGCGGGCGGAGCCCCTGGAGAAGTCAAAGAGGCCGAACTTCTTGGGGACGACGTGTTCGACCTAGCCTTCGGCGACCGGCAGGGACAGGCCGCAGAGACCGCACCTGCCCTCGTCCCGCGAGGCGACGTAGGCGAGAATCTCCGCACGGTCCCCACGATCCCAGCGGCCGGTGGATGGATGGGGACGCAGCGCAGCAGCACGGCGGCGAAGCACCATCGCATCTCGGGAATGGCGGAAGGAGTGGACGAACGGATCGAAGCCGTAAGAGCGCTGCGCCCTCGGTCTGCGACGGGTGTGGCACCACGAACAGACGGGTCGGCGGGGCACAAGGACAGCAACCAGGAGGTTGAAGACGACAACGACGAGCCACTGCGATACGGGACCCCGACGAATGGCTAGCCGCCACGCCGCAAAGGGCTTCGCCAGGTGGGTGGGCTCATGCTCGCACCGCGAACACGTCGCGGTGGCTGCAGCAGGCATGGTGACTCCTCTCGCCAGTTCGACACGACCCTATGGGCCCGGTGTGACAATCCCCATACCGCACGCTGAATCCCAACGCCGTCCGCCACGGCAGGTCGCAACCGGTACGTGACCTGCGACACGGCGTCAACGGTTGCCGACTTGACGCTCGCCGGCGAGGGGGTCTGGAGGTGCAGCTTCAGGGGCCCACGTCAGCCGGGCTCATGTACTCCCGCACGGGCGGCGACGGGCCGGTTCGCTTGGATGATCCCGGGAGGTGGCGGGACGACTACTCGCCCGGCTGAGGGCACTCGCCCTCGTCGATTGTCAGCGACCAGGTGACGCCGCGGACGTTGGCCATCCAGAGCCGCCAATCGATTTCGCGAGTCGCCTCGAAGTCCTCACACCATTCCGTGCCTGATTCGAACTGGTCGGGATACTCGAATGGATATTCGACCAGATCTCGAACGAGCAGTACCGGGGAGCGCTCGCCGGGTCGGGGACATGACGACAGGTCCCCGAGGCACGCTGCCTCGAACTCGAAGTGCCACAAGCCTTCCGCCAGACGCACGTGAAGGAACTCCTCCGGCAGGGTGTTGCCCGTGCGGGTCCAGACGTGCGGGAACGTCGAAACCGGCGAGGTGAGGTGGTCATGTGGGGGAATGCCCTGGGTCGGCGACATCTGGCCTGCCGCTTCGACGACATCTTCGAGGGCGGCGATGCGTTGATCCACCGCCGCGATGCGAGAGTCCAGCGAGGCCATGCGCTCGTCCGCCGAAGCGATGCGTTCGTCCACCGCAGCCAAGTGATCATCGAGAGCCACACCATCGATGGAGACAGGTGGGCTGTCGGTGTCTGGGGAGACCACCGCAGGAGCATTGGCTTGGGCATCTTCGAGTGCGGCGATGCGTTCGTCAACCGCGGCGAGGTGCGCATCGAGAGCCGCGACGTCGATGGTGGCAACCGCTGGGCCGTCGCCGGTTGACGGTGCACTCACCACGATCGCCCGATCGTCGTTTCGGTCACCGGAGAACACATCGGTGGTCAACGCCAATGCGAAGAAAGCCCACCCCACAACGACAACCATCACGCCAGCCAACACGGCCAACCAAGTTCCCGTACTACGAGAAGCGGCCATAGCCCGCCTCCTTGCATCACGTCAGCGAGAGCTGCCCGAGCCTAACGAGCCGCTCGCAACTGCGGTTATGTGTCGCGGGCCATCTGTGCCGGGCCCTGTGAGGACATGATCGCCGAGGATCCCCGCATGAGCGGAACCGATCTGCTCATCATCG
>JAPOYA010000049.1 GCA_026706815.1 Acidimicrobiaceae bacterium | reverse complement strand
GCTCGTCCTGCTGGACGAGGTCAACGCCGAGCTTCCCGAAGGGTCGACCGCCGAGTCGCAACCAAGCTCTTTGCTGCACGGGATGATGACTTTGACGATGCCGTCCGCTTGGCTGAGGAGCCAGGTGTCACCGACGCCGAGGGGATGCTCGAACTACTGAGCGAGGCCTACCCCGACTGGGTGCTGACCCCGCGCAACGAATACATCGTCCATCTTGTGGCGGAGGCTGCGCAGCAGCGCGCCACGACGACTCTCGCGGCAGAAGCGGACGAACCGGACCCCGCCCCCTAGCGGTTGAGGGAGGCGTCTCTGACGGGGTCGGGGGCGCTCTTGGGGGTGGGGATCTGTTCGCCGGGTGGGCGGGGGTGGTTGGCCCAGTGGCCGCCGGCGTCGGTGCCGCGGCACCAGATGGAGTTGGTGTTCCAGTCGAGGTAGGCGCGCACGTCCGCGGAGAGGTAGCGCATCGCCAGCCCGCAGCGGCGCCGGTTGGAGCGGTTGGGTTCGGAGCCGTGCAGGATCCAGTCGCTGTGCAGCGAGATCTGACCCGCCCGCATCTCCAGGGCGACCGGCGCGTCGCCGAAGCTGCCGGGGTCGTCCACGGTCTGGACCAGCACGCTGTTCTCGGCGGCGGTGCTGTCGCGGAAGGCGAGTTGGGCGTGGTGGTGCGAGCGGGGGATGACCTGCATGGCGGCGTTGTCGACGTCGACGTCGTCGATGGCCAGCCAGGCGGTGACCACCCGGCTGGGCGACAGCGGCCAGTAGGAGGCGTCCTGGTGCCAGGCGACCCGCTTGGCGTCGCCGGCCAGCTTGGCGAACAGGTGGCTGTGGCGCAGGATCACCGAGTCGCCCAGCAGGTCCGCGACGACGTCGATGATGCGGGGCTCGGTCACGATGTCCCAGATGCCCCGACAGCACTTGTGCCAGTTGACCACCTCGTAGCTGTTCCACCCCGCCGCCAGCGCCTTGGCCAACAGGTCGTCGATGTAGGCCCGAATCTCGGCGATCTCGCCCGGCGAGAAGATGTCGATGGGACACAGATGACCCACCTCGTCGTACCGACGAACCTGGGTGGGCGTGAGCACCCGCGGCTCCTCGACACCCAACGGGATGAACCGCAGATCACGATCGAGATGGGGGAAGGCGTTGGCGTGTTGCGTCATGTCCACAGTCCGACAGACGGGGACGCTCCCGCAAACCAGCCGTCGGCGATACGAGCAGCGCTACTTGCCGGACGAGCGACGGAACTCATGGAGCGGAGGCTGTCGGTCGGCTCGCGCACCTGTCCCCGAAGCTAGCTGCGCTCCCGAATCAGCGAGACTCTCCGGCCCTCAATGACGCTAGTGTTAGACGAAGCTCCACGCAGTACGACGTACATTGTATGGAGTCTCCACAACATGTCCCACTGCTCCGACTGTGGTGCTAGGTACTGCGTCGGAAGACCTAATTCTCCTGCTCGAGAGTGTCCGATCGCTGCTGAGTGCATCGCCTGGCCTTGAAGATTCTTGATCACTTGCTGGACCTGATCATCAGACGGAGGCGGACACCGTAGGCGCATCACCTCTGGCACGAGTTCTTCCATTCTGCCGATCGCCGCCTTTGCGATCTGATAGACGACTGCATCGACATCAGCAAGTAGCGCCGCGTATAGTTCGAATGCTTGAGGATTCTCGCGCGTTCTATTGTCTAGATCGTCAACAATAGCAAGGATATCTTTTGCCGGATAGTATCCGTCTCTATGAGGAAGAAGAACTTGAGGATCGATCGGTCCAAGTGCAGAGGTGCTGCTCATCGCAATTGACTCAGCTGCAAGCGCTAAGAGAGTGGCGGCCGACGCTGCAGTATCTGGAACAATTACACGGAATTCGGCTCGATCTGCATGGCACATTGATGCCATCCTTAGAGCTGTCTCTCCATCACCTCCAAGGGAGGTCAGCATCAGATCAAGAGGGATGTTGGTATCCGCATCAAGAATGGCATCAGCGAATGGAGTGATTATATCCGGAACGATTGGTCCGCAGAAGACAACGAGTATGCGGCCGGTGGCTTCTTCGTACGCCCGGATGTGATCTTGACGCTCGTAACGGTCGGTTTGGAGCGCCCGGAAGAATGGACTCTGAGGGGGACTTGACTCTGGCTCTGTACTAGAGGACATGAGGTCTTTCGGCTCGGGACATCTTGTGATCGTTGACTCTCCATCGCCTGTCTTCAGTGGAGTCTTTGGTTGCTTTGTATCTCTTTATGACGCGCTCTTCGGCATCTTCACGCGCCTTGCGGGCGCGCGAGACACGATCGTAAAGTGACCTGGTATCCGTCCTTGACTCGGGCACAATCGGTGACTCATATGTCAACTCGCTGTCGTCGATCTGCGTTGAATCGGAAGAAGCTGATGTGATCGGATCTCGTGACTGTTCCATGTTCGTGCTCCTCTCTCAATTATAGTATAACAGCTAATGGAATTAATTGCGAATACGTAGATTGTTTACCGAACCTCGGTGGCTGATCTCTGCGTCGACTTAGCTCCGTGGCACCGAGAGGAGGAGATGACTTCCCATCATTAGTGGTCGGCGCGCCGATGGGGGACTGGGTGCCACTGACAGTGATTGTATGGGCTCGGCGAGTTCCGTCGACGACTGGACGAAGGGTCGTGCCATCGTGGGTCGGTGACTGTCGCGGATTTGGATCCGTGGACACGGGCAGCATTCTCCCTTCCGCAACGAGCTGGTGCATCACTACCCTGACGCGTCCTGCGCCCCCGACCCTCGACGAATCTAGGGGGTGCTTCGCTCATCGATCGGGACTGGCGTTGCATCGCCGCGCATGGTCGCGGCGCCGGCGGATCTCTCAACAGCGGGCCTCGGAGCCAACCGCTGGACTTGGTGCTCGGACGTCTGGTAGTCCAGGGTCGCAGTCTGGTTCCGAGAGCTTGTGATGACGCTCTCGGCCTCTGCCGGGGAGACGGTCCAACGAGTCGCCTCGTCGGGATAATGTCCGAGATTCAAGAGCCGAGCCTCACGATCGCACATCCCGCAGTGGTGCTCTCCGGTCGATTCGCGGAGACACGAGATGTTCGTCGGACATAGCCATCCGCCCTCGAGGCCGCTACCACCGGTGAAGTTGTGGTCCTTCCGCCGTTTGCCGTACCTGGTGCCACAACCTCCAGCGCACACAACATTTCTGTGGATGCGCGCCCGGCGCCGAGCCTGCCGCTTGTTCCAGTCGTGCTTGGCGATGGCTGCCGCTTCAACCGCCAGCGGGTCGCAGTTGGGCGGCACCGGCGAGAACTCCGAGCGGTCGTATGCGACCCTCAGTTGCTCGAGGAGTTCGTGCTGCGCGATGCGGTGGGCTCGCGTCATCAGGTGGTGAGTCAGGCAAAATACGCGATTCCGCCTCGACCGACGCAGCCGTCGCGGCCAGGGAAGCGCTCTCGCTTGTTCTCGGGTTAGAAGGTCGTCCCCCTGGATTTCGCTGTAGATGCGCAGGAACTTGACTGTCGCCCACCGGTTGATGGCGGGCTTGGCGTGGACGTATGCCAGGATCAGCAGGGCGACAACGGTCGCGATGGCGGCGGCGTCTGCTAGCTGCACGAGAGTTGCCTCGCGGTGTGGGCGGCGCCGGTTCTCGTGAGCTGACTGGTGGGGTGAACGCTCGTCACACCCAACCGGCCTCCGGCTCGGGTGGTCAGACCAAGTCTCATGTTTCCTCCATCGCCTGGTGGATCGTCACAGCAGTTGTCCCGTGGTGTTGAGGGCGTACCGCTCGTCTGAGTCAACACCGTACGAAGGAGGTGTGACAGCGATGAGGAAGGTCCAGTGCGCGCCCAGCGACCGGCCTGCCCTTCGCGACCTTGACATTGCCCGAGTGCCGCCCCGTGGCGTCACCGCCGTCAGCGGTTGAGGGAGGCGTCTCTGACGGGGTCGGGGGCGCTCTTGGGGGTGGGGATCTGTTCGCCGGGTGGGCGGGGGTGGTTGGCCCAGTGGCCGCCGGCGTCGGTGCCGCGGCACCAGATGGAGTTGGTGTTCCAGTCGAGGTAGGCGCGCACGTCGGAGGAGAGGTAGCGCATCGCCAGCCCGCAGCGGCGCCGGTTGGAGCGGTTGGGTTCGGAGCCGTGCAGGATCCAGTCGCTGTGCAGGGAGATCTGTCCGGCCCGCATCTCCAGGGCGACCGGCGGGTCGCCGTAGTCGCCGGGGTCGTCCACGGTCTGGACCAGCACGCTGTTCTCCGCTGTGGTGCTGTCGCGGAAGGCGAGTTGGGCGTGGTGGTGCGAGCGGGGGATGACCTGCATGGCGGAGTTGTCGACGTCGACGTCGTCGATGGCCAGCCAGGCGGTGACCACCCGGCTGGGCGACAGCGGCCAGTAGGAGGCGTCCTGGTGCCAGGCGACCCGCTTGGCGTCGCCGGGCAGTTTGGCGAACAGGTGGCTGTGGCGCAGGATCACCGAGTCGCCCAGCAGGTCCGCGACGACGTCGATGATGCGGGGCTCGGTCACGATGTCCCAGATGCCCCGACAGCACTTGTGCCAGTTGACCACCTCGTAGCTGTTCCACCCCGCTCGGTCGCTCGCCCGCGCCGCACATGGGGCGTGACGATCCTGTTGGATCGGCCCGTGCTATCCTTACGATTGGTGCCGAGAACAAGCGTCCAGCGCGAATGGTTGGAGC